>JADBKT010000017.1 GCA_014896255.1 Hydrogenibacillus sp.
CCCTTATAGTATCAGAACAGTGAATTTCAGTCAATAACAGGCTGGTTATTCGTAACTGCTACGAACCTCCTCTCTCGAACGACAGGCGGCATTTTATTCTCATTATAACAATGATGGTCGGAAAATCAAAAAGTCGGATTGTTCCATATGTGTTCCACGCCGGAACACGCTGAAACACCGCTCCCTTTTAAAACGCCCGCTTTCCCGGCCGATCCACGACCTGGCCGTTTGGCACGGTTTTTGCTTAGTAAACGGGTGAAGGCCGAACATTTCCCCGCGTTCGGCCGAACGACCCCAATCCATCGACGATCAAAGGAGGTCAATCCGCGATGTCTCAGGTCATTGCCGCCTATCGCGCACCGAACACGCCGGGCAGCCTGCTCCACTTCCGGGAAAAGTACGACAACTTCATCGGCGGAGCATGGGTGCCGCCGCTCGGCGGAGCATATTTCGACAATCCTTCGCCGGTCGACGGAAAAGTGTTCACCAAAGCGGCCCGTTCACAGCAAGAAGACATCGATCTGGCGCTGGACAAAGCCCATCAAGCGAAGGAGACATGGGGCAACTCGTCCGTCGCGGAGCGCAGCCGAATCTTGCTGAAAATCGCCGACCGCATGGAAGCAAATCTGGAAAAGCTGGCCCTGGCGGAAACGTGGGACAACGGCAAGCCGATCCGGGAATCCCTCACCGCCGATCTCCCTTTGGCCATCGACCATTTTCGCTATTTTGCCGGTGTGATCCGCGGCGAAGAAGGGACCGTCTCGGAACTCGACGCGCATACCGTCTCGATGCACATCAAAGAGCCGATCGGCGTGGTGGGGCAGATCATCCCGTGGAACTTTCCCCTTTTGATGGCGGCCTGGAAAATCGCCCCCGCGCTGGCGGCCGGCAACTGCGTCGTCTTAAAACCGGCGGAACAGACGCCGGCGTCGATTATGGTATGGGCCGAACTGGTCGGCGACCTCCTGCCGCCCGGCGTCCTCAACATCGTCAACGGCTTCGGGCCGGAAGCCGGTCAGGCGCTGGCCACTTCACCGAGGGTGAGCAAAATCGCCTTTACCGGGGAGACGACGACCGGCCGCCTGATCATGCAATTCGCCTCCGAACACATCACGCCCGTCACGTTGGAACTGGGCGGCAAGTCCCCCAACATTTTCACCGAAAGCGTGATGCGCGAAGACGATGCCTTTTTGGATAAAGCGCTGGAGGGCTTTGTACTGTTTGCCCTGAACCAGGGGGAAGTCTGCACCTGTCCTTCGCGTGCGCTCATTCAAGAATCGATTTATGAGGAGTTTATGGATCGCGCCTTAAAGCGCGTCCGACAGATCCGAATGGGCGACCCGCTCCATCCGGAAACGATCATGGGCGCACAAGCGTCGAAAGACCAGTATGAAAAGATCTTGAGCTACATCGATATCGGCAAACAGGAAGGCGCCAAAGTGCTGACCGGCGGTCGGCCCTTCGCCAACCCCCACTACCCCGACGGATATTACATCGAACCGACGGTTCTTGAAGGACACAACAAGATGCGCGTTTTCCAGGAAGAAATCTTCGGCCCGGTCGTCTCCGTCACGACGTTTAAAGACGAACGGGAGCTCATCGAGATCGCCAACGATACGATGTACGGGCTGGGCGCGGGCCTGTGGACGCGGGACATGCACCAGGCTTACCAGATCGCCCGAAAAATCGAAGCCGGTCGGGTGTGGGTGAACTGCTATCACCTTTACCCGGCGCACGCCGCCTTCGGAGGATACAAGCAATCCGGGATCGGCCGCGAGACGCATAAGATGATGCTGGAACACTACCGGCAGACGAAAAACATGCTCATCTCCTACAGCAAGGAACCGCTCGGGCTCTTCTGACGTTTCCGCCTGATGCGAAACAAAAAAGCGCAGAGCCCATCGACCGGGAGGTGCGTCCATGGAGCCGATCAAAAGGGTGCTGGTCACGGAAGCCGCCAGGCGGGTGATCGATGCGCTGCGAAGCCGGCACGGGCACTTGATGTTCGTGCAAAGCGGCGGCTGTTGCGACGGATCGGCCCCGATGTGTTACAAGCAGGGGACGTTTCGCATCGGCAGCCGAGACGTGAAATTGGGAGAAATTCACGGTTGCCCCTTCTACATTTCGGGCGCCCAGTTCGAAGCCTGGAAACACACCCAGCTGATCGTCGATGTGGTCGAAGGCAGAGGCGCCTCCTTTTCGCTCGAGATTCCGCTGGGCGTGCGTTTCATCATCCGTTCGCGCCCGTTTCGGACGGAGGAAATGATCCGCCTGGAACCGGTCGAAGTCGGGAAATCGCAAAGTCGGCCGTAAAGTCGGAAAAAATGACGGCCAAAGCGGCCCCATGCCGGCGCCGGGGCCAGACGCGCAGAGGGAAGCGCCTCTGCGCGTTTTGGTTTCTTTGATCCGGCACCGCCGCATCGCGTTCTGCTTGCGCGGCGCGCCGTCGCTCGATCTCCGCTTCGAGCGCGGCGCGTTTTTCCTCAAGGAGCTTAAGCCCCCGCGGCGTCACCCGGTTCGGCACGCCCGGCGGAAGGTCGGCGAGGGGCGGCACGATGAACGGATCGTTCGGCAGCTCGTCTTTGAGAAATGCTTTGCTCATCGCATAACCTCCCGATCGCCACCGTTTTGCCGCACCAACCGATGTAACCGATCATCCGCGCGGCCTTCATGCCTTTCGTCGTTCCGCCGATCCGCCTTACGGCCGTACCGGGAAAGCAGCACCGCCCGCGGCATCACCACCCAGTGCGGCTCAAGATCACCTTCCGTCTTAAGCCGTCCCGCACCTTCCGGATGAAGCAACGCAAGCAGCGTGCGCATGTACGCGCTCGACAGGCTGAGATACGGCGTCGGCCGCATGGGCTTCACCGCAAAACCGAAGGGCTTTATGCCGCGGTGAAGGGCCGAATAGCCGAAAACGCCTCGCACCTCCGGCATCCGTTCATCCACGAACCGGGCGAGGAGCCGAAGCGCCACTTCCGCTTCGCGCTTTAAAGCGATGATGCGCTTTAAGTCGCCGGCACCGCTGGTCAGCGCTCGGAATAACAGCCGGTTGTTAAAATGCAAATTCAGCCCGACTTCTCCATGTCGCACGAAGGTACCGTCCACTTCAACATCCGGACCGGGGTAACGCTTTTTTTCATAAAACAAAAAGCCGTGCCGCCCCATAAGCGGCCGATATCGAAAGACGCGCCGATGGACGTCTTCATACGCGAAATAGAGCCGCACCCGAAGCGGCATTTTCGATTTCGCTCGTGCGTTCGATGCGTCCTGAGTACGCTCGTTCGCCCGCGCTTTTGATCCCGGGACGAGCCATTCGCCGACCGGTTCAAAGCGCACCGTAAGACCGATTTCTTGAAGCGTCTCAAACAAATCCTCGAGCATCACGAGCATCCGGCCCGGCGCCTTCGGATCGGCGCCGAACGTCTCGCCGCTGTCGTGGAGCAGGATGATCTCGCCGGGCGCCAGGCGGTGAAGAATGCGCCATTTCATCGTGCGCGGATCGCTTCGCCGTTCCCAATCGCGCGGCATGATCGACCAGAGGACGACGCGAAAACCGCGTACGAAAATGAGATCCAAAAGCCCGAGAATTCCCCACGGCGGTCGATACAAGGTCGGCCTTCGGCCGGCGAGTTGTTCGATGTCATCGGCAAGCCGCCTCAGTTCCCGACCTGTCCGCCACGGCGGATGGATCCAGTTCGGTACGTGGCGGACATTATGTAAACCGATTTCATGTCCGTGGGCGGCGATCTGGCGAATCAGATCCGGATGCGCCCGCGCAGCCTCGCCGACGACGAAAAACGTCGCCCGGGCGCCGTAACGCTTCAGGAGAGCGAGCAGCTTCGGCGTATATTCCGGGTGCGGGCCGTCATCGAACGTGAGGTGCACGACCCAGCCGCTTTTCCGATCCGGCTGCGCACGTTTCATCACGCCGACACCGGCCAGGCGAACCGCGATCCAAGAAAGGGCGATATATGCGAGATAAACAACGATGAGGCTGAAGAAGAGGCCGATCCAGATTTTCATCCGTTCCGATCCGCTCCATCTTTAGAGATAACAAAAGTATACTACACTCGGCGCTCTGTTGAACAGGAGAAAACGGGACAAGAGAAAGCCGTTGACATCGGAGTGTATATGTTGTATATTAACACCAAGTTCAATCGCCGGGGGTGACGAAGATCGAATGTGAACATCATCATATCGATATCCGGTAAAGAGCCGATCTACGAACAAATCTTTCGTCAAATGAAGGAAAGCATTTTAAGGGGGGAGTTGCCCGAAGGCACGCCGCTCCCCTCCATCCGCCAGCTGGCCAAGGATTTGGGCGTGAGCGTGATCACCACCAAGCGGGCGTACGACGAACTCGAACGATCCGGCTTGATCGTCAGCGTGGTCGGCAAAGGTTCGTTTGTCGCCCCACAAGACCGCGTACAGCTCAAGGCGCTCGAGGTGGAACGGATTGCCGCCAAGTTGGCCGACATCGTGGCCGAAAGCAAGGTGATCGGCCTGACCCTGGCGGATCTCCAGGTGATCCTCGTTCGCCTGTACGGTGAGGTGGACGACGCATGACGTGATGACGCTTTGTAAAGCGAACAATCGTTCGTCAGGCTGATCCCCGAGCAGTCTCCCGCGGGTCTCGCGATCCTCATGATCTCACGCCGGAAAGGAGTTCAAGCGATCGATGGAAGACCTCGTCGTCCTGGAAAACGTCCACAAAACATGGAAAGACTTTCGCTTGGGACCGCTCACCTTCACCATCCGGCGGGGATGGATCCACGGCCTGATCGGCCCCAACGGCTCCGGCAAGACGAGCACGATCAAGCTCATCCTCGACCTGATGCGCCCGGAGACCGGACACATCCGCGTCTTCGGCCTCGACCCCCGCCAAGACAGACGGTCGCGCGATCCGGCAACGGATCGGCTTTGTCTTTGCCGAACACCCCTTCTATTACGAAGAACTCACCGTCGACCAGACGGCGCGCCTGATCCGCAAGTTTTACGCGCAGTGGGAAGAGCACACGTTTCAAGACTACCTCAGGCGCTTTGAACTCCCGCTCAAGAAAAAAATCAAACATCTGTCCAAGGGCATGAAGATGAAGCTCGCCATCGCGCTCGCCCTATCCCATCGCGCCGAACTGATCATCATGGATGAACCGACGTCCGGACTCGACCCCGTGGCTCGCCGCGAACTTCTGGACGTGATGCAGGAACTCATTCAAGACGGTACGCGCACCGTCTTCTTTTCCACCCACATCACCTCCGACTTGGAGCGCATCGCCGACTATGTGACGCTGATCTTCGGCGGACGCGTCGTATTCAGCCTGACGCAAGCAGATATCCAAGACCGCTACCGGCTGGTCAAAGGGCCCGCCGACGCACTGACCCCTGAAGGGCGGAGTCTTTTTCTCGGCTTGCACAAAACGCCTTACAACTTTTCCGGCTTGACGGACGATCCCCGCCAGGCCTACGCCGTCTTTCAAGACCGCGTCCTCTATGATCAGCCGACGCTGGAAGACATTTTGTTTTACATGGTCAAAGCGGCCCCCGCCGCCGATCCGAAAGCTTGACGAAGGAGGAAGTCCGCATTGCTCCCCCTGCTGTACAAAGAGTGGCTGGTTTTGCGCACCTCGTGGCTCGTCTCCGTGACCGGTCTGTTCGCGATTTTGTTTCTGTCTTCGCGGCAGTCTCTCCTGCCGGCCGCGGTCATTCTGGCCCTGACGCTCCTGATGTCCTCCACCTACGTCGACGACAAGAACACCGGGCATCTGTTCTTAAACAGTCTCCCCACGACGCGCAAGACGATCGTGTACGGGAAGTACATCGCCTCCATTTTGCACGGCACCTCCTTGATCATCGCGGCCGATCTCATCCAGTGGGGGTTCTCTCGGTTCACAGGGCCTCTTTGGGACGTTAACGCCGCCGGCGCGATCTTCGCTTTCGTCTGGATCGCCGCCCTCTACTTCCCGCTGTACTACTGGCTGGGACAGCGCTTCGTCCAGTACGGCCTGGTGATCGCCCTGATCGCCTTCATTACCCTCGGACCGTTCGTTTACCATTGGGGCGAACGGCATCGCTGGTGGGGCCTCGTCGATGCCCTCGCCCCGCTGATGAAGATGCTTGGAAGCGTGCTCGGCACGCCGCTCGGGTTTTCGGCGCTCATCGCCGTGCCGACCGCCTTTATCGTCCGGATTTCGGCTACGCTTTCGCTTCGGCTTTACGAGCGAAAAACGTTTTGACGTCATACGGCGCCGACAAGCTGTTCCGTCAGCTTGGCTCTGAGTTGAACGAAGGCCGGATCGGCGCGAAGCCCCCTCCGACGCGGCCTTGCAAACGGCACATCGACCACGCCGGCGACTTCCGCCGGGCGCGGCGACAAGACGACGACGCGGTCGGCGAGGTAAAGCGCCTCTTCCACGTCGTGCGTGACCATCAGGATCGTCCGGCGCTCGCGCGACCAGACGCCCTCCAGCCACTCCTGGAGCGCGGATCGGGTGATCGCATCGAGGCGGCCGAACGGCTCATCGAGCAAAAGGAGCGGGCTCCCTTGCAAGTAAGCCCGCGCAAGGGCCGCCCGCTGCCGCATCCCGCCGGAGAGCGCCGCCGGATAGCGGTCGGCAAAGCCCAAAAGCCCGAAATCGTGTAGAATCGCCTCCGCCCGGCGGAGCGCTTCTCCCCGCGGCACGCCGCGGACAAGGAGCGGCAGCGCCACATGTTCGCGCACCGCCTGCCACGGAAAGAGAAGATCGTCCTGCATCATGTAGGCGACGCGGCCCGGCCGACCGTCGATGCGCTCCCCTTGAAGACGGACTTCCCCATCGTCCGGGGGAAGAAGACCGGCGATGATGTTGAGCAGCGTGCTCTTCCCGGCGCCGCTCGGCCCGACGAGGGCGACGAACTGGCCTTCCTGGACGGAAAGCGAGATCCGCCGGAGCACCGGAACCGCCTCCGGACCACCGGCGATCCTCCGGCCTCGGCCGCCATGCTCGACAAACGTTTTCGCCACCGCGCGCACGTCGAGAAAAGCGCCCATCACTTCGCCTCCGCCTGCGGCAAAAAATCGTTCGTAAACGCCCGGTCGACGTCGATCGGCCGGTCGATCAGTCCGGCCTCATGCATCCAGGCGGCAAAACGCGCCCACACCGCGCGGTCCTGATAACCCCAGTAGGGCCGCCCTTCCGCCCGGTCCTGTCGATCCACATCGGCCAGGTACGCCTGCGAGCGCTTGACCAGGTCGGCATTCAGTTCCGGCGCGTACGCAAGCAAAATCTCCGCCGAAGCTTCGGGTTCCGCCAGCGCCTCGACATACCCTTTGACCAGGGCGCGCATGAATTTCTTGACCCGTTCCGGATGGTCGGCGATTGCCGCTTCGCTCGTCACCACGAGCGGCGTGTAATAGTCGAATACCGGGTCAAGGTCCTTCAAGAAGATCAAGTTTAAGTCCATCCCGCGCCGCTTGGCCTCAATCCCGTCCCAACCGTAAAAAATCCATTCGAAGTCCACCTCGCGGCCGATCGTCGCGAAAAAGTCCGCCTGTCCGAGGGTGACCATGTGAAGCTTCGAATAATCCGCCCCGTATCTCGCCATGAGCGCCTTTAACACCGCCTCTTCCGTCGGGCTCCCCCAGCCCCCGTAGCGCTTGCCTTCAAAATCCTTGACCGTCCGGATGCCGGCCTCTTTCAGCGAAGCGAACGCCGACGTGTTGTGCTGAAGCGGCGCGGCGAGGGAGACGATCGGCACGCCCTCGGCCCGCGCATACGTCACTTCCTCTTGATAGCTGTAGCCGAAGTCCGCCCGCCCGGCGGCGACCGCCTGCGCGACCCCGCTTTCGCCCGGTTGGACGACCTCGACATCGAGTCCCTCATCTTTGAAGTAACCGCGCTTGAGCGCGACATACAGGCCGGTGTGGTTCGTGTTCGGGTACCAATCGAGCATCACCGTCACCTTCTCCGGCGCCTGCTCGGTGTCTCTCGTCGCCTGCTGACAGCCGGCGACAAGCCCGATCAAGGCGAACACGATCATAACGTATAAGCCCGATCGTGTGACCGCTCTTTTGCTGACCATCCCGCTTCCCCCCACGTTCAATCATCAACCGATTTCCAGCGCAAAAACCACCGCGAAAGCAGTTCGACGACGGCAAAAAAGACGAGACTCACGATCACGATCACCGCGATCGCCGCAAACAGACGCCCCGTTTGAAACGACTTCGAAGCGCGCACGAGGTAGACGCCGAGCCCTTTCGTCGCGCCCAGCCACTCACCGATCACCGCCCCCGTGACGCTGTACGTCGTGGCAATGCGCAATCCCGCGAAAAACGACGGCAGCGTCTGCGGCCAGAGCACGTAGCGAAAGACATGCCCCGTGCGTGCACCCATCGTCCATAGCAGCTGGACCATACGCGGATCGGCCTGGCGATACCCTTCCGCAAGGCTCACCGAAAGCGGGAAGAACGTCACGAGCAGCACCACGAGCACCTTGGGCAGCATTCCGTAGCCGAACCAGACCATGATGAGCGGGGCCAGGGCGATGATCGGCACCGTCTGCGAGATGACGAAGAGCGGATACAACGCCTGCCGAAGCAAAGGAAAAAGGGCCATCGACGTCGCGATCGGGACGGCCAGCCCGACGGCCGTCAGGATCCCGATCACGGCCTCGGTGATCGTCGCCTGAGCGTGGTCCGCGATGACCGCGCGTTCCCCCCACATCTCCCGGACGATCGCCGACGGCGCCGGGAGCAGCCACTCCGGAACGCGACACGCGCGGACCAGCGCTTCCCACACCGAGACGGCGGCCAGCACCGCAGCGATCGACGGACCGCCCGGTAAGCGAGGACGGCGAAGGCGATCGATACGGCGGTCAAACCTTCCCGTCTTCATGCCGGCCTCATCACGACATGCTGGAAAGCCGTCAACAGATCGCGGACGATGCGGTTCACCCGCTCCGAAGGACGGATCGCCCGCATGCCCAAGAGCGGTAAGGACGTGAGGACAAGTCCGCGCAAAGCATATGCCGCGTGGCGCATCATCCAACCGAGATTCTCGCCCGTCGCCTCATCCAACGTACCGTCCGCATGTGCCGCCTCTAGCCGCTCGACCGCTGCAAAAAAGATCATTCGATAACGTTCCGCCTCTTGCTGCGCGGCGTAGAGCGCTTCGGCCGCCGACGCGCCCGTCGTCTCGCGCGCCGGTGCCGTATCCGGCGCCGCTGCGAAAAAGGCCCGGGCCAGCCCTACGCAGACGGAAGCGATCGAGGCCACGGCAAAGAGCCCGAACGGCAAACGGTAGACGGAATACCCCGGATCCCAGATCATCTCTCCGACGACAAACGAACGTTCCTCGGGAACGAATACTTCCTCGGCGACGAACGTCCAGCTCGACGTTGCCTGCATGCCGAGCGCTTCCCAATCGCGGATCAGGCGCACCTCGTGCGGAAGGAAAGCAAAAGCGCGAATGCGTTCGGCATCACCGAGGTCGACGGCCTCCCGCCGAGTGTCGTCCCCCTCGATGTCGCGCCGCCGGGCCCCCGTCCGGGCGCCTTCCTCCAACACGGCATTCGCCGTAAACAGCGTCGCATATTGCGCCCCGCTCGCGTATTTCCAGCGGCCGGAAACGACGTAGCCGCCCGGAACACGTCGCGCCCGGCCGGCCGGATGCCCCGTCCCGGCGATCACCGCCCGCGGATCTTCGAAGAAACGCCGCGCCACCTCCGGCTCAAAAGAAGGCACAAAAAATCCGCCGCCCGAGCCGATCTGCGAAAGCCATCCGAGGCTCCCGTCGATCGCCGCCAGCGCTTCGTATACACGAACCGCTTCTTGTAAGGTCAACTCCGCCCCGCCGAGCGATTTGGGCACAAACAGCTTGAACAGCTTGTGCCGGATCATCCACACCAACACATCGTCTGGCAACACGCCTTCCGCTTCGAACGCCGCGCCGCGGGAGACGAGCTCCTTCGACCGGGCTTCGATCGCCGTAAAGAGCGCCGCCGCATCACCGTCCATCGCCATTTCGCCCCCCTTTTTCTTTGTATCCCGCTCGAAGCGGAGAGCCGCATCATCCATGACCCGCGCCTGTTCCCGGGCGCCAAAAAAAACCCCGCCGGAGCAAGCGGCGGGGTTTTGGCCTTCGGACACGAATGCGCTTGAAGCGCCACCGCTCCCTCCGCTGGCATGACCCAGATCAGGTGCAGGCGGTCTGCAACGCCGTCGGTTGCACTCTCAGCCGACTGCCTCGGCTCCCGCGCGGTTTTCCGGATGGATTCGATTGTGTCTCCCATTATACCACAAAATGCCGGCGAAAGCATGACATCTCCGGCGTGTCGCTCACGGCGTCAAGGCATATGCGCCGGGTCCGGTGAGAAAGCCGATCACCAGAGCGACGACGGCGATCACCAAAACATACTCGAAACCGTTCTTGTCGATGAACAACCCGTTTTTCAGGTGCACCGTAAAGAGTGCGACGAACATGACCGCCGCGATCAACACCGAAGCGAGCGGCGTCCAAAGGCCGAGCGCGAACAAGAGGCCGCCGAAAAATTCCGCGCCTCCGGCGAGCGCCGCCCAAAGCGCCCCCGGCCGGAGTCCCATCGACTCCAGCCATCCGCCGACGCCTTTGATGCCGTACCCGCCAAACCAGCCGAACAATTTTTGCGCACCGTGCGCCGCGACAATGAGCCCCAAAACCAAACGGACGATAAGCAGCCCGACGTCCAGATCGAACGCCATCCGAAACCCCTCCTCTGACGCGTTTTTGTACAAGCAATGAGCAAGATACTATAATTAAATCAGTACCTTAATCCTGTTATAAACGACCGCCTAATCTTTGTCAAGCGCTTTATCGACGTCCGATCGATTTTAAAGCGCCTTCCTCGTGTGTTACAATAAATGCGACAAAGGAGTGGGTCGGATGAACTACGCGCAGATGTGCCCCAAATACGAGGCTGCCAATGAAATCTTGGGCAAAAAGTGGACGGGCCTCATCATCCGCGTCTTGCTGGACGGGCCGAAACGCTTTAAAGACATCAAAGAGCAAATCCCGCAGATGAGCGACAAAATGCTCTCCGATCGCATGAAAGAACTCGAAGCGAGCGGCATCGTCGAACGGCGCGTGTATCCGGAGACACCGGTACGCATTGAATACGTCTTGACGGAAAAAGGCCACGACACGGAGCCGATCATTCAGGCCATCCAGCAATGGGCCGATCGGTGGTATTAACCTTTTGCCCTGACCCATGGCGATAGACGACGACCGTCCCGGCGAGAGAATCGTGGATCGCCTGCTTGCGCCGGTCAAAAGCGGCGATCGCAAAACCGATGCCGAGCATGAGCGTAGAGACGAGCTTGCCGAGCGTCTCTCGGACGAGCGCACGGCCCAACCTGACCGGCCCTCCGTCCGGCGTGACGACGGCCAAGCCGAGCGCGAGCTTGCCGAGCGTGCCGCCAAACCACACCGTCAGCAATACAAAATACGCCAAGGGCAAGAGGAACGACAAGACAAGCCCTTCGAGCGGGAACGCCACGTGAAGCAAGCGTTCGACGATCGGCGGAATCAGCGACAAGACGGTGAGATCGGCGAGCAAGGCGAGGAGGCGTACCCAAAAACCGGCATACCGCAAAGCCATCCCCCCGTCAGCGGAACAAATACATCAGTCGGGGCGTCGTCGAGATCGGCACGCGCTCATCCAACAACGCCTTCAGTTGAGTGAAGAACGGCGTCGCGCCCGCTTCGCTGAGGAGCAAATCGAGCAGCGGGCTGCGCGTCTTTTTGCGTTCGTACTCGATGACCTGGGCCTCCTCCAAGTGCGCCAGCGCCTTCGCCGCATCGACCGCTTCATCCATCCCGCCGAAATCGTCGATGAGCCCGTGCGCTTTTGCCTGCGCGCCGGTGAACACCTGCCCCGTCGCCACCTCCAGCACTCTCTCGCGCGGGAGTTTCCGTTCTTTCGCCACCAGATCGACAAAGCGATTGAACGTATCGTCGACGAGCGACCGGAACGCCGCTCGCGCCTCGTCGGACATCGGTTTGAGGGGATTGCCCATGTCTTTGAGCGCCCCGCTGGCGATCACTTCCTCCGTATAGCCGATCGTATCCGCCAACTTGCTGTAATTCGGCAAGGAAAAAATGACGCCGATGCTTCCGGTGAGCGTGTTCGGATTGGCGATGATCTTTTCCGCCGCGAGCGAAATGTAGTACCCGCCGGACGCCGCCAACTCGCCCATCACCGCCACGACCGGCTTTCCGGATTCGACCGTAAGCTTCTTGAGCGCCCGATAGATTTCATCCGAGGCGACAACGCTCCCGCCGGGGCTGTCGACGGACAAAATGACCGCCTTCACCCCGTCGTCTTCCTGCGCCTGCTTGATCTGCTGCATGACCCAATCGAACGAAAAGCCGTTCGCGGCCCACGGGCTCGTGTCTTCTTGCTTTTGAATGACGCCCTCGACGCGGATGAAACGTTTTAAGAACTCAAGAGCGCCAAGATGAAACCAATGTAAGGAGGACGCAAACGTGGATGCAGCCTATCGGCGCAAAGTCGTCGTACACACCGTCGACGCCCGCTGTCTCGGTCGAACCGTCGATATCCGGGTTTTCATCCCCACCATCGACCCGACCGTCGACGATCAACCGATCGCAAACGACGTTCCCCTCCCCATCGTCTATGTCCAAGACGGCCAGCACTGGTTCATGTACGGCCGGGCAGCGACCATCGCCCAACGGCTGATCTCGGAACGCGCCGTGCGCCCCTTTCGCCTGGTCGGCATCGACGTCCATCTGCCGACGCGCCTCGCCGAATACCACCCGGAAGGCGAGCGTAACGCCGCCTATCGTCGTTTTTTCTTTGAAGAACTCCTTCCCGCCGTCGAAGCTCGCTACGCCTTGCCGACCCGCGGACTTAAGCGCGTCTACGGCGGCGACTCCCTCGGCGGAACGGTGTCCTTCGACCTGGCCTTGGATCGGCCCGATTTGTGCCAAGGGCTGATCAGTCTCTCCACGGCCTTCGTCCCGCCGCTCATGACCCGGCTCAAAGCGCTCCAACCGGCCGCGGTGCAGCATCTGAGCGTCTTTCAATCCGTCGGCCAAGACGAGACCCACGTCGATACCCGTCTCGGCACGCTCGACTTCGTGGCCATGAACCGCGCCGCCCGAGACCTCCTGCGGCAAAAAGGCATCGCCGTCCATTACGTGGAACGACCCGGGAGCCACACGTGGGGCGCCTGGCAGACCATCCTGCCAGACAGTCTGCGCCATTTCTTCGCGCTCTAATCCCTTTCCCAAGTCCCTTCGTCGGATCGAAGCCCATTGAATGCCGCCACGCAAACAAAAAACCGGGCGCATCGACGCGCACCCGGCTTTGTTGCCGCACGGCCCAACGTTAGTGTTTTGGTTTTCTTTTTTTACTACCGCTTGGGCATACGTCCCCCTTCGGGATTCCGATGCGGCTTCGACTGAGGCCTCGGCGTCCGGAGATAGCGCAACCCCAACCACACCTGCACGACGGCAAAAATGATGTTTCCTGTAAAATGTTTTCGCGCGACGCCCGGAGCGCTTCCCCGATCGCTTCCAGGGCGGCATTTTTTTGCGCCGTATCGGCGGCGCCGACGGCTTCGGCGGCGCCTTTGGAGGCCTCGAGCTGTTCATAGACGTCTTTTTTCCGCGCTTCGGCGTTTTGTTCCGCAGGCAGGGTCATGAGCGGTCTTCCTCCTTTTTTAAGCGTCCTGTTCGGCAATGGGCATCGGCCTTAGACCGGAGCGGTGACGACGAAATCGTCCCGATGGATGACTTCGCCGATCCCGCGCAGCGTTTCTCCCTGTGCGCGGCGCATGAGGAGCAAGCGGAGATCCGAAGCGCTGAATCGAACGATCCCTCGCCCGATCTCTTCTCCTTTCGGGCCGAGCACGGCGACGGTCTGATGCTCGAGAAAGGCGCCTTCGACGCGGATGATGCCCGGCAAAAGCAAACTGCCGCCCCCCTTGACCAGCGCCGCCTTGGCGCCCTCGTCGACGTATAAGCTCCCGTTGGCTCGGGCCGCCGAGGCCAGCCATCGCTTTTTTCCCCGATAGTGCCGCTTGGGGTCGAAAACGGTACCGCGCATCTCGCCGCGTGACAGCGCCTGAAGCACGTCCGGTTCGGCGCGGGCGATGACGACTTCGATCCCGGAGTGCGCGGCGAGCTTCGCCGCTTGAAGTTTCGTCCGCATGCCGCCGGAGCCGACGGCGCTCCCTGCTCCGCCGGCCAAGGCGAAAAGGGCATCGTCCCAGACGGGCACGCGGTCGATTTTTTGGGCGGTCGGCACCTTGCGGGGATCGGCGTCGTACAGACCGTCGATGTCCGTGAGTAAGACGAGCTTTTGCGCTTCCAACGCGATCGCCACGAGGGCGGCCAGCGTGTCGTTGTCGCCGAAGCGGATTTCATCCACGGCCACGGTGTCGTTTTCGTTCACGACCGGAAGCACGCCGTGTTCGAGGAGCATTTCCGCCGTCGAACGCGTGTGGAGATAACGCTCGCGGACATCGAGGTCATCCCGCGACAAGAGCAGTTGCGCGACGAGGAGGCCGTGCCGCTCCGCCGCTTGTCGGTAGTGCTCCATCAGTCGGACCTGCCCGACCGCCGCCGCCGCCTGTTTCTCCGGGATGGTCAGGGTTCGGTCCAGCCAGCCGAGCGTCTCGCGCCCGAGCGCGATGGCCGCCGAGGAGACGAGCACGACGTCGATCCCGCCGGCGCGCAGGGCGGCGATGTCGCGGACGAGCGCCTCCACTTTCCGGCGGGCAAAACGTCCGCTCCCGTCGGTCAAACTGTTCGATCCGATCTTGACGATCCAGCGCTGCACGCTGCTCCCCCCAACTCCAACAAAAAAAGCTTTCACCCGTTGAAGGGCGAAAGCATCGCTTCAAAACATCACTTCCGCGGTACCACCTTCATTGGTCGGACGGATCCGACCCGCTCCTCAGCCGATAACGGGGCGCCCGCCTTGCCTTTTCAGCACGGTGCTTCCGGAGGTGGGATGCCTTGCTTCAAGGGGGCGCCTTTCAGCCGCGGGCGCACCTCTCTGGATCCTTGAAAAACCAAGGCATATGGCCTCCATCATCGCATTTCAGGCATTTATTTCAGGCATTTGATGTAGTTCCCTTAATCGAGCAGCTTCAAAAACTCGCGCATAAAACCGGGCAAATCCGGCCACGCATGTCCGGAGACGAGATTGCCGTCGACATGCAGACCTTCTTCCACGTAGGTGGCGCCCAAATGCTCGACGTCCGGACGGCAGGCCGAATAGGCGGTCATCTTCCGCCCTGAAAGCGGCGGCTTTACGGCCGATAGGACGAGCACGGCGTGGCAGATCGCGCCGACGGGTTTGTTCGCCTCGAAGAAATGCCGGACGATGTTCGGGACGTGAGGGTCGAGGCGAATGTACTCCGGTGCGCGTCCGCCGGGGATGATGAGTCCGTCGTATGCTTCGGGCCGGACTTCCGAAAATGGAAGATGTGCCTCCAGCCGATAACCGATTTTTTCCGTATACGTATCCCAGCCTTCAAAGTCATGGACGACGGTGTGGAGCACCTTTCGACTCGGAGCGGCAATGACGGCCTGGTGACCCGCTTCGATCAGCCGGAAATAGGGGTAGTACACTTCCAGCGCCTCGACGGCGTCGCCGGCGAGGATGAGCACGTTTTTGCCCATCTCGAACCCTCCTCCATCCCGCTTTAACCCATTTATACCCGATCCCGGGAAATACGTCAAGCGGGACGTCATCGGATTTGCTGCGTTGCGTCTACTTTGCACCGCCGGCGGCTCGCGCCGCTTTGATCGCCCGTTCGGCGTAGCCTTTGTACCACGGGGCGGTATTCGGGTCAAAGCCTTTGTTGAGTTCGGCTTCGGTGATGTATGCGGCGTCGTCCGGAGCGTCGCCGTTCGGCCAGTCTTTCACTTTCGGCTCAAAATCCGGCCGATCGTGGGAAAGGATGTACGCCGCAAGGTTGACCGCCTGTTCCTCGGTGAGTCCGCCTTGCTTGATGCCGCCCATCTCTCCCAGCGGCATGTTGCGCTTGATATATCCGGCCATGGTGCCGATGCGCGCGATCCCCGCGCCGACGTTGAACGAATCGGGTCCCCACAAGGCCGGACCGGTGGTCGGACCGGTGCCTTCGCCGTTTTGACCGTGACACGCCGCACACGCCTGTTGATATAACTGTTCTCCTTCGGCGAGGTTCGGTTCGGCCATGTTGCGATAGGCGTCGATGCGGTTTTTCTGAATCCACGGCCGTTCTTTGATCCCGACGGGGACCCCTTCGGAGATAAAGGTCAGGTACGCGACCATGGCCCGCATCTCGTCGGAGTTGTACGGGAGGGGTTTACCGTTCATGCTGCGCATGAAGCAGCCGTTGATGCGGTCTTCCAACGTAATGACTTTGCCGGAACGCGCGATATATTGCGGAAACACCGCCGCCACGCCGAGATACGGAGACGTGTCGTCCATGCCGCCGTTGGCGTGACAGCTGGAGCACGACAGCCGGTTGCCGACGTAATCGGGAAGGAGCGTGTTGGTCTTGTTCATCAACTCGTAGCCGTACTTGATCGCTTCGCCCTCCGGACCGTCCGGCACATTGCTGAGGTCCGGTTTCGGCTTTTGGATCTCCGGCGCCTGAGCCGTTCCAGGCGTTGCTGCCGATCCTTCGGCCGTCGTCCGATCCGCTGACGTCGGGCCGCCCGTCGCATTTTTCGACAATTGTGCGGCGGCAAGACCGTTTCGAATCTCTCCGCCGACGACGAGCACGAGCAAAATGGCCAAAATCAAAATGATGGCGGTCCACATCCGTTTTTCCGAGCTCATGGTCGACGCTCCTTTCTGGATCGATCTCCTACGATCATGATAAACCGAACGAAAGCTACTGGCTCATTTTGCGCGACACTTTACGAAAGTTGTTAAAAACGACGCCTTTTGAAGGAGTTTTCCCCTATTTCCGCGTGTGAAAAGAACAATGCCGCAAGGATGTATCGTTCAAAGCTGTTTTTTGGCCACCGTGGCCGCTTGTTGGATCGGATCCCAGACGCTGTTGAACGGCGGCGCATACGACAGATCGAGCTTTTCCAAGTCGTCGATGGTCATCTCGTGATAGAGCGCCGTGGCCAGCACGTCGATACGCTTGTCCACGCCGTCTTCGCCGACGATCTGCGCGCCCAACAGGCGGCGGTCGTCCGTGCGGTACAACATCTTGATCGAAAGCGCCTTGGCCTCCGGATAGTAGCGGGCGCGTGACCGCGAGCGAATGGAGACAGTCTCGTACGGAATGCCAAGCGCCTCGGCTTCGCGGGAGCTAAGCCCCGTCCGGGCCATGGCGATGTCCAGCACCTTCATGATCGCGCTGCCGACGACACCGGCAAAATGCGCTTCTCCCCCGCCCATGTTCGTCCCGGCGATGCGCCCCTGTTTGTTCGCGTGTGTGCCGAGAGGGATAAAGTCATCTTGGCCTTTGATCCGATGGTATTGCGTGGCGCAATCGCCGGCGGCGTAGACGTCGGCGATGCTCGTCTCCATCTTGTCGTTGACGCGAATGGCCCCTTTCGGACCGAGCTCGGCGCCGACCGTTATGGCGAGTTCGTTGTTCGGGACGACACCGACAGCGACAAGGACGAGTTCCGCGGCAAACGTCCCTTTGTTTGTCTCCACGGCGCGTACGCGTCCGCCCTCACCGACAAGGCGCCGGACTTCGGTTTCGAGGACGACGTCGATGCCGTGGCGCTTCAATGCTTCTTCCGCCAAGGCGGCCATGTCCGGATCGAACGTGAGCGCCAGCTGGGGAGCAAGATCGATGACCGTGATCGTTTTCCCAAGGCGCTCGAACGCTTCGGCCATCTCCAGACCGATGTAACCGCCGCCGATGACGACGACGTTTCGGATGTCCTCCTCCGCCAAATACTGCTTGATCCGATGCGCGTCATCCATATTCTTCAACGGAAACACGCCGCGGAGTTCTCGCCCGTCCCACGGCGGCATGACGGCGCGGGCGCCGGTGGCGATGAGGACCTTGTCGTAGCCGACCGTCTCCTCACGATCTTCGTTCAAGTTGCGCACCGTGACGGTCTTTTGCTTGGCATCGATGGCCACGACTTCGTGGCGGATCTTGACGTCGATGTCGTAATGCGTTTTAAACTGTTCAACTGTTCGGGCCACGAGCATCTCCGCTTCAGAGACGATGCCGCCAATCCAGTACGGCAATCCACATTGGGCGTACGAAACCGTCCGCCCACGTTCATAGGCGGTGATCTCGGCCCCCGGCTTCAGGCGGCGGATTTGCGTTGCCGCGCTCATACCGGCGGCATCCGCTCCAATAATGATGAACCGCTCTGCCATGCCGCTCCGCTCCTTTCGATGCGTTCCTCAATCTTTCCTTTTCCACCATACCGCTTCCACCATACCGCGACTCAAGCGCATCCCCGATTCTGAGCGGCTCATGAAAGCGCGTTTTCTTACATAGCATGGTCCATAACGGACCGTCGTATCGGGCGCAAGGAAAGACGGTGAACATGCGTGGAGACGTTTTGGGTCGCGCTCCTCTTCAACACGGTCACCGAGCTGGACAATGCGCTGGTGTTGATCGCCGTGGTCAGACGCCGGCTTAGGCTGCCGAAAGCGTTGATCGTCTTACTGCTGGCCCTTCTTGCCTTGGTGCGGATGTCGACGATGACGCTGATCGGCATCATCCTTGATCGGCCGTCCGTGCGCTGTATCATCGGCGCTTACGCCGTGGGATTGGCGTCCGTCCTCTTCGGACAATCACTGGGTCCGCACCAAGCGATCGCTCGGCCGACGCGCCGTCCAGCCTTCGCCTTGTGGCAGACGTTGCAAGGCATCCTCGCCGTCATCGTCCTCGACATGGCGCTCAGTATGGATCAGCTGTTGATCGGCGCCGAATGGCTCCCGGACGGCATATGGGGCTATGTGAACATCGCCCTCGGCTTGGTCATCGCCTTCGGGACCGTCTGGTGGCTGCCGGAACGCCTCTGGCGCTCGCCGTGGGTGACGCGCGTCGCCGCCGTCCTCGTCGGGCTTGCCGGCTGGGACTTGCTTCCGGACATCTGTCGAATGCCGTTCGCGGCATTCGGGGGAATCGTTTTGCTTTTCATCCTTGCTCGGCGATTTTGGCATGCCGCATGCCGTAACCGAAGTAAATGACAAGACCGATCAATAGCCAAATGCCGAAGCGGACGAACGTCACAAGCGGAAGGCTTAAGATCAGCGTCAGGGATCCGACGAGACCGATCGATCCGAACAGCCACAGCGCCGGAACGCGAAACACGCGCGGTTCATCGGGTTTTGTACGGCGCATGATGATCACCGACAGCGTCGTTAAGGCAAAGGCCGAAAGTCCTCCGATGTTGGCCAGTTCGGCGAGTTCTCCGATGGACAAAAATCCGGCCAGAAGGACGCTCGTCCCGAAGACAAGATACGTGGCCATCGTCGGAACACGACGCGTCGGATGCACTTTGGCCAACGCTTCCGGCAACAAACCGTCCCGCCCGAGGGCAAAGAGAATGCGTGTCGCGCTTAATCCGTTGCCGAGCATCGTGGCGATGAGGCCGAAGACGACGGCGGCCGAAAGCAGCGCACTGCCCCAACGAACGCCGACTTGAGCCAGCGCATAGGCGGCCGGGTCGGGCACGTCAAGCTCCGTATACGGCACCATGCCGAGCATGACGACGGCGACGACGACGTACAGCAGCGTGAGCAGTCCGAGGCCGCCGAGCAGGGCAAACGGAATGGTCCGCTGGGGGTTTTTCACTTCTTCCAGCACGGTCGTCACGCCGTCAAACCCCGTGTAGGCGAAGAAGACGAGCGCCGCACCGGTGAAAATGCCGGAGAGGCCGAACGGGGCAAACGGCTGCCAGTTCGCGGGATCGACATACCCGAGGCCGACGGCGATGAAGAACACGATCGCCGCCAATTTGATCCACGTCAATACGGCGTTGGCCCGCCCGACCGAGCGGATGCCGCTCAGGAGGATGGCGGCGACGATGACAAGACCCAAGACCGCCGGCAGGTTGACGATGCCCCCGTGCGCGGTATCGTGCGTCAACGTCTCGGGAAGCGCGATGCCGAGGGATTTTAAGATTTCGACGACATACCCCGACCACCCGACGGCGACCGTCGAGGTGATCACCGTAAATTCGAAAATCAAATCCCAGCCGATGATCCAAGCAAGGATTTCCCCAAGCGCGACATAAGCGTATGTATACGCGCTTCCGGCGACCGGAACCATGGAGGCGAACTCAACATAGGCGAGACCGACGGCGATGGTGACCAATCCGCTGATCGCAAAAGAGGCGATCACCCCCGGTCCGGCGTGTTGATTGGCGACGACGCCGGGCAAGACGAAAATGCCGGCCCCGATTGTCGAGCCGAGGACGAGCAGCATCAGCTGAAATGGACCGAGTTCCCGTTTGAGTTTGTACGTTTTTTCTTCCGCCAGTTCTTTCGCTTGTTCGACCGTTTTCTTTCGCCAAACGGCGCGCAAAGAAACCGCCTCCTTCGCGATGATTCGGTTCAATGTTCAATGTAGTGATAGAAAAAATGCGCTTCGTTTGCTCCGAAGCGCATTGGAGGAGCATGCTCGTCAGATCGAGACGCCGTCAAGAATGCCCTCCAGCTTGGCGAGGATTTCTTCGCTCAAAACGATGCCGGAAGCCTTGGCGTTTTCTTCGATCTGCTCCGGTCGGGAAGCGCCGACAAGGGCGCTGGCGACGTTTTTCTGGCGCAAAATCCACGCCAGGGCGAGCTGCGCCACGGTGATCCCGAGCTCCCGGGCAATGCCTTGAATGGCTTCGACTTTTTTAAGCAACGGCTCCGTCATGTAGCGCTGCACGAACTGGCCGACGTTCGGATCGGCCGCGCGCGATCCGGCAGGAAGCGGTTCGCCGACTTTGTACTTGCCCGTCAGAACGCCTTGGGCAAGCGGCGAGAAGACGACTTGCCCGATGCCCTCTTGTTCGCCGAGGGGGATGATCTCTTTTTCGATATACCGGTTGAACATGTTGTACACCGGCTGGTTGACGACGATCCGGTCGAGAAGGTAGCGGTCGGCGATATGTAGTGCTTCACGAATTTGCGCCGCGCTCCATTCGCTGACGCCGACGTAAAGGACTTTACCTTGACGAACGAGATCGTCGAAAGCGCGCAGCGTCTCTTCGACCGGCGTCTCCGGATCATACCGGTGCGCATAGTAGATATCGACGTAATCGACGCCGAGGCGTTTCAGACTCGCATGCGCCTGCTCCATGATGTGCTTGCGCGACAGGCCGCGGTCGTTCGGGCCGTCTCCCATCGGCCAGAACACCTTCGTGGCCAGCACATACGATTCTCGAGGAAAGGCGCGCAGCGCCTCGCCGACCACTTTTTCCGCCTCGCCGCGGGCATAGACGTTGGCCGTGTCGAAAAAGTTGATGCCGAGTTCATAAGCGCGGTGGATGGTGCGGATGGCCGTCTCCCGATCGACCGTTGCACCGTACGTGAGCCAGCTTCCTAAGCTGATTTCGCTCACGCGAAGGCCGGTTTTGCCTAGCCGGCGATATTGCATGAACATCCCTCCTCCTCCATTATATCACCCCATCTTTCAGGATGCGGTCGCTTTTTTTTGCGCTTTGGCTTCCCGCCTCATGGCTTTCAAACGCGGGGCAACGTCGCGAAAACCGATCAGTTTTCTTGTCGCTTCATCATATAGGTGCAAGTCGGCACAGGCGACGGCCAGCGCATCTTTCAGCGTCACCGTCGGTGCCGCCCGGACGAGCGGCACTTCTTGTTGCACGCTTTCCAAGCGATAGTTCGGGATCGCGGGCGCCAAGTGATGAATGTGATGAAAGCCGATATTCCCCGTGAGCCATTGCAGCATTCGGGGCAGCTTCAGATACGTGCTCCCTTCCATCGCCGCCTTCAGATATTCCCATCGCGGATCATGTTCCCAGTAGGCGTCCTCAAACTGATGCTGGACGTAAAAAAGAAAAATGCCGATCATCGCCGCGAGATAGATGCCGGGCAGATACACCCACAGCAAGGCTTTAAGGCCCCAGAGGCTGGCCGCTCCCCCCAAGGCGAGGGCAATGCAGAGGTTGGTGAGGGCGACGGTTCGACGGATGATCGGCCTCTCCCCGCCGAAGCCGAGCGGAAAACGATAGGCGATCATGAAGACGGCGATCGGGCCGATGAAAAACATCACGAACGGATTGCGGTAAAGACGGTATTTCCAACGCGCCCAGGGCTTGGCCTGAAGATATTCATCCACCGTCCACGTCCGGATGTCCCCGACGCCGCGTTTGTCCAGGTTGCCGCTGGTGGCGTGATGGCGGGCGTGTTGCCACTTCCAATAGTGATAGGGCACGAGCGTCACCACGCCGCTTACAAAACCGAACGCCTCGTTCATCCAGCGCTTCGGAAAAAGCGATCCGTGCCCGGCGTCATGCTGTAAAACGAACAAGCGGACCCAAAACAACGCCGCGACAGCGTCGACGATGAGGGCAATCGGCCGGAAAACGTCAAGCAGGCGATAGGCCGCGAACCACAGCATGAAAAGCGGCAGTGCGGTGTGAACGACTTGCCACAGGCCGTAGCGAACGCTGGACTTGGCGTAAGGTTTTAAGAGCGGTACCCAGTCTTTCGGCTGAACGGGCTTCAACACGCCACTCCTTTACGACGTTCGAAGATCGCCGCTCGGGCTTCCGCCGATCGCCGTCTGAAAGATTTCCGCGTTGCGGATCTCCTTCAGCATACCGTACCGCCCTTCGAAGGTCAATCCGCACCTGACGAGATTCGTGCGCATGGACGTTCGATGGGCGGCAGGACGTAAGAACCAATGAAAATGCCCGGTGAAACGCTCGGGTTTCACCGGGCAATTGTCGAATCCGGCGCCCTCAGTACCGGACTTGCGCCGGGACGACGGCGCCTTTGTATTTTTCTTCGATGTAGTTCTTCACGTCTTCAGACAGGAGCACGTCGACGAGCCTTTGGATCTTCGGGTCGTCCTTATTGTCCGGTCGCGTCGCCAACACGTTCACGTACGGCGACGTCTCGTCTTCCATAAAGATCGCGTCTTTGACCGGATTAAGTCCGGCCTGCAGGGCGAAGTTGGTGTTGATGAGCGCAAGATCGACTTTCGGGTCGTCCAGTGCCCGCGGAAGAAGCGGCGCGTCCATCGGCAGGAACTCGAGGTGCTTCGGGTTGTCGACGATGTCGGCGACGCCGGCGTCGCTGCCCGCGCCTTCTTTGAGCTTGATCAACCCTTCCCGCTCCAAGAGGAGAAGCATCCGCCCGACGTTGGTCGGATCGTTGGTGATGGCGATCTGCGCCCCGTCCGGAAGATCGGCGGCGGAGGTGTAGGTCTTGCCTTTCGCCACATAGGCGCCAAGCGGTTCGATGTGCACGCCGGCGACGGCGACAAGGTTGTAGCCTTTCTCCTGATTCGTCCGCTCAAGGAACGGGATGTGCTGGAAGTAGTTGGCGTCGAGCTCTTTTTCATACAGCTTCGTGTTCGGCTGGACGTAGTCTTGGAAGACGACGACCTGAAGGTCGATGCCTTCTTCTTTCAGCTTCGGCTTGACGACGTCGTTCAGGATCTGGGCGTGCGGTTCTTGCGACGCACCGACTTTGAGTACGCCGGCGGAAGAACCGTCGCTGCCTTGGCCTTTTTGGGACCCGCAGGCGACGAGGCCGACGGCCAACAGGAGCACGACGGCAAACGCCAACAGTTTTTTGTGCATCCGGTTTCTCCCCCTTTTTTGAAGTTCTCAAAGTGATATATCAATGCGCAAGATATGCGCGCATTGCCGAAGGAATGATATGAACACACGGAAAGCGTCAAAAGGACCGGCCCCCAAGCGCCTTACCGCTTGTCGACGCGCCGCACGAGGCGGTCGCCGATCCATTGGATGACTTGCACGATGATGATGAGCAGCACCGTCGCGACGAACAGGATGTCGTTTTTAAAGGAATTGTAGCCGTCGTTCCAGGCCATTGCCCCCAAGCCTCCGCCGGCGACGAGGCCGGCCATGGCCGAATAGCTGACGAGGGCGACGGCGGTCACGGTGATGCCGGAGATGATCCCCGGAAAGCTTTCCGGGAGCAGGACCTTCCAGATGATGTCGATCGTCCGCGCCCCCATCGCCTGCGCCGCTTCGATCACGCCGCGGCCGACTTCGCGCATCGCGCTTTCCGCAAGCCGGGCGAAAAACGGCGACGAGCCGGCGACGAGGGAGATGATCGCGGCGTTCGTGCCGTAGGAGGTGCCGATGAGCGCCCGGGAGACGGGGATCGTCCAGAGGATGAGGACGATGTACGGCACGGACCGGAAGATGTTCACGACCATCCCGAGCGCCTCATGGAGCCATCGCTTCGGCCACAAGTGCCCGGGACCGGTGATGATGAGCAACACCCCGAGCGGAACGCCGATCAAGACGGCAAAAAAAAGGGAGAAAAAGACCATATAAATCGACTCGATCGTCGCCTGCACGATGCGATCGAAGTTGTGCACGACGTTGTCGAACGTCATTGTGCCTCCCGCCTTTCCGACGCTCTTAGGCCATCGTCCGCGCCTTCAGCGCGTTTGATCGGCTCGCGCGTCGCCGCGGGCGAGCTCTTCAACGATCACCCCGGCGCCCAGAAGAAAATCGCGCGCCGAATCAAGCGCCTCCTCCCGTCCGCGCAGGCGCACGGTGAGGGTGCCGAAAGGCGTCCGTTTGAGCCGTTTGATCTCGCCGCGGATGATGTTCACTTCGACGTCGTGGGAGCGGATCAAGCGCTGGATGATCGGCTGTTCCGCCACCTCACCGATAAAGACGAGGCGCAGCGTCTTGGCGGCGATCGCCTCCGATGCGCCGCCGGCATGGGCATCGTCGACACCGTCGGGCGGCGCCGCTTCCCCCGTCGCGGCCTCGGACAGCGCTTCGGCGACGAACTTCCGGGCGATGGCCGAACGCGGCCGGCCGAACACCTCGGCAACCGTCCCCATCTCGCGGATCACGCCGCCATCGAGGACAGCGACGCGGTCGCATATTTTTTCCACGACGCGCATTTCGTGCGTGATGAGGACGATGGTGATGCCGAAGCGGCGGTTGATCGACTCCAGAAGTGCCAAAATGTCGTCCGTCGTCTTCGGGTCGAGGGCGCTCGTCGCCTCATCGGAGAGGAGGATGTCGGGCTCGTTGGCGAGCGCGCGGGCGATGCCGACGCGCTGTTTTTCCCCGCCGGAAAGCTGGGCCGGATAGGCGTCGATGCGGTGCGTAAGCCCGACGATCGCAAGGAGCTCGCGCACGCGCCGGGCGGCCTTGTCTTTCGGCCAGCCGGCGAGCTCAAGCGGAAAACGGACGTTTTCAAATACGGTGCGTGACCAGAGCAGGTTGAAATGTTGGAAGATCATGCCGATCTTCATCCGCTTCTTGCGGAGCGCCTCGGGCGAAAGCGTCGCGAGGTCGACGCCGTCGACAAGGACGCGTCCGCGCGTCGGCCGCTCGAGCAGGTTGATCATGCGGATCAGCGTGCTCTTCCCCGCACCGCTATAGCCGATGACGCCGAAGATCTCCCCGCGCCGGATGGAGAGCTGAATGTCTTTGAGCGCTTCCACCGGTTTTTGGCCGCGGCGCTCGTACGTCTTTCCGACGTTTTCAAAGCGGATGATCGCCTCCTCCGGCGTCGGGTCCGGTGTCGGAATGATCGCCAAAGTTCCCCCCTCCCTCCAGCTTTTTTCGGTGCCCGTCACACAAAAAAACTCCTTCCTGCATCTGGTTGCAGAAAGGAGTTGAACGCTCTCTTATCTGCCAGAATGAACCATTCTGCAGGAATTGGCACCTTGACACGCCGCGTGCCGGTTGCCGGGTTTCATCGGGCCCGTCCCTCCACCGCTCTGGATAAGAAGCTCCACGTATGCGATTGTCAGGCGATGATCATCACGATGGCTCGATTGTAACGGCGTCCAACCGGGATGTCAAGTGTAATTTATTCATATTTCTCGATTTGTCCGGCCGACGGCAGATACCGGCGTTCCCGCCAGTCGTCGAGGCTCCGAAATGTGTACCCGGCGGCGCGGGCATCGTCGATGATGCGCGCAAGCGCATCGGCGTTGTCTTTGGAGACGCTGTGGAGAAGAATCACCGCCCCCGGATGCAGCTGATTCATGACGTTTCGGTACGCATAGTCGGCGCCGCGGACGACATCGCGCTCCCAGTCCTTGTACGCCACCGACCAGAAGATCGTCTCCATGCCGAGATCTTTGACCGTCCGCAGGACGCGTTCGGAGAAAACCCCCCTCGGCGGCCGAAAATAGCGCGTCGTCCGTTGCGGTGTAAGACGCGCGACGGCCTCGTTGACCCGTACGATTTCCCGGCGGATCGTCTCGACGCTTTGCGCGGACATGTCGGGATGGCTCCACGAGTGGTTGCCGATGAGGTGCCCTTCTTGGACCATACGCCTAAGCAGCTCCGGTTGATCCTTGACATAATGCCCGGTGACGAAAAACGTCGCCCGGACGTGCTTTTCCTTCAGCACATCCAAAATGCGCGCCGTCTGACCGTTCTCATACCCGTTGTCGAAGGTCAGATACAACGCGCGTCCCCCGTCCGCATCGTAAAACAGCGCGCCGTATCGGTCGACGAGATCGGCGTACCCTTCTTCGGCGATCGACGGCGGTTTGCCGCCCTTGCTCTTTTTAAAGCCCCAGTGGTAGGCCGTCGTCTCCGAGCGGGCCGCAAGCGCCCCCGTGCAGAGCAACAAGACGATCAGCGCGGCGATGAACGCACTAAACGCCGGGCGTTCAAACCGTCGGCCCATCTCCAGCATGTGCCATCCCCTTTCCGGGTTTGCAGGTTTCCGCCGCGTTTAGTATGGCCGCTTGGTGATCAAACATCTGTTTCAATTTCTGCCATTGTTTGTTACAATGGCGGTACATGATACCGCCCAAAAGCGTCCAGAAAGGAGCATCCGCATGCACCCTCCCCAAACGTTGTCTTCCCGGCAGAAGGCGATCCTGCGGTACATCGCCGAGGCGGTCCGGCATAAAGGGTACCCGCCGTCGGTTCGGGAGATCGGGCAGGCGGTCGGTTTGTCGTCGACGTCTTCGGTCCACTTTGAACTCACGCGGCTCGTCCGGGAAGGGTATCTGTTGCGCGATCCGGACAAACCGAGGGCGCTTCGTTTGAGCGCCGAAGGGCGAAAAGTCGTCGCCCCGATCACGCCGCCGGAAGAGGAAGAAGCGGCGGTCTTCGTGCCGCTCGTGGGTAAGGTGACGGCGGGTGTACCGATCACCGCCGTGGAAAACATTGAAACGTACCTCCCGCTCCCGAGATCGCGCGTCAAGGGCGAAGTCTTTCTGCTCCGCGTCGAGGGCGACAGCATGATCCGCGCCGGCATCTTGGACGGCGACCTCGTCGTCGTGAATAAAACGCCGGAAGCCGAGCAGGGCGACATCGTCGTGGCGCTGACGCCGGACGACGAGGCCACGGTTAAGCGCCTGTACCGCGATCCGGCGCGGGACGTCATCCGCCTCGTGGCGGAAAATCCGAATTACCCGCCGCTTGAGTTGAAAGACGTTCAAGTGCTCGGTAAAGTGATCGGCGTCATCCGCTGGTATCCGTAATCGACAACAAACCTTGACGAACGAGTTCGGAAAAGGCGCGGACGAGGGCGTATTTGACGTGCGCCCGCATGAGTCCGCCCTGAACATAGCCGCGATACGGCGGGCGCAGCGGAGCGTCGGCGGAAAACTCAATGGAGGAACCTTGGATGAACGTTCCCGCGGCCATGACGATCGGGTCTTGGTACCCCGGCATCTCGCCCGGCGTCGGGACGGCAAACGCATCGACCGGTGAAGCGGCCTGCACGGCGCGCATAAAGGTGAGCAACACGTCGGGACGGCCGAATTCGACCGCTTGGATGAGATCCGTCCGCGGCCCGTGCGGCGGCGGATCTACGCGAAAACCGAACGAGGCAAAGAGCGCCGCCGTGAGATGAGCGCCTTTGAGCGCTTCGGCGACGATATGCGGTGCCAGGAAGAAGCCGAGATAATAATCGAGCCACCCGCCCGGTACCGCCCCGCCCTCGAGTCCGATGCCCGGCGCGCCGAGACGATAGGCGATCTTGGCGACGGCGTCCCGTGAGCCGACGATGTAGCCGCCCGATTTGGCGATGCCGCCGCCGGGGTTTTTGATCAAGGAGCCGGCGATGACGTCGACGCCGACGTGCGGCGGTTCGATCGTCTCGACGAATTCGCCGTAACAATTGTCGACGAAGGTACAGACGTCGGCTTTTTTGGTTTTCACGGCGCGAACGGCCTCACCGATCTCCGCCACGAACAGCGAACGGCGGTCCTGGTACCCGCGCGAGCGCTGAAACGCGACGAGGGCCGTCCGATCATCCATGGCCCGGAGGACTGCCGGAATGTCGATCGACCCGTCACCGGCGAGGGGCACGATGCGGACGTCGACGCCGTAATCCGGAAGGTTTCCCTGCCCCCGCCCCGACGGGCCGATGACCGGATGCAGCGTGTCGTACGGGACGCCGGTGGCGAAGACGATGTTGTCCCCGGGGCGGGATAAGGCGAACAAAACCGAGGCGATGGCGTGCGTCCCGGAGAGAATGTGCGGACGGACGATCGCCGCCTCTCCGCCGAAGACGTCGGCGAAGATCGCTTCCAACGTTTCGCGGCCGGCATCTCCGTAACCGTAACCGGTCGAGCCGATGAAATGCGCTGGGCTCAGCCGGCGGCGGCGGAAGGCTTCCAAAATACGGACGAGGTTGCGTTCCAAAACGCGGTCGACGGCGGCGTACGTCGCTCCAAGCTGCGCTTCGACCGCCTCCACCCGCGCTTCGACGCGGTCATCGACGAACAACGGTTGGTCCGGCGATTCGTTCATGTGAGCACTCCTAGAGAATGGGGATTCCCGTCAAAGTCCTTCCGCGTCCCGGTCGGGAGCGAAATCGTCGGACACCAGGACCATGAGCGCGTCCCGCGTAAAATTCACCGTCCGGACGGTGCGCACCGCATGACGCCGGATGGCCCGCTCGACGGCGTTGCGCACGAAACGCGCGTTGCTGAACGGCACGTCACGGCGGAGCATGGCCCGCTCGATCTGCTCCTCCAGGCGCCGACGGGCACCGAGATCCATTCGGTATTCGCGGGCCTCACACATCGAATCGGCGATGAGGAGCAGTTCGTCGATCCGGTAATCCGGAAAAGGGAGTTGAATCGGAAACCGCGACGGCAATCCCGGATTGGACTGTAGAAAGACGGTCATCTCCCGGTCGTAGCCGGCCAGAATGACGATAAGATCGTCGCGATAATCCTCCATCCCCTTGACGAGCGTGTCGATCGCCTCTCGGCCGAAATCTTTTTCCCCACCGCGCATGAGCGCGTAAGCCTCGTCGATGAACAGCACACCGCCCAGCGCCCGGCGGATCACTTCACGCGTTTTCTGCGCCGTATGCCCGATGTACTCGCCGACGAGATCGGCGCGTTCGACTTCCACCAGGTGCCCTTTGGTCAGCACCCCGAATTCGCGCAGGATGCGGCCGATGAGCCGGGCCACGGTCGTCTTCCCGGTCCCCGGATTGCCGCGAAAGATCATGTGATACGACTGGCGTTCGGTTTTAAGCCCGATCGCACGACGCTTCTGATTGACGAGGAGATAGGCGAAAAGCTCAAAGACGAGCTGTTTGACGTGACTCAGGCCGATCAGGCGCTCCAGCGCCGAGAGCGCCTCGATGAGCGCCGTCCGGTTCGCCGAAGGAAGATCCGCCTCTTCCAACCAGCGGCGCATGTCATCGAGGAGCAAAGACGTTTCTCGCCTGCGGGGATGATCGAGGACGACCGACATCTGGTAGCGCGACATGCTCTCCCCTCCTTTGTGGGCATACATACCGTATGCGCCGCGCCCAGATGTGGTCACTCGCCCATGGTGCCGGTTACTGTTCTCGAAGCGCCGTCAAAGGGCGTTTCGGACGATGGTCCGAACGTCGTCCGCCGTAAGCGTTTTGAACTGACCAAACGGCCCACGGCGGGCCATGGCCTTCTCGACGATCGCTTCCACGTGCGCCTCCCCGATGCCGAAGTCCGAAAGGCGAGACGGCGCGCCGAGTCCGCGCCAGAAATCGGCGAGCCAGTCGATCGCTTCAAGCGCCAATTCCTCGTCATCTTTTCCCGACGGATCGAGGCCGAAGACGCGCGTCGCGAGGTTGACCCACCGCTTTGGCCGAACATGATGGACATGACGCATCCAGTGCGGGAACAATATGGCAAGCCCTGCGGCATGGGGGATGTCGAACAGCGCCGAGACGGCGTGTTCGATGTTGTGCGTCGCCCAATCGCCGATCACGCCCATCGACAGCGTGCCGTTTAGGGCTACCGTCCCGGCGAAGAGGATCGTCTCCCGCAATTTAAGATCCTCCAAGTTGGCGACGAGCTTCGGCGCCGTCTCGATGATCGCCGCCAGCACGCCTTCCGCTTGCCGGTCGGTGACCGGCGTGTTGTCCACCGTGTGGAAATATTGCTCAAAGATATGCGACATCATGTCCACAATACCGTACACGGTATGATCTTTCGGTACCGTCCGCGTATAGTACGGATCGAGAAACGATGCTCTCGGATAGGCCCATTCCGACGACCAGCCGTACTTTTCCGCCGTCGCTTCGTTGGTGAGAACGGAGTTTTTGTTCATCTCCGAACCGGTCGCGGCGAGCGTGAGCACCGTGTACAGCGGCAGGGCGGATGCGGGTTCGGCGCGGCCCATGACGATGTCCCAAATGTCGGCTTCCGACTTCGCGCCGACGGCGATTCCTTTCGCCGCGTCGATCGCGCTTCCGCCGCCGACGGCGAGGACGGCGTCGACTTCCCGGGCGCGCGCTTCCTGAATCGCCCGGCGCACGGTGCCCACCCGCGGATTGGGCTCGATTCCCGGAAATTCGACCATCTCGATCTCGGCTTGTCGCAGCGCCTGGACGACGTCGTCGTAAGCACCGCTTCGCTTGATGCTCCCGCCTCCATAGACCATGAGCACGCGGCGGGTGCCGTTCATGGCTTCCGGCAGGTGTTCGACGACGCCGCGGCCGAAATACAGTCGCGTCGGATTGTAATAACGAAAATTTTGCATGATCATTCCTCCTCCATCATGTTTCTAACGATCATCCGGCCAGCGGATCCAACGCGCAAAATATCCTTGTTCGATGAGCGCCTTGATCAAAATGACCACCACCGGCGCGACGAAAATGCCGATCGCGCCGAACAGCGACATCGACACGATGACCGCCGAGAGCATGATGAACGGCGAGACCTCCAGCGCGGTGCCCGTGAGCCGCGGTTCGATGATCTGCCGGACGATCACCACGATCAGGTAGAGCACGGTAACCCAAAGTGCCAGGCGCAAATCCCCGACGATGACGAGGTATGTGATCCAGGGCAAAAACAGCGATGAAATGCCGAGAATCGGAACGAAGTCGGCGATGCCCGACAAGAGGGCCACGGTAAACGCGTTCGGAAGGCGCAGGATGAGCATGCCGGTGAAGATGATGAGCGCCGTGATGGAGATGATCTTCAGCTGCGCCTTGATGTAGCGCCCGAGCCCGGAAAGCACGTTCCGGTGCAAGAACGCCACGCCGCGGCGGATCGTCCCCGGCGCATGTTTCTCGAAGGCGCGACGAATGGATTCATATTCCAGACTGAAGAAAAAGGCGATGATGATCGCCAGGCCCCAGTTGACGAGCCAGTTCGTGACGGTGATCGGCACGCCCTTGACCGCGTTGAACAGCTGCAGAAGCCCGTCCTTGAGCCACGCGGTGACCATGCTGATCGCCTGCGTCATGTACTTTTGCACTTCTTGTATGTATTCCGGAGGTATCTTGTCGATGTGCGTCTGCCATCCGTCGGCGTGTCGTTCGAATTGATACTGTAAATATCGCATATAGTTCGGGATGTTTTGCGCGATCGCGTTTAACTCGTTGAACAAGATGACCGCGCCAAGGACGAAAAGCCCGACGAGCACCAATAAAAACGTGAGCATGACGATCGTCGTCGCCAGCGTCCGGTGAACGCGCCGGCGCGTCAGAGATTGGACCATCGGATGAATGAGGGCGTAGATGAACAGGCCGTAAAAAATCGGCTTGGCAATGCGAAACAGGGCGCTGATGAGAAACATCGCCAGATAGACGGTGAGCACGATCACCGCAATATCCAAAATCGTCCGCGCGTACTTGCGGTAATACTCGAGCATGCCGCTTCACCTGCCACCCATAAGCATACCACGGAGAAGCCCGACTGGAAAGCGTCGGCGCGTAAAAAAAGCCCAGCGGGCATCCGCCCGCTCGGCTCGGTCCGCCGTTCCTTGAAAACGCCGCACTGATTTTCTACAGCTTGGGCACGTCCTGCCCCTCTTTTTCCGCCGTCCGTTCGCGTTTTGAAGATGTTTTGGACGTGGCGTTCGGTGTCGCGCGGTATACAAATTCTTCCGCCATCTCCGCCAAATCGCCCGCACCGCTTTCGAGCGCCCGTCCGGCTTGTTGCAGCATGCGCTGTCCCTGGCGGAACATCTGGCCGTTCCCGAGTTGTTGGTAAAACGCGCCGGCGATGAGTCCCAGACCGGCGCCGAGGAGGAACGACCCCCATCCATTTTGCGCCATGTTCTCTCCCCCCTTCCCCGGCGTAGACGTAGTGTGCGCCGACCGTTCCGACCGTATGTAGATGCGCGCGGTGACAAATTGTATAATCAACGTAAAGTCCTTGAGGAGGTTCAGATCATGTCGCGCGCTCCTTTCCTGCGCCTGATGGCCCCGTTGATGTCGATCGTCATCGTCTCGTCGGCCTGTACGCTTTGGCCATCGGGCCAAGGGATGGCGGAACCGACGCGTGATCGCACGCCGCAGGCGAGCGATGCCGCGTCGTCCCTGAACCCCTCGCCGGAAGGGACGCCGGCGGGCGATACGCGCGAGGAACGCGTCGTTTCGACCCGGCCGCATGAGGCGACGGACGTCGAGGCGGCATACGTCGTCGACCCCCAGAACTATACGCTCAAGCCGAAGGACCCCGACGGCGACACCCACGTCGTTCTGATCACCGTCGACGATGCGCCAAGGGGCGACAGTACGGAAAAACTGCTCGATCTCTTCGACCGTTACCACGTTCGGGCAATCTGGTTTTTAAACGGCATTTACGCCGTAAAGCACCCGGAATTGGTCAAGAAGATCGTCGAACACGGACACCTCCTCGGCAATCACACCTGGTCGCACCCCAAATTGCGCACGCTCGACGACGCGACGACCGTCAAAGAAATCGTCGGTCTGAACGACTGGATCGAGCGGACGGTCGGCGTCCGTCCGGCTTTTTTCCGGCCGCCGTACGGCATGATGAGCGATACGGCGAAAGCCGTCGTCGCACAGGAACAGATGCAGATGATGAACTGGTCGGTCGGCTCCCGCGATTGGGAACTGAAGGACGTCAGCGCCATCTCCCGCGAAGTGCTCGATCACGCCGGTCCCGGCGCCAACATCTTGTTTCATGATAAACCGGTCACCGCAGAAGCCATGGAGACGATCCTAAAGACGCTTTCGGAGCGCGGTTATCGCTTTCCGGCGCCGGAGGCGCCGAACGCGAAGGTTGCGGCCGGCCCCTGACCAAAAGCGGCGTCGAAAGGCGAATGCCGCACCGACGGCGGCCAAGGTCCACAATCCCGGCGCGAGGTAAGGGTGAAACATCCGCCAACAGGCGAACGCCGTATACAGCGCGCCCACGAAGACAAGCAGTCCACGGCCCGTCGGGCCGGCATCCCGGCCGATGAGCGCCGGAACGCTCCAACGCAACCCGTCACCCACAGCAAAACCGAGAAAAGCAAGACCGAAGAGGACGAGCGGCGGAGCCCACGGCCGATACAGCGTCCAGCTGACCCAATCGCCGAGCTCCCCGTTCAATGCAAAATATGGGAAACGGCTCAGTTCCCCCTGCATCCAAGGCAGAACGACGACGAATCCGACGCCCAAACGGAAAAGCGGCCCAAGCGGTGCGGTGCGCTTGTCGGCGTTTGGCATTGGCGATACGCCCCCTTCGGGATACGTATGCAACGACGCCGACCGTTATCCGTGGCGGGCGCGCCGCATCGAGGCGGCATTTTATGGGCGGGGCGGCAAAATGAGCGTCTGGCCGACGTAGATGGTATTGTCCTGGAGTCCGTTGGCCTGACGGATGAGCTCGATGGCCGCCTTTTGTCCGTATGTCCGCATGGCGATGCGATAGAGCGTATCTCCGGGCTTTACGGTATAACGCCGGGACTCGGGATGACCCGCCTCGCCTTCCGCCGGTGTGACGGACGCATCTTTTGCCGATTCACCGGTGGCGGGGTCTCGGTTCGAGCTCGGGTCGGCGGGCGCGCGCGCAAAGGCGGCCTGCGGAACGTCCCGACGGACGTCCGCGGCGCCGGCCGCATTCCGTGCTTCATGCTTGTCTCCGATGGCAGCGGCATCCCAGATCGATGAACCTGCCAATTCCCAAAAGAGAATCCCGATGACCAAAACCAAAAAGGCGATGCTCACGACCAGGGCAAATGTCGGCCGGTCCAGCCACAGCAGCCGTTTCGTCCGTTCGGATCGGTCCGTCGGCAGGCGTTTTTCGGCTTGTCTCGGCCGAAGCCGCAGTTGTATCAGCCGTTTGAGCCGCTCCGACCGTTTCGGGCGCTCGGGGCGCCGCCGGAGCGGCAGCGGCCGCGTTTCACTCACCGCGTCGATGAAAGCGTCGGTTCCCGGTTCGCCGGACGGTCTAAGCTCGCCGGTCTTCGGGCCGCCGGTTTTGGACTGCGATTCGGCGGAACGCCAAGCGCGCCAATCCGTCATCGACACTCCCCCAGCCTCTTCATTTTTTTTGCATTTGCCATCTGTCGTTCATCATACCACATCCTGCCTCAAAAACGCCAAAAATACGCCGCTCCGGCGGCGATCAAGGCCGAAAAGAGACCGGACATGGCGTTGACGGCGTCGTTCGTCATCCAACGCCGCCCTCCGGCGTAAACCGTCGGAAGGCCGCAATGTTCAAGCGCCTCAACGATCTTCCCGCAACGCCGGCATCGGCGCCGGTGTTGCCAAAAGGCGCCAAAGACGCTGTCTAACATCATGCCCAAAAAGCCTGCACTCCCCACCAGCCCCGCGGCCCACAGCGCGCTTGCCCGCATCCCCTGGGAACAGATGATTTGGACGGCGGCCAATGTGCCGATCAAAAGAGCGCCCAGCGCGCCGGCGACCGTTCCGGACGGCGTCATGCCGCCGGAAGTTCCTGGCTCGACCGGACCGAAAAGCCCCAACAGACGCGGCCGTTCACGACGGAAGACCCCGACTTCCGTCGCCCACGTGTCCGCCGTCGCCGCGGCGAGACGCGCCATATAGCCGATGTACAGCGCTTCACTCGCCCCCGGCCAAGCGCGTGCGGCCCACAGCCAAAGCGGCGCCTCGCCTCCATTGGCCAGTACCTGCAGCGCATCGCGCCTGCCGCCTTTGGCAAAGTCGCGCTCGACGGACTTCGGCTTCGGCAGCTTGGACAGAGCGGATGACGAGACGAAAAAGAACAACAGCGGCGCATACCAAAAAACCGTTCCGAAAGCAAAAAGCGCCGAGCCGGACACAAATGCCGCCCACGCACCGCTTGTCGACAAGCTTTGCCGCCGGTGGGCGACTTTGGCCACCGTCCCGGCCAGCACCACCGCCAGCGCTAAACGCCCGAAATCGACCATCTTTTTACGCCCCGTCATTGTTTGATATAATAAACGCGTCATTCAGAAGACAAGGAGGCCCGCTGAGCGATGAAAGATGCGCGCATCGTCGACGCGTTGATCGAGATCCCTGCCGGAAGTGCCAACAAATATGAATTCGACAAAGCAAAAGGCCGTTTCGTCCTCGACCGCGTCCTGTACTCGCCGATGTTCTACCCGGCGGATTACGGCTATATCGAAGGGACGCTGGCTTTGGACGGCGATCCGCTGGATATTCTCGTCCTCACCACTTACCCGACGTTTCCGGGCTGCATCATCCCCTCCCGCGTGATCGGAGCGCTGATCATGAGCGACGACAAAGGCGAGGATGAAAAGCTGCTCGGCGTCCCCGACGGCGACCCGCGCTTCGGGAACGTCCGCTCCATCGACGACCTTCCGCCGCACCGGCTCCGAGAGATCGCCCACTTTTTCCAAGTCTATAAAGATCTCGAAAACAAGAAAACGGACATCAAGGGATGGGTGGGACCCGAACGCGCCGCCGAGCTGCTTGACGAGTGCACGGCGCGCTACCGAACACAAACGGCCAATGCATGAAAACGCCTGAAAAAAGCGGTGCCGACCTCGGCACCGCTTTTCGCCGTTCTTTGCGAGCGACACTTCAGCGAAGGATGATTTCGAGAATCATCGCCACCACGCCCAGACCGAAGAAAAAGCCGAACGCCACCAAAAAACCGACGATCGCGTCATACAGGTCGTTTTCTTCGCGGACCTTGAGCGCTTTTTGCGCATCGCGCGCCATTCGTCTTTCACCTCATCCGTGACATGATCGACGCCTGGGCTTATTATACCAAATCGGTGCCCGTCAATCCAATTGTGCGGTACCTTTTAAGCCGTCATGAAGGTTTGGGGGTCTTAGGCGGGATCGAGGCGTTCGGCAGGTCGATGGTGAACGCCGTCCCCTGCCCGAGGGTGCTCTCGACGGAGATCGTCCCGCCGTGCGCTTCGACGAGGCGCTTGACGATGGCCAGCCCCAACCCCGTACCGCCGGCACCTCGGCGCCGGGATTTGTCCGTCTTATAAAATCGTTCAAACACAAACGGCAGGTCGTCTTTGGCAATGCCCTCCCCCGTATCGCGGACCACGAGGCGCAAACCGGCGCCGACGCGTTCGGCCGTAAGACGGATTTCTCCGCCGGCAGGCGTGTAACGGAGGGCGTTGTCGATCAGGTTGATCAAAATCTGCTCCAAGCGGTCGCGATCGAGCCAAAACCGCCCCGGGGCCCGGTCGTCGATGATGAAGGCCACGTCGCGCTCGGCGAACATCGCGCTGTAGCGCCGGCGCAGGTGATCAAACAGCGGCGCAAGCGGAATCTCCTCGATGTCGAGGGTAAAATGCCCCGTCTCGATGCGCGTATAATCCAACAGATCGTTCACCAACCGGCCCATGCGCAGGCTCTCTTCATACAGGATGTTGATCAGCTCGCGTTGCTCTTCCGGCGAACGATACATCCCGTCGAGCAGCGCTTCGGAGTACCCTTGGAGCATGGCGAGCGGCGTTTTCAGCTCGTGCGAGACGTTGGCGATAAAATCCTGTCGCAGTCGATCGAGCTGCCGCTGACGGGTGATGTCTCTCAGCACGCCGACCGCTCCGAGCGTGCGCTCTTCCTCGATCAGCGGCGAGGTGACGACGACGACCGCATATCCTTGCTCTTCGATGAGCACTTCCCGCTCCTTGCGTTCGGTGATCGTCGCCCGAAAATGGCGCATCAAGACCTCCGGCAAACGGTCTTTCACCCCAAAGACGCGTTCCAACAAGGCGCGGGCGTGCGGATTGGCAAAGCGGATGGCCAGGGTGTCGTCGACCGAAAGCACGCCTTCACCGAGGCTGCGAAAGATCCGTTCGCGCTCGTCGGTTTGCCGCTTGAGCGTCATGAGCGTCTCTTCCAACTGGCGCGTCATATGGTTGAACGAACGCGCCAGAGAGCCGATCTCGTCCTGAAAATCGATGTCCAGGCGCAGGTTGTAGTTGCCCTCGGCGATGTGGTTCGCGGCACGGATCATCTGCCGGAGCGGGTGCGTGATGCGGCGGGTCAAAAAGAGGGCGTAGATCGTCGTGGCCAACAACGAAAAAACAATGGCCCAAAAGATCAACTGGTCGATGCGGGCGATCGATTCTTTGACCGGCGCCGTCGATTCATAAATGACGACGAGCTCTTTGCCGAGCGGGGACTCAAAACCGCGGGCGACGACGATCAGCGTGTCGTAGAACGAGCCGCCGTCGCGCCGCACCGGATACTGCCCTTGATAGACGACGCGCTCCCCTTGCCAGGCAGGGTCAACGCGCGGATCGTGGATGATGTCACGCATCGGCACGGGGAGCGCGGCGATGTTCCGGGGGCTTACGACGAACAGCTTGCGGTTTTCGTTTTCCACGAGTTGGGTGGCGACCAAAAGCGCCTCGTCGCGGTCCGCGGCCGAAGCCATCACCCGCGCCACGGCCTCCGCGGTTCCGCTCAAATCATGCGTCTCGCGGTTGTAAAAATACGACTGGAACAGCTGGGCGAGGAGCATGCCCAAGGTGACGAGGGCCAGCGAGCCGACGCCGACGATCGTCAACCATAATTTGCCGACGATGCTCCTTAAGATCACGTCGGCGGCACCTCGAGCTTGTAGCCGACCCCCCACACGGTGACGATCATCTTCGCCGCTTCCGGAGACGCTTCTTTCAGTTTTTCCCGGAGCCGTTTGATGTGCGTGTCGACCGTGCGCAGATCGCCGAAGTAATCGTACTGCCAGACGTCTTTCAGCAGTTGCTCGCGCGTAAATACGCGGTCCGGCGACTGTGCCATGTAGTAGAGCAGGTCGTACTCCTTTGGCCGAAGGTTCACTTCCGTCCCGTCGACCAGTACGCGGTGCGCGGCATTGTCGATGACGAGGTGCGGCAGCGTGATGCGCTCCTTTTGTTGCGCCGTCTCCAGGTACGCCGTCGCCGAGGCGCGTTTTAGGATCGCCCGGACGCGCATGACCACCTCACGGGGGCTGAACGGTTTGGTGACATAGTCGTCGGCCCCCGCTTCAAAGCCTTTAATGCGGCTCGACTCGTCGCCTTTGGCGGTGATCATGATGATCGGCGTCGCTTTTTTGTCCCGGAGCCGTTCGGCCACTTCGATGCCGTCCATTCCGGGCAGCATCAGATCCAGCAGGATGACGTCGTAATCGTTCTCCTGCGCCATCTTGAGGGCGTCTACGCCGTTGTCCGCCTCGTCGATATCGTACGGCTCCTGCATCAGATACATTTTGAGCAGCCGGCGAATGCGCTCCTCGTCGTCGACGACGAGAAGCCGATAGCGCGTCTCGTTCACGGTTCATCCCCTTTCGATTCGGCGCAAGGTTCGAGGCCCCGTCCGCCGCTCGGCGTCCATCCGTCGTCAGGCGTATGAGTGTAGGCCGACGAGGACGAGGTTGATGACGATCAAATTCGTCATGACGATCACGAATCCGAGCATCGCCAGCCAGGCGGATTTTTTGCCGTGCCATCCGATCGACAGGCGCAAGTGCAAGTAGACGGCATAAAAGAGCCAGGTGATGAGCGCCCACGTCTCCTTCGGGTCCCACCCCCACGGGCGGCCCCACGCTTCCGCCGCCCAGATCATGGCAAAGATGAGCGCCCCGAGGGTGAAAATCGGAAAACCGATGGCGATGGCTCGGTAACTGATCTCGTCGACGAGATCCAGGTCGATGTCGGCGTCTTTGAGCCAGAACTGGAGTTTGGCGCCGAGGCGGGCCCGGGCGACGACGCGGAGCGCGGCGTAGAGGACCGTTCCGGCGAGGAGCGAGAGCACGAAGGTATTCAGTTTTCGCCCGGCATTTACCCCCTTCATCCATTCAGGGGCTTCAAAGAGCGGGGGGATGCCGCCCTCCGTCACTTTCGTCGCCCCATGCGGCTGAATCAGGGCCGGCAAGGTATATATCGTCGTCTCCTTGGCGCCGGTGTCGGCGTTGATCACCCGCTCGAAGACGACTTCATGGCCGACGGCGCGGAAGGCGAAACTCATGACGATGAAACCGACGAGCGACAAAAGCGCCCACAGCGCCACTTCGATGAACGCCGTCTCGATGCTCCGCCGATCCTGACGCACGGCCAAGATGAGGTACATCAATCCGGCGGCGAAACCGACGGCAAAGGCGCCTTCACCGAGGGCGGCGACGGTGACGTGGATATACAGCCAATAGCTCTGAAGCGCCGGAATGAGCGGCGCGGCCTTTGTCGAGAAGACCGACGCATAGGCGATGAGGATGACAGCCACCGGCAGCGTGAAGACGCCGAGCAGCGCCACCGGATACAGCCGGTAGACGATCAAAAAGGCGAGCACCACGGCGAAGGCCAAAAAGCTCATAAACTCGAACATGTTGCTCGTCGGCGCGTGCCCGCTCCCGATCCAGCGCAGAACGACGAAGGCGAGCTGGAACAGCCAACCGACGAGCGCGAGAAGAAAGCCGCGTCGCCCGTAGGCTTCGGTGTGCGCCTTGGGGCTTGCGGCACCACGCCACCGGCGGCCGGTGATGGCGATGAAAAAGACGATCGTGGACGCCGCGTAGAGGGCAAAGGCCGCAAAAAGCGCCCCGCTCGCCCACGCCAAAAGGTCGGTCATCGGTTTTTCCTCCTTTGTTCGATGGACTCCATATCGAGCGTGATTCCGGCCGAATGCGCGATCGCCGCCAGTTCGCGTTTTAAGCCGTACCAGTTTTTGTTCGTGTACGCGGCGAGAAGGAGCTGGCCGTCGCGAAGCCTGAGCCAGATGCGCCGGTGCTGCCAGTAGAAGCCGAGCACGAGCCCGATCATGACGATCGCCGAAGCGCCGTACACGTACGGAAGCCCCCGGTCGATGCGCACGGAAAGGCCTGAGCGGTTCCTGAAGTCCAAATCGGCCAGTTTGTACTTAAAGCGTTTGTCAGGCAGGATCTGATCGCTGTCCATACCGGCGATGACCCAGTTTTTCTCGCCCGTTTCGACGCCGGGGCCGACGATTTCCAGAATGAAGGCCGGGCGATTCGGCGTCGTCGATTTGGTATACGGCTCGCCTTTTTCGTTGACGTCAAGATCAGGGTAATACTCGAGCACGTTGACGCGATAACCGCCGCCGACGTCGACCGTCTCCGGCGGATCGTACAGGCTTAAGCGGATGCGGCCGACGCTTTCGTTTTTTTGCTTGTCCCAGACGTCCAGCACAAGGCCGTAGAGCTGATCGGTCTGTTCGCCGGATTGATACAAGTACAAGCCTTGATATTCGAAGGGACGGTTCACCTTCGTCGGCCCCCGGGCCACTTCCACCAGCCGTTGGCCTTCTTTTTTGTACAGCACGAGATCGGTCTGATAATCTTTGACGATCCCCGGGCGGAACACCGAAGGGTCCGGGAATTCGTCCTCGGTGTAGTACGTGACGGTAAACGTTTCGTTTTTCACGTAGTAGTCCGTCCCGGGCACGGCACGCGTCTCGCCGTCCCACACCCAGACGTAATCGTCCAGATAAAAGCCGGGAATGAGCCGGAGCATAAAGGCCAAAATGAGGAGGATCAACCCGATGTGGTTGACATACGGTCCGAAGCGGCTGATGCGCCCTTTTTCGGCGAGCAGCGTCCCCTCCCCTTCGGTCAGGGCAAAGCGCCGCTTCTTGAGCGCCTCGCGTAGCTTGGCATACGCCGACTCATCACCGGGAAGCTCGGCAAACAACCGTTGACGGCGGAAGAAACCTTCGTCTTTCGGTAAGCGCTTTTTTTTGAGCGCCTTGTACAGCGGCACCGCGCGGTCGATGCTGCAGACGACGAGCGAGATGCCGATCATCAGGAGAAGCGTCAGGAACCACCAGGAATAAAACAGGTTGTGAAAGCCCAGGCGGTAATAAATTTCTCCGAAAAGACCGTACGTTTGCGGATAAAAGATTTCCGCCGGAAGGGAGGATTGCTTGAACTGCTCTTGCGGAAGCAATGTGCCGATGATGGCGGCGATGAGGGTAATGGCGATCATCCAGACCGCTGCTTTCACCGAAGCAAAAAAGCGCCAGACGTAGTCGACGATCGAGCGCGGACGACGCTGGGAACGGCGCGCCGCACCTTCATAGCGCATGTTGAGCAGGCCTTCGCCCTCATCGAGCGGCCGGCCGCAGGACTCGCAGATCGTGGTGCCCGGCGGGTTGACGTGTCCACAGGTGCATTTGACGGCATCGAGCCCACGCAGTTCTTTCATGGAGTTTCCTCATTTCTGCCGACATCTGTTCGCAAAAATATCGTCGTCCGTTCATATTTTAACACAAGCGTACCCGGGCGTCATGAAGTTTCGCCGCCGATGTGTGACGAAAGGATGAACGGCCCGGGCGAAGGTCGTCGTCTTCGGCGAACTTACGTAGACAGGCCGACCAACCGTCTCAAAGCGCGAACTTCGTCGGGCGTAAGCGCCCGCCACTTCCCCGCCGCAAGACCGTCCAAGGTCAGATGGGCAAATCGCGTGCGCACGAGGCGGACGACCGGATTCCCGAGCGCGGCGAGCATCCGGCGGACGACGTGTTTGCGCCCTTCGGTGAGGACGAGTTTAACGGTCGTCTCCGAGAGGCGCCGGGCCCGCACGGCCCGCGCCGTTCCGTCATCCAGGAGAACGCCTGCCGTGAGCCGTTTGGCGATGTCCGGCGGGAGCGGCCCTTTGACCGTGGCGTGGTATTCCTTTTCCACACCGTAACGCGGATGGAGCAGACGCACGGTCAGATCGCCGTCGTTGGTGAACAGAAGCGCGCCTTCGGTCATAAAATCGAGTCGGCCGACCGGAAAGACGCGCTCCGGTATGCCTTGCAGGAGTTCACGAACGGTCGGCCGGCCTTGTGGATCGCGCATCGTCGTCACCGTTTTGATGGGTTTGTATAAAAGTATGTAACGTTTGCGCGGAATGACGATGGGACGCCCGTCGACTTCGATCACGTCGCGATCGGGATCGGCCCGCATGCCGAGCACGGCCACCTCCCCGTTCAATCGGACGCGCCCCGCGGTGATCAAATCTTCGGCTTTGCGGCGCGAGGAGACGCCCGCTTCGGCCAAGATCTTCTGCAATCGTGCCTCCATGATGCTCCGCCTCCCACCGTTTCATCATACGCGATCGGTCCTTGAAACACAAAAAATCCCGTTCCAAGCGCCGCCGACGCGCCTGAACCGGTATTCGACCATCCGATGTTCGTGTCATCAACGTTTGCGGACGAACGTCGCGCCGGTGAACGGGTCTAAGCCGGGGGTCCAAAAAAAAGCCGATGGACGATGAACGCCGCCGTCAGTCCGGCGGCATCGGCGAAGAGGCCGACCCAGAGGGCGTAGCGGTAACGGCGGATGCCGACCGCACCGAAGTAGACGGCGAGGATGTACAGGGTGGTGTCGGTCGAGCCCTGCATGATCGAGGCGAGCCGCCCCAACCAGGAATCCGGGCCGTGCGCGGCAAAGATGGAGAGCATCACGGCCGAGGAAGCGGCGCCGGACAGCGGCCGAAGAAGCGCGAGCGGGACGACGTCCGCAGGCACCGCGAGCATTTGAAAAAACGGCGCCGAGATGTCGATCAGCCAAGCCATGAGGCCGGATGCTTGCACCATCTGCACGGCGATCAGCATGCCGATCAGATGCGGCAAGATGTCCAGCGTCGTCGTAAAACCTTCCTTGGCCCCGTCGATGAACGCCTCATAGATCGGGATCCGCCGAAGAAGGCCGAGTGTGACGACGCCGGCGATCACGCCCGGAAAGACCCAGTCCGAAAGTTCCGTCACAAACGCCGGCATCGCTTCACCCTCCTCGGTCCGCATCGTCCCGAGAACGACGCTGGAACAGACGGTCGATGAAAAGCGCGACGATCGTTCCGGCGAACGAAGCGATGATCGCCGGGACGATGATCTCCGCCGGGTCGGCGCTCCCGTAGGCCGCCCGGTAGCCGATGACGGTGGAGGGGACGAGGGTGATCGAGGCGGTGTTCAGCGCAAGCAGCGTGATCATTGGGCGACTGGCCCGCTCCGGGCGGTCGTTCAGTTTTTGAAGTTCTTTCATGGCCTTGATGCCGAGCGGCGTCGCCGCGTTGCCGAGCCCGAAAAAGTTGGCGCTCATGTTTGAAAGAATGTAGCCCTCCGCCGGATGGCCCTTCGGGATATCCGGAAAGAGGAGCCGGACGAGCGGTGAGAGGGCACGGGCGAGCGCGCGGAGCAGCCCGGCCGCTTCGGCGATGCGCAGGATGCCGAGCCAGAAGGCGATAAAGGCGAGCAGCATGAGCGCCACTTGCACCGCCTGCTCGGCGCCGTCGAACACGGCGCTGCTCAAGGCCTCCATACGCCCGGTGAACGCAGCGAAGATGAAGCTCAACGCGATCATGCCGCCCCATATCCGATGGATCATTCCGTCGCCGCCCCTTTCTCCGTCGGCGCCAATAAGAGCGACCAGAACAGACGGAACACGTTTTGGGCATGTGCATACCGCGCGTCGTCGGGTTGCGCGACGGATTGGCCCGCGGCATGATCCCCGTCGGCAGAAGACGGCATGCACCGTCCCGATGGGCGGTCCATGGCGGCGCTCGACGGGCGCATTTCCTCGGGCGGACGCTCATACAGCGGAAGGCGGGCAATCGGCCGGCCGTCAAGCATGAAGACGACGAACGCCGGCGCGCCGCCGGATTTCTGATCTTGCCATACGACCGCGGACTCGATCCGATCGATCTCTTCCGATCGCAACGGGTAGATGAAACGGCGGCAAGGATAAAGTCGAACCGGTCGATCATCCCGCCAAGCGATGATCGGCTGGTCGGGCGATGCGAACTCCACCGGTTGAAACACGTCAAAGCCGTAATCAAGCAGGCGTATCGAATCGTTCCAATCATCCCCGTCGTTTAAGACGACGGCGGCGAGCCGGCGGCCGTCACGCGTCGCGGAGGCGGCGAGGGCGCGGCCGGTTTGTTTGGTATAACCGGTCTTGATGCCGTCGGCATACGGGTAGAGACTCAGCAGTCTGTTTTTGTTCAACCACAGACGATCCCAGGCGGCGCCGGGAAGCGGCGCCGTCCATTTCTGCGTGGAGACGATCCGGCGGAATGTCGGGTTGTGGAGCGCATAAGCCGAAAGCCGCACAAGGTCGTAGGCGGAGCTGTAATGGTCGGGGTCGTCCAGTCCGTGCGGATTGGTCCAGTGCGTTTCCATCAGGCCGAGCCACGCGGCTTTTTCGTTCATCATCGCCACGAAACTTTCGACGGAGCCGCCGACGTGCTCGGCGACGGCCAAAGCGGCATCATTCCCGGAGCGCAGCATGAGGCCGTAGAGAAGATCGCGGAGCGTCATCCGCTCCCCTTGGCGGAGGTAGATGGACGATCCTTCGATGCCCACGGCCCGCGGTGAGACGGTGACGACCTCGTCCAGATCCGCCGCTTCGATGGCCACGATGGCGGTCATGATCTTCGTCAAGCTGGCGATCGGCAGTTTTTCGTGGGCGTTTTTTTCGTATAGGATCCGGCCGCTGTCGACATCGATGAGCGCCGCCGCCTTGGCCGAGACGTCCGGGGGCGGCGCGGGACGCGCCGGAGCGGTGTTCGGTTCGACGTGCGCCGGCGGATGCTTTGTTACGGCGTCGTCCTGCTCGGCGAAGGTGCGCCCTGCGGTGGAAACGCCGATGAGCCCGAGCACGAGCACGCCGATGATGAACGGCCGAAAGCCAAGGCGCATGTCCGGCATGGTCGTCTGCGTCCTCCCCGTCTAAGGCTAGTACCCACTGTATGCCCAGGACGGGAAGTTATGCCATCAACCTTCCGGAAGCGGCGGCAAATCTTCGAGCGAACGCAAACCGAACTGGCGCAGGAAGCGGTCCGTCGTGCCGTAGAGAATCGGGCGGCCGACGGCCTGAAGTCGTCCGCATTCTTCGATCAAGCCTTTTTCGAGAAGCGATTGAATCGCCCGCTCACTTCCGACGCCGCGGATTTCCTCGATTTCCGCCCGGGTGATCGGCTGGCGATAGGCGATGATGGCCAGCGTCTCCAGCGCGGAAGACGAAAGGGTGCCGCTCTTCGGCGTGAGCGAAAGACGCGTGATGTAGGGCGCGACCTCCGCTCGGGTGACGAGCTGGTAAACGTCACCGGACTGAAGGATTTGAAGGCCTCGTCTCTCGGTTTCATATGCGCTTTTGAGCGCTTGGATGAGCTCGAGTACGCGCGCCCGCGGCAATTCCAACGCGGCGGCCAGCTGCCCGAGCGTCAAGCCCTCGTCCCCGGCGACGAATAGGAGTGCCTCCAGAGCGGCCGGCGTCCAGTCCGCTTCTCGAGGTTGCGTATTTTCGTCGCGCATCATCCGCGCTTCCCTGCCATGAGGATCAGATCGTCGAACGGCCGCGCCTGAACGACGTCGATCTGCCGTTCGCGGACCAGTTCTAAAACGGCCAGAAACAAGATGACCAATCGTTCGCGCCAGAGCCCGTCGGCACCTTGGCGAGCGCCGGGATCGGTGCCGATTCCGTTTCTCACGGCGACGAGGGCAAAAAAACGCAGCGGACGGCCGGTCGATTCTAACCGCATCAACAGTTCTCGTTTGGCCTCTTCGACCGTGACCGCATCGCGCACGATGACGGCGACGTGGGCGGCGGTCTCCGCTTTTTGAAGCACGGTCTGATAACTGATGTATAAGGCCAGAATGGAGACGTCCAGCGGCAGATCGACCGTCTTCCGATAGTGCGTAAGATCCGTCGGCGGTCGGCCGTAAAGCGCTTGTCCCCCTTGTTCTCGTTCTCTTAGCATGTGCGCCGCCGCTTTAAACCGCCGGTATTCGACGAGCCGGCGGATGAGTTCCGAGCGCGGATCGAGTTCTTCTTCCCACAGTTTGAGCGCGGCTTCGACGGGGTCTTCTCGGCGGGGCAAAAGCGACCGGCTTTTGATCGAAAGGAGTGTCGCCGCCATCACCAAAAATTCGCTTGCCAGCTCGAGCTTTTCTTCTTGCATCTGAGCGAGATAAGCGAGATAATCGTCGGTGATTTTGGCGATTTCGATGTCATGGATGTCCATCTCCGCCCGCTGAATGAGATGGAGCAGCAAATCGAGCGGGCCTTCGAACGATTTGACGCGCACTGTATACGCCATCGGCATCCCTCATCCTCTGGATAAGACGATCTTACCACATTTGGCGCCGTCGTGCGTTTTTCACGCGCGTTCTTTTGTTCGATCGCCGGTCTTTCGATTTGCGCACCGATCGTTTAAAGTAAGCATAAAGAGCGGACATTAGACTTGCCGAGAGGTGATCGCCATGACATTCGAATCGACGAAGCGCGTGCCGCCTCATGCCAAGCGCGCGACGTTCGCCGGCGGCTGTTTTTGGTGCATGGTGCATCCGTTCGATCAAATTCCCGGCGTGCTCGGCGTCGTCTCCGGTTATACCGGCGGACACGTGGAGAATCCGACGTATGAGCAGGTGTCGACGGGCACGACCGGCCATTATGAAGCCGTACAGATCGCCTACGATCCGGAGCGGGTCGACTACCGCACGTTGCTCGAACGATTCTTCCGGCAGATCGACCCGACCGACCCGGACGGACAGTTCGCTGATCGCGGGCCGCAGTACCGGACGGCCGTCTTTTACCATGACGACGAACAAAAAGCGGAAGCCGAAGCGTACATCCGTGAATTGGAAGCGAGCGGGCGCTTCAACCGTCCGCTCGCCACGCGCGTGCTTCCGGCGGGGCCCTTCTACCCTGCCGAGACAGAACATCAAGATTATTACAAGAAGCGCCCTTTTCACTATGCGCTTTACCGCGCCGGCTCGGGCCGCGACGACTTTATCCGCCGGTCGTGGAAAGATGAGCGAACCTTGGAGGAGCTCAGGGCGCGGCTTTCGCCGCTTCAATTTGCGGTGACCCAGGAAAACGCCACCGAACCGCCGTTTCAAAACGCGTATTGGAACAACACGCGTGAGGGCATCTACGTCGATGTCGTCTCCGGCGAGCCGCTTTTTTCGACGCGCGACCAGTACGACGCCGGCTGCGGTTGGCCGAGCTTTACGAAGCCGCTCCGCCCGGAAAACATCATCGAGCTCGTCGACACGAGCCACGGCATGATCCGCACCGAAGTGCGGAGCTTAAGAGGCGATTCGCACCTCGGGCATGTCTTCGACGACGGGCCGCCGGAGGCCGGCGGGCGACGTTATTGCATCAATTCCGCCGCGCTTCGCTTCATCCCGAAGGAGGATCTGGAAAAAGAAGGATATGGCGCGTATCGAAAGCTGTTTGACTGACGCGGTCCTCGGGCTCACGGGCCGCCGAGATCGCGATGGGCCGGGAAGCCTCCGGCGCCTTTCGCCCCTTTGACGGCCCGGACGACCGCGGCGGCGACGACGTCGGCGGCGATCGTCCCCACCCAATCGACGCTCGCCTCCACCTCCCCGGTGGCGAGGGCGAAGAGCGTATCGCCGTCGAACATCGTATGCACCGGATAGATCGTCCGCACGAGGCCGCCGTGGGCCATGTCGGCCACCTTCGTCGCCTGGACCTTGGTCAGTTTCGCGTTCGTCGCCACGACGCCGATCGTCGTCGCCGTGCCCGGAAAAGGATGGAAGTCATGCATCCGAGGATCGTCGGCGACCGACTGCAAGGGGAGGATCGCACCGGAAGCGTCGCGGACACCGGCCAACACGGCACCGCTTCGAGGATCGCGCACCTCTCCGACGGCGTTCACCGCGACGATCGCCCCGACGACGAGGCCGTTTTGAAAGGCGCGTGCCGCGGTTCCCAGCCCGCTTTTCATCGCCCGCGCCATGCCGTAGATTTTGCCGACCGTAGCGCCCAGGCCGGCGCCGACGTTTCCCTGTGCCTCCGGGGACATTTTTCCGGCCCGGGCAGAAGCGGCATACCCCATCTCCCGCGTCGGGCGCACGTCCGCCCGACCGACGGCCAGATCATAGAGCGCCGCCGCCGGGACGATCGGCACGCGGGCCGCGCCCGTCTCCAGACCGATCCCCTGCTCCTCCAAATATTGCACGACGCCGCCCGCGGCATCGAGCCCGAAGGCGCTCCCGCCGGCGAGGACGACCGCGTGCACGACGTCGACGAGGCCAAGCGGGTCAAGGGCATCGGTCTCGCGCGTCGCCGGCGCCGAACCGCGCACCGAGACGCCGCCGACGGCCCCTTGATCGACGCGGACGACGGTCACGCCGGTCAGCGCCTCCGTATCGCCGGCGTGTCCGACCTTCACCCCGGGGACGGCGGTGATGGTGAGCGGGGAGTCCGTCATCGAACGCCTCCTCTCGAAACCGGCCATGAACGGAACCGGCCGGATGGATGGTCCGGACGGCTGACGAACGGGGTCGTGTTTGCGTTATGCCTGATCCCATCCGTACCGCGCTTTGACGATCGAAAGAAGGCCGGCGCGCTCAAGAAGCGGCTCCGGCGCCAAGAACGTCACCGTCACGACGCCGGGATGGCGCCCGATTTCGATCGCCCCGGTGATCGCCGCAATGATATCATAGTTCATTGCATGGATCTATGTCTATCATTTGCATTTATCATTTTTTGAGCTCGATGATCGCCTTTGGGCGAACGATCATCGCGCAAGGCTCAAGGGCGCCGCTCCACGGCGCCCCCGGCGTCGATCGTCCAGGCGACGAGCGCGCGATAGCCCGGCGCGCTGAGCTGGGTGTACAGCGTGCCGTCCTCGTCAAAATACAGGAGGTCAGCGTTCAACCGTTCTCCGAGGTCGACTGACCACCCGCCGTCCGCCGCGTAAACGCGGACGGTCGGCGCGCCGCCGGCGGGCGGGACAAGTTCCGCGGCGAGCAGGCGCTCATCCGGAGAAGCGAGCAATCGTGCGGCGAACGCGCCCTTCCGCCGGTCGAGCAGGCGAAAGGCGCCTTGCTCAAGATCGTACGCGCCGATCCACGAATCCCCTCCGTCGGCCAGGGCGATGATGATTTCTCCGTGCTTCGGCAGATAGGCGATCGCCGTCGGCCTCGCCGCATCCGTCGTCCCGAACGCCTCCCTCGCCTCGCTTACGGGGAAAAGCGTCTGTTTCCCCGCCTCATCGACCATGACCAAGGCCGGGGAATCAAAGCGTTCATCGAGCGCGACCGACTGTTCACCGAGGCGTTCGTTCCGGAGGATGCGCCATTCGCCGCCCTCCTGCCCGAGCGTGTACCGCACCCGAACCATGCTCGCATACGGCATCGACGTGTACGACCACATTTCCGCGACGTCGATCGTCGCCCGCTCGCCGTTTGGCGCGTCTTCCGCACGGAGGACGGCAAAGCCGACCTTGCGCGGGTTGGACATCGGCGGGAGCTGATCACCGGGAAATAACCGGAGGGCAAAAAAGTCGTCGCCGCGCAGCGTCGCCGTTTCATACGCGCGGACGACGGCGGCCGGACCGGGCGGGCGGTCGTCGAGCGCGATGCGGATGAGGCGCATCTCCCCGCCCGGATCGACGTTGGTGCTTTGAAGGACGTATAGGGATCGGACGTCTTCCGCCCAGCGGGGTTTGAAGTAGCTGTAATACGGCAGGACGGTCCACCGGCCGTCCTGCCGGATCGCGTTCGGCGCCGGAACGTTGAACGAAAGCCGCCGTGCCGTGCGGCCGTCGAGATCGACCAACCAGACGCCTTCCAGCGCATCCTGCGGCGGATCGGGCGTGTCGAAGGAGCCCGTCTGCGGAACGTGGACATATGCGACGTACCGTCCGTCGGGGGACACTGCAGGGTCTTTGCCGTGGGCGATGACCTTTTCTTGACCGCCTTCGTCTCGATAGACGATCTCAAACGTCGGCCGGAGGCTCGGCGCCTCGTCCGCTTCCTCCGGATCAGGCACCTCACGTGCCACGGAGACGTAGACGAAACCGCCCTTGTCGGGCACCGGGGCCGGATTTTCCCCTTCACCCAGCACGGTGACGGCATGCGTTCGGATGTCGAAGGCGACGATCTCGGATGCGCGCACCACAAACCCGTGCGTCTCGCGCGGCGCGATCGTCCTGCGCGTGAGCAGGATCGTATGCGCATCTTGAAAGACCGGCCGTTCATAGTACACCGCTTCGTTCGGCGGGCCGTCCGCCGCATGTCCTGCTTCCGGCGCCGCCGCCCCTCCTTTGAGCCAGACGGTTTTCTCCCCGGTCAACAGATCGTACGCACCCAACTGTTCGCCCGTCGACCAGACGATCGTCCGCCCGTCGGGGCTTAAGTCAATGTCGCCGAAGGCGCCGTCGGCGATCTTCTCCAGGCGGGCGCCGTCCAGGCGGTAAAGTCCGCCGACGGAGGCGCTGAGATAAAGGCCGGCAGACGATGCGGCATATCCCTGAGGCGCCAATGTGGTGCGGTCGAGCCGGGCGACCGTCTTCATCTCGCCGACGCTCCAATCGGCGGCCAACACGTGCGACGTCTCGCCCCAGCGTGCCGGAAGCAGCGAGGACGACCAGAGGAGGGCGACGAGGAGCGCGGCCGCCCCGGCCGTCGCCCCCGCCGCGGCGAAAGCGCGCCGCCGGAGACGGCGGAGGAAGGCGCGACGGAGCGAGCGCTTGAGCGTTTCATTCACGGTGAGCCGTTCTTTCAGGCGCATGAGCGCCTGCTCGAGATCGATCGGCGGCCTTTCCATCGCGGTTCACCTCATCCAGACAGGCGCGGATCCAGGCGCCAAGTTTTTGCATGATCCGAGAAACGCGCGTTTTGAGCGCCGAGACGCTTCGTTCAACGATCTGAGCGATCTCGTCGTAGCGCAGGTCGGCGAAATACTTCAGTTCGATCAGTTCGCGGTCGAACGGTTTCAGCAAGAGAAGCGCTTCACGCAAGCAGTGAAGCGCGTCGTCTTCTTCGCCGGGGAGAGGCGCCTGAAACGCTCCGTAGCGCCCCTCTGCCGGTGATCCCGGCTCAAACGGTTCCTCCGCGGCGCGAACGGCGCTTCGCCGATAATGGTCGATCACGGCATGGCGCGCCATCGCAAACAGATACGCTTTCGGCGAAAACGCCCGCTCGAGCGCCCGCCGGTGGAGGAACGCCTTTTCAAAGACGGCGCTCACGATGTCATCCGTATCGTGGCGATCGCCGACTCGGGCGTAGACATAACGATAGACATCGTCAAAGTAAGCATCGTACAACTCCAAGAACCGCCGGCTCACCGCCACCCCCCTTTCCGGCTATGTCCCTCCCCATAACGAATAAACGTTGAGGGCGGGCAAAAGGTTACAACAACAAAAAAAGCGGCCGTCAAAAGCCGCCCTTCGATCGATGGGTCTTATCAATGGGTCTTATTTTCGCGCCCCGGCGGCCGTCCGCACCTCCGCGGCGCCTTGTGCCGCAGGCGTTTTCCATCGAAAGTCCGCACTCGCGATCAACGTCCCTTCGGCCAGCGGATCGGAGGCATCGTTCCTGGCGATGATGAGCGGAATGCCGGAACGCATCGCCCAACGCACGGCGTCGGGATGGATCACCTTCGCCCCGTTTTCGGCGAGCCGAAGCGCCTCTTCATAGGTCAGACACGAAAAACGGCAGGCGTCCGCATCGCGCCGCGGATCGGCGCTGTAGACGCCGTCGACGTCGGTATAGATCTCACACCGGTCGGCGGCGATGGCCGCGGCCAGCGCCACGGCCGACGTATCCGAACCGCCGCGGCCGAGCGTCGTCACGTCGCCCGTCGGCGAAACGCCTTGAAAACCGGCGACGACCGGCACCCAACCCCGGGCGAGCGCCGCCTCGACATGCGCCGTATCGAAAGCGATCAGCTGGGCGCGGCCGAAGGCGCCGTCGGTGTAAAGCCCCGCCTGCGCGCCGGTCATCGCCACCGCCGGAATCCCCCGCCTGCCGAGCGCCATCGCCATGAGACTCGCCGAGACGATCTCTCCCGTCGACAACAGTAGATCCAGCTCGCGCGGCGGCGGTGCATCGCTCACTTCGCCCGCGAGCGCGAGCAACCCGTCGGTCGTTCGGCCCATCGCCGAAACGACGACGGCGACTTCCGCGCCGTTTTGGACCGTCTGCGCGATTTTATCCGCCATGCGCCCGATCGCTTCGACCGTGGCCAGCGACGATCCGCCGTATTTTTGCACGATGCGCGCCATGGAAGCCGTTCTCTCCTCTCCGTGTCTCCAATTGGTGTACACCATGTTTCTGTTTTTTAGACAGTATAGCAGCGATCCGCCGGATTTGCAAGATGCTTTATCATTTTTCTGGAACAAAATATGCACCGCTTTCGATCAAGTTTCGATCAAGCGGTGCGATCGACAGAACACCATCGTCTGCCTCGCGAGGCGGTCATCCCGTTCACGTCACGCGATCACTTCGGGCCGGACGATCGATACGCACGGGCGCTTTCGACAAATGCCCGGAACAACTTCTGCGACGGCACGTCCCCGGCGGCGGCGAGCGCTTCGGCGTGCCACTGGACGCCGATGCCGAAGCCGCCTTCCACCCGCTCGATCGCTTCGACGACGCCGTCTTCACTGTGGGCGCTCGCCACCCATCCCGGCGCCACGCGACGCACGGCCTGATGGTGAAAACTGTTCACACGCAGCGCCGACCGCCCGACGATGGCCTGCAGGCGAGAGCCTGCGACCAGGCGGACCGCATGCGCCGGATGGTCCCGCGGTGCACGCTGCTGGTGCTGAATCAGCAGCCGGCCGTATTGCGCCGTAAGGTCCTGATACAGATCGCCGCCCAGCGCCACGTTGATCACCTGCGCGCCGCGGCAAATGCCCAAAAGCGGCATGCCGCGGGCGACGGCCAAGTGCACCGCGGCCACTTCGAAAGCGTCGCGTTCCGGCGTGACTTCTCCGAGCGCCGGATGCGGCGCTTCACCGAAATACCACGGATCGATGTCGTCGCCGCCGGTGAGCATAAGCCCGTCGATGCGCGCAAGCATCGTTTCCGCCTCGGCTTTCGCCGCTTCGACGACCGGCGGCGATGCGCCGGACGGCGGGCCGTAACCCCAGATCACCGGCACCCCGCCGGCATCCTCGACGGCGGTCAAATAGTCCCGCTGCACCGTATAGCGCCCATCGCGACCATAAGCGGGAACGAGGCCGATCAACGGTTTTTGGCCTGGCGCCGTCATCCCCATTCTCCTTTCAGGAACGCGCCGACATCATCGCTCGCTTCGTCTTCCGAACCCTCGTCGTCCGCCGACAGAGAACGATCGAAACGCACCACATCGGCATACGTCTCCCGGCGCACGACAAGGCGCGCCTTTCCGTTCCGGACGAAGACGACCGCCGGACGGGGCAAGCGGTTATAATTGCTGGACATGGCAAACGCATAAGCGCCGGTCGCCGGGACGGCGATGAGATCCCCCGGGCGAACCGGCGGAAGATCGGCCGCCTCGATCAACACGTCGCCGCTTTCGCACAACTTCCCGGCAACGGTCACCGTCTCCGTCGCCGCTTCCCGGGCGCGATTGGCCAGAAGCGCCGTATAGCGCGCGCCGTAGAGCGCCGGGCGAATGTTGTCGGACATCCCGCCGTCCACGGCGACATAACGGCGCACGCCGGGCAGGTCCTTGATCGATCCGACGCGATACAGCGTCCACCCCGCCTCACCGACGATCGAACGGCCCGGCTCGAACCACAGCGCCGGCAGGGCATAACCGGCGTCGGCAAAGCGTGCCTTGACCCCGCGGACGATGTCGAGGAGAAGCGTTTCAATGGGAGGCGCATCTTCCGCTTCGGTATGCGCGATGCCGAATCCCCCGCCCAAGTTCAGCACGTCAAACGAAAACTGCGGAAGCGACGGCAACGCACCGAGCAACCGCTCGACCGCCGCCAGGTACCCGGCGGCGCTGAAAATCTGCGATCCGATGTGCATGTGCAAACCCGTAAGGCGTAGCTCCGGAATCTCTTGCACGCGCCGGATCGCTTCTGCGACCTGCCCGCTTCCCAAGTCGAAGCCGAACTTCGAATCTTCCTGTCCGGTGGAGATATAGGCGTGCGTATCGGCATGCACGCCGGGCGTCATCCGCAACAGCACGTTGACCGGCTGACCTTGACGACTGCAGGTCCCTTCCCTGATCAGCGCCGCCAGGCGTTCCAATTCGACGAAATTGTCGACGATGATCGTGCCGACGCCGGCTTGAAGCGCCAGTTCGAGCTCTTCGACACTTTTGTTGTTGCCGTGAAAATGAATGCGCTCCGGCGGAAAACCGCTGATGAACGCCGTATACAGCTCGCCGCCGGAGACGACGTCTAAGCTCAACCCCTCCTCCTGCGCCAGCTCGACCATCGCCCGTATACAAAACGCTTTGCAGGCATACGCCACGTCGTAATCGACGCCTTCTGCCTGAAGCACGCGGTGAAAGGTGCGCACGCGCTCGCGGATCAGCGCCTCATCATACACGAAAAGCGGCGTCCCGAAGCGTTCCGCCAATCGGTCGGCGGCGACGCCGCCGATCGTAAGCACTCCCCGATCGTTGATGTGACTTGTCCCTTTCAACAACGGCATGGTCTCTCCTCCACTCCTGCCCGCGAATACGGTGCCGGCAACCGGAACACGATGCTGGCAATATGATAGCACGAACGAACACGCGCGGCCACAGTCCGGACGTCTGACAACCGTGAGCGCTTCGATCGACGGTGATCCACGCATATTCCGTCGCCCGTTAATTTTTTACGGAGTTTTGCGGGTGGACGATGCTCGGGCGACGCACCGTGTACGGCACCGACATGCGCAAAAGGACGTGCAGGAGCGCCGGGCCGTTGTACGGGATGAGCGGCCAGAAGTACGGTGTATTGAGCGATCGCGTAAAGACGAGGGCGATGGTGATCAACGTCGTCGCCAGCACAAAACCCGGAATCTGGAAGAAAAACACGGCGAAAATGAGCACGAGCCGCGCCAGGCGGTTGGCCAGCGAGAGCTCATAGCTCGGCGTGGAAAACAGCCCGATCGCCGCAAAGGCCAGATAGAGCAGCACTTCCGGAGTAATGAGCCCCACCTTGACCGCCACGTCGCCGACGAGCACCGCAGCGATGACACCCATCGCCGTCGCCAAGGGGGTCGGCGTATGCACCGCGGCCATGCGCATCAAATCGACGCCGACCTCCGCGGTCATCACTTGAAGAATGAGCGGCACCTTGCCCGGTTTTTTCGGTCCGAGAAAGGCCAGCCACTTCGGCAAAAGATCCGGATGGGAGGCGTACAAAAACCAGAGCGGCAGCAAAAAAATGGAAGCGAAAATGCCGATAAAACGTACCCAGCGCAAGTAAGCGCCGGTCACCGGCGTCTGGCGGTATTCTTCGGCATGCTGAACATGGTGAAAAAACGTCGTCGGGGTGATCATGACGCTCGGCGACGTGTCCACAAAAAGCAGTACATGGCCTTCCAACAGGTGCTGGACGGCGACATCCGGGCGCTCCGTATAGCGCACGAGCGGGTACGGGTTCCAGGTCTGGCCGATCAAAAACTCCTGCAGCGATTTTTCCGTCATCGGCAGCCCGTCCACCTCGATCTTCTCCAGCCGCTCGCGGATCAGCCGTACCAGGCCCGGATCGGCCACATCCTGCAGATAGACGAGGGCCACGTCCGTTTTCGACCGCTCGCCGACGTGCGTAAGCTCGATGCGCAGTCGCTCATCGCGCAGGCGGCGGCGGGTGAGCGCCGTGTTGACGATGATGCTTTCCGTATACCCGTCGCGGGCGCCGCGCACGACGCGCTCCGTATCCGGCTCTTGCGGCTGGCGGTTCGGATACTGACGACCATCCAGAATGATCGCTTCAGCGTGCCCGTCCACGAAAATGACGAACAAGCCGCTCAAAAGAAGGTCGATCGCCTCATCCAGCGTCCTGCGCGTTTCCACCTGAACATGGGCCGCATAGCGGTTCATGAGCGCTTCAAACGCGTCGGGGACGACGTCTTCTTCCGAAAGTTCGGCGAACGTCCGAAGGATATGGACGAACATCGCGTTGTCCGTCAACCCGTTGACATAGAACACGGCCGCTTTTGTCTTGCCGATCAAGATCTCCCTTACGCCGAGGTCAAACGACGTGCCCACGCCGAGGCGCTCTTTGACGACGGCCACGTTTTCATCGAGCGCGCGGCGGACTTCGACGTGCATCGAATCGTTCAGTTTCATGGCGCTCACGATCTGTCCTCCCTTGTTGCCGTCAACGTCCGGTTGTGTTTATCTTTCCTCATCCGCCCCGGCCCTTACGCACGCATCGGTCCTCTCAACAAAAAGTCAGCCCCTTTACGGGCTGATCTCCTTTTTGATCGTATTTAAAATTTTTTTCTCCAGGCGCGATACTTGAACCTGGGAGATGCCCAGCCGTTCGGCGACCTCCGCCTGCGTTTGATCCTTATAAAAACGGAGATAGACGATCAGCCGCTCGCGTTCCGGCAATCGGGCGATGACGTCGCGCAAGCCGACGTGCTCGATCCACTTTTCGTTCGCGTCGTCGGCGATCTGGTCGATGAGCGTGATCGGGTCGCCGTCGTTTTCGTACACGGTCTCGTGGATCGAAGCCAGAGGCCGCGTCGCTTCCTGAGCGAGGATGACGTCGTCCGGCGTTAACCCGAGGGCTTCCGCCACTTCCGCCACCGTCGGTTCGCGGCCGAGCGTTTTGGCCAGTTCGTCCCGCATGCGCCGCACGCGATGCCCGTTTTCCTTAAGCGCCCGACTCACCTTCATCGTCCCGTCGTCACGCAAAAAGCGTTGAATCTCGCCGATGATCATCGGGACGGCGTAAGTCGAAAACTTGACGTCATAGCTTAAGTCGAACTTGTCAATCGCTTTGATCAGCCCGATCGAACCGATCTGAAACAAATCGTCCGCATCAATGCCGCGGTTTAAAAAACGCTGAACGATTGACCAGACGAGGCGCAAATTCGCTTCGACGAGCGTGTTTCGCGCCGCCTCATCGCCGGATTGGGCGCGGGCGATGAGCTCGCGCAGCGCATCATCGGTGATGGTCGCTGGGGCGCGCTTGTCATCGAACGCCATCGTCCCACCTCTAATTGACCGGGGTCTCACGCGCGCCGGCCGGGCTATCGATGCGCCGAATCATCGTGATTTTGGTTCCCCGCCCCGGAGCGCTCTCGATGCGCACCTCGTCCATAAAGTTTTCCATAATCGTAAAGCCCATGCCCGAGCGCTCGAGGTCGGGTCGCGTCGTAAAGAGCGGTTCCCGGGCGGTCGCAATGTCGCCGATACCGACGCCGTGATCCTCGACTTCAACCGTCAGCGTTTCGCCGTCGATCGCCGCCCGCACGACGATCTCTCCGGATGCCGTTTCATTTGGGTAACCGTGGATGATCGCATTGGTCACCGCTTCGGAAACGGCCGTCTTGATCTCGTCGAGCACTTCCACCGTCGGATCGAGCTGCGCGGCGAAGGCGGCCACGGCGACGCGGGCGAGCGCCTCATTGCCGCTTTTTGCCCGGAAGGTAAGCGTCATGGCGTTCGGACTCCGTTTCATCTCACGCCACCCCCAGCGCCCCGAGCGCCGCTTCTTCCGACGGCGCGACCGTCAATATCTTGAGCAGTCCGGACAGTTCGAAAATGCGCTGGACGGTGGGACCGAGCCCGCAGACGACCATGCGGCCGCCTTTGGCGGAGAGCTGTTTATAGCGGCCCAGGATGACCCCGATACCGGAGCTGTCCATAAATGAAAGCGAGCTCAGATTGAGCACGACATGGACGACGTCCGCTTCTTCGATGGCACGCTCCAATGTCTCTCGAAGCGAAGGCGCCGTATGGTGATCGAGTTCCCCGGCAACTCGGGCGATGAGCACCCGCCCCCGAATCTCCGTCTCGAACGAGAACATGCTTCCCCTCACCCCTTCGGTTCCTCTGATTTCTCGTCTCTATCGTTTCGCGACAAACCCTCCGCACTCCTGCCGCGTCGACAAAACGGGCGATGAGGCGACATAAGTTCCGAAAATCTGATGTCATTCCATTGAATGCGGATTCGGCGCTTCGGCGTCGGGCGCTTTGACGTTCACGACCCGCCGGAACATGCGGCCTAAGAGTGTGTCGAACGCGGCGCGGGCGCTTCCCGTATCCGCGAGAAGGGGAACGCGTATCGTCCGTTCACCGGCGACGACCAAAAGTTCTCCCAACGTATCACCGGCCTTGACCGGCGCCGGGACCGCCTCCGGCAGCGAGAGGCGCGTTTCAATGCGGTCCGCTTGCTCGCCTTTCTTGAGCAAGACGCTGACGGTATGCGGCGTAACGGCGCGGACGGACGCTTTTTCGCCTTTGTCGACGCGCACGCGGCCGACCTCTGCCCCTTTCGGATAGAGCACGACGTTCGTATAATGCGCAAAGCCGTAATCAAGCATCGCCGTGATCTCCCGGTTGCGCGTCTTCGAGTCGGGTTCGCCGAGGACGACGGCGATCAGCCGGAGATCGCCGCGCTTGGCCGTCGCCGAAAGGCCGAAACGCGACGCCGACGTATAGCCCGTCTTCAGGCCGTCCATCCCTTCGTAAAAACGCACGAGGCGATTCGTGTTCACCAGCCAGAACGGCTTGTCGGTGTTTTGCCGCAAGTAGTCCTGATAGGTCCGCGTATATTCAAGGACCTTCTCATGGGCGATGAGCGAACGGCTCATGATGGCGATGTCGCGCGCCGACGTGTAATGGCCCTCGGCCGGAAGGCCGGTCGCATTGACGAAACGCGTGTGCTTCATGCCGAGCGCCTTCGCCTTTTCGTTCATTTTGGCGACAAACGCTTCTTCCGAGCCGGCGAGAAACTCCGCCATGGCCACCGTCGCATCGTTCGCCGAAGCGATGGCGATCGCTTTGAGCAGTTCGTCGACGGTCATCTGTTCCCCGACTTTCAGGAAGATCTGCGAACCGCCCATCGACGCCGCCCGTTCGCTCGTCGTCACGACATCGTCCGGTTTGATGTCGCCGCGATCCAAGGCTTCCATAATGAGAAGAAGCGACATAATCTTCGTAATGCTCGCCGGCGGCAGCTTTTCATCGGCATTTTTGCTGAACAGCTCCGTCCCCGTATCCATGTCGATCAAGATCGCCGCCCGGGCGTTCGGTGCCAGATCGACCGGCGGCGCCTCGGACGGCGACGCTTTCGGCGTCATTGAATTCGTTTTCATTTCCGTCTGTGCGTCCGTCTGTGCGGCGTAAGTCCAGGACGGGTTCAGCACGAGCGCGAGGGCGAACGGCATTACAATCGGCCACAGCTTCGGCCGCATCGATCATCAGGCCTCCTTTACGGTCCGTCTCGCTACCGGATGGTATACCCAAAAAAAAGCATGAACATACCGCCAGACGCCGATCGGACGATGGGCGGAGGCGTCCTCGGGGCAACATTTGCATTCAACGGAAGTTGCTTTTACGAGTTTTTTTATATATAGTCTAGATACAAACATAAGAGAGGAGCTGATCGGATGTACCTCCGCATCCATCGCCTGCAGATCGAGCTGCCGCGCGTCAAGAATCCCGATCCGGACGCGGCGGCGGCGGTGCAAGAATTGTTTGGCGGCCGTTTTGGCGAGATGTCGACGCTCATGAACTACACGATGCAGTCTTTCAACTTCCGGCAGAAGTCGAAGCTCATGCCTTTCTACGAACTCATCGCCAACATCGCCACGGAAGAACTGGGCCATATCGAGCTGGTCGCCAATACGGTCAATTTGCTCCTGGAAGGCGCAAGCGAGGCCAAGGCGCCGAAAGACGCCCCGCTTGAAAGCGGAACATCGAAGCGCAACAGCCATTTCTACATCCTGACCGGTCAGACGGCGCTCGCGACGAACTCGATGGGCGCGCCGTGGCAAGGGGACTACGTCTTTAACAGCGGAGATCTCGTCCTCGATCTGTTACACAATTTCTTCCTGGAAAACGGCGCCCGCATGCACAAGCTCCGCGTCTACGAGATGACCCGGCACCCGGTGGCCCGTGAAATGATCGGCTACCTCTTGGTCCGCGGCAGCGTCCACGCCCTCTCGTACGCGCTGGCGCTCGAAGAGCTGACCGGCGTCGACGTGAAGAAGCTCCTTCCCATCCCCAAGATTTCCGATGAAAACATCCCCGAAGCGAAAAAATTCCGCGAACACGGCATGCATCGCAAGCTGTACCGCTTCAGCCCGGACGACTACAAATCCATCGCCGCCATCTGGCAAGGCGAGCATCCGGACGGCGGCGCGCTGGAAGTCGTCGGCGGTCCCCCGGAAGGCGGAGAAATTCCCGATCTGGAGCCGGTCAAAGACAGTTTTGCGCCGGGTTACGACCCGGACGAGCTGGCCGAGATCGCCCAGGCGATCCTGAAGCGAAGCGGCTTGGCTTGAGCGTTTCAACGGCAAACGGCGGGCTTGCGCACAGCCCGCCGTTTGCCGTTCATCCGTTAAACGTCCAGGCGCGATGTGCCAAAAACGTGAGCCCCGTATACAATCCGGTGCCGAAAACGGCGGCGACGGCCTCCACGCCCTCAGGCGACAGGACGGACGGTCCGAGGATCCACCGGACCACAGGCGGGACCACCTCGTGAGCCAACGCGAACGTGACGACGTAGCCGACCGCCGTCACCGTCACAAAGCGTGCGAACGTCCGCCGGACCTCTCCGCGGTGGCGAAACGTAAACGCGCGGTTCAGCGTGAAGCTCACGAGGACGCCCAGGGCGAATCCGATCGCCGTCGCCGGCCAATAGGAAATGCCGGCGGCGAGGATGAGGATGAGCATCGTCCCCGTGCCGACGGCGGTGTTGACGACGCCGACGAGCAGGTAACGCACCGCCTGGCGGAGCAAGGCGGCGGAGGTCGCCTTCATGAATCCCGCTCCTCCGCCGTCGCCCACGCTCCACCGGCTTCGCGTCCATCGCCGGTCTCTCGCCGGGCTTGCTCACGATCCGCCTTTTCGACGTGATCGTGATGCTCGGCCGCTTCACCCGGGTCTTCTTTCGGACGCGGCAAGAGCGCCGTCTCCACGATATAGCGCGGACGGTCTTTCACCTCGAGGTAGATCTTCCCGATGTATTCGCCGATCAAGCCGATGCCGATGAGCTGCATCCCGCCGATGAACCAGATCGAAAGCATCAGCGATGTCCAGCCGGTTTCCGCGTGGCCCAAAAATTTGCTGTAAAGCGTATACAGGAGCGCGATGAGGCTGACGCCGAAGACGGCAAACCCGGCGAACGTCACCAGCCGGATCGGCCGGATGCTGAACGACGTGATGCCTTCAACGGCAAAGGCGATCATCTTTTGCAGCGGATATTTCGATTCGCCGGCGAGACGCGCTCGTCGATCGTAATACACGCGCGTCGTCCGAAAGCCGACGAGCGGGACGATCCCCCGCAAGAAAAGGTTCACCTCGCGAAAGCGCGCGAGCGCCTCGAGCGCCCGGCGGCTTAAGAGCCGGTAGTCGGCGTGGTCATAGACGAGATCGACGCCCATCCAGCGCATCAGGCGGTAAAACCCGCGCGCCGTCGTGCGTTTGAACCATGAATCCGCCGCCCGCGCCCGGCGCACGCCGTAGACGACGTCATAGCCCTCGAGGAACTTCTGCACCATCTCCCGCATCGCCGCCACGTCGTCCTGCAGGTCGGCGTCGATGGAAATCGCCGCGTCGGCCCGATCCCGAACGGCCAGGTAACCCGCGAAGAGCGCCGCCTGATGCCCGGCGTTTTTGGCCAGCTTCAGGCCGTAGAAGCGGACTTTCGCCGGCCGCGCAAAAGAGTGCACCGCGTCGGCCGCCGGCTCCGGAGACGGAGCCGCCGTCGATGACGCCGACGCCAAATCCGAAATGATCGACCACGTCCGATCTCGGCTCCCGTCGTCGACGAAGAGGACATAACTTTCCGCGGCGATCAGACCTTCCCGGATCATCTCCTGGAGCGTCTCCTTAAGCGTTCCGGCCGTTTCCGGCAGCACTTCCTCCTCGTTGTAGCAGGGAACGACGACGGCCACGACCGGCCGGCGCGCGGCGGATTGTTGCGATGGAGAAACGTCGTTCATCGGCTTTTCTCCTTACCTTCGGCTTTTCTCTTCAGTATCTTGCCGTTCGTGAAGCGGCGCCGGAGCCGGACCCATCCTTCCGCAAGCCCGGCGCCGGCCAAAAGTGTGAGCGACGGCAAAACAAAATACCGATAACGCACCTGAATTTCAATGAACAGATGCGCCGCCGCGTATCCAAGCATGATCCACAGAAGGAGCCAAAGTCCGTCCGGCAAAGCATCATGTCTCGCTTTGCGCCCGAGCCCCGAAACAATCCCCACGAAGGCGAAAGCGGTGACCAAGAGAAACGCGGCGCGTTCGATGGCTTTAAATCCGATTTCCAATGCCGGCCTGTCCACGCCGTGGTTCCACCAAAAGGCCGCATCCGGTGAACCCCATAAAATGCGGAATTTCCGCCAGAAGAGCGGAAGAAGCGCATCGGTGTTACGGATCCGCTCCCATACCAGCGCTTTTTCCGCATCCAGCTGCGCCTGAAGCGTCGGCAGCTTTTGGATTCGGCGCAAGTCGTCCTCGGAATACATGCCCCCTGTGTCGGGATTGAGGCCGGCGACAAACTTCCAATACGGGTCGTGGCTTTTTAAACTGTAGTGTGTCACGCCGGACGTCCGCAAGACAAGTCCCGCCGCGGAAACAACTGACCAAAAGACGATGAGCACCACCGCCGTCACTTGAAGCGGACGCCGAAAGCGGCGCCGTAGCGCACCGTCCGGATGGCGCATGTCCGATGCGGAGATCCCCGGCTCAGGAGACACCGCAAAACACCGGATCGAGGCGGCGCGAAACAAGGCATAGAAAGCGACCAGCGGGATGACGACCGGCCCGTACGGACGAAAGAGCTCACCGAAGGCCAACGCCAGGCCGGCCGAAACCGCAGGTCCCCACCCCGACGATCGGACGCTGTGCCCGCGGTCGCCGAGCGAGCGATCCAGCGTCACCAGCAGATAAATGGCGGCGTAGAAGAAAAAGTCGGCCGGATGCTGGTTCGAAAGCACGCTCACGGTGCTGATCGAAGACGGATAGAGCGCATACAGAAGGCCGCCGAAGCGCCCGGCCCGATCCCGAAAAAGCGTCCGCCCCAGCGCATACACGATCGCGGCAAGCGCGCTCTGCCAGATCGCGTTCATGATTTTGAGGGGCAGGGTGCTTTCCCCGAACAGCTTGACGAAGAGCGCTTCATACAGCGTAAACGGAAGCTGATACGTCCACCGGACGTAATACGGCGCTTCGGTAAAGCTGAAATCGCCGTGCGCCGCTTTGACCGCCATATTGAACATGAACTCGAAGTCTGAAATCGGCGCCGTAGGAACCCAAACCACCCAACCCAGGCGAAGGATGAGGGCCATGAAGAAAAGGCCAAGGACAAAACGGCCCGACGAGCGGACCTGTAAGAGCAAAAGACCGATTCCCAAAACCGTCGCCGCAGCCAAAGCGAAAAGCCCCATCTGTCGCGGTGCCGTGCGAAAAAAGGCGATAAAACCCGTTCCGACGCCTTGATCGTTTCGGACCAGCGCATCCAGCGTCACGATTAAGGCGAGCGTTACGAAAGCGACGGTGACGGCCAACGTCATGCGTTTTATCCCACGCGTGATCCGGCGGATCAGGCGGACGGTCGCTCGATTCGATTGTCGCGCACGCAACCGCTCGGCTCTCCTTTATCGGTATCCTCTCCCCTTAGTATTGACGCAACGTCATCGTCAATGTTTCATGATAATATTGCACTTAGTAAGCGGACCTCGAACATCGGGAGGGCCACCGTTTGGAGCTCTCCGTCTATCACGTCGGGTTTTTTTTATGATGAGATCATGACCATCGATGAATTTTTCTCGGAGTGATATCGATCGATGCAACGCCGCGTTGAATGGGGTCTCGTCGTTATCCTCCTCGGGGCGGCGCTCTGGCTGCGCGTCGACTTCAACCTGCAGTGCTGTTTTCGGTGATTTCGAGCGCCGTCTATGTCTGGAACGACTACATGGACCTAGAAGCGGACCGCCGGCATCCGGTCAAGCGCCACCGCCCGATGGCCTCCGGACGCCTGCACCCGACACGGACGCTCGCCCTGGCGATCCTCTGGGCGATCGGGGCGCTCGCGTTCGCCGTCCGGTACAACCGTTTGATGTTCCTCGTTCTGCTCGTCTATCTGGTGCTGAACGCCCTCTATTCATGGCGGTTCAAACACGGCTGCAGGAAAAAATCGCCGTGGGCGAAACGCTCCCCCTCCCGCCAGGCGGTCCGGTCGGCGGCGGAGATGACGGGCACAAGGCGCACGGCCCCTTATCCCGCACGGTCCGCTCAAGGACGGCGCAACGCCGAGTGCTCGCCGACTATACGCCGGATTTGCTCAAGCAGCTCACGGGGAACCGGATCGCACGCTTTTTGCCGATCGCCCGCTCCGCTGGACGGTGCTCCTCTATGCGGCGACGGTCGTCTTGATTTTGGCCTTTTTCGAATGTTAAAATGGAAACGCGAAATGCGCACAACTCGGGGGGAGTCCCATGACCTACGTATCGCCGTCCTCCGCTTCGCTTCACCCTTGGGTGCGGTCGATCGAAGTGAGTTGGATCGAGGGGCCGTCTCACCCGCTGGTCGATCGGCTCCGTCGGGAACTGATGAATGCGTTTGTCCGCTTGGGCCACCGCATCCGCGAGGTCCCGGGCGACCAGACGGATGTCCTGTTGACCGCGGCGCCGTTTCTCGAGCCGATCGGTTGGCGGGAAGCGCTCCTGTTCACCGCCAGGCGGCGTTATGCGCTTCCCCGGACGCCGACGATCGTCACCGTGATCGCCGCGACCCCCGCGGAATGGGAATCGGCCCTCGCCAAGGCCGGCGACCTGCTGAACGACCCCATGAGGCGTCCAGACGCCAATGTTCCGTTTTCCGGGTTGGCGGAGACGGCGATCGCCGCGCTTGTGAGCCAGGGGCGGCGAGGCGGACCGCTTCTGCTCCTGGAGCGCGTCCTACAGGCCCAATCGAAGAGCATCCGCATACTCCTATTGGTCGGCGATCAGACCATCCGCGAGGCGTACGTCTTCGACCTCGTCGGCGCCCATCCCCGGCTGGCGGTCGGCTCACCGTCCGATGCCGATCCCGGTGATGGGCCCTTCACGCTTCCCCCGCCCGTTCAAACGTTTGCCGACGAAGCAGCGCTGGCGGAAAACATCGCTCGACGCCTCGCCACTGTCGTCAGCACGCGAGAGATTACCGCCCACGTCGTGCTGAACGATCCGCTTCCCCGATCCGTATGGGACCGACTGGATACGCCCCGGGCGATGAAGCGGGCCGGCCGGGAATTCGGACAGCGCGGATTTTTTACGGAGACGATCACGATCGAGGCCCTCGTTCGCGTTCCGGCGATCAGCGATGCGATCGCCGACCAGTACAGCGAAGGGTGCTACGCGACGTGGGAACCGGATGTCCCCGGCCTCGTCGCCACCGTCACGGGGAGCGCCCGCCCCGTCGACAAAACCGCCCTCACCGACGACGAGCTGGCCGTCATCGTCGGCGTCCGCCCGGATCAGGCGGGAGCCGTCGTCCGGCCGGTAGAAGGCAAGCGCAACGACCCGCCGTCTTCGGAGGCGGTGGAGCTATACGGGATGGATGAAACGCTTCCGACCGTCCTCTGGCGGAAAGAAGGACGGATGATTCGCGTGCCGGTGGCCCGCTCGAAACTCCACGGACACCGAGGCATTCAGGCGTATGACCCGCGCTTCGTGGAATACGTCCCGATGGACGAGGCGTATTTTCATTATCCCGTGTCTTGTTCGACAGAGGCGCAGGCCGTCGGCATCATGCGGGCGTTCGCCCGTTCGGCGGCCCTCTCCCGTCCCGACGATCCCCGCCCCATCGCCTTTACGATCATCCCCGGGCACGGCGTCCTGATCGTCGAAAAGTGGATCGAGGGAAAGATGCCGTTTCAGCTGATCTGGGAAGCGATGGACCGAGGCACCCTGGTCATCACGCCGCGCGTACCGCAGGGGCCCTTCCGGTATGTCCCCGGACCCGACGGCCGGATGATCTGGCCGGACTGATTGCGCGTCGATCGTTCGAAAACGCGTGAGAAACTCGTGAGAAGAGGTGTGCGATGGTGCGTTCGCCCCTTCACGGCCGTGTCATCATTTTGACCGGCGCCTCCTCCGGTTTCGGCGCCCTCACCGCAAGGCGGCTCGCAGCAGAAGGAGCACGGCTTGTGCTCGTCGCCCGGCGGCGCGAACGGCTGGAAGCGCTCGCCGCCGAACTTTCGGCGGAGGCGGCGGTGGAGGCCGGTGACGTCACCGTCCCGGACGATCGACGGCGCGTCGTGGATACGGCCCTTCAGACGTTTGGCCGTATCGACGTGCTCATCAACAACGCCGGAATGGGACGCCTGGATTGGCTGAAAAACCTCACGCCGGCGGAGATCGACCGCATGATCGACGTCAATTTCCGCGCTCCCCTTCAGCTCACCCGCCTCGTCGTCCCGCACATGCTTCGCGCCGGGCGCGGGCACATCGTTCACGTCGCCTCGCTGGCCTCGTTCATTGCCATGCCGCCGTACGTCATCTACGCGGCGACCAAATTCGGCCTAAAAGGGTTTGCCGACGCCTTGCGCCGAGAAGTCGAGCCCCTCGGCATTCGCGTGACCGCCGTATACCCTGCTCCGGCATGGACGGAATTTCCCGACGCCAATGGGGAAAGCGTCTTTCGCCCCTTTTTTTCCAGCCGCCGGTGGCTGTTCCTCGATCCGGAGCGCGTCGCCGGAGCCATCGTCCGCGCCCTCAAGCGGCCGCGCGCGCATGTCTACGTCCCCGGCTGGATCCGCCTGCTCATCCAGGCGGAAGCGCTCTCGCCCCGCCTCGCCGACGTCGTCATCGCGCGGTGGATCACCCGTCCGCATTGGCAGGCGGAAACCCGGCGGCAAAACCTCGAGGGCGAACGCGACCTCGTCGATCGGGATTGACTTTCTCGGCGATTTCTTTTATCATCAAGTCAAACCACTGGGGGTGCCGGTAAGGCTGAGAGGTGCCGAGCGATCCGGCGGGTATCCGTCGAAGCAGGCGCCAACCCCTTGCACCCGATCTGGGTAATACCAGCGTGGGGAATGTGGTTGGCGAAGCACGCCATCCTCATTTCCTCCCGCGGATGCCGTCACGAGGGAGGTTTTTTTGATGCGCTTTTCCGAAGTCGTCCGCCGGGCGGCGGACGCGAGCTGGTCGAAGAGCTTGCGCCATCCGTTCGTCATGGGGATTGTCCGGGGCGATCTGCCGCGCGAAAAGTTTCGCTTTTACATTTTGCAGGACATTTTTTACCTCAAGGATTTTGCCAAAGTGCATGCCATCGCCGCCACCCAGTCGAACGACTTTCGCATTACGGCGATGCTCGCCGAAAAAGCCAAATCGACGGCCGAAGCGGAAATCGGAGTGCATAAAACGCACGCCGAACTGCTCGGCCTGACGCATGAAGCAATCGAAGCCGTCCGCCCTGCGCCGACCGCGTTCGCCTATACGTCGCACATGTATCGGGCGGCGATGAGCGGGCGGCTGGAAGAATCGATCGCGGCACTGCTCCCGTGCTACTGGCTGTATGCGGAGATCGGCCGCACGTACCGCGACGCCCAACCGGCCGATGCGCTCTATCAAAATTGGATCAACACGTATGCGAGCGACTGGTTTCAATCTTCAACGCAGGAAATGATCGATCTCTTCGATCGCTTGGCGGAAGAGGCCACAGAAAAGCAAAGGGAACGGATGAAAGCGCATTTTGTGATCATGAGCGAATGGGAACTCGCCTTCTGGGAGATGGCCTACCGCGAAGAACGGTGGCCCTCCGAGACGCTCTCGATCGAGACCGGCGCAACCCGTTAAAAACCCAAAGCGTCGGCTAAGCATCGGCGACCGTCTCATACACGATCGGCGGTGCGCCGACGCGCGCCCGCCCGATCGTATACGCTTCGGACAGGGCGCGGCGGGCGTCTTCGGGGACTTTTCGCGTGGCGAAAATCGTCGCCAGCACTTCCCCGCGGCGTACCGCGTCGCCGATTTTTTTCTCCAGATGCACGCCCGCGGCGAGATCGATCGCCGCGTCTTTTGTTGCCCGGCCGGCCCCGGCGCGCATCGCCGCCTCTCCGACGCGGCGGGCGTCGAGCGCCGTGACGTAACCGTCCTCGTGCGCGACGATCGCTTCGCGGTATGCCGGCGTCGGCAGCACATGTTCCGGGTCGTCCACGACGCGTCCGTCCCCGCCTTGTGCTTCGACGAAGGCGCGAAAACGCTCGAGCGCCGCCCCGCTTTGCCGCGCCCGACGGACGCTTTCCAGGGCGGCGTCGCGCGTAGGCGCAAGCCCCGCCACAAACACCATCTCCGCCGCCACCGCCGACGTGAGTTCGACCAGATCGTCCGGTCCGCCGCCGCGGAGCACGTCGATCGCTTCCCGCACTTCGTTGGCGTTGCCGACGTCGCGCCCAAGCGGCTGGTCCATCGCCGTAAGCAGGGCGTGCGTCTTTTTGCCGAGGCGCCGCCCGATGGCCACCATCGCCGCGGCCAGCGTTCGAGCCCGCTCGAGATCCGGCATGAACGCCCCACGGCCGACCTTGACGTCGAGGACGATGGCGTCGGCGCCGCCGGCCAGTTTTTTACTCATGATGGAACTCGCGATCAGCGGGATCGACTCCACCGTCCCGGTCACGTCGCGGAGCGCATAGAGCACCTTGTCCGCCGGGACGAGCCCTTCCGTCTGACCGACGACGGCAAACCCGACGCGCTCCACCTGACGGATCAAGGCTTCCTTGCTGAGGGCGGTGCGAAACCCGGGGATCGCCTCCAGTTTGTCGATCGTCCCCCCGGTGTGCCCTAAGCCCCGACCGCTCATCTTGGCGCTCCGCACGCCGCAGGCGGCGGCGAGCGGCAAGGCGATGAGCGTCGTCTTGTCGCCGACCCCGCCGGTCGAATGCTTGTCCACTTTGACCCCGGGGATCCCGGACAGGTCGATCACGTCGCCCGAATGCGTCATCGCCTCGGTAAGCGCCGCCACTTCTCCGTCGTCCATCCCGCGGAAAAAAATCGCCATCAACAGAGCGCTCACCTGATAGTCGGGAATCGTCCCGCGCACGACGCCGTCGATGAAAAAGCGGATGTCTTCCGCCGTGAGCGTTCCGCCGTCGCGTTTTTTGAGGATGAGGTCGACCATGCGCATCAGCCTTCGCTCCCCGAGCCTATGTTCTTGTTCCTTCAGAGAAGCGGCAGAAAGCTTGTGCCCATCGGCATCGGCCCGACGCCGAAGTTGTCGGCGATCGTCTGCGCGAGGTCGGCGAACGTTTCGCGCACGCCGAGATCGCGCCCGCTCCGCCCTTCCACCGCCCGGTGCGGATCGTAGACCAATATGGGCACATACTCCCGCGTGTGATCCGTGCCGTGGTGCGTCGGGTCATTCCCGTGATCGGCGGTGAGGACGAGGAGATCGCCCGGGCGAAGCGCCCCAAGGATCTCCGGCAACCGCCGGTCGAACGCTTCGAGCGCCGCCTTGTAACCGGCGACGTCGCGCCGGTGCCCGTATTTGGAGTCAAAATCGACGAGGTTGGTGAAGAGAAGACCGCGCACGTCGTCGCGCAAAAGTTCGCGCAACGTCACATCGATGCCTTCGTCGTTCGATTTCGTCGGGTGGCTCTCGCTGAGCCCGACGCCGGCGAAGATGTCGCCGATCTTGCCGACGCCGATCGTCCGGTAACCGGCCGACTTCAGTTTGACCAACACCGTCTCCCCATGGGGTTCGACCGAATAATCGCGACGATTCGGCGTCCGTTCGAATGCCCCCGGCCGGCCGACATACGGCCGGGCGATGACGCGGCCGACCATATATTCCGGATGAAGGGTGAGCCGCCTGGCGACCTCACAGGCCCGGTACAGTTCTTCGAGCGGGATGACGTCTTCGTGGGCGGCGATCTGGAAGACGCTGTCGGCGGACGTGTAGACGATCCAGGCCCCCGTCTTCATCTGCTCTTCACCGAGGCGGGCGATGATTTCCGTGCCCGAGGCCGGAATGTTGCCGATCACCTTGCGCCCCGTCTCCTGCTCAAACGCTCGAATGAGGGCTTCCGGAAAGCCGTTCGGATATGTCCTAAACGGCTTGTCCGTCTTGAGCCCCATGAGTTCCCAATGCCCGACGGTCGTGTCTTTGCCCCGAGAGATTTCCGCCATCTTGCCGTAGTGGGCGCGGGGGTGTTCGGTCGGCGGAATGCCCGGAAGATCGGCGATGTTCCCCAGCCCGAGCGCGGCGAGGTGCGGAACGCGGAGGCCCGCCCGTTCGGCAATGTGTCCGAGCGTATGCGCCCCGACGTCGCCGAAGTCATGCGCATCCGGAAGCGCCCCGATGCCCACGCTGTCCAAGACGATGACGATGATGCGCGCATACCGTGTCTTCATCTCGTCCCTCCCTGCACTTCCGATGCCGGCATCGGCGCCTCAGGCGCGCGGATGGGCACGGTCGTACACCGCCTTCAGCGCCGAACGCGAGACGTGCGTGTAGATCTGCGTCGTGGATAAGTCCCGATGCCCTAACAGTTCCTGAACGACGCGCAGATCCGCCCCGCTTTCCAAAAGATGCGTCGCAAACGAATGGCGCAGCGTATGCGGCGTGACGGGCTTCGCGATGCCGACTGAGCGGGCGTATGCCTTGATGATCTTCCAAAAACCTTGACGCGTAAGCGGTCGACCGCGCGCGTTCAAAAAGAGCCGTTCGCCGTCGGGGGCGGTTTTTGCCGTTCGACGCCGACGCAAGTGTGCCCGCCCGCGTTCCAGATAGGCGGACAACGCTTCTTTCGCTTCCTCTCCGAAGGGGACGATCCGCTCCTGATCGCCTTTGCCGATCACCCGGACGAACGAAAGCTCCAGGTTCACGGCGTTCAGATCCAGCGCGATGAGCTCGGAGACGCGCAGGCCCGTCGCGTACATGAGTTCCAGCATCGCCCGGTCGCGTAAACCTTCCGGTGTCCGAGCGTCCGGCGCCTCGACGAGGCGCGCCGTCTCCTCCAGGCTGAGCACGCTGGGAAGCGGGCGGACGAGGCGCGGCGAGTCGATGAACTCCAGCGGCGAGGCGTCGATCGCCCGTTCCTCCAGCAAGTAACGATAAAAGGCGCGCAACGCCGAAAGGCGTCGCGCCCGCGTCGACGTCTTCCGCCCGTTCTGCTCGAGATGATGCAGATACGCCCGGATGTCTTCCCGCGTGACCGCTTCCGGGCGCGGCCAGCGCCCTGGCCGCCCGCCCTCCCCATCCCGTCCCCGCGATAAAAAAGCGAGGAACTGATCGAGATCGCGGCGGTAACTGTCCAGCGTATTCCGCGAAAGCCCCTCGACATAGGCGAGATGGTCGAAAAAGGCCGCCAGAACCGACTGCCACGCCGCCCGCCATTCGGGCGGTGCGCCGCCGTTTTCCGTTGTCCGCGCCGCAAAAGGCCCATCCGGTCCGACTGACGCGCTTTCCATCGGACGCCTCCCTGATGATGCTCCATCGATGACGCTCCGTCGTTTACTCTCCGTCGTACCAAAAGCGGTAGTAACGCTCCCCCAGAGACGGGGCATCCGTTTCGCCGAGCGCCGGATGCGCCATCCGCGGCCTTCCGTCCGCCGAAGTCCTCTCGTCCGCCGAAGTCCCCTCCCGCGCCGGACGCCCCACCTCGACCGTGCCGGCGTGAGGCGTCCTTTGGACCCGCGGCATCCACCGGTCGTGCAAACGGTCGATGGCCATGTAAAAGAAGAGGAACAGCGTTACGAACAACGCGATGCCGAACAGCAATGCGCAAAAGCGCCTAAGATCGATGATGATCATCGCCCATCCCCCCGTACCCAGTGTACGGAACCGGCGGGGGGCTTTATACCTTTACGGCACGTCTACAGCACGTCATCCAGCGGCGTATACGGCAGATCGAGCGACTCGGCCACCGCCGCGTAAGTGAGCGCACCGCGGCATGTGTTCACGCCTTTGGCCAGCGCCGGGTCCGCTTTTGTCGCCTCTAAAGCGCCCTTGTCGGCCAAGGCGAGAACGTACGGCAGGGTCGCGTTCGTCAGCGCCAGCGTCGACGTGCGCGGTACCGCTCCCGGGATGTTCGCGACGGCGTAGTGGATGACCCCGTATTTTTCGTACGTCGGCCGGCTGTGCGTCGTCACCCGGTCGATGGTCTCGATCGAGCCGCCCTGATCGACGGCCACATCGATGATCACCGATCCCGGACGCATCGTGCGCACCATCGCCTCACTCACCAGCTTCGGCGCCTTCCGCCCCGGAATGAGCACCGCCCCGATCAGAAGATCGGCCGTTTTCACCGCTTCGGCGATGTTGTACGGGTTGGACATGAGCGTCCGCACGCGCCCGCCGAAGAGGTCGTCGAGTTCCCGTAACCGTTCGGCGTTGATGTCCACGATCGTCACGTTCGCGCCCATGCCCGCGGCGATCTTCGCCGCGTTCGTACCGACGATTCCGCCGCCGATGATGACGACGTTCGCCGGTAGGACGCCCGGCACCCCGCCCAAGAGGACACCGACGCCGCCGTAGGGCTTGGACAAAAACTGCGCGCCGATCTGCACGCTCATCCGCCCGGCGACTTCGCTCATCGGCGTAAGCAGCGGGAGCGCCCCGTTCGGGAGCTGGATCGTCTCATAGGCGATGGCGGTGACCCGCTTGTCCAACAGCGCGCGGGTCAGTTCCGGTTCGGCCGCAAGATGCAGATATGTAAAAAGCGCCAGATCCTCGCGGAAATATCCGTACTCGCTCGGCTGGGGCTCCTTGACCTTGAGCACGAGGTTCGCCTCGTGCCAGACGTCGGCCGCCCGTTCGACGATCTTCGCGCCTTCTTTCGCATAATCGTCATCGTCAAATCCGGCCCCTCTGCCTGCCCCCCGCTCGACGAGCACCGTATGGCCGCGCCCGACGAGCGCGTGAACCCCCGCCGGCGTCAGCGCGACGCGGTATTCTTGGTCTTTGATCTCCTTCGGCACACCGATGATCATCGGGATGACCTCCTTAGGAAACAACAGGAATGTTCACCGTCTATTGTACACCATCCGGAAAAAAAAGAACAAAAGCGCCTTCCAAAGCCGCCCGAGCCGATTATTCCACCGGCAGCTTTTTCAGCGCCTCGTTCGGTCCGTCGATCGCCTTGACGCCCTTGGCCCGGCATTCGCGACAGATGCCGTGAAACGTCAGGCGATGGTCCATGATTTCGAAGCCGAATCGTTTTTCCACGATCGCTTCCACGTCTTCCAGCAAATCTTCTTCGATCTCTTCGACTTTGCCGCAACTTAAGCAAAGGAGGTGATGGTGATGGTGCTTCGCCCCTTCGGCGCGGAAGTCGTAGCGCGTCACACCGTCGCCGAAATTGATCTTGTGGATGATTTTCAGGTCGCTTAAAAGCTCCAGCGTGCGGTAGACGGTCGCCAACCCGATGTCCGGCATACGCGTTTTCAAAGCGAGGTACACGTCTTCCGCGCTCAAGTGGTCTTCCATGCGTTCGAGCAGCACGCGCACCGTCGCTTCTCGCTGCGGAGTCAATTTGTAATTGTGGGCGTGAAGGATTTGCTTGATGCGCTCGAGGCGCTCTTCCACCGAGGACTCCCCCTTGGCGTCGTTCATACCCCCATTATAGAAGAAGTGGATTTCCCTCGTCAATTGAAAATCAGTCTTATTTAAGATTCCGTTCAAAAATGAACCCACCGCTTCGAGATGCCGAGCAGAACGGTCCCGTACCGATGCTCGGCGTAGACGGAGATGACCATCAAGATCAACGCCGCAACGGCGCAGGCGACGTAACCCGGAAGCGCCGTGCCGAGCGTTCCCGCCAACGGCCGCCGGCGTTCAACCCAAAGCAGGCGAACGAGCTCGACGCTCCGCCAAAACAAGAGGAACACGGCGCAAGACCACAGAAGCTCGAAGGGCAGAATCGCCAAAAGCCACATCGGAACGCCCCAGGCGCCCCAGGTCAAACCCAAAAGCGCCGCCGACACGCCGAGGCGATAGCCGATCCAGAACGTATAGACGAGGAAGACCGGGGCACCGAACCAACTCGTTCCGAACAAGGACAACAGACCCCACTCGCCGATCGCGCCGATCAAAAACTGAGCCGGACCGGCTGAACGCTCCGCCGTATTCGCTTCCTCGACGGACCCACGGGGTGCTCCGGAGGCGGACGGATCGGTCTCCGGCGCGCTTGAGAGCGCGAGCTTAAGCGCCCGGGCGCTCGCTTGCCACGCTTCCGGCGTCTCCATCACCCGTACGGCACCCACGATCAAACCGATGAACAGCGCGCCGAAGAAGAACAACAATGGTTTTCGCACCCTCACCGCCCCGCCCCGTCATACGCTTGATTTTTTCATGCGCATGCGATACAATGAATGCGCCAGCAAGCACCTACTTCCGAACCAGGTCAGGTCGGGAACGAAGCAGCCTTAAGGAAGTGTGGACTGTGCTGGCGCTTTCTTTTGCCATAAATAGACCCAATATTCCGCCGATAATGTCGCGGCGGCGAAATACAGCGGATCAAGCTGGAACGTTCGTCCCATGCTCTTCACCGGAAACGCGTCAAAAAACGATCGAACGTCTTCCCACGGCGGGAGCGCGTGGGGCACGACGCGATGACGGCGACCGCGGCGATGCACCGCTTCTAACCGGATCCACGCCGCGTCAAGGGCGGCACGCACTTCCGGCCGCCGCCACCCGTCGGACGGATCCCGACCACGCTTCGGCGAGCCGCCCGCACCCTCGTCGTCTCCGACATCGTCCGCAACCGGCATGACGATCGTCACCGGCGCCAGGGTAAGCGTCAGCGCGGCGATCGTATGATGACTCAGGCCGAAGTGGCGCGGACGGGGATCGGCGGAGCTCATCCGCGGCACGACGAGCGGCGCGCCGCCCAACGCGTAAACGGCGTTGGCCGAATCGGCCGCATCGAGGCCGCTGTGGGCGAGCGCATCGCCGACGCCGACGCTTCCCGGCCCGGGTCCGATGAGGATGAGCTCGGCATTCAGCCGTTCGGCGGCCAGGACCAACGCGCTGTAGCGGTTTACCGCCTCCCGCGTACCGCCGAAGGCGGCGCCGGCGGTGATCACCTCGTCGAGCGTCCGGTCGTCTTTAAGTTCAATCAGGTGATCGCTGACCCAAGCCGGAAGCGCCGCGGCCTCGGTCATGATGTAGGCGACGCGAAGATGCGCAAGACGGCGCTTTATCCAACGGGCGACGATCGGAAGCATGCTGTGCAGCGGCAAGATGACGACCGTCCGACCGCGAAGCGGCGCTTCCGGCAGAACGGGGCGCTCACCCGCGCGATGATCGCCGCATTCCGCCTCGTTCCGCCGCGTCCCCGGAGACGGCGTCTCCGCCGCTCGAAGCGGTTCCGTCGCGGCGGACATCTCGGCCGCCGGAACCGGAAACTGCAATGGAGTATAGCGGTTTTTCATGATGAGATGCTCCCGCGCGCAACGCCCTCGTGCGTCCCCCGGCGGGGCGTCGTGGAGCTTCAGGCGATCGGCGGATCTCCGGACGGCGAGGACGAAGTCGTAACCGCCGGTGCCCAGACCGAGCTCTACCGCCTCGATGTTGATGAAGACCGCGTCGCCGACTTCCAACTTCCCCCACCATGCCGGGTAGTGCACGGCCAAGCGAGACTCGCCTCCGGCAAGTCGGACGCGCACGATTTCCCGAAACGCCCGCCGTTCCATCACCGCCTCGACGTGACCGTCGACCATGCGCATCGCCGTTTTTCCCCTACCCTCCGGTCGGCTCGACCCGCGCGTTCAACATGACGACGGACGCGCGGAAAAACAGTCGCCTACTCAAAGTTTATTCGCCGAGCGGGCGATGATGACGTTCAGCGGCCGTTTCCCTTCGGCGGCGCAAGCGCAATGAGCGGTTCGATCGACACTTCCACGCGCCGGTTTTTGGCCCGACCTTCCGCCGTCGCGTTGTCGGCGACGGGACGATACTCCCCGTAGCCGACGATACGGAACGTTTTCGGATCGAGATTCGGATTTTGAAGAACCGCCGCCAGAAAATTGGCCGCCCGCGCGACGGACAGCTCCCAGTTGGAAGGGAATTGCGGCGTATGGATGGGCACGTTGTCCGTATGGCCGCTGATCGTGATCTCCCGCGGATAAGCCCGAACCAAAATCTCCGAAATTTTGCCGGCGATGTCCCGCGCCTGCGGTGTGAGCGTGGCGCTGCCGGAAGGAAACAGCGCCTGCTCGCCGATCAAAAGCTTCAGTCCTTCTTCATTCAGCACCGTACTGAGATACGGTTGCAAATTGTTTTCTCGAATATAAGCATCCATCTGCGCCTGAATCGATTCCAGCTGTGATTTTTCTTGGTTGATCCGCTCCAGTTGGGCTTGCTCCTCCGGCGACAGACGACGGTCGTTCTGTCTCGAACGCGGCACGTTCGGCAGCGCCGAATCCGGCGGGATGGGACGTTCAAATTCGAACACGCCGGAGCCGCCTTGGAAGGCGATGTTGAAGGCGTTGGCGAGCTTGGCCACGCGCGTGGCGTCGATCTCGCTCATGGCGAAGAGCACGATGAACAACGCCAAAAGCAGCGTGAGCAGATCGGCATACGGGATGAGCCACGTTTCATTGAGGTGTTCATCGTGGTTGTTCCGTTTCTTACGCATTTTTTCTCGCCGTCCGTCTCTCCCGCTCTTGCACCGGCAGATACACGAGCAGTTTTTCTTCGATGTTCGAGGGCGAAATGCCGGCCTGGATCGACAAGATGCCTTCGATCATCATCAGTTTCAGATCGATTTCTTGCCGGCTGAGTTGGCGCAGTTTGTTGGCGAACGGATGCCAGAGCACATAGCCGGTGAAAATGCCGAGCAACGTCGCGACGAACGCGGCGGCGATGGAATGGCCGAGCACATCGGTGTTGCTCAAATTGCTGAGGGCGGCGATGAGGCCGACGACCGCGCCCAAGACGCCGAGCGTCGGCGCATACGTCCCGGCCTGTTCGAAAATCTTCGCCCCGGCCTGATGGCGCGCCTCCATCGCCGCCAGATCCTGTTCCAGCGCGTCGCGGATGAATTCCATCTCCCGGCCGTCGACGACCATCTTCATCCCGTTTTTCAAAAACGGATCTTCGATTTCGTCGAGGCTGTTTTCCAGCGCCAACAGACCTTCGCGGCGCGCGATCTGGGCCCAGCTCATAAAACGATCGATCAATTCGCTCCGGTCGATGAGCCGTTGTCTCGTAAACACGATGCGAAACAAATGCGGAACGCGCCTGAGCTCCGACATCGGAAAGGCATTCATCACCGCGGCGATCGTCCCGCCGATGATGATCAAGTAGGCCGCGGGGTTGGTGACGAGCGACGAAAGCGGTGCGCCCTTGAGCACCATGCCGGAACCGATGGCGATCAGTCCGATCAACAGGCCGATGACGGTCGAGAGTTCCATGTCCGAGCCTCACTCCATGTGGTCGCATAAGATTGTTCTGGGTTGGACGTCTCGATGGCGGGTCGTCTCTTTGGGTGTATCGGATGAGACTCGGGGAACCTTTAATCACCAAAAAAGCAAGGCGAGCGTTCGCCTTGCCGCGAGATGCCGCCGTCGCGAGATGCCTAAACGGCGTATGACGGCGGGATGATCAGATCGCAAACGTCTCTTCGTCCAATGGCTCAAGGAGCGTTTTCAAGGTCTTCAAAAACGCGCCGGCGGCGGCGCCGTCCATGACGCGGTGATCCAGCGAAAGCGTCAAGTTGACCATGTCGCGGATGGCGATCGTCGCCTCGTCGACGACGACCGGCCGCTTGGTGATCGCTTCGATGCTCAAGATCGCCGCCTGCGGCGGATTGATGATCGGCATGGAAAGGACCGAACCGAAGGCGCCTGTATTGTTCACCGTAAACGTCCCGCCTTCGATGTCCGACGGGGCAAGCCGTCCGCTTTTCGTTCGCTGGACAAGGTCGTTTAGCGCCCTCGCCAGGCCGACGACCGACAAACCGTCTGCGCCTTTGATCACCGGCACGTAGAGCACGTCGTCATGGGCGACGGCGACAGAAAGGTTGATCGCGCGTTTCAGGACGATCGCATCGCCGTCCCAGGAGGCGTTCAGCACCGGGTGCCGGCGCAGCGCGATCGTCACGGCTTTGAGGAAAAACGGCAAAAACGTCAAGTTGAAACCCTCGCGGCGGTAAAATTCGTCTTTGACCGCCTGACGGTAACGGACGAGGCGCGTGACGTCGACCTCAACCATCATCCAGGCATGCGGAGCGGTGTGCTTGCTTTCCGTCATGCGTTCGGCGATCCTCCGCCGCACCGGCGAGATCGGTCGGCGCACGTCGCCGGTATCCGATGTGGACCCGGCGGGTTCCGTTCCCTTCCGAACGCTCGGCTGAGACGCCGCCGGCGTCCCCGATATCGGCGACGCCGAAGGAAGCGTTGAATCGACCGGCATGGAAGTCGACGCAGGCGGCGCCGTCTCGGAAGCGACGCCCGGAACCTCCCGCGCTTCGGAAACGGCGGCGATGTAGCTTAGCACATCTCTACGCGTAATACGCCCATGTTCGCCCGTTCCCCGAATCTGGCCGAGGTCCACCTGATACGCTTCGGCCAGACGCCGAACGGCCGGCGAATAACGACCGCGCGGCAGTTTTCCGGCGTCGTTCGTCCGGCGGTGCACGTCGAAAGCGGCGACGTCGCCTGCGCGGATCGCGCGATCCTCAGCGTTCGCTTCGCCGTCTAGCGTCTTGCCGCCGGCGTCGGCTCCGGCGGCGAGGCGAAGGCGGGCGATCGGCGTGCCGACCGGTACCGTTTCGCCTTCCGGGACGAGCAGCGCCTCGAGGACGCCGGCTTCCGTCGCCGGCACTTCGGCCGTCACTTTATCCGTGATCACTTCACAGAGCGGCGCGTATTGCCGAACGGCGTCGCCGACGGCAACAAGCCAACGGGCGATCGTCCCTTCGGTCACGCTCTCGCCGAGCTTGGGCATCGTCACTTCGATGATCGTCAAATGTTCTCCCTCCTTTCGGAGCGTTTAGAAACGGGCCAGAGCGCGCATCGCCTCGGCGATTTTGTCGACCGACGGCATGAACCACGCCTCCAGCGGCGGGCTGTAAGGCATCGCCGGAACATCGGGCCCGGTCAAACGGCGGATCGGCGCATCGAGATCGAAGAGCGCTTCTTCGGCGATGATCGCCGCCACTTCCCCGCCGACGCCGCCCTCGCCGTTGTCTTCATGGACGATGAGCACCTTTCCCGTCCTGCGCGCCGCTTCGACGATCATTGGCCGGTCGAGCGGGTAGAGCGAGACCAGATCGAGCACCGTCGCCTCGATGCCTTCTTCCCGCGACAGCCGCTCGGCGGCTTCCAGGGCATAAGGAACCATCAGTCCGTAGGCGATGACGGTGAGATCTTCTCCTTCACGTTTCAAGCGCGCCCGATCCAGAGGAATGGTGTACCATTCGTCCGGAACGTCGGCTTTAAGCAGGCGGTACAACTTTTTATGTTCCAAAAACAACACCGGATCCTCGGAGACGATCGCCGCGGCCAAGAGTCCCTTCGCGTCGATCGGATCGGAAGGCGTCACGACCCTGAGGCCGGGGTTGCCGGTGAACACTTTTTCCACGCTCTGCGAATGGTACAGCGCCCCGTGCACGCCGCCTCCGTACGGCGTGCGGATGACGAGCGGCACGCTCCAACCGTTGTTCGACCGGTAACGGATTTTGGCCGCTTCATTGATGATCTGATTCGTCGCCGGGAAGATATACTCGGCAAACTGAATCTCCGCCACCGGGCGCAACCCGTACGCCGCGGCACCGATCGCCACGCCGACGATCGCCGATTCCGCGAGCGGCGTGTCGACGACCCGCCGTTCGCCGAACCGCTCGTACAAACCGGCCGTGGCGCGGAACACGCCGCCGCGCCGGCCGACGTCTTCACCGAGGACAAAAACGCGTTCATCGCGCGAAAGCGCCTCATGGAGGGCGGCGTTGATCGCCTCGATGTACGTCCGCATCGTCATACCCGTGCGCCTCCTCCCCCGGCGATTTCAGGCATCGCCTGTTGCCCGCGGGAAGCGCCGCGAGGTTCGCCGTGCGCCGCAGCAGAACCGTCCTCCGCGTAGACGTAGCGCATCGCGGTCGCCGGGTCGGGATACGGCGCCGCTTCAGCATACGCCGTCGCCTCGTCGATTTCGCGTTTTACCTCGGCTTCGAGCGCCGCAAGCGCCGCTTCCGTGATGAGCCCTTCGCGAAGCAGATAATGGCGGACGGTAAGGAGCGGATCGCGCGCCTTAAGCGCCTCGACTTCCTCCCGGCTGCGATACGTTCGATCGTCGTCGTCGCTGGAATGCGGCGTCAAGCGATCCACTTCCGCTTCGATGAGCGTTCCGCCTTCTCCGGCGATGGCCCGCTCCCGCGCTTCCCGCACGGCCTTGTAGACGGCGAACGGATCTGCGCCGTCGACTTTGACGCCGACCATTCCGTAACTCGCGGCGCGGGAAGCGATGTCCGGCGAAGCAATCTGCCGCTCCAGCGGGACGGAGATGGCATAGCGGTTGTTTTCGACAAAAGCGATGATCGGCAGTTTGTGCACGCCGGCGAAGTTCAATCCTTCATGAAAATCCCCCTGGCTGCTCGTGCCGTCGCCGAAACTGACGAACGCGACGAACGATTGACGGTCGTATTTGGCCGCCCAGGCAAAGCCGACGGCATGGGGAATCTGCGTTCCGGTGGGGCTCGATTGCGTAAAAATGCGCCGTTTCGGATCACTGAAATGATTCGGCATCTGCCGGCCGCCGCTCGAAGGATCCTCGGCCTTGGCGAAGGCTCCGAGCATGATCTCCCGCGGCGTCACGCCGAGGGTGAGCACGACGCCGAGATCGCGGTAATACGGCAGAACAAAGTCAACGCCCGCATGAAGCGCCATCGCCGCGCCGACCTGAGCCGCCTCGTGCCCCTGACAGGAGATGACGAACGGCAGTTTTCCGGCCCGGTTTAAGAGCCATTGCCGCTCATCCAGGCGGCGCGCCAAAAGCATCAACCGGTAAATGGCCACCGCCTTGGCGTCATCGATCAAAGCCGCTCGGTGATCCACGGTTCCCCCTCCGTTTCAAGCGTGAATTTCCATCCCATGGACAGAAAGCGCCGCTTCCGTCATCGTCTCGGACAGCGTCGGGTGCGGACGGATCGCCTCCCCGAACTCTTCCGCGGCCGCATCCATGATCATCCCCAGCGCGACTTCGCCGATCAGTTCCGTCGCCCGCGGACCGATGACGTGCACGCCGAGCACGTCGCTCGTCTCCGCGTCGACGACGAACTTGACGAAACCGTCCGCCTCTCCTTCGATGAGCGCCTTCCCGTTGCTCCGAAAGGTCATCGTCCCCGTTTTCACCGCATATCCTGCGGCGCGCGCTTCATTTTCGGTGAGCCCGATCGACGCCACTTCCGGCGAGGCGTACGTGGCCCGCGGGACAAACCGCGGATCGACGCGCCCGCCGCGCCGCCCGGCGATGTGCTCCACCGCGCGCTTCGCTTCATGAGACGCGAGATGCGCCAACATCGGCGGCCCGATGACGTCGCCGACGGCGTAAATGTGCGGCTCGGCGGTCTGGTAGCGGTCATTCACCGCGATCCATCCGTTTTCGACGCGGATCTTCGTGTTCTTAAGGCCGATGTCGTCGATGTTCGCCGCGCGTCCGACGGCCACCAGAACGACATCGGCGGAGAGGGTCTCCGCGGACCTGGCGCCGGAACTGTTCGGCCGCACGGTGAGGGAAAGGCCGTCTTCGCGGACCTCGATGCCGAGGGCATCGAGCGTCGCGTCGGTCAGAACGCGGATTCCCCGTTTTTGAAAGACGCGCCGAAGTTCTCGGGAGATCGACTCATCTTCGCCGGGCAACAGGCGATCCATCGCCTCCACGATCGTCACCTCGGCGCCGAGGTCGCGCCAGAGCGAGGCCCACTCGACGCCGATCACGCCGCCGCCGATAATGATCGCCGAACGGGGAACAAAATCAAGGGCGAGCGCATCGTCGCTGGTCAGCACACGCCGGCCGTCGGGCACCAGCCCGGGAATCGACCGGGGTTTCGAGCCGGTGGCGATGACGACGTGCTTGGGCAAAAGCACGACGCCGTCCGCTTCGCCTTCGGCCAGCACGCTGATCGCGCCGGCCGTCGGGGAGAAGATCGACGGGCCGAGCAGGCGACCGGTTCCGTGGTAAACGTCGATGCGCCCTTTTTTCATCAGATAGTGAATGCCTTTCTCCAGGGTCGCGATGACCTCCGCTTTTCGCGCCTGTGCCCGATTCCAGTCGAAGCGCACGCCGTCCGCGACGACGCCGAACGCCTCCCCGCGTTCGCGCACGGTGCGGTAAAGCTCCGCCGCGCGAAGCAGCGATTTGGTCGGGATGCAGCCGCGATGCAGGCATGTTCCGCCGAGCCGTTCCCGCTCCACGATCGCCGTTTTGAGCCCGAGTTTTGCGGCGTAGACGGCGCCGACATACCCTGCGGGACCGCCGCCCAAAAAGACGACATCGTATTCTCGCGTCTCACTCAACGCCTGGCCTCCTTCTCCCGGAAATTCAATCGCTGAAGTTCCCGACAAGACGCATCACGTCCGTCGGGCCGAAAGCCCCCGCAGCGCGTGCTTCGGGTCGGCCAAGAAGCGCTTCCGCACCCGCCGGACGGCCTCGATGCGTTCCAGTGCCAACCGTTCTGCCGCATCGTGCGGCGTGATCCCTTCTCGGTCGGCGACGGCGAAAATGTGTTTGACTTTGTCGTATAAGGTCTCGACTTTTTTCATCACCCGCTCGCGGTTGTAACCGTAAAGCTCGTCGGCGACGTTGATCACCCCGCCGGCGTTGATCACAAAATCCGGGGCATAAACGATGCCGCGTTCGACGAGCGCCGCGGCGTGGCGTGCGTCGGCCAGTTGATTGTTCGCCGCGCCGGCGACGACGCGCGCGCGCAGCCGGGGGACGGTCTCGTCGTTGAGAATGCCGCCCAGCGCATTGGGCGAAAAAATGTCGGCCTGAACGTCGTAAATCGCCTCCGGCGCCACCGCCTCCGCTTCGAATTCTTGCACAAACCGACGGACGTTGTCCTCATAAAGGTCGGTCACGATGAGGCGCGCGCCTTCTTCGTGCAGATGGCGGGCCAGATGATAGGCGACATTCCCGCAGCCTTGAACGGCGATCGCGCGCCCGCGGAGCTCCGGCGTTCCGAAGGCTTTTTCGGCCGCCGCGCGCATCCCTTGATAGACGCCGAACGCGGTCACCGGCGCCGGGTTGCCGCTGGAGCCGAAGGCCGGCGAGACGCCGGTGACAAAATCCGTCTCCTGATAGATCATTTCCATATCTTGCACGGTCGTGCCGACATCTTCGGCGGTGATGTATCGTCCGCCGAGCGATGCCACACAGCGGCCGAAGGCGCGAAACAGCGCCTCGCTCTTGTCCTTGCGCGGATCGCCGATGATGACGGCCTTCCCGCCGCCCAAGTCGAGCCCTGCGGCCGCGCTCTTGAGCGTCATTCCGCGCGCCAGACGAAGGACGTCGGTCAAGGCCTCCTCTTCCGAAGCGTAGGGCCACATGCGGGCGCCGCCGAGAGCCGGTCCGAGCGTCGTATCGTGAATGGCGATGATCGCTTTCAGTCCGCTCGAGGCATCCTGGCAGAAGACGACCTGTTCATAATCGAAATCCTGCATGCGTGACAAAATGGACACGCCCTTCGCCTCCCCATGATTTTCCCCTCTCATTTTCGCCCAAAAAAGCGACGGCGTAAAGTGCTCTAAGAGATGCTCCTTAAAGAAGGTGGTCCAGTGTGTCCCTCAGCGAAGAACTGTAAGCGCTTACTTTGATTTTATTGAATGTACATCGTCTTGTAAAGCGCGCTTCCGAGCCCGCGGTATGCGATGTGGTGTGATATGATGAAAGCGGAGGGGATCGATCGATGGATCGCACCGACGTTATTTTGCGCCGGACATTGGCGTTGATCGTGCTCGCCGCGGTAGGGCTCGTCGCCGCCGTCGGCGTCGATTGGATGAAAGATGCATTTTTTTCGGCTATTTCGGGCATCGGTTTTTCATGGGCGCGCGCCGTTTTGGGATTGCTCTTTTTTCTCTTCGGCCTCGCGTTTCTCGGCGGCTTTATCTTCTATCGCGACGCGAAGAAGAGCTATCTACAACCGCGCTTTTTGAAATGGTATCGCCGGCGTTTTAAAAAACGCCGAAAAGGGGCGGCCGGTTAACGCCCCCTGGCTTTAAAGCGCGGCCGCCCTCGCCGGTCAATTTAAGCGTTTGGGCGACGCACCGTTCGCCCCTCGTCTTGAGCGAGCGGACGCTCCAAACCCAGCCGATCGACGGCGGACAGCACCCGCGAGCGCACAATGACGTCCGAGAGCGAACGACGTTCGCTTAAAGCGGCCAGCGCCGCCAGCCCGAAGACGACGCTGAAGCCGATCTCCGGAGGGGCCGCCCACAGCCGCTCCAGCAAGACGAGCGCGAGGACGGCGACGCCGGCTTCGCCGATCATCCCGCGCATCCGGCGATCATCGCCGCATAAGGCGATGAGGGATCCGGCGAGCACCGGGAGCGGCGGCCGCTCGGCGATCGGCGCGGCGGCGAGCGTCGGAGTAAAAACGATTGCGTAGAGGATGAAAAATCCTTTGAGCGCGCGAAGCGGCCGGGTGTCGAGCAAGTTCAACCCGTGGGCAAGAGCGGCGAACGCAAGCGCCCCGAAGACGGGAGACGCTCCGACGCGTGCCGCGGCCAGCGCGCCGAGCGGCGGGTAGAGCAGAAGCTTCATCACCCCCGTCGTCGGTTTTCCGGTCGTAAAGAGGCGGCGTATATGACCGCCGATGCCTTTGATCGCCGTTTCTCCGAAAGCGTCGTCCAGCCAACCGATGAACGCGGCCGTAAGCGCCAGCGCTTCGAAAGACGCCGCCAAACGGGTCGGAGCGGCGAACGAGGCATCGATCGATATGTCGTGCAAACCGTCGAAGGTGACGGCGGGCGTAAGACCGAACGGCAACGAGAACAGCCAGGCAAACGGCAGGACGACGCCGGTGCCGACCGGAATACGCCGGCCGACGACATTGGGCTTGAGCCATCCCGTGCGTTCGGCGATCCGGCGATATCCGCCGATCAACAAAACCGTCAAGGCGAAGGCCGTAAGCGCCGCGAACAACGCGCGCACGTCAACCGACCTCCGCCGCTTGCTTCATGGCATCATAGGCGCGAAGCGCCCGGACGATGTCCCAACCTTGCCGCATCCGGTGCAAAAAGCCCGCCGGCGTCTTCCCGAGGCGGCGATGATCGAACGGAAGCGCGATCTCGAGCGGCACGAGGCCCTCGGCGAGGCTCGACAAGGTGAGCATCACTTCCACCCCGTAGCGCAGATCCAATCGGTCTGCCCACCGCCGTGCCAATGCGCCGCTTAGCGCGCGCTGTCCCGAAAGCGGCTGCTTAAGCCGAACGCCGCTGCGGCGGAAAATCTCCTCTTGAGCGAAACGGCTCACCCAGCCGAAGCCGTCTCCGTGCGCGCGGGGGACGAGACCGACGACGTGGTGTGCACGTCCTGCCCAAATCGCCTCGACGAGCCGCCTGCCGTGCGCCGCCGTCGCGCCTAAGTCGCTGTCCAAAAACAACAGCACTTCCCCGCTCGCCGCCCGGATTCCGCTCATGATGGCCCGACCTTTGCCGCGGTTCGTCCGGTGGCGGACGAGACGCACCGGCGGCGGAAAAGACAACGCCGCCGTGACGTCACGGCTGCCGTCGTCGACGACGATGAGTTCATCCCAAAACGGTCGGTCCAAAAGCGCCCGCACCGTCTCGAACAGCGTCCAACCCGCGTTGTACGCCGGGACGATGATGCTGGTCGTCGGTCGGGACATTGCCGCCTTCCTGCCGCTCACGGCCGTTCACCGCTCGACGGCCGCTGGGCGGCCTCAAGCCGATCGACGGACGGCGGCCATGCGGCGGTCTTTTGGCGATCCGCGGCACATAACCGTTCGGCGGTCACCGGCCGGTCGGCGCCGCGCAACCGATCGGCCGCCGAAAAACTGCCGAGGGCGCTCATGTCGATCATCCGCTCGCCGTATTTCAATCGCACGAGGTACGTGCTGGAGAGGCCGCGCCGCCCGCGTTCGCGGGCGGCCAACAAATCGGCGCCGACGCCGAACAGCACGATGCGTTCCGCGCCGTTGTCCGCGGCGAGGCGGACGGCGAGGTCTTCACTCGTGCCGATGGCGGGGACCAACGTATAGGACAAGCCGAGCCGATCCAGTCGGGCGGCGCCCGGGGCGCGGCCGTCCGGATACGCGTGCATGAAGCGCCGGCGGGCCGCTTGAAGCGCGCTTTCCCCGACGCTGTCCATGTCGCCGACGACGGCATCGATCGGAAGACCGAGCGAAAGCAAGTCGTCGGCGCCGCCGTCGACGGCGAGAAAGCGCCACGCATCGGTGCCGAGCATGTCCTTCAAAAACGGCAAGGCGCGCCGAAGCGCCCAAGCCGTTCCGATCCCCCGGGAGACGATAATCGCCGCCCGTCCGGCGAGGTCGCGGAATTCCGGAACGACAAGAGGCGTCAACACGTCTCGCCATTCACGCATCATATGCTCGGCGGTATTCCGCACAAATACGCCGAACACCGAGGGGTACAATCGCCGTTCGATCCGCCCGGCGCCGGCGAGCGAGCGCGTGTCGACCGCCACGAGGGACAGCTTGATCCCCCCGAGGCGCGCCGTCTGACGCCTTCTGCCCGGCCGAAAGACGAAAAGCGGCGGTCGGGATAACGTCTCCAAGGCCGCAAAAAGGTCCCATACGTCCGTACCGGCGCCGATCGCGCCGACGCGCCGGTCGACGTCGAACAGCGGTACGCCTGCCTGGACGAGCAGCGCAGCGCCGGCGGACGGCCCGCCCGGAAGGATGCTCGGCGCGAAATTGACGACGGCACCGACGCCGCGCTCGATGAGCGCGCAAGCCGCTCCCCGATCCAGGCCCGGATGGTGCAATACGGCGGCCCACCCCGGCCTGACGTATCTCACGAGCCGCTTCGTCGACCGGCCCACGACCGCCTTCAGGCGCAATACGGCCGATGCACGCTCCCGATCGGGCTTCACGCGGTGCTCCACGGCAAACGATCGCTCCCTTGAACGCGCATTTGCCTTTAGTCTGCCCCGTGCACGAAAGGTTCATGCAAGCCAAGTTCAGCTCTGAGCGACTTTCGCCTCCAGGCGCATTTTGTCCGCCAGCATGGCGATGAACTCGCTGTTCGTCGGTTTGTCCTTGTATTGGCTGACCGTATAACCGAAATATCGCGTGATCGCATCGACGTTGCCGCGTTGCCAGGCGACTTCGATCGCGTGGCGGATGGCCCGTTCGACGCGGCTCGGCGTCGTTTTGAACTTGACCGCGATACTCGGGTAAAGCGTCTTGGTGATCGCTCCCAAAAGCTCAATGTCTGCGTAGACCATGCGGATCGCTTCGCGCAAGTATATGTAACCTTTGATGTGCGCCGGAACGCCGATTTCGTGCAACAACGCGCTGATTTTGGCCTCCAGCACGGCATTTTGGCGCTCGGCATCCCCATGCCGGCGCGTCAGGTCGACGGCTTGAGGGCGTTCGACTTTGGACATCCCGACGTCGCCGGCCCGAAGCATCTCCCGAATGCGTTTCGCCAAGGCATCAAAATCAAACGGCTTCAGCATATAATACGAAACGCCGTATGCCGCCGCCTTGCTCGTCGTTTCTTCCTGACCGAAAGCGGAGAGGATAATGACCTTCATGTCGCCGTTCAATCGCCCGGCGAGCGACAGCGCCTCGAGCACGCTGATGCCGTCTTTGAGCGGCATGATGACGTCGAGCAACAGCACGTCGGGCGTATGTTGCGAAAGCAAATCCAACGCCTCCCGGCCATCGTGGGCGACTGCGACGACGGAAAATTCGTCATATTGTTCCAAATAATGGCTAATCTGTTTGGCGAGCTCGCGATTGTCGTCGACGATCATGATTTCGACCATGCCGATCCCCCTTTATCCTGCTTCGCTTGCATACTTTCACCAAGCCATACATTCGACAAGCCGCATCGAAATCCTGCCCTTTTTCTCATCTTCACATAACTTTATAAAAGATCGACAAAAGCGCCCAACAACAGCTCGTGGTCGTTTTTTTTCGACAAAAGCGCGCGAGCGCGGCGCACGCCGGCGCACGCCAAAAAAGCGAGCCCTGCCGTCAGGCGGCGTTGGGCTCGCTCGTTTCGCGCATGAGTTCCGTCATCCTGAGCATCCACTCGATAAAGACGCCGTAGCCCTGCGTCGAATCGCCGACAAAGACGTGGGTCACCGCCCCGACCAGACGCCCGTCCTGGATGATCGGGCTGCCGGACATCCCCTGGACGATGCCGCCGGTCTTTTCGATCAGCCGCGGATCGGTGACGCGGATGACCATGCTTTTGGTCGACGGCACCTCCTGGTGAAAAACGGCGGTGATCTCGATGTCGTAGGCTTCGACGCGGTCGCCGTCGATGACGGTGAGCATTTTGGCCGGGCCGACTTTGACGTCTTCGGCGAAGGAGACCGGAATCGGACGGTCGTAGAGGGGATGTTTGGGGACCTCCTGCAGGTGGCCGAAGATCCCGAACGGCGTATTGCGTTCGATGTCGCCGATCTTTTTCCGCTCATCGGGAAAGACGGCCCGGATGGCACCCGGTCTGCCCGGCGTTCCGCGGTCGACGGCGGTCACCGTCGACGGCAGAATCGCCCCCCCGCCGGCGGCGATCGGCCGTTTGGTGTCGAGGTCGCTGATGACGTGGCCGAGGGCACCGTAGGCTCGCGTGTTCGGGTCAAAGAACGTCAGCGTGCCGATTCCGGCCGCCGAATCGCGGACGAACAGACCGAGCTTAAACGTGTTGTCCTGCGGATCGAGAACCGGTTTGACGGGAACGGTAAACGTGCGGTCGCCGCGGACGATTTCCACGTTGAGCGTCCGTCCCTCGCGCCCGGCGCGTTCGACGATCGGCGTCAGCGCACCGGCGTCTTTGAGCTCCTGGCCGTCGACGCGGCGGATGATGTCGCCCACTTTGACCGCCGCTTGTTCGGCAGGCGAAACATTTTCGCCTTCGGAGGTGGACACCTTTTTGTACCCGACGACCAGGATGCCCGGCGTGCGCAGCTTGACGCCGATCGACTGACCACCGGGATAGACCTTAAGGTCCGGATAGACATGCACGTTCATCCGGCTTAAAGGGACATGGCCGAGCATCACGTCGACCGCGGCCACACCGGCGTCCGCCGGAACGATCTTACGCGCGTCGGGGACCGCCGTGACGACGGCGGGAACGGTGGAAACGAGACGGAAGGCGGTCGGAAGGTTGAGGGTGTACGGGGCACCGGCAAACACGCGTTTGAGCGGCGCGATGTTCAGAAACGGCGCGAACAGCGGAGTTTGGGCGATGAGTAAAAGGGTGAAGATCAAAAGGACGGCGGCGTTCCTCTTCCACCGGTGCTCTCTTTGCACAGCGCAACACTCCTTCTGCTCTCGGTCACCCCCGCTCACGCCGTACTCATAATCTTGCCGCCCCGTACACGCCGTATACTCGAAAAAACGTACCACACTAAGCCCGGATGGCGTTTTTCTTGTCCGCCGCCGAAGCGGAAAGCATCGCCGCATGAGCCAACGCGGCGTCGGTCACCACCTCTCCGGAGATGAGCCGGGCGAGCTCCTTAAGATGCGCCGCTTCATCGAGGCGGACGATGGACGAGGTCGTCTCTCTGCCCTCCGTCCGTTTGACGATGCAAAAGTGCGCGTCGGCAAAACTGGCCACCTGTGCCAAGTGCGTCACCGCCAACACTTGATGCGCCTTGGCGATGCCGGCCATCGCCTCGCCGATCGCCTCTCCGGCCGGGCCGCCGACGCCGGTGTCGATCTCGTCGAAGATGAACGTCGTCCGCGGAAGGGCGTCGGCGAAGGCGGCGAACAAGGAGAGCGCCACGCGGGACATTTCGCCGCCGGAAGCGACTTTGGACAGCGGCCTCAGGACATCCCCCGGGTTGGCCTGGAACCAAAAGGAAACGTCTTCCAGCCCGTGGGCATACCCTGCCGGGTCGGGCAACGGGCCTTCCGGCGCTCGGACGTCGACCGCCACCGCAAAACGCGCTTTCGGCAGATGCAACGTTCGAAGGTATTCCGCAACTCGGGCCTCCAGCGTTTTGGCCGCTTGCCGACGAGCTTCGGTCAATGCGGCGCCGGCCTGAAGCCAGGCGTCGCGTCGGGCGTCGAGTTCCAGCAGGCGTTTCTGCCGTTTGGCCTCACCGTCCGCCAAGGCCAAGAGGCGCGCTTCGGCCTTCTCGGCAAAACGGATCACCGCTTCGACCGATCCGCCGTATCGTTTTTTCAGCCGCTCGATCACATCCAAACGGCTTTCCACCGCCTCGAGCGACTCTCCCGCGGCATCGAGCGCTTCCCCGGCGTCGAACAACGTCCGGGCGATCTCTTCCAAGGCGAAGACGTGTTCCCGCACCTGTTCGCCGAGGGAAGCGAGATCCGGATCGGCGTCGCCCACCCCTTCCAGGGCGTTTTCGGCGAGGCGCAAAAGATCGAGGGCCCGATGTTCTCCGCTGATCGCCTGGTAAGCCTTGGCCAACGCGCTCTTGATCCGTTCGGCGTTCAACAACCGAGCGCGCTTGGCGACGAGCGCCTCGTCTTCGCCCGGCTTGAGGCGCGCCGGCACGATTTCCTCCAGCGCTTCCTGAAGCCGGCGACGCTCCTCTTCTTCTGCCGCTTGGGCCGCTTCCGCATCTTTGGCCGCTCGGTACGCGTCGACATACTGACCGTATGCCGCCTGGTAGCGTTCGCGGGCCGCTTTCAGGGCTTCTCCCCCCAGGGCGTCGACCCACGCACGCTGCCGCGCGGCATCCGCGAGCAGCAGTTGATCATGCTGTCGGTGCAGGATGATCAAGTGAGGCGCGACGGTTCGAAGCGCGTTGAGCGGAACGAGCACGCCGTTCATGCGGACGGTGCTTCGCCCCCCCGGGACGATTTCTCGACGGATGATGAGCACGCCGTCTTCCGGATCGAACGGGACGCCGTGCGCCGCGAGCGTCTCGAGCACTTCGGGATGAAGCGCATCGAGGATCCACCGCCCCTCGATGACGGCCGCCGGAGCCCCTCGCCGAACGGTTTCTTCGCGCGCCCGCTCGCCGATGAGAAGCGTCAGCGCATCGAGCAGCACCGATTTGCCGGCTCCCGACTCGCCGGTGATGACGTTAAGGGCGCCGTGCCAATCCACATGAACCTCTTTGAACACGGCGATGTTTTCCACGCTGAGCGACGCGAGCACCCGACGTCCTCCTTTCAGTACTGAAGCGAAGGCCGGCGCTCCGGTAGCGCCTCGAAAGCCCAAAGCGCGCTTGAAACGGCTGGTTTACGCGTGGCCGAAGGCGAGCAGCCACTGCCGCACGGCGCTCGCCCCGTCGCGATGGCGACAGATGATGAGGCACGTATCGTCGCCGCAAATCGTCCCGAGCATTTCCGGATGACGGAGGTCGTCGATGACCGCACCGAAGGCATTGGCGTTTCCGGGGATGGTTTTTAAGACGAGCAAATTTTCCGCCTGATCGAGGGAGACGAACGCCTCGACCATCAGCCGGCGAAGTTTTTCTTCTCCGCTCTGTTTGGCCTCGCCCGGCAACGCATAGCGGTAACCGCCGCGGGGCATCGGTACTTTCACCAGACCGAGCGTTTTGATGTCGCGCGATACCGTCGCCTGTGTCACCTGAAAGCCTTCCTGCCTGAGGAGGGCGACGAGCTCTTCCTGTGTTTCGATTTCCCGTTCGCTGATGAGCGCCTTAATGCGGACGAGGCGCGACGACTTGTCCCGCACACCGATTCACCTTTCGTCCGATTGCTAAAGTTTAGGCGATCCGCCGACTGCACCCGGATCACCCCTCAACGCGGCCGATGCGCCGCGTCGACGACGCGGGCGATCTCCGCCTCATCGACGATGCGCGGCGGCACGCCTTTTTGCGCCCAGAACAAAAATTCGATGTTTCCGTCCCCACCGCGGATCGGCGAGGGGATAAGCCCTTTGGCATACAGCCCGGCCGCTTCTGCGGCGCGCATCACCCGCTCGACGGTCTCCCGGTGCACGCGCGGGTCCTTGACCAGCCCGCCCTTTTCCACGTGCTCGGGACCGGCTTCGAATTGCGGCTTGATGAGCGCGATGAGCGCCCCGCCGTCCGGGAGGACGCCGGAGAGCGCCGGAAGAACGAGGCCGAGGGAGATGAACGACAGGTCGGCCAGGGCGACGTCCGGCGGTACCGGCAGATCCTCGGGCCGAAGGTAGCGGACGTTTTGCCGTTCCTTGACGATGACCCGCGGATCTTGCCGGAGCGACCAGGCGAGCTGACCGTAGCCTACATCGACGGCGATCACTGCGGCCGCCCCGTGCTTGAGCGCGCAGTCGGTAAAGCCGCCGGTGGAGGCGCCGGCATCGAGCACGCGCTTGCCGGTCAGATCGATGCCGAAGGCGGACAACGCGGCTTCCAGCTTGAGTCCGCCGCGGCTCACGTATTTCGGCCGCTCGCCGCGCAGACGGATGTCCGCCGTGCGGGCGACGCGCATTCCGGGTTTGTCCATCACCGCCCCGTCGACCATCACCGCGCCGGACATGATCGCCCGCCTCGCCTGTTCTCGGCTTTCGAACAGGCCCCGCTCGACGAGGAGCACGTCGAGCCGCCCTTTATCCTTGGACGCGGCGGTCAAGAAAGTCCCCTCGCTTGGCCGATCGGCCGGACGATCGCCGTGCGAATGCGTTCGGCGACCGCCTCCGGCGAAAGCCCGACGTCTGCGAGCAGCGCCTCGACGCTGCCGTGCGGGATGAACCGATCGGGCAAACCGAAGCGGAGAAAGCGCACGGCCGGAAGCGCCGGGTCGCGCGTCACCCGCGACGCCTCTTGCCGCTCGTGGTAGTGCGCGACGACCCGCTCCCCGAAGCCGCCGAGCAGCGCCGACTCTTCCAAAGTGACGATGAGCGGCACGCTCCGGTACAGCGCAAGCAACATCGTTTCATCGAGCGGCTTTAAAAATCGCGCATTGACCACAGCCACCGAAAGCCCCAGGCGGATCAAGCGGTCGGCGACGGCGCGCGCGAGGCGAATCATGTTCGCTCCGACGGCCAGAAGCGCCGCATCTCGACCGTCTTGAAGCATCTCCCACGTCCCGATCGGAATCTCCCGGAACTCGGCATCCAGCGGAACGCCGACGCCGGAGCCCCGCGGGTAACGGAGGGCGAACGGTCCGCCGTCGTAGCGGAGCGCGGTGTAGAGCAGGTGTTGGAGTTCGTTTTCGTCTTTGGGCATGGCCAGGATGATGTTCGGGACGGTGGATAAGGCCGGAATGTCGAATACGCCCTGGTGCGTCTCGCCGTCTTGGCCGACGAGCCCGGCACGGTCGATGGCGAAGACGACGTTTAAATTTTGCAGTGCTACGTCGTGGATGAGCTGGTCGTACGCCCGCTGCAGAAACGTCGAGTAGATGGAGACGACCGGTTTCATTCCTTCCGCGGCGAGTCCGGCGGCCATCGTCACGGCGTGCTGCTCGGCGATGCCGACGTCGAAGCTGCGCGCCGGAAAACGGTCGAAAAACGGCCGGAGCCCCGAACCGGAGATCATCGCCGGCGTGATGACGACGATGCGCGCATCGGCCTCGGCCAGGCGCACGAGCGTTTGGGTGAGGATACTGCCGTAGCTCGGCGGACCGACAACCTTGATCATCTCTCCCGATTCCACCTTGTACGGCCCGCAGCCGTGGTAGGCGTCGGCGTCGGCTTCCGCCGCCCGGTAGCCTTTCCCTTTGATCGTGAGCACGTGGACGATGGTCGGACCGTTTGTCTTTTTGGCCATCGAAAGCGACTTTTCCAGCTGCACAAGGTCGTGGCCGTTCACCGGCCCGAGATACGTGAGCCCCAGTTCCTCGAACAGCATCCCGGGAATGAAAAATTGCTTGAGCGCTTCTTTCGCCCGCTCCGCCGTTTTAAAAAGCCCGCCGCCGATCGCCGGAATGCGGCGCAAAAAGGCCTCGATTTCACCCTTGGCCCAGCGGTACCCGCCGGCCGTACGAATGCGGCCGAGATATTCGTGCAGCGCGCCGACGTTGGTCGAGATGCTCATCTCGTTGTCGTTCAACACGACGATGAGCCGTCGCTTTTCATGGCCGATGTTGTTGAGCGCCTCGAACGCCATGCCGCCGGTCAGCGCCCCGTCGCCGATGACGGCCACGACGGCGTGCGTCTCACCGCGAAGGTCGCGGGCCACAGCCATTCCGTGGGCGGCCGAAAGCGACGTCGAGGCGTGCCCCGCCTCCCAGACGTCGTGCGGCGATTCGGCGCGTTTTAAAAAACCCGACATTCCGCCGTATTGACGAAGGGTCGGAAAGCGGTCTTTGCGTCCGGTGACGAGCTTGTGCACGTACGCCTGATGTCCGATGTCCCAGACAATGCGGTCGCGCGGCGAATCGAAGACGCGATGCAGGGCGAGGGTCAGTTCGACGACGCCGAGGTTCGGCGCCAGATGCCCGCCGGTCTTGGCCAACGAATGAATGAGAAACGTTCGGATTTCCTCGGCCAAGGCGACGAGTTCATCGTATGACAGCGTTTTGAGATCCGCCGGTTCGGCGATGCGCTCTAAGATCAAGCCGATCCCGTTCCCCTTTCGTCGACGAACGATCGCCGACTACCGATCGCGCACGGCGATGTAATCGGCGAGCGCCGCGAGTTCCGAATCCGCAAGCCCGACGGCCTCGAGCGCGGCTTTGGCCGATTCGACCAACTGATCGCGCCGCCGGATGCTTTCGGCAAGTCCGATGAGCGCCGGATACGTCGCTTTGCCCAGCGCCTCGTCGCGATGCGGCGTTTTGCCGAGCGTTCCGGCATCCCCGGTCACATCTAGGATATCATCCTGCACTTGAAATGCCAAGCCGATCCGCTCCGCATAACGCCTGAGCGCGGCCGACAAAGACGCCTCCGCGCCGGCGAGGATGGCCGCTCCCTCGACGGAAAAGGCAATCAAAGCGCCCGTCTTCATGCGGTGCATGGCCTCAAGCGCCTCCAGCGCGATCGGCTCCCTGCCGGTGGCGGAAAGATCGAGCACCTGGCCGCCGACCATGCCGATCGGACCCGCTGCTTCGGAAAGACCGCGCACGAGCCGGACGACGACTTCGGCCGCAACGCCGTGTTCCACGAGTGTCCCGAGCACCCAAAAGGCGTGCGCCTGCAACGCGTCTCCGGCCAAAATGGCCCTCGCCTCGCCGAACACGCGATGGTTCGTCGGCCGTCCGCGACGCAGGTCATCGTCGTCCATCGCCGGGAGGTCGTCGTGGATAAGCGAATACGTATGCACCATCTCGATCGCCGCGGCGAGGGGAAACCCGTCGCCATAAGGCCGCCCGAGACTTTCCAACGTGGCGAAAACGAGGAGCGGCCGAAGGCGCTTGCCCCCGGCAAACAGCGAGTAACGCATCGCGTCGAGGAGCGCTGCCGGCGCGTCGATGGCGAGATATTGTTCGAGGGCGGTTTCGAAGTCTCTCAGGCGCGGCCCATACCGGGACCAAAACGCCTCCGCCGTCACCGCTCGATCCCCCCGAACGGGCGCTCGGCGAGCACGCCCGGCGCCTCTTCCACGACCAGCGTGATCTTCTGCTCGACGTTCTTGAGCAGGTCGTCGCATCGGCGGGCCAGTCGGATCCCTTCCTGGTACAGTTCGATGGCCAGCTCCAGCGGCACGTCTCCGGCTTCCAAGCGCCGGACGACCGACTCCAGGCGTTCGAGCGCCGTCTCAAAACTTAAGCCGGCGATTTCCTCCGGCGTAAGCCGGCGGTCGCCTTGCGCCCCGTCCGCGTCAAGCGCCGAACCGCCTTGCGCTTGGCCGCCCGAGCGCGATTCGGGATACGCATCGACTTCGCCGCTTATGGCGTTCAAATCGTCGGTCCGTTCCGTCCGTCCGTCTCGTTTTTCCACGCAAACTCCTCCTCCCGCACTTCCCACACCGTGACGAAGGCGCGTCCGTCCGCAAAGCGGACGTTGAGCGCTTCGCCCGGAGCGATGTCCTGCGCCCGGGTGACGAGCGCGTCCCCCTCGCGCGTCACAAGGGCGTATCCCTTCCTGAGCGGGGCGAGCGGCCCGGCGCCGTCCAGACGCGCCGCCCACTGCTTAAGCATTGCCCGCCGAGCGCGCACGTCATGCGTGATCACGCGCAGCAAACGCCTTTCGGCTTCCGCCACGCGGCGGCGGTACATGGTGCAGGCGGCGCTCAGCCGGCGGGCGTCACCGAGACGGAAAGAGAGCTGGTCAAGGCGGGCGCGCCGCCGTTCGGCGTCGAGCTTAAACGCCCGTTCCAGCCGTTCGACGGCACGGTCGAGCCGTTCTTCATGCGGCCGGATGAGCCGTGCGGGATCGTGCCAGACGGCCCGCGAACGAAGCGCGTTCAATCGCTCCATTCCCCGACGCAGGCGTTCGATCAACCGCGCCTGGATTCTCCGACGAAAATCGATGAGCAATTTTTCCAGCTCCAGCCGATCCGGCACCGCCCGTTCCGCCGCTCCGGTAGGCGTCGGCGCGCGCAGGTCGGCGACGAAGTCGGCAATCGTCGTATCCGTCTCGTGTCCGACGCCGCTGATGATCGGCACCGGAGAGGCATGGATGGCCCGGGCCACCGCTTCGTCGTTGAACGCCCAAAGCTCTTCGATCGACCCGCCGCCGCGGGCGACGATGGCCACATCCGCCGGAGGCATAAGGCGCGACAATCGACGAAGGGCCTCGACGAGCGAAGCCGGCGCTTCCGCGCCCTGCACTTGTGCCGGGATGACGACGACGTCCGCCGTCGGAAAACGCCGACCGAGCGTCGTCACAATATCGCGAATCGCCGCGCCGCTCGTCGAGGTGATGACCGCCACCCGCTTCGGAAAACGCGGCAGCGGCCGCTTGCGGTCGAACAGCCCTTCCTGCTTCAGCTTTTCTTTCAGCTGTTCGAAGGCCAAAAAGAGACCCCCGACGCCGTCCGGCTGCATTTCTTTGACGTACAGCTGGTAGACGCCGTCCCGCTCATAGACGTCGACATCTCCCCGGGCGAGCACCATCAGGCCGTTTTCCGGGCGAAACCGCAAAAAGCGGTTATATCCTTGAAACATCACCGCCTGCAGCCGCGCCTCATCGTCCTTGAGCGAAAAATACATATGACCGCGGGGGTGATGCTTGAAGTTCGAAATTTCTCCCCGCACCCAGATATCCTGAAACGAAGGATCGCCGTTGATGTGCGCCTTGACCAGGCGGTTCAGCGCGCTCACCGAAAGCGCTCCGCGGGGAGGGGCGGAAGCCTCAAACACCGGTTCGGGCCACATCATGCCACCCCCGCCTGAGTCGCGCCGCGCGAACGGTGTTGTCGAGCAGCATGGCCACCGTCATCGGCCCTACCCCGCCGGGCACCGGCGTGAGCCATCCCGCCACCTGCTCCACGTCCGGCGCGACATCGCCGGTGAGCTGCCCCGTTTCAGTCCGGTGAATCCCGACGTCGATCACCGCCGCGCCGGGTTTGATGTCGTCCGGGGTGATGAAATGGCGTTTGCCGACGGCGGCGACGAGGATGTCCGCCTGGCGGGTGTAGCGCCCGACGGGGCCGCTCCGGGAATGCACCACGGTGACCGTCGCGTGATGGGCCAGGAAAAGCTGCGCCGCCGGTTTGCCGACGATGTTGCTGCGCCCGACGACGACGGCGTGCCGTCCGGCGAGCGGAAGATCGTACGCCTGGAGCAAGGCCAGAATGCCGCGCGGCGTACACGGGAGGAGACCGCCCAGATCGCCGCGGAACAATCGTCCGGCGTTTTCCGGCGTAAAGCCGTCGACGTCCTTCGCCGGGTCGATCGCCGCGATCACCGCGGCCTCGTCGACGTGCGGCGGGAGCGGAAGCTGTACGATGAGCCCGTCGATGTCCGCGTCGTCGCTTAAAGCGCGCACGCGCCGGACGAGTTCATCCGTCGTGACGCCCGCCGAAAGATGCACGACGGTCGAGCGCATGCCGACGGCACGCGCTTTGTTCGCCTTCGATCGGACATACGTCGCCGATGCCGGATCGTCGCCGACCAGGACGACGGCGAGATGCGGCACGACGTCCCGTGCCGTGAGCGCTCTCACCTCGGCGCGCACGTGTTCCAAGACCCGTTCGGCCACTTGTCTGCCGTCGATGCGTTGTGCTCCCATCCCCACGACTCCTTTGTTTGATTCGTCAGGCCATGGCCTTAAGACGCCATCGCTCTCGGGCGATGCGCGCCACGCCGCAGGCGTTGTCCCCGGCTTCCTCGGGTGCCGCGAAGCGAAGCGGAAGGAGCGGTCCAAGCCGCTTTTCAAGACGGTCTCGGATATAAGCGTTCGCCGCCACACCGCCGACGAGATACAGCGGCCGGACGCCTCCCGCCGAGGCCGCCGCGCGCACCACCTTCTCGATCGCCTTGGCCACGGCCCGCTCCGCCGCGCGCGCCACCTCCGTCGGATCCGCGCCGTCGTCGATGGCCCTAAGCAACGCCGACTCCGTGCCGGACAGATGCACATAGGGCCCCTCCGCGCGCACCGGCGCCCGTACGGCGGTTCGCTCACCAGGGTCTTTTTGCGGGCCCGATTCGCGGCCGTCCACGGACGCGCGCGCCAGCGCCTCCACGCACGGCCCGGCAGGAAACGGACAACCGAGGGCCACGCCGATGCGGTCGATGAGCTGGCCGACGGTCACGTCTCGCGTCCCGCCGCATACGGCGACCGCATACCCTCCGGGGCGCGGGGCGACGTCCAAAAGTTCGCTCGTTCCGCCGGACAAGTGAAAAACCCAGAACGGAACGCGCTCGGCAAACTTCTCGCAGGCCGCGATATGCCCTTCCTGGTGCGTCGTCTCATACACCGGCACGCCGAGGACGCTGCCGAGGGAGCGCGCGAACGCCCGCCCCACCTCGAACACCGGCATATACGACCCCTTGGCGGGCCGCGGACGCGTACTTACCGCAATCGCCCGAATGTCCGCCCGCGGAACCGTCATGCGGAGCTCCTCAAACAGCGCGCCGAGGGTCCGGACGTGGAAGAAGACCGCTTCGGACTGCCGCGCTCCGAGGCCCCCTTGCGGAACCGGAAAGAGCACCCGGCGGTCAAACCATGCGCTGCCGTCTGCGTCCATCAGGCAAACGGACGTTCGATAATTGCTCGTATCGATGCCCAGAAACATGCCGTCTACCCCCTCCGGCGGACGTGGTAGACGTTCGACAACAATCCGTTGATGAACACCCGCGCCCGTTCATCGCTGAAGCGCTTGGCCAGTTCCACCGCCTCGTCGATGACCACTTTGCCCGGGACGTCCTCGGCGAACAAAAGCTCATACACGCTGATCCTCAAGATCGCACGATCGACGTACGACAGCCGCTCCAGCGTCCAGCCGACGAGATGTTCGGCGATCACCCGGTCGATCGCCTCACGGTGCGCCAAAACGCCGTCTACCAGACGATGCGCGTATGCTTCATCCGCCTGCGACAGGTCGAGCGCCGAAAAAGCGGCCTCTTTTGTCGCGTCGGCGAGGTCGATTTGATAGAGCGCCTGAAGCGCGGCAACGCGCGCCGCCCGACGGTTCATTCGTGAACTCCCTTCGCACGCCCAAAACTTTTCAAAAAAACGACCGCTACCGATGGTCGCGGTCAAAAAACGATTCCGGCAAAATCCGATGGAGCAGATCCCACAACCGTTCCTTGCGGTCGAAGCGCGCGCCGATCCAATAGCCGAGGGCGATGAGGAGCGCCACGACGAACATGCGCACAAAGCCGAATCCGAGATAGACGACGCTCAAGACGATTCCGTATGCCGTGCCGAGCAGTTTCCCCAGGTGTGCGCGCAAAAAATCACCCATCACCGTCCACCCTTTTCCGCGGTCAGCGCACGCGGCGGCTATGCGCCGGCGGCGCCTCTTTCGGTGCGACCTCGTGCACGAGCACCGATACTTTGGCGATCTCCACCCCGGTGACCGCTTCGACTTTGCTTTTCACTTCGGCCTGAATGCGCTCGATCAGTTCCGGAATCGACTGTTCCCCGTCGACGCCGACCTTGATGAAAAACTGGTACCCGTCGACTTCCGACGGCTCAAAGCGTACGGCGACATCGTGAGCGCCGGGAATTTTTTGCGTCGTCTTTTGCGCCAGATGTTCAAACGTCGAGAGCGCAATGCGCGTCTCGCCATACTCGTTGCGCCCGGCCAAGGCCGATTCGCGCCGCCTTTCGCGCCTTAAAAAAAGAAAACGAAAGCCGAGCACGATGAGGATGATCAGCGCGCCGAGCAGAATCAGTTTCATCGTCAGCGATTGATACAAAAAACCGAGCGCGTCGTAGACCTGCGTTTCAAACAGCCCAAGCGCCGGCACGAGCAAAGGCAGCGCAAGCAGCAAAACGAGAAGGGCATACAGTTTAAGCAGCCAGTGGTCGACTCCGGGCATCATGGCGCCTCCTTTTCCGGAGATCGCTCCGAAGCGAAGCGCTTCACCGCACGGCAGACGGCAGGAAAACGTCAACGGGCTTTGACGCGCGGCCGACTTTGGCCGGTTCTTCGTCGGACGGGTCAGCCATACCTCAAATTATATCAATATGATCAATGGTGTCAAACAGAACGAAGCGGCGTGAGGCGCTCTTCCAAATAACGCGTATCGATGTCCCCGGAGACAAACGCCGAGTCGGAAAGCACTCGCGCGCAAAGGGGGATCGTCGTTTTAACGCCCGGGCCCTCGATGACAAATTCGGACAGCGCGCGGCGCATCCGCCGGATCGCCTCATCCCGCGTCGGCGCCCAGACGATGAGTTTGGCGATCATCGAATCGTAGTACGGCGGGATCACGGCGCCCGGCGTGACGGCCGTGTCGACCCGCACGCCGAAACCGCCCGGGGCGACAAAACGTTCGATTTTTCCCGGCGTCGGCAGAAAGTCCCGATCCGGATCTTCGGCATTGATGCGGCACTCGACGGCATGGCCGCGCATCGTCACCGCCTCCTGCGCAAACGACAGCGGTTCGCCGGCCGCAACGCGGATCATCTCCTGCACCAGATCGATGCCGGTGACCCATTCCGTGACCGGGTGTTCGACCTGGATGCGCGTATTCATCTCCATGAAATAAAAACGCCCGTCTTGATCGAGCAGAAACTCGATCGTCCCCGCGCCGACATAGTCGACTGCCCGGGCCACGCGAATCGCCGCTTCGCCCATCGCCTGCCGAATCTCCGGCGTCACGGCGGGGGAAGGCGCCTCTTCGATCAACTTTTGATGCCGGCGTTGCACGGAACAGTCCCGCTCACCCAAGTGCACCACATTGCCGTGCCGATCGGCGAGAATCTGCACTTCGACGTGTCGCGGCCGTTCCAGGTATTTCTCGAGATAGACGCCGGGGTTGCCGAACGCCGCCTCGGCCTCCCGCGTGGCGAGCGGAAACAGTTTTTGAAGCGCCTCGGGATCGCGGGCCACGCGCATTCCCTTGCCGCCTCCGCCGGAGGTGGCCTTGATGATCACCGGATAACCGAACGTTTCCGCAAACTTGAGCGCCGCCTCCACATCGTCGACCAGCCCTGCAGAGCCGGGGATGGTCGGCACCCGGGCCGCTTCCGCCGTCTTTTTGGCGGTCATCTTGTCGCCCATGCGGCGGATCGCCTCGGCGCTCGGGCCGACGAAAGTGATCCCCACCAGCTCGCACAGCTCGGCGAAATGGGCGTTCTCCGCCAAAAAACCGTAGCCCGGATGGACGGCGTCGATGCCGATCGAGGTGGCCAGAGCGATCAGCTGCGTCATGTTCAAGTAGCTCTCCTTGGCCGACGCCGGCCCGATGCAGTACGCCTCGTCGGCCATGCGGACAAACAATGCATCGCGGTCGGCTTCGGAATAGACGGCCACGGTGCGGATGCCGAGCTCTTTCGCGGCGCGGATGATGCGCACGGCGATCTCCCCGCGATTGGCGACGAGCAATTTTCGGAACAAGCGGAACACCTGCCTTCACCTTTACTCGACGCGGACCTTAAACAGCGGTTGGCCGTATTCGACGAGCGTGCCGTTTTGCACCAACACCTCCGTGATCACTCCGCGCACTTCCGCTTCGATCTCATTGAACAGCTTCATCGCCTCGATGATGCAGACGACGGTCCCGGGTTCGATGCGGTCGCCGACGCGGACGAACGGCTGTGCGCCGGGCGACGGCGCCTCGTAAAACGTCCCGACCATCGGTGCCGTGATGATATGTATCCCGCGTTCCGGCTCGGACGGTTGTTCCGGGATCCCTCGCACATCCGGCGCGGACGGCGGATGTGGGCGCGCGTCGGAGCCGGCGGGACCTTGAACTTCCGGCATCGCCGCCGGATCCGGAGCGACCGTCGGAGGCGCGGTCGCAAGAATCGGCGTCGGCGCGTTCACCGCTTCCTTTTTTAGGACGAGGCGTTCGCCTCCGCCTTCCAACTCAAAATGGGTGATGCCGCTTTGATCGATCAAACGAATCAATTCGCGCAGTTCTTTGAGCGAGAACATAACGCTCCTCCTTTGACCGCTTCGGCCATCATTCTCGCCCATTATAGCACAAAGAAAAACGCCCGCGCTCGGCAGGCGGACAAGGATCGTTCGATCAAAGCCCATCGATGCGTCGACGAGCGGATGCTTTACGGCCGGGTGCTTACCGTCACATCGGTGCCGCGGACGTCCATGTTGGAAGTCACCAATTGGATGATGTCGACGACGTCCTCGGGTTTGAGGGCCTCGGCGCGCACGACGACGTTTACGCGTTTGTCGCCGGCCATGACCACCGCGTCGCGGTAGCCTTTGGCCTTGATCAGCGACTCGACGACGAGTTCTTTCGATTCCCGTTCTTCCAAAACGTCCAATCGCGCGCTCGCCTCTTTCACCGACTGGTTGTCCTGGGACCCGAGCATGTTGAAATACCGCTCCATCTCTTTGGCGCGCGCCTGATCCCGTTCGAGGCGGACGGCGGCAAAATAATCGTCGTCCGCCGGGAGTACGGTTTGCGCGCCGGAGACGTCGTCGACGGCCGTATTGGGCGACGTCGATGTATCGTCCGATCGTTCGCCGGACGCTTGATGCGCCGTATCGGTACTCGACGACGCGATCTCTTTCGTATGGGAACCGTCGTCGACATAGAACAGATAATACACCGACAACACGACGAGGAGCGACAGCATCGTCACCAGCCACATCGTCTGCTTGCGGGTCGACATCGCCATTCTTCCTCCTTTAAGCGCCCAGTCCTAGCGATCGTGTTTTTTCGGGACGACGGCGACGCGGTGCGGCGGAACGTCGAGGGAGCGGCTGACGATGTCGGTGATCCACCCCCGGATCGTGGCGTTTTCCGCCCCCTCGGCGACGACGACCACGCCGCGCACTTGCGGTTTGAGCGTCTTTATGACGACCGGCGCTTCCTTTCCGTTGCCCGACACGCGCACGACTTCCTCTTCGATCGACTGATCGTCGATCGTACGCTTGCCTCCCTGGGCGTCCGTTTCGACCGTCTCCTGCCGGCTGGTGCGCGTGTTTTTCTCGTACACGCGCGCTTCCGTAGCGTCCAGATTGACCATCACGATCACATTTCCGACGCCTGGCACCTGCTCGAGGACGCCTTCCAGCATCGTTTCGTAATGCCGCTCATACGCCTGCATCGCCCGGTCGGCCGACTCCGCCGCCGCGGAGGGCTCCGTCTCCGGCGCAGCAGGCGGCGGGGTCGGATCTCGAGCGCGGGTGAAGCCGAACAGGAGGTAAAGGATGAGGAGCGCCACGGCTAAGATGATCGGCGTGCGCGCATTTTTCCAAGTGTCCATTCCCCCTTTCTCCCCCTTTCTTCCCCCCTTCACGGCGCTTTCTCCGCCTCCCAAAGACCGCTCTTTGGCCTGTCTACGGCCCGATGACGCGGACTTGATCGAGCGGCACGCCGTAGACCTCGTGGATGAAGCGTGCGACGGCGGCCGCGAGATCGGACGTGTGGGCGCCCGCCGGAGATGCCGCACGCGTCGGCGAAGACGCGCCGGCGGACCCTGCGGAAACGGATGTTCCGCCCCCGATCGTCACCCGAATCGGCGCCACCGTCTCCGCAACCGGCGGTGCATCCGCTTTGGTATTCGTTTTATGAACCTGTCCGAGCAAATAGACCTCCGCTGCGGCGATTTTAATCGTTGAAGGATCGTTTTCGTGACCGGTCAGGCGCACGCGGACGTCGGTCTGAACGCCGAGCGCCGCTTCCAGCGCCGCGGCGATATTGCCGCCGAGCATCACTTCCATCGTCTCGCGCACCGCCCGATCGTTCGCCTGTATCAGACGCATCGTCTGATCCTCCGATCGCTCAAGCCTTTCCGCCACACCGTACGGCTCGCTGCCGGCGTGCGCCATCTTCTCCCACAAACTGCGGGCATCAAGCCCGCCGACGTGAAACAACGTGAAAAGCGGACCGACGAGCGAAACGAGGATGAACAGGCTCAAAACGAAACGCCCGTAGCGGCGCATCTCTCCGCTCGGCAAAAGGAGATCGACGATCGTCGCGATGACGACGATGATGATGAGTTCCCGCAACCAGTGGCTCAAATATGTCATACGCTTCCTCCTCCGTCACCGCACGAACAAGGTCGAATTGCCGGCCACGATCAGGAGCACGAGCGACAGGTAGAACATGATCCCCAGCGCGGTCATCGCCGCAAATATGAACATCAGCGCGCCGCCGATCGCTTCCAGGGCCCGAACGATCGGGCCGTTCTCCAGCGGTTGCAGGACGGCCGACGAAAATTGATAGACGAAGGCGAGCAGAAACACTTTCACCGCCGGAAAGGCGGCGACGACGAAGAGAAGAAAGACGCCGACCAGGCCGAGGGCGTTTTTGACCAATACCGCCGCCCCCATCACCGTCTCCGTCGCATCGGAAAACATCCGCCCGAAGACGGGAACCGTGTTGCTCACGATGTATTTGGCGGTCCGAAGCGTCACCCCGTCGGCGACCGCCGCCGCCGTGCCCTGAACGGACAGGACGCCCAGAAAAACGGTAAAAAAGATGCTGAGCACCGTCACGGCGATGCGGCTGAGCAGCCGGCTCAAATTGTTCAACGCGTATTGTTCGGAGAACAAACTGACCAACGACAACACGGTGGAGAAAAAGAAGAGCGGAAAGACGATCTGACCGATGATGAGACCGCTCGTGTGAATGAGAAACAAGACGAACGGATGGAACAGCCCGGCGGTGAGCACCCCGCCGGAGGCGGCGATGAGCGAGAGCAGAACGGGCAGAAACGCATACATGATGTGGCTCATCGTGTCGATCGCCTGTTTCGCGCTGTCGGCGGCGACGTGAAAACTCTCCAGCACGAGGACACTCAAAATGAGAAACGTCACGTACTGCGCCACCCGGCTGACCGCCCGCTGTTCAAAGGCGCCCTGGATGTGTTCGAGCACCGTGCTGAAGACCGTGAGCAGCAAAATCGTGGCGATGAGCGCCCCCAGTGTGACGAGCTCGTTGAACATCAAACGGATGACCCCGCCAAAAGCGTTCGACCAGGGCAAGCCTCGGGTGGCGCCGGCGATCATCGACCGGAGATCCGTCCGCGGCAGATCTCCGAGGTAGTCGCGGTATTTGGACAGCGCTTCACGGTAAGCGTCTTCGATTTCCTGAAGGTCGAGCGCGCGGAGTTCGAGATCGACGGCACGATCGACAATCCCCGAAGAAGCCCCTGCCCCGCCGACGGACGGGAAACGCTCCGCCGGCGCCTCGAGCGCGTTCGGACGGTCGACGCCGTCTACGGGCGCACTGCGGACGGCGGCGGAAGCGGGAGCTGCCGCCGGCACCGGTCCGATCCACAGCCCCAAGACGGCCAAGCCGACGATGAGACACGTCCTCAACACCATGATTCCGCCCTTCGTCAAAGATCCCGCGGTTCAAAATGCTCTCGACTAAGGGATGAGCCGGAGCACCGTCTCAATCAGCGCTTCGATGATCGGCACGGCCATGAGCAGGATGACGATTTTGCCGCCCAACTCGATCTTGCCGGCGATCGACGACTCCCCCGCGTCACGGCTGATCTGCGCGGCAAAATCGGCGATATACGCCACCGCCACGATCTTTAGAATCGTGGCCAAAAACAGCGTGTTCACCTGTGCGCGACGGGCCAGTTCGGTGATCAACGCGATGATTTTGAGGACATCGTCGAGGACGATGAAAAAAATGACGACTCCCGCGATCAGCGCGATCAAAAAGGCGAAGTCCGGGCGTTCATGTTTGATGAGCAGGCTCAGTGCCGTCGCCGTAAGCCCGATACCGACGATGTGCCAAATCTCCATGTTGCCGCTCCGCCGTCAGTAAAAATGAAACACGCGCTGCAAATGTTGAAATAAACTTTGCAGATAGCCTGCCACCATATACAACACGATGACAAAACCGACGATCGTCACCCAATGGGCCCAATCGTCTCGCCCCACCTGTCTCAATACCGAATGCAACATGCCGGTGATGATGCCGATCGCCGCGACGACGAACAGCGTATGAATCTCCGGCCTCATGTGCATCACTCCCGGACGGCATTTAGCCCTCGAGATCACAGCAAGAGGATGAAGAGAGCCAGGCCGAACAGAAAGCCGAACGTTCTGGATAGCCGGGCGTACTTGGCCTCCTCCTCTCTGGCGCGCGTTTCGATCTCCAAAAGCGCGCTCTCCGCCAGACGCAGATGTTTGATCTGATGTTGACGGTCGGTTTTGCCGAGCACTTCCCCGAGAGACAAGAGCACCGACTGCTCCTCGCGCCCCAGGCGCGCTTTCGGCAACCACCGCCGGAGAGCGGCGCCGTAAAGCGGCGCAAAATCGCGACTGCCGGCGGCCAGCGCCGAGGCCAGCTCATCGAACAGCTGAGCGAGCGGACCTTCCTCGCGCGCTTCGAGATGGCGAAAAATGCCTTCCAGCTCCGTCTGTCCGTAGACGATCTCCGTCTCCATCCAGTGGAGCGCCCCGCGCAATCGGCGAATGGCCGCCGGCCGCGCTTGATAACGCATGGAGACGGAAAACCCGACCCACGTCGACATCGCCCACAGCACCATGGCCAAAACCCCGTTCATCGCCGGCCCACCTCATCAAGCGTTGCTCGGCCCGTTCCGGCGAGTCGGCGAAGCGAGGCATCATAGACGCCTTCGATCGTCACCGAACCTCCGGCGCGCGTGAGGACGACATGGCGCGCGAACAACCGAGCCTCGATAAGCGGCCGAAAAGACGGTCGTTCGGCGAGCGCCCGTACGTCGTCGCCGTGCGCCGTGGCCAACAAGGCGACCCCGGCGGTGAGCGCCAGACGCAACGCACGGATTTCCTCCTCCCCGCCGATCTCGTCCACGGCGACGATTTGCGGGCCGAGCGCGCGCACGGCGATGACGATGCCTTCTTCCTTTGGACAGCCGTCGAGGACATCCGTTCGCGCCCCGACGTCGAACGTCGGCACGCCGCCTTCCGCCGCGGCGATCTCCGAGCGCTCGTCGATCACCGCCACGCGATGTCCCGGCACGCGAAAGCGCGGTACCCCGTCGCTCAAAAGACGCACCAGATCTCGGAGGAGCGTCGTTTTACCGGCTCTGGGCGGCGCGATGACGAGCGTGCTGTGCACCCTTTGACCGTCCCAAACATACGGCAACAGCGGTTCGGCCGCGCCGTGCACCGCCCGCGGCAGACGGATGTTCAGTCCGCTGATCGCTTTCAGGTGGCTCACCCGACCGCCGTCCAGCACGGCTTCGCCGGCGAGTCCGACGCGCACCCCGCCGGAAAGCGTCACATAGCCCCGGCGCAGTTCTTCTTCGAGAGCGTACACCGAATGTCGGGCAAAGACGGCAAACGTCCGGCGGACGTCTTCGATCGAGGCGCTGACCGCGCCGGCCGGGTTCTCCTGAAGCCGTCCGTCCGGGGTGAGGAGACCCCCGCCGGTACGGGTCACGATTTCCACCGGACGCCCGGCGCGCAGACGAATCTCTTCGACGGCCTCGAGCGCCTTCGGCGCCATACGCCTGAGCGACCGAGCGACCGCTTCCGGCAAATGGTCGAGCAAACGTTCTTCGAGCAGAGGTATGATGACTTCCATCGGCCCGCCCACCCTTGCTTGTTTACCATTCACCGTATGCGGTTTTCGGGCGGCTTAGAAGTCCACAAAAAAAACCCCCGGCGAACGCAACGGGTTCACCGGAGGACGTTGGCAAATGCAGGGCCATCAGGCCCGGGACACGTACTCGCCGGAGCGCGTATCGATGACGAGCTTGTCGCCGACATTGATGAAGAGCGGCACCGTCACCACGTAGCCGGTCTCCAGCTTCGCCGGTTTCGATCCGCCGGATTGTGTGTCGCCGCGGATGCCGGGTTCCGTCTCGATCACTTCCAGCACGACCGTATTCGGCAGCTGGATGCCGATGATCTCGCCCTGGAACTGAACGATGTGCACGGTCATGTTCTCTTTCAGGAAGTTCAGCTCGTACTCCAGCTGGCTGCGGCTCAGCGTGATCTGTTCATACGTGTTCATATCCATAAAGGTATAATCATCGCCGCTGGCATACAAATACTGCATTTCCCGTGTTTCGATGTGCGCCCGCGCCACTTTCTCCCCAGCGCGGAAAGTGTCTTCCTTGATGTTCCCGTTACGCAAGTTTTTCAGTTTGACGCGCACAAACGCCGAGCCCTTGCCCGGCTTGACGTGCTGAAACTCAAGCACTTGCCACGGGTCGCCGTCGATTTCCAAAGTGATGCCGTTGCGCAAATCGTTGGTCGATATCATCGCGTTCATCCTTCCTTCAAATTCGAACCCGGAGCCGAGGCCCGAAGCCGAGCCCCTCAGAGATCAAAACGTCCGTCGTTTATCATATCGCAAGTAAGCGCCGGACTTCAACCCGCGACGATGAGCGTCTTCGGGGACGTCGTCAGCACTTCGGCGCCGGTCTCGGTCACGAGGACGTCGTCTTCGATACGCACTCCGCCCAGGCCCGGAAGGTAGATTCCAGGCTCGACGGTGATGACCATGCCCGGTTCGAGCACCGCCTCGCTTTTGGCGGACACCGCCGGCCCTTCATGCACTTCGAGGCCGATGCCGTGGCCGGTACTGTGGCCGAAGCGCGGGCCGTACCCGTGCTCTTCGATATACGCCCGCGCCGCCCGGTCGACGTCCTTCGCCGAGGCACCGGGCCGGACGGCCCGGAGGGCCGCTTCTTGCGCGCGGCGGACGATCTCGTAGATCGCCAGGAGTTCTTTCGGCGGCTCGCCGACGGCGATCGTGCGCGTGATGTCGGAGACGTATCCGTCACGGACGGCACCGTAGTCCAAAGTGATGAGCGTATCCCGCCCGATCGGCTGATCCGAAGCGACGCCGTGCGGGAGACTTCCCCGCGCGCCGGAGGCGACGATGGTCGGAAAGGCGATGCCTTCGGCCCCGTTTCGGCGCATGAACCACTCCAGCTCGAGCGAAAGATCCCGCTCCCGGACGCCGGCTTTCACGGCATTGATGACGTGCGTAAAAGCGCGGTCGGCGAGATCGACCGCGGCGCGAATGCGCGCGATCTCCTCCGCGTCTTTGATCATTCTGAGCGCTTCGACGAGCCCTTCGGTCGGCGTCCATTCCGCCGCATACGCTTCCGTCAACGCTTGATACGCGGACCACGTGAGGTGCGCCGCCTCGAATCCGACTTTGCGGACATCGCGGGCGCCAAGCCGCTTCGCCGCCCGATGGAAAAATTCGCCGGCGGCGGCGATATCCACCGTCACCTCGGGCGCTTCTTCCATCGCTTGCGTCTCATAACGAAAATCGGTGATCAGATCAGCTTCATTTTCGGTGATGAGCACGATACCGGCCGAACCCGTAAAGCCTGTCAGATAACGCCGATTCGGCGGATGCACGACGATCAGCGCCTCAAGTCCGCGTTCGAAAAGCTTCGCCCTCAAGCGTTCAATTCGCGCCTTCATCTTTCGCGTTCTCCTTTCCTTTAAGAAGGCGGATGAGGGCGATAAGCGCCAGTTCATAACCGAGCGGGCCGAAGCCGCTGATCGTCCCCCACACCACCGGGGCCACGTAACTGTGCGCTCGAAAAGGTTCTCGTTTATGTACGTTCGACAGATGCACTTCCACCGCCGGCAGCCGTACGGCGGCGAGCGCGTCGCGAATGGCGACGCTCGTATGCGTATACGCCGCCGGGTTGATGACGATCCCGGAAAAACGCTCCGGCGAGCGGCCGATCCAATCGACGATCTCTCCTTCATGATTGGACTGCCGACACTCGAGGCCGACGCCGTAAGCTTCGGCCACGGCCTTCAAGCGCGCGTTGATCGCATCCAGCTTTTCCCGACCGTAGACGTCCGGTTCCCGCATGCCGAGCAGCTGTAGATTCGGTCCGTGGATGACCAGCACTTCCACCGGTCGCCCCTCCCTTCGATGTTCTCGCCGTGTGTCGTTCTTTAAGGTATTGTACCACAACCCATCTTGACCTTCTTACGCCCCTGCCGCATTCTCTGTCGACGTCCGATCGACTATCGTTCAGGGCTGGAAAATTCATTGGCCAGCGTCGCGCCGATCATGAGCGCGGCGAGAACGAACAGCGACAAGGTGACGACCCGGGTATTCAGATCGGGGTAATGCCATCCGACGACCAATGCCCAGAGCGACACGCCGAGGATGAGGCTCGGCCACGGGGTATGGATCCGGACCAAAAGCAAGGCATAACCGAGGGCGTACACCGCCGTTAAGACATAGGCGACGAGAAATGCCCCAAGCAAGCGGATGCCGAGCGGCTTACCCGGTCTTGACCAGCCGTCGAGCCCATCCAGCAGCGAAAGGCGCGACCAGCCGAGCGCTTGCGCCAAGAGCGACAGCGCACCGAACAACAGCACGGCGACGAGGGACACTTCCAGCGCCTTTCCGAAGCGTTCCTTGGCCGTCGCCGCATTTTCGGCACGCCGAAGACGGCGGCGTCTCTTCACCATCCCAAGCCCTCCCGATCCCGTTTACCCGCATAGTTTACCCGAAGGCGTCAAAAAAGCGCGCACTTAAACGTGCGCGCTTCAAAACGCCGAACCGGGACCCTCCGCTTCGCCGACGGAAGGTCGTCGGCGAATGGATTACTTCTTCTCCGCCAGCCACGTCGCCACCGCTTCGGCTTCGTCTTGATTGAGCTGCTGAGCCGGCATGCTGCCGCGTCCTTTTTCAATGATCTGCACAATCTCGTCCTTGCTCAACTGTGCCCCGATATGGCGCAAGTCCGGGCCGAACCCGCCGCTTAAGTCCTTGCCGTGACAGCTCGAGCACGTATTTTGGTAGATGGCTTCCGCGTCGACGGCCGTCTGTCCGCCCGACGGTTGCTCCGTCCCTCCTCCTCCGGACGGCGGCTGAGACGTTCCCCCTCCGGATGAGCCGCCGCCGCAACCGCTCAACGCGCCGACGACGAGCGCTCCGCTTAAAAGAAACGTCCACCACTTTTGCCGCATCCGCATCGACCTCCTTTGGTGTTTCCACATGATGCCACCATTATAACGTATTTTTGTCCAGAACACGACCATCTCATGCGGACAAAAACGTGACAAAACTGATAGGCCTGCTACACGTCGTAGCAGGCGCCGGTGTGGGCCAGGGCGATTGTTCCGTGAAAGTGCCGGGCGGCACCGTCGATCAGTTCGCGATGAACGCCGTAGTGCGGGAGATGCGTAAGCAGCAGCCGTCCGACGCCGGCCTCCGCCGCCAGCCGTCCGGCTTCTTCCGCGTTCATGTGCCCGGCCGGCGTGCCGTCTTCTCCGGCGTAGACGCTCGCCTCGGCCACGAGCAAATCCGCCCCCCGGATGAAATCCGCAAGCTCCGGGAAGAACTGCGAATCCGATGTATAGGCAAACGTCCGCCCGTCGGCCTGAGCGCGCACGGCCAGCGTCTCCACCGGATGCCGGGTGCGCATGAACGAAAAGTGCACGCCCGCCGCCTTCAGCCGGTCGCCGTCGGCGATCGGCTGAAGCTCCGATCCGCGTACGCCTTCATATTGCTGATACAGCGCCTCCGGCGTCCGCGGCGCATAGATCGGGAGCACCTTATCCCCGCCGGAGAATGAATTCAAAAGCAAGGCGTATTGCAAGACGCCGAGGTCGGCGACGTGATCAAAATGAAAATGCGTGATGATACATGCCGACAGCGCTTTCGGCTGGACGTAACGCAACAGCTTGGCCATAACGCCGCTCCCGCAGTCGATGAGCACCGATCGTCCTTCGTGCTCCAACAAGTACCCGGCGGTCGCCCCGTCCGCCTCCGGATAGGCGCCCCAAAATCCGAGCACGCGCAACCGCATGTTCCCACCTCGCTCGCCCGAACTGTCCTCCAAACGTCCGCACGACCGCTTCACAGGCGATGCCGGTCAGGAAGACAGCGACGCATCGTGATCCGGGGGATGCGCGTCCTCTTCCCTTTCTTCATTCTCCCCGCGCGCCCGATACTCGAGAAAAGCGGCGATGCGATCCGGATCGTCCTTCATGAATTGGATGAGATCGCTCAGCGCGGACAACGTCTCCGGTCCGACGTGGTGCTCCATGCCTTCGACGTCTTGGGCGATGTCGGTTTCCGGGACCCCGATCAGGCGCAAAAAGTCTTCCAAGATGGCGTGACGGTCAACGAGCCGCTTGCCGAGCTTGCGCCCTTTGGACGTCAAGACGAAACCGCGATATTTTTCGTATTTCAGGTATTCACTTTTGTCAAGTTTCTGGATCATCTTCGTCACCGACGACGGGTGCACGGCGAGCGCTTCGGCGATATCCGCCACGCGGGCATAACCCTTCGCCTTGATGAGCGTAAAAATTTGTTCCAAGTAATCTTCCATGCTCGGTGTGCGCATCGGAACGCATCCCCCCTACATGTCTCCTCCATGATACCGTCTTTCCCTGCTCGGTGCAAGGGAAGGCGGTCCCTACGCGCCCCATCACGGGAGGCACGTTCGGCCGTCTCGCGCGCTTGCCGCCGTGTGGCGCCGTCTTTCGATGAGGTTTTCGGCCTTACCGGCGTACCGGACGTCAAAAAACCGCCGCATCAGTCGAGCGGCGGTTTTTCGGTGTTTTCGGCTTCCCCGTACGTTTCATCGACCGGCGGCAAATGGCGGGGAATGCCCTCATGAAATCGTTTGTACTCGTATGCGAACGCACGCACCCGGCGGTCATCCGGGTGCCACTCGCGCGACGCAACGAACTCCATCGGCGAGCCGTAAGGTCCCTCCGGAAATTCTTCCGGGAGAAGCTCATGGCGCATCGACTCGACGGTCTTCACATCGCGCCGTTTGCGTTTCCGATCGCCGAACATGCCCGCCCTCCAGACAAAGCATGATCACGCTCTGTCTTGTAGTTTGACCGTCGCGGGCAAAAACCATACCACAAGCGCGTTGGTGAGCGTGAGCAGAAAGACCGCGATGAACACCGCCTGCATTCCGCCGGCAAGGGCCTGCACCAAGCCTGCCACATCGGTTTTAAGGCCCATCCCCTGACCGGTGCCCCTAAGCAGCGCATTCAAATCGTCCATGTGCGCCCGAGCCGCCGCCGGATCGTCTCCTGCGGCCAGGAGCCTGCGATAGACGACCGCGTTCAAGAGCGCGCCGAGCACGGCCCCGCCGAACGTCCCGCCGAACAAACGCATGAACAAGTTGTTCGAAGTCGCCGCACCGCGAAGCCGCCAGGGGACGCTGTTTTGAATGGAGACGATGTACGCCGTATTCGTAAAGCCCATCCCCATGCCGATGAAAAACGACGCTGCACCGGCGTAAACGGGGCCATACGCCGGGCGGATCAGCGCAAACAAGAGGCCGCCGAGCAGGAGAAAACCGCTCCCGAGAATCGCCAACTTGCGCGGACCGAAAACAATGAGCAGCCGGCCGGAAAGAAACGAGGCGATCGGCCAACCGACAGACATCGCCGAAAGCGCCAGGCCGGCGACTTGCGGGCCGTCTCCGAGCACGCCTTGAATATAACTCGGAAGAAACATCGAAAGGGCGATCATGATCATCCCGGTGACGAATGTCGCTCCGTTGGCCACGGCGATCAGCCGGTTTTCCCACAACTCAAGCGGCATCACCGGCTCAACGGCGCGCCGTTCGACGAAAAAGAAAAGAACGGTCGCCGTAAGCGCCAGGGCGGTCAACGCCCACATCGCGCCGCCGAACCACGGCCAAAACGTGCCGGAAAAAAGGAGGACGCTCATCCACCCGGCGATCGAGGCGAACAACGTGAGCGCGCCGGCGAAATCGATCGCCGGCTTCGCGCGGACCTCCGGTTCATGCAAGAAGGCGATCACGAGCGCCACCGAGAGGACGCCGACAGGGACGTTGATCCAAAAAATCCAAGCCCAATGCCAGTGTTCGACGATGAACGCCCCGATGATGGGCCCTGTGACGGCGGAAATGCCCCAGACGCTGGACAGCCATCCCTGGATGCGCGCCCGCTCCTCCGCCGTGTAAATGTCGCCGACGATCGTCGTCGCGATCGGCATCACGCTCCCGGCGCCGAGCCCTTGAAGCAGGCGAAAGACGATCAACCACCCCATCGTCGGCGAAAGGCCGCTTAAGAGTGAACCGGACAAAAAAAGCGCTACCCCGACGGTGTACACCGCCTTGCGCCCGAACAGGTCGGACAGTTTGCCGAAGATCGGCGTGGTGATGGCCTGCGCCAGCATAAAGCCGGAAAACACCCAGCTCATCCATTGAAATCCGCCGAGATCGCCGACGATCGTCGGCATCGCCGTGGAGACGATCGTCGATTCGACGGCGGCCATGAACATGCCGAGCATGACGGCGGCAAGCACGATCGGGCGATGGGTCATTTGGATCTGTTTCCGGGCGGCCGATTCCGTCACGCGCTCACCCCTCCCCCAAAGCTTCAACCGGATCAAAGTTTAGGCGCTCGAATCAATGCGTTGAACACCGGCATTTTATCATACTCCGCCGCCGGTTTGAAGCTCCGCCGGGAGAACCGGTACAATAGCCATGAGAACGTAAGCCGCAAGAGACCGGTTCGGCGTTCGAAGGTGAGGCAGGGGACCAGCCGATGGAACTCACGCAAATCCGCTATTTTGTCGAAGTCGCCCGCCGCGAGCACGTGACGGAAGCGGCGTACGCGCTGAACGTCGCCCAGTCGGCGATCAGCCGCCAAATTCAAAATCTCGAAGACGAACTCGGCGTCGCGCTCTTCGTGCGCGACGGCCGGCGGGTGCGTCTGACCGCCGCAGGCAGCGTCCTGCTCGAACATATGGAAAACGTGTTGCGCGAGGTCGAGGCGGCGAAAATGCGCCTCGACAACCTGATGAATCCCGACGCCGGGCGCATTCGCCTGGGCTTTCCGTCCAGCCTGGCAAGCTACATGTTGCCGACGATCCTCTCCGCTTACCGCCGCGTCCACCCGAAGACGGCGTTCGAACTGCGCCAGGGGATGATCAAAGACTTGCTCGACGGCGTGCATCATCAAACGCTCGATCTCGCCTTCGTCACGCCGCTGCCGCGAGACGACCGGCGCTTTGACGGTTTCATCCTGTTCGATGAAGCGATGTATGCGCTCATTCCGGCCGACGATGCGCCGGCTTACGCCGTCCGGGTCAAAGGAGCGAACCCGGGCGGCGACCTCTACGGCCCGGGCGGTCACGGCATCTCCCTCGCCGCCCTCAAAGACGCGCCGTTTATTCTCTTCCGGCCGGGGATGCTCCTTCGCGCCATCGTCGACGACGCCGCGCGGGCCGTCGGCTTTACGCCGAAGGTCGCCTTCGAGGGCGAAGAAATGGAGACGCTCAAAGGGCTCGTGGCGGCCGGTCTGGGGGTGACCGTCCTGCCGGAAGTGAGTCTCATCGAAAACGTCCCTCGCGGCGCGGTCAAAGTGCCGATCACCGAACCGCCGATGCGCCGGGCGGTGGGCGTCGTCTACTCCACCGCCCGCCCGCGGACGCCGGCGGAAGAAGCTTTCCTCGATTTTTTGAAAAGCTTCTTTCGCCAATTTCGCCATTTCGGCTCGTGAGCACGAGCGCGTGTCCTTGCCCCGAGACCCAGGCAGCCGGTCATCCTGTTTGGCCCGCTCGGCACGGACGGGAGCCGTGCACGGTCCGAGCGGCCGCAAGCTGCCGGCGCACTTCGTCGAATCCCGTTCCGCCGAAGCTCGTCCGGCGGGCGACCGCCCGTACGGGATCGAGGGCCGTATAGACATCTTCGGCGATGAGCGGCGAAGCGGCGCGAAGTTCCTGGAGCGACAGCGCCTGAAGCGGCACCCCCCGCGCTTGGGCCTCCCGCACGAGGCGCCCGACGATCGCATGCGCCTCGCGAAAGGGCATGCCGCGGGCGGCCAGATAATCGGCAAGCTCGGTGGCGTTGGCAAAGCTTTGCTCGACCGCCCGACGCATCACCTCCGGGCGGAAGGTCAGCCTTTCGATGAGCGGCGGCAAGACGCCGAGCACGAGATCGAGGGTCTCGACCGTGTCGAACAACCCTTCTTTATCTTCTTGCATGTCTTTGTTGTAAGCCAGCGGCAGGCCTTTGAGGACCGTCAAAAGCGCCAGGAGATGACCGAAGACGCGGCCGCTTTTTCCGCGTACGAGCTCAAAGACGTCCGGGTTTTTCTTTTGCGGCATGATGCTCGAGCCGGTGGCAAAAGCGTCCGGAAGCTCGACAAACCCGAATTCGTCCGACGACCACATGATGAACTCCTCGGCCAGCCGCGAAAGATGCATCATGAGCGTCGCGGCGGCGAACATGAAGTCGAGCACAAAATCGCGGTCGGAGACGGCGTCGATGCTGTTTTCGTACAGGCCTGCAAGTCCGAGCAACTCGGCGGTGCGCCGCCGATCGATCGGAAAAGTCGTTCCGGCGAGCGCACCGGCACCGAGCGGCGAGACATCGGCCGCCGCGTGCGCGGCGCAAAAGCGCCGGACGTCGCGTTCGAGCATCCAGAAATAGGCGAGCAAATGATGGGCGAGCGACACCGGCTGCGCCCGCTTTAAATGCGTATAGCCCGGAAGGATCGTCTCCACGTGCGCTTCCGCTTGTTTTAAGAGCGCGGCCTGCAGCGCGCGGATTTGCTCCATCGCCGCGTTCGCCGCGCGACGGACGAAAAGATGCATATCGAGGGCCACCTGATCGTTCCGGCTGCGCGCGGTGTGCAACTTTCCGCCGACGGGACCGACGCGTTCGATGAGCAGCCGCTCGATGTTCATGTGGATGTCTTCGTCCGCCGTTTGGTAGGTGAGCGCCCCGCGTTCGGCATCGGCACGCAGCGACTTCAAGCCGGCGACGATCGCCTTCGCCTCTTCCGGCGAGATGATGCCGACCTCCCCGAGCATCGTGGCATGGGCGATGCTCCCGTCGATGTCTTCCAGAACGAGCTTTTGATCAAAACCGATCGACGCATTCAAGGCGTGGACCCGCGCGTCCGTCTCTTCAGCAAAACGCCCGCCCCACAGGCGGGCGTTGGAACCGTTGTCCGCATGGTTCATCGGATGGCCATCACGTTCCTTCATTCCATCGTCCACTCGATCGTCCAATCGTCCCTTCAATCGTCGCTTACGTGCAAGGCCGGCTCCGGCGGCGCATCGTTTACCGCCGCGCCGCTTTCGACTTCACGATACACCTTCGTCGAAAGCCCCCACAGTTTGATGAAGCCGACCGCCGCATGATGATCGAATGCGTCGCCCTTCGAATATGTCGCCAGCGCCTCGTTGTACAGGCTGCGCGGCGCCTTGCGCGCGACGGCTTTGACCGTGCCCTTATACAGCTTGAGCCGCACGGTGCCCGTCACGGGTTTTTGCGTCTCCTCGATGAAGGCCATGAGCGCCGCCCGAAGCGGAGAGTACCAGAGCCCGTCGTAGATGAGGCGGGAGAGCTGTTGCTCGATCAGCGGCTTGAAATGGAGCACTTCGCGCGGCAGCGTCAAAAACTCGAGCGAGCGGTGCGCTTCGATGATGATCACCGCCGCCGGCGCTTCGTACACCTCACGAGATTTGATGCCGACGAGACGGTCTTCGATGTGGTCGATGCGCCCGACGCCATGCTCGCCGCCCAGGACGTTCAGCGTCTCGATGAGCTGTACGAGATCCAGCGGTTTCCCGTTTACGGCGACCGGGACACCGGATTCGAAGTCGATGTCCACATATGCCGGCTCGTCCGGGGCGGCTTCCGGCGCTTTCGTCCAGGCGTACGCCGCCTCCGGCGCTTCACGCCACGGATCTTCGAGCACGCCCGCTTCGCAGGTGCGGCCCCAGATGTTGGCGTCGATCGAGAACGGATTGTCCAGATCGACCGGAACGGGAATGCCGTGCGCCGCCGCGTAGGCGATCTCTTCATCGCGCGTCATCCGCCATTCGCGCACCGGCGCGACGACCGTCATCCCCGGTGCGAGCGCCTGAATGGAGACCTCAAAGCGCACCTGGTCGTTGCCCTTGCCCGTCGAACCGTGGGCCACCGCTGAGGCGCCGTACGCCTTCGCCGTCTCCACGAGGTGCTTGGCGATGAGCGGGCGCGAGAGCGCCGAGATGAGCGGGTAGACGCCCTGATAGAGGGCGTTGGCCTTGATCGCCGGGACGATGAAATCGCGGGCAAACTCCGTTTTGACGTCTTTGACGATGGCCTCGACGGCGCCGACTTTGAGCGCCTTTTCTTTTAAAAACCGGATGTCCTTCCCTTCCCCGACGTCGAGGCTTAAAGCGATGACTTCATAGCCGTACTTTTCCTCCAGCCACTTGATCGAGACCGACGTGTCCAGCCCGCCGGAATAGGCGAGGACGATTTTGGGCTGTGCCATTTTCTCCACTCCCCTTCATGCGTATTCGACGCTTGTTCATGACGTTGAGGCATGATCATGACGCTTACAGAGACGATGAAAGATGGGCGATCGGTTGAGATACGCCAAAGAGATGGAGCAGAATCGCCTTATGCGCATGCAGCCGGTTTTCCGCTTCATCGAAGACGACGGAGCGCGGACCGTCGATGATCTCCGTCGTCACTTCTTCGCCGCGATGCGCCGGCAGGCAGTGCATGAAAATCGCCTCGGGATCCGTAAGGCGCATGAGCGCGGCGTTCACCTGATAGGGCAAAAGCGCCGTTCGCCGCGCCTCCGACTCCGCCTCCCGGCCCATACTCGTCCAGACATCGGTGATGACCACATCCCGGGCGTAGACCGCCTCTTCCGGCGACTCGACGACGGCGATCTTCGCTCCCGTGCGCTTCGCCGTCTCGTAGGCAAAGCCCAGAACCGACGCATCGGGAGCGTACGCTTTGGGCGAAGCGACGGCGAGGTCGAGGCCGAGCAGCGCGGCCGCTTCCAACCACGAGTGGGTGACGTTGTTGTTGCCGTCGCCGACGTAGGCGATGCGCACGCCGTTCAGCGTCCCTTTGTGTTCGAGCACGGTGAGCAGATCGGCGATGATCTGTGTCGGGTGATGCAGATCCGTAAGCCCGTTGATCACCGGCACCGTCGACGCTTCGGCGAAGGTTTTAAGACGCGCGTGTGACGTGGTCCGGATCATCACCGCATCGACATAGCGCGACAGGACCTTCGCCGTATCCGCAAGCGGTTCGCCGCGGCCGAGCTGCAGGTCGTCGGCGCTGAGCACGATGGCCCGGCCGCCGAGCTCCATCATGCCCACTTCAAACGACACGCGCGTGCGCGTCGACGGTTTTTCGAAGATCATCGCCAACGTCCGATCGGCAAGCGGCATATGGATCGCCGGATCGTCCGCGACGGAACGCTTCCTCGCCCGCGCCGCTTTGAGCTTTTTGGAGAGGTAGACGACGTGCTCAAGCTCCTCGGCCGACCAATCGGATATTTTGAGAAAATGCGCCAACCTCCGTCTCTCCTTTGACCGGTTCTCCCGTTTTCAACCCGCATGTTTTGATTATACGAGTATGTGGATAAATATACAACCGTTTTCCGATGCATGTTATGCACCGGATAGGAGCGGTTTTTATTTCCTGCTGAAAATGTTGTAAGATGTCCACAGGAGGCGTTGCAAATGGATCTTTTGCGTTCATTGGAAGCGTGCAAACTGATCGTCTTTGACTTGGACGGCACGCTCTACGAAGAGACGCACCACTTCGATTACTACGCCGAACAGATCGCCGCGCGGCTGCCTGAAGCGGCGCGAAACGATTTTTGGCGCGACTATCGCGACGCGCTGGACGGTCGACATACGCTCCGCATCGGGCGCGCCTACGACGCCGCACATGACCTGATCCTCGCACACCGCCGCGGGCGCGTGACGGACGCCTGGCATTGGGACGGCGCGCCGCTTTCCGCGACAGAAGTCGAACAACGCTATCCGGAACCGCTCACCTTCGACCGCAAGGAATTGCTGAATGTCGGCGATCAATGGTGGCTGCCGGCGAGCGTCGCCGTCCATTACGGCATCGCGGAAAAGGCGCTCGGCGAAGCATTTTTGGCCACCCGCGACTTTATGCAAAGCGAAGCTTTCCACATGCGCCCCATCCCCGGCCTCTTCGAGTGGATTGACGCCTTCCGCGTCCACGGCGGAAAAACGGCGCTCATGACCAACAGCCCGGAGCCGGACAGCCGGACGATTTTAAAAAAGCTTGGACTCGATCAAGCGTTTGATGCGCTCATTTTCTGGGCCGAAAAACCGCTCAAAACGGAAGCCCATCTCAGGGCGCTGCTCGAACGGTTTCAAGTCGCCCCGACGGACGCCGCCAGCGTCGGCGACAATTGGCAGAACGACATCGCCCCGGCGCGCCGTTTGGGGATGAAGACCGTCTACATCGACGCCTTCGGCCTGGCCGAGGGAGACGACGCCGACTGGATCCTCCCTTCGCTTAGAACCGCCTTCGCCGCCGGTGAACGACGAATATAGAGAATGAAGAAAACCAGGCGCTGCCCCGGAACAGGGCGGCGCCTGGTACACCATCGCGCGTCTTTTACGGTGTCGCGCGAATGACGCGCTCGGCCGCCGCACGGAACGCCGTCGTGATTTCTGAAAGCGGCCGGACGGCGGATGTTTGGGCCGGCGTGCCGTCTGTGAGCTCGGCGGCGATGAGCGCCGCCTCGACGGAAAGCGTCGTCGGCACGCCGCGGACGACGGCCGCCCGGATGAGCGCCTGAAGGGCGGACGACAGTGCGCCGTCCGACTTCACCGTGGGCGCGATCAACCACTGAACGCTTTCCAGCGGAACGTCGTTTGGGACGTCGCGCGTCTCATCGACGTTTTCCGTAAGACCTTGCCGGCGGAGCACCTCGCCGTCGAAGACGACGGACGTCGGATCGAAGACGGCGATACGCGCGCCTCTTCGAGCGCACCGTTCGATGAACGGCGCGAGTTTGGTCCGCTCCCCCCGATCGGCGACGATCACCGCGAGATCGCCTTCGCCGAGAACGGCCAGAGACGGGCGGCGACGGAAAAGCGTCGCTTTGGCCAGCGCTTCGCTTTTCGTCGCCCCGATCCCGAGCACCTCTCCGGTGGCGCGCATCATCGGGCCGAGGGCGAAGGTCGCGCCGTCCAGCTTTTCCGTCGAGAAAATCGGCGCCTTGACGGCAACCGGCCCGCCGACGGCGTGCGCCCCCGATTTGGAAAGCGCAGCTTCCGCCCCCGGCAGTCCCGCCGGCAACGGTTCACCATACAACGCGCCGACCGCAAGATCAATGAGCGACACGCCGACGAGCTTGCCGGCGATCGGCACCGTGCGGGAGGACCGCGGGTTTACTTCGAGGACGTAGACGTGCTCGCCGTCGGTCACGTACTGGATGTTCATCAGACCTCGGTAGCCGGTATGCCGGACAATCCGCCGAGCGTAGTCGGCCGCCTGCTTGAGGAGCGCCTCCGACAACGTCCGTGCCGGAAAGAAGGCATGAGAATCGCCGGAGTGCACGCCCGCCGGTTCGACATGTTCGAAAAAACCCGGAATATAGACGTCCGTGCCGTCGGCAACGAGGTCGACTTCGAATTCGATGCCGTCGATAAACCGATCGACGAGGAGGGGCATCCCGTCGTCGAGAACCGAACGGTGGCGGGCGATATAGTCCCGGAGCGCACTTGGGCCGTCTATGCGGCGCATCGCTTCCCCGCCGATGACGTACGACGGGCGGACGATGACCGGATAGCCGACCTCCGCCGCCGCGCGAACGAGCCCTTCGGCGGAGTCGGCGATACGCCCCGGCGGATGCAGGATCCCGAGTTCATCCAACAAAGCGTAAAACGGCGCCCGCGCCTCGAAGGCCTCCATCAACCGATCCGTATAACCGACGGCGTGAACCCCGGCGCGGGAGAGGTCCGGGTAGAGGTTGATCGACGTCTGGCCGCCGAACATCAGGTGAACATCGCCATATGCGCGTTCTTCTCCACTTCCTTCGACAAGGTCTTTCCCTTCCTGTTCGAGGATCTCCAACACGTCTTCCGCCGTGATCGGTTCAAAGTAGAGCCTGTCGGCCAGGGCGTAATCGGTAGACACCGTCTCCGGATTGTGGTTGATGACGATCACCTGACGCCCGCGCTTTTTGAGCGCAAAAACGGCATGGACGGCCGCATAGTCGAATTCAATGCCCTGCCCGATGCGGATCGCCCCCGACCCGACGACGAGCGCCTTCCGGCCTTCCAACGGATGAACGTCGCACCGTACGGCCGATTCGTGAGAAGGGGGCGTCGCCCTGTCGTCGACCGCGCCGCCTGCGACCGGATGCCGCCGTTCTGTTTCCCGGGCGGTCTGATGACCGGAATCCGTTTCGGCGGCCCGCCGATCGTCGTACGTCGCAAAGACATACCGCGGGTCGACCTTCGCCCGCCCGGCGGACGGATCGACGGCCACGTACCGCGGCCGAATCCCGCGCGCGTGCCGCCACCGGCGGATCACCGTCTCATCGGCGCCGAGAAGCTTCGCCAGCGCCCGATCGCTCATTCCGACCGCTTTCGCCTGCTGAATGAGCGCCCGAGACGCCGCGTCGTCCGACGGAAGCTGCCGCGGTCCCAACCCCAGGAGTGCTTCCGCCAGCCGGACGGCGCCTTCGATCGGGCGCAAAAAAAACGGATGAATACCGCTTGCCGCCGCCACGGACTCGACGCTCATCCTGCGGAAAAAGGCATAAAACACCGCCGTCATGCGCGCGTGCGTAGGCGCCGAAAGCGCGTGCATCAGCGCCTCTTCGCTCATGCGCCGTGCCGCCTCGGCGTCGTAAATCGCGACGTCCTGCCCGAGCGCCCGGAGCGCTTTATGGAGCGCGCCGATGTATGTCCGATCGATGCCCATCGCCTCGCCCGTCGACTGCATTTGCGAACCGAGCGCGGGGGTCGCCTCGGGAAAGACGTCGAACGGAAAGCGCGGCACCTTGACCACCGCATAGCGGACGTCCGGGGCTTCGGCGAGCGTCACGCCCTTCAGCAACGGATGCGGAATATCGCTCAGTCTTAGGCCCAAAGCAAGCTTCGCCGCCGCCCGGGCGATCGGATATCCCGTCGCTTTCGAAGCCAGCGCGCTCGAGCGCGACACCCGCGGGTTGACTTCGATCACCGCGTACGCGTCGTAAGCGGGAGAGACGGCGAACTGGATGTTCATGGCGCCGACGAGCCGCATGGCGCGGGCGATGCGGGTCGCCGCGCGGTCAAGCGTGCGGCGCGTCTCGGGCGGAAGCGTCATGGCCGGCGCGACGACGATGGAATCGCCGGTGTGCACGCCGACCGGATCGACGTTTTCCATCGTCGTGACGATGACGATGTGCCCGCCGGCGTCGCGCACGACTTCGTATTCGATCTCATACCAGCCGCGGATGCTCTTTTCGATGAGCACCTGGCGGATCGGGCTCTGTTTTAAGGCCAGCGCAAGCTTCATGCGCAGCGCTTCGGCATTCTCGGCAAAGCCGCCTCCTTCGCCGCCGAGCGTATAGGCGGGGCGGAGGATGACCGGATAGCCGACGGCTTCGGCGAAAGCGAGTCCGTCTTCGACCCGCGAGACGGTCGCCGACTCCACGACCGGCTCCCCGATCGACACCATGAGACGGCGGAAACGCTCGCGATCTTCGCCGTTTTGAATCGTCTCCACCGTCGTCCCGAGCAGCCGGACGCCGTAAGCCTGAAGCACGCCGCGGCGCTCGAGCTCGACGGCGAGATTGAGCCCCGTCTGCCCGCCGAGGGTGGCGATGAGGCCGTCCGGGCGCTCGCGGGCGATGATCGCCGCCACCGCCTCCGCGGTGAGGGGTTCGATGTATACCGTATCGGCGATTTCCGGATCGGTCATGATCGTCGCCGGGTTGTTGTTCACGAGGACCACGTGAACGCCTTCTTCTTTGAGCGCGAGACAGGCCTGCGTTCCCGCATAATCGAACTCGGCCGCCTGACCGATGACGATCGGACCGGAACCGATGACCAGCACTTTCGTTGTCATGCGTCGCGACTCTCCTCTCCGCCATCCGCATCCGTCCATCGGCGATACGGCTGCCTAAAGCATCCATCAACCCGGCGTTCACCGTTCGCCTGGGCGCGCTTTTTCCGCCGCGCGTTTTTGCAGAACGCGGTCCAAGGCGTCCAAAAAAGCGGCGATCTCTTCATCGGACACCGTCAGCGGAGGCAAAATGCGCATCACATTCGTCCCGGCGGTCAACACGAGCACGCCTTCCTCCCGCAGGAGATCGACATAACGCCGGGCCCCTTCCGGAAACGACAAACCGAGCAACAGTCCCCGGCCCCGTACGCCGACGTCCGGGTGCCCGGAGGCGAGCGACCGAAGCCCGCCTAAAAGCGCCTCGCCCTTTTGCCGGACGTGGGCCAAAAACGCCGGGTCGTCTATGATCGTGAGCACCGCCTCCGCCGCCGCCATGGCCAGGGCACCGCCGCCGAACGTCGAGCCGTGCGTGCCGGGCGTAAAGACGCGGGCCACCGCTTCTTTGGCGAGCAGCGCGCCGATCGGAAAGCCGGAACCCAAGCCTTTCGCCAGCGTCATGACGTCCGGTTCAAAACCGTACTGCTGGTAGGCGAAAAGCGTCCCCGTGCGGCCCATGCCCGTCTGCACTTCATCGACGACGATGAGCGCCTGATGCGCCCGAGCGCGCGCGACGAGCGCCTGAACCCACGATTCATCGGCCGGAGTCACGCCGCCTTCGCCCTGGACGAGCTCCAGGATGACGGCGATCGTCCCCGCGTCGATCGCCTGAAGCGACGCCGTGTCGTTGTACGGCAAAAAGCGAAAGCCGGGGAGCATCGGCCCGAAACCGTCGTGCAGGGCCGGCTGGCCGGTCGCCGACAGCGCCCCCATCGTCCGCCCGTGGAACGAACGTTCAAAGGCGACGATCGTCCCCCCCTCGATCCCCCGCACATCGCGGGCGTAACGGCGGACGAGCTTGATCGCCGCTTCGTTCGCTTCCGTTCCGCTGTTGACGAACAAGACGCGGTCGGCAAAGCTCGCCCGGACGAGCCGGGCGGCGACCGCTTCCTGAAGCGGACTTTCGAAGACATTCGACGTATGCCAGAGCGTCGCAAGCTGCCGTTTTAACCGCGCCGCCACGGCGTCCGGCACGTGGCCGAGACTTAAGACCCCGATACCCGAGGTAAAATCCAGATACTTCCTTCCGGCTTCGTCGTAGACGTACGTTCCCTCGCCGCGGACGGGCCGGAGCGGAAAGCGCGCGTAGTTGTCGAAGAGGACGGCGCGCCCTCTCTCCCGGGCCGATTCAGCGGAATGCGGCATGGACATCGTACAATGCACCTTCTTTCTCCTTCGTCCGCGAGAAGATGCGCGTCCCGAATGTCCCCGGGCCCGGCTCGCCGCGCCGCGCGCCGGGGGGCTCGAGCGCCGACAGCGCGGCCGCATCGCCGCCCGTGATCCACGCTTCCGGCGCTCCGGCGAATACCGCCTGCGCCGCCGCGCGCGCTTTCGGAATCATCCCGCCGGTGAGCGTGCCGTCGCGAATGAGCGCTTCGACGTCTTCGGCCGCCGCGGCGGTCAACACGAAGCGGCCGTCCGAAAGCGGCCGGACGGGCGGATTCGACCCGGCAGGCGGATCGGACTCCGCGGACAGACCGCCACCGGCGGACGGATCGGTCGCGGCGGGCGCTTGGGCGGCGGCCGAAGCGGCGCCGATCGTCGCGCCAGAGACGAGAATGCCCGGCACGTCGCTCACGAAGACGACGCCGTAGCCGAGCGCGGCGGCGACGGCCGCGGCCGCTTCGTCGGCGTTGATGTTGTACGCCTGAGCGCCTTCGCCGAATCCGATCGGCGAGACGACGGGCACCGCGCCGAGGGCGACGAGCGCGTCAAGCGGCGTCGGGTCGACGTGCGTCACGCGGCCGACGAAGCCGAGCGCCCCGCCGTCTTTCGGCTCGGCGACGAGCCAGCCCATGTCGCAGCCGCTTACGCCCCACGCCTTCACCCCGGCGCGCAGAAGGGCGCGGACGACGGCGCCGTTCACCTCTCCCGAGAGCACCGCTTCGACGACGGCAAGCGTCGCCGCATCCGTCACCCTGAGGCCGTCTTTTTTCACCGCCTCGATGCCCGCCGCTTTCAAGCGGGCGTCGATCGCCTTCCCGCCGCCGTGGACGACCACGAGCGGGCACCGGGCCTGAAGTGCCCTAAGCGCCGCGAAAAAGTCCGCATCGAGCGTCTCCAAGACGCTTCCCCCGAGTTTGATGACCCATCCCGCGCTTCCGCTCATCGCTTCTCTCCACCCTCGTTTCTTTCTTGACGGGCACCGATGTGAACGGCCGGCCGGCTGCCGCGCTTTGCCTCATGTTCATGTCCGATAAAGCGCATTGATCTTCACGTACCCTTCCGTGAGATCACATCCCCAGGCCGTCGCCTCGCCGTCGCCGTCGGTAAGCTCGACGGTGATCTTCACTTCCCGCCCGGAGAGCGCCGCTTTCGCCGCCGCTTCGTCAAACGCGGCGGCCGCGCCGTCGGCGAAGACGACGACGTCGCCCAAAGCGACGCGCACGCCGCCCGGGTCAAACGCCGCGCCGCTTTTTCCGAGCGCGGCGACGATGCGCCCCCAGTTCGGATCTTCGCCGTAGACGGCGGTTTTCACGAGCGGCGACTCGACGACGGCCATCGCCAACGTCTCCGCCGCCTGCTCGTCCCGGGCGCCGAAGACGGCGACCTCGATCAATTTCGTCGCCCCTTCGCCGTCCCCCGCGATGCTTCGCGCGAGCGCGCGGCTCACCTGGAACAGCGCTTCGGCAAACGTCTCATACGCCGGATGATCCGCGGTGATCGGCGCGCCTCCCGCCAGGCCGCTCGCCATCACGAGCGCCATGTCGTTCGTGCTCGCGTCGGTGTCGACGGAGACGCGATTGAACGTGCGCCGCACCGCGTCCCGGAACGCCCGGGTGAGCGCCGCCTCATCGACGGCAAGGTCGGTCAGGAGAAAGGCGAGCATCGTCGCCATGTTCGGGCGAATCATCCCGGATCCTTTGGCAAACCCGACAATGAGTCCCTCCTTGCCGTCGACGGTGACGGCCTGCGCCGCCGCCTTCACCGTTGTATCCGTCGTCAAAATGGCCTCGGCAAACGCCTCCGGGTCTTTTTCCGGCGGCACCGGCACCGCCGCGATGCCGCTTAAGACGCGCTCCATCGGCAGACGAACGCCGATCACCCCGGTGGAGGCGACGGCCACTTCTTGCGGTCTTACGCCGATCCGCTCGGCAAAGGCGCGCTGCATGGCGTAGGCATCGGCGAGGCCCGCCTCGCCGGTAAGCGCGTTCGCATTTCCGGAATTGACGATCACGCCGGAAAGTCTGCCGCTTTGCCCGAACGTCTCGCGCATGACGACGATCGGCGCCGCGGGATAGGCGTTTTGCGTGTAGACGGCCGCCGAGACGGCCGGCACTTCGGAGACGATCCAGCCGACATCGCGCCGTTTCCGTTTGATTCCGACGTGCACGCCGCCGGCGTAAAACCCTTGCGGCAGCATCTTCACCGCTTTCTCTGCCGAGATCACCGGCGTTTCGGTCAACAGGCGTTTCCCCACTCCTGGACACCTCTTTTGTTTTTCTTTACGTCTTCGTCCGCGCGCCTTCGCGTGAACCATGGCCTCCGTTTACGGAAACAGCGGCACGTCAAGGAGCCCCAGCGTCTCCGCCCAACCGAACATCACGTTCATGTTCTGCACCGCCTGACCGGCGGCCCCTTTGACGAGGTTGTCGATCGCCGCCGTGACGATGACCGTCTTCGTCCGCCCGTCGAACGCCACCCCCAGGTCGACGAAATTCGTCCCGTAGACGCCCTTCGTCGCCGGCTGGCGCCCTGCCGGAAGGACGCGGATGAACGGCGCATCGGCATACTGCCTTCGGTACAGCTCCAACAGCCCCTCGGTATCCGGCACGGCCCCCCCGATCCACCGCGCGTAGACGGTCATCAAAATGCCGCGGGTCATCGGCACGAGGTGCGGCACGAAGACGAGAGAGACGGGACGACCGGCCCACCCTTCGACGGCCTGCTCGATCTCCGGGATGTGCTGGTGCACGCCGACCTTGTACGCTTTGACGTTTTCGTTCACCTCGCTGAAGTGCACGCCGAGCGACACGCCGCGCCCGGCGCCGGAGACGCCGGATTTACCGTCGAGGACGAGCGTATCCAGGTCGACGGCCTGCGCCTGGACCAGCGGATAAAGGGCGAGGAGCGCCGCCGTCGGATAGCAGCCCGGGTTGGCGACGAGGCGCGCTTTACGGACCTCATCCCGGGCGATTTCGGCAAGACCGTAGACCGCCTGATCCAGCCAGCGCTTCGGCGCGCTCGGGCGGCCGTACCACGTCTCATAACGCGCCCCGTCGCGCAGGCGAAAGTCCCCGGACAGATCGATGACCCGAAGTCCGGCTTCCAGAAGGGATGGCGCGAGCGCTCCGCTCACCCCCGCCGGCGTACCGAAAAAGACGACGTCGCCCGCGTCCGTGACGCGCTCCGGAGCAAACGGCTCCAGGGTCACATCCAGGATCCCTTCCAGATGGGGATAGATTTCCTCAAGCGCCTCCCCTTCACGCGAATGCGTGAACACCCGAATCTCCTTAACACGCGGATGGCGCGTGAGCAAGCGGATAAGCTCGACGCTGCCGTATCCCGTGCCGACGATGGCCGCCTGCACGCCGTCCATCACCATCCCTCTTTTCGTCCGTCCGGATGATATGAATTAGGATACATCAATCAGCATAATTATGCAATGCCTGGACAAAAAAAGAACCGCCCAAAAAGCGGGCGAATTTTGCACGACATTCAATGCACGTCGTTCAAGATGAACGCGCCGAGCGAACGGGCTTTACGCGACCATCACCAGCAGCACGTAGACGATCACCGCAAACGAGAACAACGTGACGACATATGCCCCGTCACGTGACATGCCCATCGTCCCTCCTCCCTTCGGACGAACGTCATCTCATTGTCCGTTTATGCAGGAGAGAGACGGCCCGGAACCGCGCCTGCCCACCGGCGACAACGGTTGAACCGTGCCGAAGCTCGGACCTCAAGGCTTATGCAGCCGGTCTCGGCCTTCCCCCCGCCGACCGTCGGCCTTTTTCGACCGGCGCTTGGGCGCACGCGGCACATAATCGATGTGATACTCCAGATCCGGAAACCGCTTCGGCATCATCACCAAGCGGTGCACCATGAGGCCCATCGACAGCCGTTCCCACCACGACGAAAGCGGCCAACCGAAATGGACGATCAATCGCTTTTCCGGATGGGCTTGCCGGAGCTTGCCGATGACCGCCTCCATTTCTTTCACCACGCCCCACATCGACGAGTACGGGAGGACAAAGTGACCCTCCGAGCGACGCCCCGGCGGCCGCAGACGGAGCAAGGCCAACGTGATGTAGACCGTATCCGATTCTTCCTTAAACTGTTCCCGCGGTCGAGCAAAGCGTACGTTGAGCGCCTCGCCGGGCAACCGTTCCACGTACGCCAAGACCTCATCCATCGTATTGAACTGCGTCTCGTATCGAACGTCCGGGTTGGCCAAAAAGCGTGCCGCGATGAAACCCAGGGCGATCATGAACACCGCGGCGCCGACCCACAGCATCGTCCCGTGCACCTTGTTCATGGCCACGTAGACGAGGGCCGCCGCGAAAGCCAGGATCAAAAAGACGTTCTTCACGACGCTCGTGCGGTAGCTTTTCATCACCGTATATCCTTCGGTGAAACGGTATACGACAAGGGCGAGCAGATTCAGGACAAAGCTCGCGAGGAGCCCGACGGCGAACATGTCCGAGACGAGCGTCGCCGATCCTTGGGTGATGAGGATCAGGACCGTAAACGTGAGCGCCAGAAAGAGAATGATCACGTAATGCGCGCCGACCCGGTTGGTTCGCAAAAGGAACGCGAGTCCGTAGCGTTCGGCGATCGCCGTGAGGAGTTCCGTTCCGCCGACAAACGCCGTGTTCATCGCAAAGGCGAGCGCCAATGCCGCCGCCAGAACCATGATCACGCCCATCGCTTGTCCGCCGATCTCCAGGGCGTAGTAGGTGATCAACCCTTCCACATGCGCCCCCGGATTCGGGACGTGGGCGATGGCGAGGATCCCGACCGCCGGGATGAGGAGACCGTTTAGGCCGACGAGGAACAAATACGCCTTGCGGATCACTTTCCAGTTTTCGACCGCTTTTTGCGTTTGCAACACCGTCTCGATGCCGGAATAGGCCAGAATCGTCGAACCGACGCCGATGACGAGGTAACCGAGCATAGGTGCAAGCTCCATACTTCGGAGCGTTTGTACCGGCGTCCAGATGCCTTCGACCATGCGCCCCATGACGTCGGCATTCAAGCCCCCCAGTCCGAGCATGGCCGCCGCCACCAGGGCATAACCCAAAAACATGAACACGCCGAAGGTCGTCCACACGCTGGCCCGAATGCCGATGAGGTTGATGATGGCGAGCGCCCAGACGATGACGAGCTCCAAGGGGATCTTCAGCGGCTCCCGGATCGGCACGACGGCGGAGAAGTTCTCCACCGCGCTGATGGACGACAAGGCGGCCATATTGATGTAGTCGACGAGAATCGAGGCCACGGCGATCATGGAGAGGGTCTGGCCGAAGACGAGGTAAGTAACCGTATACACCCCGCCGCCTTTTTGGCCGAGTCCTTCCAAGATTTCCGCGATCTCCGTCATGCTGAAGGCGTAGAGGGCGATCAAAACCGACGTCAAGATGAGAAAGAACATCGCATCATAACCGACGTAGCGGAACGCTTCCCCTGGCCCGTAGAACACCGACGCCAACAGGTCCATCATGGCGATGGCGGAGATGCCGACGAAGCCGACGTAGGTACGGCCGCCTTTTTGATAGGTTATGCCGTTTTGGCGCGCAAGCAGCCCCATGATCACGGTAAAAAGGACAAGACCGCCGAGCACGAGAAACCCGGCCCCCGATAAAGTAAGCACTGAATCATGCCTCCCCGGCGCGATCGGTCGGAACAGCCCATCGCCCATTTACAAAACATAACCCAAAGCGCAGACGCCGGTCGGGATCCAGATCCACGCGTGATTGTTGGGTTTCTCGAAGGTCAACCGATAAACGGTATAAAGCGGCAGCACAACCGTCTCCCAGATTTGTCCCGGCTTGGCATTGACTTTTTGCGTCTTCGTTCCGTCGATGCGCGTCTCCGGAGGATCCGGAACGGAAAACGCCCGGACGAGCGCCGATGACGAGATGCCTTCCGTGCTTCCAAAGCGATACGGTATCGCCGCATGATAAGACACGCTCAAAGACGCGGGCATATCGGACTTTTCTTCATCCGCAGCATGGTCCGCTTGGGCATAC
>JADBKT010000018.1 GCA_014896255.1 Hydrogenibacillus sp.
TATATGATCTTGAAAAAGATCCCTGTGATTTTTTGGATGAGGAGGAGCGGTCGGATGGAACGCCTACCTGTCGATCGATTGCCGCCGAAAAGAAAAAGACGGGGAGTGATGGGGTGTGTTTTGTTGCTCATCTGGTCGTTTTGGGTCGGACAAGCCGCTGCCCAAAACACGGCGAAAGGAGCGGAAGTGCCGCCGCTGGGCCGGGTGCGTCTCGTCGCCTCCGACACGACGGTCGCACCGGGTGAGCGATTTGAGGTTTCGGTGTGGTTGGAGAACTTTACCGGCCCCTTCGGCGGTCTGGAAGGATTTCAAGTGCGGTTGACGTACGATCCTAACAGCGCCAAGCTGATCGAAAGCGAAAGCGGCTGGGCGACGTCGGCCGTCTTTCCGGAAGCGGTCCGTCCGATGACCTATGCCAAGCGGATCGACGGGCAAAAAGGGGTGCTCGAGTGGGCGCAGTCGCTTCCCCCCCAGGAGACGCACGGTTTGTTTTCCGGTTATGCCAAGCTCGGGACGTTCGTATTTGAAGCCGCAAGCGGAGACGGCGTGACGTTCGAGCAGGAAAAATCCATCATCATCCTCCCCAAAAACGCAGGGAAAAACATTTTGCATGAAGCAAACACGCTGACCATCGCTTATCGCGGTGTGGACGGGAGCAAAACTCAGCCGGAAGACAAGCGCTACCGCGTCGGTGAGCAGCCAAAAGAACAGGACCGTCCCCATCCATCCGCGACGTCGACCGAAGTCCTCGGCCAGTTTCGGGATCAGGATGCCCTAAAGCGCGTCTCATGGGCGCATGACGGATTGGCGAAGCTCGTTCGGCGCGGCGTATTGCGGGGAACGCCTGACGGCGACATCCGGCCGAACAAAGCGATGACGCGGGCGGAATTTTCCGTGATGATGGTGAAAGCGTTGGGGTTGGAGATGAAGCAAGAAAAGCAAGCCACGTTCACCGATTTGCCGCGTGGCCATTGGGCTTTCGATTACGCCGAAACGGCGGTAGCCGAAGGGTTGATCGCCGGCGAGGAGAAGGACGGCAAGCGGCACTTTGCCCCGGATCGGCCGATTACGAGGGCAGAAATGGCGGCGATCATGGTGAAGGCGCTTCATCGTACGGGGCTTTCGTTTCATCCGGCGGATGAGCGGGTGTTTGGCGATGTACCGGATGGTTTTTGGGCCAAGCCGGCGATCTTGGAACTGCATGCCTCGGGGATGGTCCAAGGAAAAGGCGCCGATCGGTTCGCGCCGCTGGATCCGGCGACACGGGCCGAACTGGCCGTGGTCATGAGCAGACTGTCGGGACTCTCGGAAGGGAGGTGATGCGCCGACGACATCCGGATGTGTCGGCTCCTGCCGTCTACCGTTTTGACCAGAGTTTGAAGGGGGTGCGATTCGGGCAAGGCGCATACATTTTTGGCGATTTGCAAGCGCTTACATTTTGGGTCGTCATGGCTTGGAGATTCATCTGTTGATCCGCTCAAAAGATACGATGATAAAAAGAGGAGGCCGGAAGGACAGATGCACAAGCGCAAAAGGCGCGCGGTGTGGAGCGCCGTATGGGCGATCATCCTCATGTTCGCATCCGTGACGCCGACATTGGCGGCGGATCTGGCGATCACGCCCAAACCCGCGAAAGCCCTTACGGCAAAGGCGGATGTGTTGGCTCAGAAGATCGATGCAGATCTCCAAATGTCGTTCAAAGGCGAGAAGTATGTGACCTATCTCGTCAAAATGACGGAACAGACCGATGTGGACAGCGTTGCGCGGGCCGCCGAAAAGCTTTCGTTGACCAAAGGGGAATCGGCGGCGATGCGCAAGCTCACCGTTCGCAACCACGTCGTCTCCGCATTGCGCGAAACGGCGGTGAACACGCAGGCACAATTGATCGAATTCCTGGATGAAATGAAACGGACCGGTGAAGTCAAAGATTACGAATCCTTCTTCATCGTCAATGCCGTCGCGGTGACCTCGACGCAAGACATTATGGAGAAAATCGCCTCCTTCAGTGAAGTCGCCAAAATTTTGCCCAATCGGGAGCGCTTCCTGGTCGACGAAACGCCTCTGAAGACGGCACAAGACAAGCACCCGACGGGCGGCGCGATCGAATGGAACATCGAGCGCGTCGGCGCGCCACAGGCGTGGGCGCTCGGCATCGACGGGACAGGAATGGTCGTGGCCAACCTCGACACCGGCGTCGACGGCAACCATCCGGCGCTGGCGCGCAAATGGCGCGGCTTAACCGGAGATCCGGCGCTCAGCTGGTATGACGCGCACAGCGGCGCATCGCGCCCGGTCGACACGCACGGCCACGGCACGCACACAATGGGCACGATGGTCGGTTCGGACGAGGCGGGCGAAAACATTATCGGCGTCGCGCCGGGCGCGAAGTGGATCGCCGTCCGCGTGTTTAACCCGTCGACGACGGACCAGATCCTCTTGCGCGGCGGCGAGTGGATCATCGCGCCACGGGATTCGCAAGGTCGCTTGCACCCGGAGATGGCGCCGGACGTCGTGAACAATTCGTGGGGCGGCGGCCCCGGCCTGGATGAATGGTATCTGCCGATGGTTCGCGCCTGGCGGGCGGCGCAGATCTTTCCGGCGTTTGCCGCCGGAAACGACGGACCGGGCGCAGGCACGGTGGCGAGTCCCGGGAACTATCCGGAGTCGTTTGCCGTCGGGGCGGTCAACGTCAACAATGAGCTGGCGAGCTTTTCCGGACGTGGGCCGTCCCCATACGGGCAGATCAAACCGGATATCGCCGCACCGGGCGTCAACGTTCGCTCCAGCGTTCCGGGCGGCGGATATGAAGGCGGGTGGAACGGCACGTCGATGGCCACCCCGCACGTCGCCGCGGCCGCCGCGCTCGTCATGCAGGCCAACGCGTCGCTTACCGTCAGTGACGTCGAGCAGATCTTAAAAGATACGGCGATTCCCCTGACGGACAACCAGTACCGCGATCATCCGAACAACGGCTACGGCTACGGCCTCGTCAACGTCTTCGACGCCGTGTCGGCGGTGCTTACCGGCATCGGAACGGTCGAAGGACGGGTGACGACGGGCGGGGAAGATTTTGAACCGCCGGTCATTGAACATGAGCCGGTGAGAGAGGCGTTCATCGGATACGATGTGCCGGTGCGCGCGCGCGTCACGGACAACGTTTCCGTCACGGCCGTCGAATTGTTCGCCAAGCCGAAAGGGAGCGCATACTGGCTCTACCTCCCCATGCAGCGCGTCTCCGGCGACTACCGCGACGGCGTCTACGAAGCGGTGATCCCCGGCTCCATCGTCGGCGCAAGCGGCGTCGAGTACTATATCCGGGCCAACGATTACGGGAACAATGTCGTTCAGGCCGATGTCTATACGATCAACGTGCTGAGGGGCGTCAAGCCCGGTAATGTCCAAGATTTTGAGCACGATTGGTTCGGCTTCCAGACCGGGGGCACGAACAACAGCTGGAGCCGCGGGAAACCCGAGACCGGTCCTCGCGGCGCGCACAGCGGGGAATATGTGCTCGCATCGAACTTGACCGGCACCTACCAGCCCAACACCAACGCTTGGGCGATGATGCCGCCGATCGATCTCACGGATCATGAGGGTATGGCGCTGCTGACGTTCTGGCACTGGTACGATTTGGAGAACCGCTACGATCTTGGGCGCGTCTACATCGCCAAAGCGTCCAGCGACTATGAGCCCGTCAAGGTCGCCGAGTTCACCGGTCGTAAGCGGTCCTGGGAAAAAGTTGACATCGACCTTACGCCGTATGTCGGACAGATTGTCTACGTGATTTGGAATTTGGTCAGCGACCCGTCGGTCCAGTATGACGGATGGTTTATTGACGATATTGCGATCGTCGGACCGAGCGATGAACCGCCGCAAGCCCCCGAGAACGTTCGGGCAGCGGCGAACGATCTCGGTCATGTTCGGCTGACTTGGGATCCTGTCAATGACGCGCACGTGAAAGACTACGTCATCTATCGGGCCAACGCGGATGGCGCATTCACCCGTGTAACCACGACGAAAGACGCCAGCGCGTTCGACCTTGCCGCCGAAAGCGGGAGCTACGCGTATGTCGTCCGTGCGCGCGATTACGGCGATCGTGAAGGCGAGGCTTCCGCGCCCGTCACAGTCCATGTGAACGTCCCGCCGATCATCTTCCAGGACAACTTTGACGGTCCGGACGACAACGGTTGGACGCACTCCGGACAAAACGACATTTGGGAGCGCGGCGAACCGAAGAGCGGGCCGATGCGCGCGTTTACGCCGTCGAACGTCTGGGCGACCGGGCTTGTCGGCAATTACGTGAACAATATGAACGCGTCGCTCTATTCGCCGCCGATCGATCTCACCACGGCAGAGCACGCGGGATTGAGCTTCTATCATTGGTACGAGATCGAAACGACCTGGGACAAGGCGTACGTGGAAATCTCGCGCGACGGCGGTCGTACCTGGGAGCAGCTCGCCGTGTACTCGCACGTCACCCGCGGCAAACAATGGTCGCCGGTGCGCATCGATCTTGATCCGTACGTCGGGAATACGGTGCAGATTCGCTTCCGCTTTTATAGCGATTCGAGCTGGAATTACGCAGGGTGGTATCTGGACGCGTTCCAGGTGTTTGCGACGCACGTCAATACGGATCTCGGTCCACAGGGAGCGCCCAGCGAAGAGATGCCCAAGGCCAAAGACGTCGACAAGGCCATTCCGTCCTATGCCGATCCGGATGTGCATATCACGCCACCGGATCAGGTGGGGGCGGATGCAGGCATGGGGGATGCCGCGATCGCATTCGCCGCACCGAGCGCCCTTCCCGTCACGGCGACGGTGACGGTGGTGGAAACCGGTCGGGCGACGAAGACCGATCCGGTGACCGGGCGTTTTACCTTGAAGCATGCCGCCGGGGATTATACGCTCCGGGCCGAGGCGTACGGCTACTATGCCGAGGAAAAACCGGTCACCATCACCGACCACCAGACGACGCGCGTCTACTTTAACCTTACGCCGATTCCGCGCGGCACGATCGACGGCGTCGTCGTCGACGAGCGAACCGGTGAACCGATCTCCGGGGCCAAGGTGCTCGTGCTTGAAGACGCGCACGTCTCCCCGGCGGTGACGGACCAAAACGGGCACTTTACCCTTGAGCTGTATGAAGGCGATTATACGCTGTCCGTGTCCCATCCCGAGTATTACCTGAAGAAAGTGCCGGTGCACGTGCCGGGGAACGCCGCGACATCCGTGGAGATTGCGCTGAAGCCGTTTATCGGTTTTGACGGCGTGATCGCCTACGACAGCGGTGCCGTGGACAACGCTTGGGCGTACTACGATCCGGGGAATGGCTGGGCCGTGCGGATGATGCCGGAATATCCTCAAGTGCAGGTCGTCGGCGGGCTGTTCCGGTTCTGGGATACGACTTGGCCGACTCCGGGCGGGACGGCGTTTAAGGTCGCGATTTTTGACGCGAGCGGTAAGGGAGGCGCGCCGGGCCGCATGATCGCCGGTCCGTTTGACGCGCAGGCGAAACGCGACGGCAGCTGGACGGTCGTGACGCTGCCTGAGCCGGTGATGGTCGAGGGAGACTTCTACCTCGCCTACATCCAGGCCGGAAGCTATCCGAACGTGCCCGGATTGGCCACCGACGAGACCGGGCCGAATTCCGGGCGCAACTGGCAGTATGTGGACGGCGACTGGTCACAGGCCTCCGCCGATCAGGGCAACTTCTTGATCCGTGCGCTGGTCCGCTATCCGGTCGGGGTACCGGTGATCACCGAGCCGGCCGACGGGACGTACACGAACCAAAGCGAAGTGACCGTTCGCGGGACGCTGGTCGTCGATGGCGCGACGGTGCGCCTCTATAACGGCGATGCGTTGGCCGGAGAGGCTACGGTGGAAAACGGGATCTTCGCGCTCACGGTGACGCTGCACGACGGCGAGAATGTCTTGACCGCCGAGGCGCAAGTCAACGGCAAGTGGACCGATCGATCGACGCCGGTGCGCGTCATCTTGGATCAGACGCCGCCCGAGCTTACGGTCGAACAGCCGGTCGACGGGTTCCGCACCAACCGTGAGGTCGTCCATGTCACCGGCTCCACCCGTGACGCGCATTTCGATCGATTGACGGTGAATGAACAAGTGGCCGAGGTTGCCGCAGACGGCACGTTTGACCATCGCCTTTTCCTCGACCGTGGCGAAAACACAATCGTCGTCGTGGCGTACGACTTGGCCGGCAATACGACCACGGTGACGAGAACGGTGTATATGTCGGATGGACTTCCGAACTTGACGATCGTCGAGCCGACCGAAGACGTGCATCTCAAAGCGGGTGAGACGCTCACGGTGCGGGCCGTAGGTGATGAAGGGCTTGATGTGAGTTTCCGCATCGAGCTGCCGCTCAACATCACCGGACGGTCGGATCAGAACGCGATCGCCATGGCGGAGATCGCACCGGGCGAATACCTCGGGCAGTGGACGATCCCGAGCGGACTTGCGGTCGACGGGGCGTTGATCCTCGTTCGCGCTCACGATGCGTACGGAAATACGATTGAGGCGTATGCGCCGGGCCGGGTGTATATCGGAGCCGAACCCGGTGACGATACAGGAATGCCCGGCGATGACGGAGGTGTGCCTGGCGATGATCAAGCTTTCCCGACGTTGAGCTTGGCCGTGAACAAGGAAACCATCGTGCCCGGGGAGTCATTTACCGTAACGGCCGATCTTGCCCATGCGGTCGATGTGTACGCCGTTCAGTTCAGTCTTCTGTATCCGGCCAACCTGGAGGCGGGCGCATTTCGCGTCGGTGAAGCGGTTCAAAACTGGCAACGGTCTCACAACGAAAGCGTCGACGCGATGATCCACCGCATTCTGACCCCCCTGAAAGACGGAATGGTGCGGGCCGATTACGTGATTACCCTCGTCGGCGACATCCCGGGCTTCACGGGAACGGGTGCGCTTGCGCAGTTTGATTTTACCGCCGGTGCCGCCGGTCAACTGCCGATCACGCTTACGCCCATTCGCATGCTTTCCAGCGACGGTCAGGATGTTGCCGTCGGCGACGCTTCGAGCATCGTCATGCCGGTGGTTGAGCCGGAGGACAATACCGGCGGCGGTCATGATGAAGGACCCCCCGGTGACGATGAAGGTGCCCCGGGCGATGACGGAGGCACACCTCCCGACGAGGGGACGCCGGGGGACGACGAAGGTGCGCCCGGTGACGGTGGAGGGACCCCTGGCGATGAACCGGGTGTTCCGCCCTATGCATTGACGGGCCGCATATTGGCCGAAGCGTTCGGCGAGGGGGTCACCTACGATACCGTCTGGTACGAAGGTCCGGACGGCACGCATCGCGTAACCGCTGAGGCTTTAGATGCGGAAGGGCAAGCCGTCGCGAACGGAACGGTGCATGCGGACGGCACCTTCACGATCGAGCTGCCGCAAGGCGGACCGTATACGATCGTCATCCGTGTACCGGGTCATTTCACACAGCGCATGATCGTCCACGTCAGCGGATCGATCACGCTTGAAATTCCGGTGTTGATCGCCGGAGACGTCAACGGAGACGGAGCCGTCGATCTGGTCGATCTGCAATGGACAGCCAAGATGTTCGGGAAGCGCTCGCCGTGGCAAAACGCCCGTGAAAGCGCAGCAAATATTACGCGGAGCGGCGAAGTCGACCTCTTGGACATCTCCTACATCCTGAACAACTTCGGGAAACGCGCCGAGTAACAGAATGTCGGAAGGCTTCTCAAACGCAACAGGCACCCGGCGGCGATGAGCCGCCGGGTGCCTGTTTATCGTCGCCGGAGAGACAGCATCAAGACTTCATGCGCGGGTCGAGCACGTCGCGCAGCGCGTCGCCGATCATGTTGAAGGCGAGCACGGTGAGCATGATCAAAAGCCCGGGGAAAAAGACCGTCCACGGCGCGTTTTGAAAATACTCCCGGGCGTCGGAGAGCATCCGGCCCCACTCCGGCGTCGGACGCTGGGCGCCAAGGCCGAGGAACCCGAGTGCCGCCGCTTCCAGGATGGCCGTGGCGATGCCGAGCGAACCTTGAACGATGATCGGCGCAAACGTATTGGGCAACACATGGCGTATGATGATCGTCCCGTCGCCGAGGCCGATCGTCCGGGCGGCCTGCACGAACTCTTCTTGGACGAGCTGCTGAACGCGGGAGCGGACCAGCCGTCCGAACGTCGGGATGTTGATGATCGACACGGCGATGAGCGCCTTGATGAGTCCTCCGCCCATGACGGCGACGATGGCGATGGCCAACAGGATGCTCGGAAAGGCGAACATGATATCAAACATGCGGGAGATCAGCGAATCGACCCAGCGGCCGAAGTAACCGGCCAAAAGACCGAGCAGGGTGCCGATGACGACCGCCCCGGACACGGCGGCGAGTCCCACCCACAGCGAGATGCGCGCGCCGTAAGCGACGCGGGTGAACACGTCACGCCCCAGGTCGTCCGTACCGAACCAATGCTCCCTGGAAGGCGGTTTCAATGTCTCGCCCAGCACCGTCGTATTGGGTTCATACGGCGACAACGTCGGTCCAAAAACGGCGAGCAGGATCAACAGGGCGAGGACCGTCATCCCCCACTGAAAAAACCGATGCGCAAAAAGCCTGCGGATCAGACCGGGCCCGCTTTGTACCGGCAGGACTTCCGGGCTTACTTCCGGATCGCCGGATAGGATCACCTGCGGTGTCGTCATGGGGTGCCTTCCTTTCCGTTCTTGTGGGCAACTCGACGATTGTCCGTCATCGATATTGAATGCGCGGATCGAGCCAGGCGTACAAGAGGTCGACGATCAAATTGACGAGGACGAACATCGTCGCCACGACCAGAATGCCCGATTGAATGACGGGGTAATCGCGGAAACTGATCGCCTCGTAGATGTACCGGCCGATGCCGGGCCAGCCGAAGATCGTCTCGGTGAGCACGGCGCCGCCGAGCAAGAAGCCGAACTGCATGCCGATGACGGTGACGATCGGGATCATGGCGTTTTTCAACGCGTGTTTGTAGATGAGCCAAAAACCGGTCACCCCTTTGGCCCGCGCCGTCCGGACATAATCCGCGCGCATCACCTCAAGCATCGAGGAGCGCGAAATGCGGGCGATGACGGCCATGGGGATGGTTCCTAAGGCCACGCCGGGCAAGACCAAGTGGCGGAGCACATCGACGCACTGGTCCATACGCCCGGCGATCAAACTGTCGAGGAGATACAGATGGGTGATCGCCGTCACCGGATCACGGGCGTTGTCGCGCCCGGTCGAGGGAAACCAGTGCAGGACGTCGGCAAAGAGCCATTGTTCCATCAGCCCCAGCCAAAACACCGGGATCGACACGCCGATCAAGGCGATGAGCATCGCCGCGTAGTCGATGCCGCTGTTTTGCCGCCAGGCGCTGACGATCCCCAGATTGATGCCGAAGAACACGGCGATGGCCATACTGGCCAAGGTGAGCTCCAACGTCGCCGCGAGGTAAGGCCAGATTTCCTCGGCGATGGGGCGATTGGTGCGCAGTGAGGTCCCCAGATCGCCGCTTAAGATGTGTTTGACAAACAGCCCATATTGAACCGGGAGCGGTTCATTCAAGCCGAACTCGGCGTTCAGGCGCTCGACCGCCTCCGGCGTGGCCCGCTCGCCGAGGATCGTTGTCGCCGGATCGCCGGGGATAAGGTGGATGATGCCGAAGACGATGATCGACATGCCGAACAACACCGGGAGCAGCATGGTCAAACGGCGCAACGTATACTGCAACATGTGGGACACCTCGGATAGGTGATCTAAAAAATGATGAAACCATCGGCGCCGTCTTGCGCGTCCGGCGCCGATGGGCTTCCGTCGCAACGGTTTACTCTTCGATGTAGACGTTCGTCAGCTTGTCGCTTCCGCCGGGGTGCGGGACAAAGCCTTGAATCGACACCTTCCCGGCGAGCGAAGAGATCGAATGGACAAGCGGCACCATCGGCACGTCGCGGTGGATGATCTCTTGCGCCTGGCGGTACAGATCCTCGCGTTTGGACGGATCGACTTCCTGTTGGGCTTGAACGAGCAGCTGGTGCACCTCTTCGCTGTCGTAGAACGATCGGTTGGAACCGCCGGCGTTGTCTTTATCGAGAAGCACATACAGGTAGTTGTCGGGGTCGCCGTTGTCGCCGATCCAGCCGAGAAGGAAGAGATGCTGCTTGCCTTGCTTGAGATCGTCGAGATAGACCGCCCACTCCGGCGAAACGATCTTCGACTTCAAGCCGATCTTGTTCAAGTTGTCTTGGATCGCTTCGGCCACCTTCGGCCCGTTCGGCATGTACGGTCGGTAGACGGGCATGGCGTAAAAGAGCACTTCCTGTCCGTCGTAGCCGGCTTCTTGAAGCAGCGCTTTGGCCTTCTCCAAGTCAAACGGGTAGTCCTGGACGGCATCATTGTAACCGGCGATCGTCGGCGGCATGGGGTTTTTGGCCGGTTCGGCCTGGCCGCTGTAGAATGCGTTGATCAGCCCTTGCTTGTCGATCGCATAGGCGACCGCCTGGCGAACGCGCGGGTCGTCGAACGGTTTTTTCTTCGTGTTGATTCCGAGGTAGCCGACGTTGTTCGGCGGGCGATCCCATACTTGGAAACGGGTGTCTTGCTTCAGCGCTTGAACGTCGCTCGGCAACACGCCCTCGATCATGTCCACGTCGCCGGACTTTAACGCCTGCAGGCGTGCCGAGTTGTCCTCGATGACGGTGAAAACGACGCGTTCGAGCTTCGGCGCGCCGCCCCAATAGTCAGGGTTGCGCTCCAGTGTGATCGACTGTTTGGGCTTCCACTCTTTGAACACGAACGGTCCTGTGCCGACCGGATGGCGGCCGAAGTCGGCGCCGTATTTTTCAAGCGCCGCCGGAGAGGCAATGGCGAAGGGATCCATGGCGATGTTCTGCAAGAACGGGGCTTGTTTTTCTTTCAGATGAAATTCGACCGTATATTCGTCGACGGCCACCACGTCTTGGATCAAATCGCCGAATTGCGATTGATAATATTCAAATTCGGCGTAATGCGGGTCATTCGGGTTCACCCAGCGCTTGAAGTTGTAAACGACGGCCTGGGCGTTGAAATCGGTCCCGTCGTGAAACTTGACGCCTTTTCGCAAGTAAAAGGTGTACACGAGCCCGTCGTCGCTGACTTTCCAATCCTCGGCCAGCGCCGGCTGGACCTTAAAGCTATCCGGCGCATATTGCAGGAGAGGTTCCAAGATGTTCTTCGTCACCCGAAGCGACTCGCCGTCGGTGACGGTCGCCGGATCAAGCGACACGGAATCGCCGCCGCGGGCAAAGACGAGCACTTGCTGCGTTTGGGCGCCGCTTTGCGGTCCGGCGGCCCCTGTCGAGGAGTCTTTCGCGCCGGAATCGGTCGTCTCTGTCTTTCCGCCGCAGGCGGCGACGATGAGCAGCGCCGC
>JADBKT010000019.1 GCA_014896255.1 Hydrogenibacillus sp.
GGGTTGAAGCGTCTGGGCCTCAAGAAGGGAGACCGGGTGGCGCTGTACTTGCCGATGGTCACGGAGGCGGTGGCGGACATGATGGCGGCGGCGAAACTCGGCACCTCGGCGCTCGAAAACCCGGAATCGGATATGCCGCCGGGTCCGTCCGGCGAGCCGAACGTTTTGCGCTTACGCAAAAGCAACCGTAACCCCATGGACTGGCAAACGCCCCGTCCCCCGGTCATAGATTGAAAGTATCGGACCGGGAGGTGGGGCGTTTGTCGCTGTTTGGGCTGATCGCCTATCTGCTGAAAGAGTTTTCATTTTTGATTTCACATTTGAAGAACAATGCCTTTCCTCATCCGCTCTCGGAAGATGAAGAAGCCAAAGCGATCAGCCGCTTGATGGAGGGTGATCCGGAGGCACGCCATCGTTTGATTGTGCATAACCTGCGTCTTGTGGCGCACGTCGTCAAAAAGTTTGACTTGACGCACGAAGATTACGATGAGCTGATTCAGATCGGTTCGTACGGGTTGATCAAAGCGATCGATACGTTTCAGCCGGAGAAGGGGACGAAGTTGGCGACTTACGCGTCTAAGGTGGTCGAAAATGAGATCCTCATGTATCTCCGTTCGAAGAAAAAATCACGTAAAGACGTGTCTTTGCATGACCCGGTCGGAGTAGATAAAGAGGGGAACGAGATCACCCTGATCGACGTGCTTGCTTCGGAAGAGGAGGAAGTGGAAGAGCAAGTTCACCAGCAGATCGAACAGGAAAAGATCCTCCGCTATCTGCATGTGCTCGATGATCGCGAAAAGGACGTCATCGCTCGGCGTTTCGGATTGAGCGGTGAGCGGGAACAGACGCAGCGGGAGGTGGCGAAAGCGCTCGGCATTTCGCGATCATACGTGTCGCGCATTGAAAAGCGTGCGCTGCACAAGTTATACAATGCGATGATGCGGGAGTGGAAAAAAAGGCAAAGCGAGGGCGGATCGAACGCGACGGGAGGCCCCGGATAAGCCCGCCGGAAATCAAGACCTTCAACGGCCGACGTACTCGGCGTATAATCGTTCGGCATGAGCGACGTCGTCCGTTCCTTGGACGATCAGCCGCCCGTCGCGGAACAAGGTGAGCGTGAGTCCCTCTTGCTCAAGACGAAGGAGATGAGGGCTTTCGCGCACATGCCCGAGCGCGTTCCAGCGCGCGCGAACGGCGTGGAGGTCGAGGGTTCGCCTGCCGTACGGCGTGATCTGGACGGCATTTCTTCCGCAGAGGACGGATGAGATCGCTTCGCCGCGCCGCTCATCCAAAAATTCGTAGCGGCCGAGGCCGCAAGCCGGGCAATTCGCGTTCTTGGCGCCGGAGATGTCGATGGCGGCGTGGGCGTTTTCCCACAGATCGATGTCGACGAGCGAGGTGGGGAGCCTATCTGCGGCGCCGACGATCCATTTCAGGGCGGCGGTGACTTCCATGGAAGCGATGATGTCGACGATCGGCCCGATGACGCCGACGGTGTCGCACGTCTCTCCACCTCCTTCCGGGGGCTGGGGGAAGAGGCAGCGGTAGCACGGCGTCTTCGGCGGATGGAAAAAGGCGTGTATGCCCCGGGCGCGGACGACGGCGCCGTGCACCCAGGGGATCCGGTGCTTGACGGAAACGTCGTTGATGAGCAAGCGCACGGCGAAGTTGTCCGTGCCGTCCAGGATGATTTCGACATCGGTGAGGAGGGCTTCGGCGTTTTCGGCGGAAAGGTGGTCGACGACCGCTTCGATCTCGACTTCGCGGTTCACCGCGCGCAGTTTGTCTCGAGCAGCGATGGCCTTGGGGACGAGGCGATCGGCGTCCGATTCGTCGAAGAGCATCTGCCGCTGAAGGTTCGAGCGTTCGACAAAGTCGCGGTCGATCAGTCGGATGAAGCCGACGCCGGCGCGGGTCAGATGATTGGCGATGACGGTGCCCAGAGCCCCGACGCCGACGACGGCGACGCGGGACGCTTTTAATTTTTTTTGCCCTTCAAGGCCGATGCCGTGAAACAGAATTTGCCGCGAATAGCGTTCCCACGGGTCGCTGAGACGGATGTTCATCCGGTTTTCCCTCTCTTTCCCGTCATCTTCGATGATGATTTTATTTTATCAAATGCTCGGGCGCGATACGTGATCCGCTTGATCCCGTTGGGTTATGCCCTAGAGGGTTGCGCCGGGATCAAAATTGTGCGATGATAGCGATATCAATGGCTGTCGCCTGAGGCGAGGGGATCGGAAATGACCAGCGGGGCGCTCAAAGATCTGCGAATGCGGCCGCTTCGGGATTTGCGTGTTTCGGTCATCGACCGCTGTAATTTTCGGTGCACGTATTGTATGCCGGCCGAAGTGTTCGGCCCGGGTTATGCGTTTTTGCCGCCGTCGGCGCTGTTGTCGTTTGATGAAATGACGCGCCTTGTGCGTTTGTTCGTCTCCTTGGGCGTTGAAAAAGTGCGCATCACCGGGGGAGAGCCCCTTTTGCGCCACGGTCTGGAATCGTGGATCGCGGACATCTCCGGGATTTCCGGCCTTTCCGACATCGCCTTGACGACGAACGGCGTGCTTCTCGCCAAAAAGGCCCGTGCGCTTAAGGAGGCAGGGCTCAGACGCGTCAACGTCAGTTTGGACAGCCTCGATCCGCAGACATTCGGCCGCATGAACGGCCGCGGCGTGTCGCCGGACATCGTCCTTCGGGGCATCGAGGCGGCTCGAGAGGCAGGGCTTGACGTCAAGGTCAACATGGTCGTCAAGCGCGGAGAGAACGATCAGGATATTTTGCCGATGGCCCGGTACTTTAAAAGCCTCGGCGTCACGCTTCGGTTCATCGAGTATATGGACGTCGGCAATACGAACGGCTGGCGTCTGGATCACGTCGTTCCGAGTCGGGAGATTCTGGAGCGCATCCGCGTCGAGATGCCGCTTGAACCCGTCCGGCCGAACTACTTCGGTGAGGTGGCCAAGCGTTATCGCTACGTCGACGGCACGGCGGAGATCGGCTTCATCAGCTCGGTCACCCAAGCGTTTTGCAGTACATGTACGCGGGCGAGGCTCTCGGCCGACGGGAAGCTGTATACATGTTTGTTTGCCGCGGATGGGTTTGATCTGCGCGCGCTCCTCCGGGACGGCGCGGACGATACGGACGTCCTGGAGGCGATCCGCGCCATCTGGCAAGGGCGGAGCGATCACTATTCGGAAATTCGCTTGAAGGCGACCGATTTTCGCGGTACCGGCACGGCGGGCAAAGCGGACGGGCCGGTCGGGCAAAAGAAGAAAGTCGAGATGTCGTATATCGGCGGCTGATCCGCCGGATCGCCCGGGTTTTGGCGGGTGCCGGTCGAGGAAACGGGCGCCGGCGACCGCGCTTTACGGGAGGCGGGTAAAGGCACCGACGACTTCCACCGTCTGCATGATGTTGACGAAGGCGTGCGGGTCTGCCTGGCGGATGAGCGATTTGATGAGCGGCAGTTCATAGCGCGTGGCGACGGTCATGAGGACCGTCTTTTTTTCTTTGGAGTAGGCGCCGACCCCTTCGAGGACGGTGATGCCGCGGACGATCTGTTTGAGCAACGCTTCGCGCACCTCGTCTCCGCGATTGGTGACGATGAGCAAGGTGAGCTTGATGTGCCGGGTGAAAATGGCGTCGACGACGCGCCCGGCGACGTAAATGGAGAGCATCGTGTAGAGCGCTTGGTCCCAGGTGAAGAGGAAGCCGGCGATGAAGATGATGAGGGCGTTCACCGCGCTCATCAGCATGCCCATCGGAAAGTCGCGGCGGCGGGCGATGAACATGCCGATGATGTCCAACCCGCCGGTGGAGCCGGAGGCGGTAAAGACGAGACCGGTGGCCAGACCGGCGATGGCGCCGCCGAAGACGCTGGAGAGGATGGGATCGGTCGCCAACGGGTGCACCGGGATGAGGTTCATGGCCAGCGCGGTAACGGCGACGGATAGGGCGCTGCGGATGATGAACAATCGCCCCAGGGTGTAAAAACCGAACAGAAAAAGGGGCAGGTTGAGGAGCAAGATGACCGTACCGGTGTTGACCGGGGTGATGAGCCCGATGACCATCGCCACGCCGGAGACGCCGCCGCTCAACACCTTGTGCGGCAATAGAAACAGGTTGTAGGCCACCGCGAGAATGAAAGAGGCGAAAACGATGAGGGCGGTGTCGAGGATCGCGCGGTTTGAGGGTATGATACGGTCCATGACGGCTGTCACTCCTTGGCGTATTGTCCGTTGCAGCATTTTTCGTTACAATGTGGGCGACGGCGTCTTCATGCGACGGACGCAGCGGATGGACGTTCGCATAGGTGGGAAGGGTGGCTGATGGAACGAAACGCGCATCCGGGACTCGGCTATTGGCTTTTACACCTGTTCGTCGGTCGCGAGGAATCGCGCGACGACGCGGTATTTCCGGCGATTCGGACGCGTTATTTTCGCGAACGCGGGGAGCGGGTGATGGAAACCGTCGAAACCGTCATCCGCGCCGATTTTCCGAGCTTGCGCCTGGAACACGTCGATGTCGGACGGGGGGAGATGGTCGCCGTCAGACGAACGCTGTTGGCCACCTATGATGTCATGATCACCGTTTACCGCCTCTCGCCGACGGCGAGCGCGGTGGACATCGTCTCGACGCGGCGCGGCATGTTCGGAGACCTGGGGGCCGGGTACCGCTTGATCCGGGCGTTGTATGAAAAGCTCGACGGCCGTTTGAAGCCCATGGTCGGTCGAGACGTCGGGCGCCGCGGATAACGGCGGGGCGGAGTCGGGCGGTCACGGTCGGTGTTTTTGTTCAAGGTCATCGATTATGGTAGGATGAATGGGACCCGCCACGTATCTGGTCAAAGGAGTTATGGGTACTTGGAAACGCGCTCTTCCATCGCCTTGCGGCGAGATTTTCTCCTGCTCGCTTTTTTGCTCTTTTTGGTCGAATTTGCACGTGGCGCCTTCATTTACGCTTTTTTGCCGGTCTACGGACAACAGGTGATGGGCCTGAACGTGGCCGTGGTGGGGCTCGCGATCACCGCCCATTCGCTCGTCGATCTGTTCGGCAAAAGCCTGGGCGGCGTCCTGCTGGATCATCTGCCCGTCCGCTTGGTCGTCGGCGGCAGTATGGTGCTCGCGTTTCTCGGCCTGATGGGCGTGACGGTCATCCATACGAGTTTCAGTCTCATTCTCTCGGCCTCGCTGTTCGGATTCGGCATCTCCCCGGTGTGGTTGGTCGGTATGAGCCGTGTCGAAGAGCGGTTTCGGAGTACGCAGATGGGCCTTTTGTATTCGTTCTGGCTCATCGGGACCGGTCTGGGGATGATCTTAACCAATTTTTTGCTCGACAACAAGTTTAAGCAACCGCTCGTCATCGTCATCATCGTCTGGGTGGTCGGGATGGTGCTGTCGTTCACCATCCGCGACGTCGAGCACGCCCATTACCGGACACCTTCGCTTCGAGCCCAGCTCCGTGCGCTTAGGCGACAGGTGCGCGACATGCGCCCGCTTCTGCCGGGGATGCTTTTGCAGACGCTGGCCGCCGGGATGCTTTTGCCTGTTTTTCCGGATTTCGTTTCTAAGCATCTCGGCCTTACGTACACGACATACTCTTACATGATCATCGTCGGTGGAGGGCTGGCGATGTTGGGACTTCTGCCGATGGGGAGGCTGGCGGACCATTATGGGAAAAAGTGGTTTTTGGTTATGGGGTTTTTGGCGCTGGCCTTGGCGCTTTACATGGCGCCGTTCGCCAAGACGCTTTGGACGGCGGTGGCGATCGCGGCGAGTCTCGGCATCGCGTACGCCAGCGTGCTCCCGTCGTGGAACGCGTTGCTCGCCCAATACGTCCCGAAAGAGTACAAAGGCATCGGATGGGGGTTGTTTTCGAGCATCGAAGGGCTGGGCGTGCTGATCGGTCCGAGCCTGGGGGGATTTCTCGCCTTGCATACGTCGAGCATGGTGACCGTGCGTCTGGCGGCGACGAGCCTCCTCATCATCGCCCTGTATTATGCCTTTGCCCCCGTTCGCTTCGAGGAAACGTGAGCGAAAAGAGTACGCCGCCGGGATCCTGAGCACACGGCCGGCGTTTGGAGGGATCGGAGGGATCGGAGTGGCTGATCGCGTTTGGCGGGTGCTTGTGTTCTACAGCGATTACGGCGACGGACACCGCCATGCGGCAGAGGCGATCGCCGAAGCCATTCGCGCGCGGGAAGCGTCGGTGGAGGTCGCCGTTCTCGATTTTATGCGGGAGACTCATCCGTTCTTGCATCCGCTCATGCGCCGTTCGTTCATCAACACCTTAAAATATTTCCCGGACATGTACCGTTTCGCCTATCAGCGGACGCGGGCCCAGAGCGACGCGCCGCTTTTGGATTGGTTTACGTCGATGGGTGAGCGGCGCATGTTGCAATACATAGCGCAGACAATGCCCGACGTCGTCGTCTCCGCCCACCCTTTTGCGGCCCAGGGGATGGCTTATCTCCGGCGCGAAGGATGGCTCGCGGTGCCGGCGATCACGGTCATCACCGATCATTCGGATCATCGATATTGGCTTGCGGAAGGGACTTCACTTTACTTGGTCGGCTCCGAGATGGTCCGCGCGCGCCTCGTGGCGCATGGCGTTCCGGAGACGGACGTCGTCGTGACCGGAATACCGGTCAGTTTAAAGTTCATGCAAGCGCCGTCTTCCCAAGAAGCCCGGCGCGCGCTCGAGATCCCGCCCGAGCGGAAAGTCGTCCTCGTCATGGGCGGAGGGCTTGGAATGATCGACAATGCGATCCAGTTGCTGAAGGCGCTCGGCGCCCTCGACGTCGAAGTGCTCTTCATCACGGGGCGCAATGTGCGGTTGCGCAAGGAAGCGGAAAAAATGACCGCGCGAAAGCGGCTTCGGGCACGGATCTACGGCTACGTGGAGGAGATGGAGCGGTTTATGGCGGCGGCCGATGTCATCATTACCAAACCTGGGGGACTCACGACGACCGAGGCGCTGGCTCTCGGGCTCCCGCTCGTCTTATATAGCCCGCTTCCCGGTCAGGAGGAAGACAATGCCGCCTATCTGATTTCCCACGGCGCGGCGGTGTGGGCCGATTCCGCCCAAGAAGCGGCATCGTGGGTGCGGACGCTCATCGAGGCGCCGGAAAAGCTGTCGTCGCTCCGGCGCTGCGCCGCCGCGCTCGGGCGCCCGGATGCGGCGTGGCAGGCGGCGGGCATCATTTTGGAGACGATGCGCACGCCCCGACCGGCCCACGAAGGCCCGCGCGCCGCGTTTCGTTCGGCGATACGCCGGACAAGCACCCGCGCCTTGCCGGCGCCGCGGGCGGAAGGTCCATCTCTGGACCACTGGCCGTCGGATTGGATTTGGGCAGACGGCACATGATGAAGAACGAAACGCGCGATGGAGCGAATGAGGTCAACGATGAAACGCCTGTTTAAGCCGGAGCGGGTCGTCGATTCTTTTTTTGTTCTCGAAGCGGGTGACCTTGCGCAGCAGGGAATCCGCGGGCTCATCGTCGATTTGGACAATACGCTTGTGCCGTGGAACAGCGAGGAAGAGTCGCCGGAAGTCGCGGAACACCTGAACCGTCTGTTGGACGCCGGACTCAGAATCGTGATCGCTTCCAACAATCGTTCCCCGCGCGTCGGCCGTATCGCCGGCCGGCTCGGGGTCCGGCACGTTTCTTTCGCCCGCAAACCGCTGCCGATCGGTCTCCGCCGGGCGCTTTCGATCATCGACCTGCCGAAAACGGAAGTCGCCGTCGTCGGCGATCAACTCTTGACCGACGTGCTCGGCGGGAATCTGTTGGGTCTGAGGACGATTCTCGTCCGTCCGCTGGTCGATCACGACGGCTGGGTGACTCGGGTGAACCGTTGGGTGGAACGCCGCGTGCTCGGCCGACGGCTGTAGGTCGATGTGGGATGCGGGAAGTCCTTGGGTGTGTACGGATCGATCGCCGGTCGGCGTTCAGAGGCGTTCAGAACGGAGGGGTTTGATGGCCGAAGACCGTATGGAGCAACCGACGACGCTCCGAAGATGTCCGGGCTGTGGCGCGCCGCTGCAAAGCGATGAGCCGACTTTGCCGGGTTATGTGCCGCCGGAGCATTTGGAACGCGAACAACCGCTGTGCATGCGTTGTCATCGGCTGGTGCACTATGGCGAAGTGCTCGCGGTGCGCGTCGAATCGGACGATTATCGGCGGCACGTTCAGGACGTGGGGCTCGATCACGAGGTGCTTTTGGTCGTCGATCTGTTCGACGTCGAGGGCAGCCTGCTTCCGGAACTGCCGCGCCTGATCGGCACGCGGCGGGTCGTCGTCGTGGCGAACAAGGTCGATCTGTTGCCGAAGGCGATCAATGTCGATCGCGTTTCCGCCTGGCTTTCGGAACGGCTGCGCGCACACGGTTTTGAGCCGACGGCGGTGATGTGGGTGAGCGCCAAGACCGGAGAAGGCTTGCCGACGCTTTTTGCGTTGTTGGAGTCGACGAAACGCGATGTGGCCGTTGTCGGCGCGGCCAACGTCGGGAAGTCGACGCTCCTTAACCGCTTGATCGTCCACTTCGGCGTCAAGGACAGGGTGCGGCTTTCGACGTCGCGCATCCCCGGGACGACCCTCGCCCGCGTGGAGGTCGTGCTTCCGAACGGGAAACGGCTCGTCGATACGCCGGGGGTGCTCGTCGACGGCCGTTTCGGCCCCTTGCTGAAGCCGGATGAACTCAAAGTCGTCTTTCCGTCGCGGCGGATCGATCCGCGCATTTACCAGCTCGACCCCGGACAGACGCTTTTTTTGGGCGGACTCGCACGGGTCGATTTTCTCTCCGGCGTGCATCAACCGTTTGTCCTCTACGTCTCGCCGGCGCTTTACGTGCATCGGACGAAGCGGAGCCGAGCGGACGTCTTGTACTTCGAGCAGCGCGGCCGGCTTCTTCGGCCGCCCGCTTTGGATCGCGATCCGCCGCTTCCGGAATGGGTGCGCCATCGCTTTGCAATCGGGACGCTCAGCGCCCGAGGCGCCCGCGGCGATGGCGGTGAACGTGAGCGCAGACGACCGACCGGAAAGTGCGACATCGATTTGGGCGGCATCGGCTGGCTGACGTTGAACGGGGCGCCGGCCGTCGTCGATGTGTTCATCCCGCGGGGCGTGCTGCCGATCGAACGGCCGGCGATGATTTGAGCCGGCTTGACATTCCCGGTTCATTTTGGTAAAGTTCAAGTCGAATTAAAATTCAATTAACAACTGAAGAAATTTGATGACCACTCCGAGCCGCTCGGACCTTCCGCACGCTGTGCGATGGACGACGGCCTGAGCGCGGGGCGCGCCTTCGTCCTTTCATGCCCTGCGTTCACGGGGTATGTCTGGAAACGGACATGCCTTCCTCGAGACCGGTATAAGGAGGTGGGTCGCGTTCATGTGCGCCAAGCGGATCTGCGCCGTGACGTAGATGCCCCGCCGTCGATCGGTCGGGGCGTTTTTGGCGTCATCAAGCCTTTGGCCGTTCTGTCGGGAGGATCTGTTTCAACGCGCGAAAAGGGGGCCCGTCCGATGCTGTTCGTCTCCGCCCGGAAACGGTGGCCGAACTTGGATCTCATGATTGAACTGACGTTCGAGCGGGAAGTGACGGCGCTCTTCGGTCCTTCGGGCTCGGGCAAAACGACGATCCTGAACATGATCGCCGGTCTCATCGCGCCGGACGAGGGAGAGATCCGCTTCGGAGAGACGGTCTTTTATGCGTGGCATCGGGAATGTCGATCCCGCCGCGTCTTTTAGCCGTGATCGCCACGCCGATGTTGCCGCCGCCGCACGAGCGTCCGATACGGCCCGACGAGCACGTCAATGCCGTCCGCTCGGGCGGGACGAGATCGATCAGCGCGTCATAGACTTCAAGCGGACGAGGCAATCGCTCTCCTCCTTCCGGAGAAGGCCGCCGGCGTCAATTCCACGGCCGCCGAGCGCCGTAAACGGAAAGACGGGCGCCGAAAGCTGGGGCACGTAGCCGATGAGCCGCGCGAGCGCGCGGCGCGGAAGGCGCAAAAGATCCTCCCCGTTCCAGCGCATCCGTCCCGCACGAGGCGGCAAAAAACCGAGCAAGGCTTTGAACAGAGTCGTTTTGCCGATGCCGTTCGGGCCGAGCACGGTGACGATCTCACCCGGCATCGCGCGAAAGTGCACGTCTTTTACACGATCTGCTTTCCCGGGTGAGCGTGAGCCCTTCGACCTCAAGCGCCATCCGATCCCGCCTTGTCCGGCTGGAGCGCAGAAAAGATCGGTGCAAACGCTGCAAACGCAATCGCGCGTATGGGCCTTTTGCGTCTTCCTGTTCTGCTTCCTGCTCGCCGCCTGCGGCGGAAGCGGCTCGATGTCTGGCGGCGGAAACGACTCCGGCGCGCCGGCCGCTTCCTCGGAGGGCCCGACCGGGACCGGCGGGATCCGCGACACCGCCGCAAAGGCCGAACAAAGCGGGGACCGGGCGGAGGGTTCGGGCGCGCCGGAGCTCATCGTCTCCGCGGCGATCACTTTAAAAGATGCCCTGACCGAGTTCCAGCCGACGTTCGAGGCCGAGCAGGGGGTCAAGCTCCGCTTTAACTTCGGCCCCTCCGGAGAGCACATGTTGCAGATCGCGCAAGGCGCTCCGGTCGACGTCTTCATCTCCGCCGGCGCCAAGCAGGTCGATGAACTCGAGCAAAAGGGGCTGATCGACCCGGCGACGCGCGTCAATGTGGTGAAAAACACCCTCGTCATGGTCGTGAGAAAAGGGACGCCGGCGGACGGGCGGCTCACCTTCGACCGCCTCAAATCGAGCCCAAAGGCGCGCCTGGCAATCGGCGAGCCGAACAGCCACCCGGCCGGGATGTATGCCAAGGAAGCGCTGGAACACCTCGGCGTCTACGCGGAAATGGAACGTGAAAAGCGGATCGTCTTCGCCATGGGCGTGCGTCAGGTGCTCGCCTACGTGGAGGCGGGCGAGGTCGACGCCGGGATCGTGTACAAGACGGATGCGGCGGTTTCCGACCGCGTGGAAGTGTCCGACACGGCCGATCCGTCGTGGCACCGGCCGATCCTCTTCCCCGGCGCGGTGATCAAAGGGAGCCAACATCCGGACAAGGCGCGGGCTTTTTTGCGGGCGCTCACCGAGGGGGACGGGCGCGCGGTGCTGGAGCGTTTCGGCTTTGAACCGGCAAATCGCCGCATCCGTCCTGTACACGATCCCGGCAGATCGACTTCGCCCGCCTCCACGTAGGCGAGCACCTGGCGCACATCCAAAGCCAAGACGAGGCGCTTGGCCTTTTCCATCTCCCCTTACAGACGCCAGCATGGTCCAGCACTTCCTGGCATACGTCCCGGCCGGGACGCTCTTCGGCTCGCCGATCGCGAGTTTGGCCTTTTGGTCCGATTTGCCGTTCAAACGTCAGCTTTGATCCTCGGGCGTCCCTTTTTCACGGCCATCACGAGGGCATTTTTTCACCACATCGACGCGCGTCGCCGGGTCGATCAGCCCCTTTTGCTCGAGTTCATCGGACCTGCTTGGCGCCGGCGGAGACGAAGTCGTCGGCCGGAGCGCCCTGCTCGATCTGCTGCATCAGCGTCCGGAAGCGCCGAAGTTAAAACGGAGCTTTGACGCATTCCCTCGCCTCGAACGCTGGCCGATATTCGGTCAGCGCGTCTTTCAAGCTGACCGCCGCGGGAGACGACGAGCCCGCGCGTCTTGCAGCCCGCCTGACCCCGCTCTGCTCGGCGCTCCTGGGACGCTCCGGATTCGGTTTGGCCGCCCGTTGAACCGCCGGCCGCATCGGAACCGATTCCGCCGGAGGGCGCCGGTTGCCCGAACCGCAGGCGGAAAGAAGCCTGAAGAGCATCAGATGACGAGCGCCTGTGCGAGCGATTTCGACTGAAGCGTTTTCAACCTCATCGTTTTCCCCTCCCCTTTCTTCCTTAAAGTCTAAAGCGTGTTTTTAAAGCGGCGTCGCGATCGCGCACCCGCTTTTCAACCACCCACCCGGCGGGCGCGAATGTGGACGATCTCGATCCGCGAGCCGTTCCGCCTCCTCGTGATCGTGGGTGACGATGATCGCCGGAACGGGTTCCTCGGCCAAAAGCGCTTGGAACGCCTCGCGCACGGCATTTTTCACATCCTGATCGAGCGATGAAAACGGCTCATCGAGGAGGATCCATCGGCTACGTGCCCCAGCTTTCGGCGCCCGTCTTTCCGTTTACGGCGCTCGAGATGGTGCTCATGGGGAGAAATCCGCACTTGAATCCGCTTGCGCCGCCGGGAGAGGAAGATGTATCCGTCGCCTTGGAGGTGCTCTCGTTTTTGCGCATCGGCCACCTGGCGGAGCGCCCGATCACGGTCCTTTCCGGCGGCGAAAGGCAGCTCGTTTTGATCGCCCGCGCTTTGGCCCAAGAGCCGAAGCTGCTCATTCTCGACGAGCCGACGTCGTTTCTCGACTATGGCAATCAGCTCCTGATCCTCCGGCTCCTCGCGGAACTTCAGCAAAAAGGCATGGCCATCATTTTTTCGACGCACGTCCCGGACTATGCGTTCTTTGCCGAAGGCTCCGTCCTGGTGCTCCAGAGAAGCGGGACGGCCGTCTTCGGCCGGAGCGAAGCGGTGCTCAGCGCAGCGCTGTTGTCGGAACTGTACGGTCTTCCGCTGGAGATCGTCGAGCTTCCTCGGGACAAGCTGCTGTTCAAAAAAGCGATCGTTCCGGTCCGAAAGGAGGGCTGTTAGTCGTGTATCATTATGCGCATCGGACGCTGGCGCTGTTCATCGCCTTTGCCCTCTTGGTGTTCGGCGCGGCGCTTGCGGGCTGCGGCGCGCCGGACAAAGCGGCGGAGACGGGTTCAGGCATGGGCGCGAATGACGGTTCGGCGCCGTCCGGCGAGGCGCCGGGGCCGATCGTCGTTCGCGACGGGCTCGGGCGGGAGATCCGGCTTGAGCGGCCGGCAGCGCGGCTGGTCAGCTTATACGGCATCGCCACGCACTTTCTCCTGGGCCTTGGCGTGCAGGATCGCCTCGTCGCCGGTCACTTGCCGCCGAAAAACGACGTCTTCCTGAACGCGCTCTATCCGAAAGGGCTGCCCCGCGTCGGCGGCGGAAAAGACGTGAACATCGAGGAGCTCGTCACCCACCGGCCGGATCTCGTCTTCGTCGCCGGCTCCAACAAGGAGACGTTGTCGAAGCTCGAAGAGGCGAACATTCCGACGTTTGCCGTGCTCGCCGAAGATTTGCCGGAGATCAAAACGACCGTCGAGCAAATCGGGCGGGCCGTCGGCGCCGAACAGGCCGCGGAGCGGCTCGTCGCTTATCTGGAAGGCGTGGAACGGAAGGTCGCCGAACGATTGAAGTCCATCCCCGAAACCGGCCGCCCGTCGGCTTACTATGTCCGCGGTGAATCGGTGCTCACGACCGTCGGCCGTGATTTTCTGCAGAGCAAGTTGATCGAATACGCCGGGGGGAAGAGCGCGACGGGACATCTGAGCGGGGGGCGCATCGAAGTCAGCGCGGAAGATTTCCTAAAGCTCGATCCGGAGATCCTTCTCATCGCGCCGTACAGCGACGTGCGCCCGGAGGACGTCTATCAGGACGAGCGATGGCAAAACGTTCGGGCGGTCAAGGCGCGGCAGGTCTACCGTTTTCCGAGCAACATCACCTCTTGGGACTATC
>JADBKT010000002.1 GCA_014896255.1 Hydrogenibacillus sp.
GAAGATCGCTCGTTTTCCGACGGCGGGGACGAGGTCCAGGACGACTCCTCTCCGGCTTCGTCGGGAAGGCCACAAAGATCATCACGGGCACTTTGGAACGAGAGGCCGCCATCGAAGCGTTATGGGACATCCAGGATCAGCACCTCCCTTCTAGAAAGCCGGTGATTGAGCGATGGGAATAGGCGGGATGGCGGCTTACGGCCAGCCGACCAACCCGATGCTTCGGGCGCGCTTCCGGTTGACGCGCGTGTACATGGGGACGGCGCTCGTCTTTATGCTGAGCGCTTGGCTCGTCATGATCACCGCGGCACGCCCCCTGGCCCAAGGTCAAATGTGGGCCCCTTCGATCCTCGGCGCCACGCACTTTTTCGTGCTCGGTTACGTGCTGATGACCATCCAAGGGGCGATCATGCAAATCACGCCGGTTGTCTTCCAGGGCCGGCTCTACTCCATATCTCTTGGTTATGTCCAGTACGTTTTGATGGTGCTGGGATCGGCGGGCATGGGCACTTCGTTTCTGTTGGGTTGGACGGGCGGCTTAGGTATCTTTGGAAGCCTCATCTTGCTCGCCCTGCTTCTCCTCTTCTGGAATCTGGCGCGAACCCTCCAACAGGTTCAAAAAAAGCGGGACGCCCTGCGCGTCTTGGGCGCGGGGATATTTTTGCTCTGGACCGTCCTCCTCGGTCTTTCTTTCGTCGCGCACGGCTTCATCTCCGCCACCGTCCAGAGCCTTATGATGCACGTCACAAGCGGCGTCGTCGGCGGTTTTACGACCCTCATCGTGCTTTTGTCGCCTCGCCTGATGACGTTTTTTGTCTCTTCCCGCCACAAAAGCACGGAGCGCTTCATCCGCCGGTCGGAAGGCCTGCTCTATCTCGGCCTGATCTTCATTTTGTCGTCCCCGATCTTAGAAGCGGGGGCATCCGGTGCAAACCTCGGTTTGGGCGCTTGGACCGTCATCGGACGCCTCGGCTGGGTCATCTATCTCGCCGGCTATGCCTTGGTGCTGTATCGGCTGTACCGACATGTTCAAGGCCGGAGGCGTCCGCAGATGGAGTGGATTCTCGCCTGGATTTTAGGCGGCCTGTTCGGCGGATGGCCGCTTTTGGGGCTTTGGGCACTTGCCGGCCAAAACGGCTTTCAGCCGCCTTACGGGGCAGGCCTTTTGCTGTTTGTGTTCGGCTATGTCCAATGGATGGTCGCCGCGTACATGGCGAAGATCATGCCTTTTTTGCGCTGGATGAGCCGATTTGATCCGACGATCAATCCCGCGATCCGTGAAAAACCGCGCGTCACCCTCCCTTCCATGCGCGCCGTGATGCCGAAGGGGCTGACGATCGCCTCGCTTTTGGCCTTTCTGCTCGGGGCAAGCGGCCTCTCTGCCGGCCATCTCCTGGCGCACGCGACGCTCGCCGCCATCGGCGCGCTGCTCGGAAGCCTGGGGAGCGTCTGTCTGATCCTGGCGGTCGCGATCATGTACCGGCGCACGCGCGTGTAGGGCGATCAGACATGGCGCGCGTTTTCCCTCCGCCTCACGTCGCAATACGTCGCAATACGGAAAGCAAAACGGCATGAGGCATATACATGTGAAAAGACCCCGGCGTGTGCCGAGGGCCTCGTCGTTTCAACCGATCTTTTTACCTTATTTACCGTCAAAACAAACATGTCCCCGGGACAGGACGAGGTTTTATGATCTCATCCGTCGCCGGCGCGCCCTGATTCCTGCCCGGACCCTCCTTCATGGAGCGTCATCTTCGCGTCGACGGCCCACACGCCTTCGGACGAGGCCAGCACGGGATTGAGGTCGATCTCAAACAGGTCGTCCACATCGAGAGCAAGACGCGCCACGCGGACCAACAATGCTTCCAGAACCGCGACGTCAACCGGAGGCGCGCCGCGATATCCTTTTAAAATGCGGTAGATCTTCGTCTCCCCGATCATTTCCGCCGCAACCCGGCGGTCGAGCCCTTCGGCGAGACGACACGACACATCTTCGAGCACGTTCACGAACACACCGCCCGCACCGAAGACGATCAGCGGGCCGAACGTCGGATCGCGCATCATGCCGACGAATACTTCGTGCCCCGGTGGAAGCATCGCTTGCACTTCGACGCCGTAGACGACGGCGTCCGGCGCGCGCCGAGCGGCGGCGTCGACGATCTCCGCGTACGCCCGGCGCACGGCTTCCGCCGATCGAAGCCCCAGCTTCACGCCGCCGATGTCCGTCTTGTGCAGAATCGACGGTGAGGCGATCTTCAGCGCGACCGGACCGCCGATCGCCTGAGCGAACGCCGCCGCTTCATCCGCCGAACGCGCGAGATGGGCCTTGGCCGTCGGAACGCCGTACGCTTCCAGCACCCGGAGCGCTTCTCCGGAGAGCAGGGCCTTTCGCCGGTCGGCGCGCACCGCCTGAAGCACTTCGATCGCCGTCGCACGAGATGCCGCATCGACGAACGTTTCGTCGGCCGCCCGACCATCCGTTCCCGGATCGCTCGGACCATCCCCGGCATCGGAGGCCGGGGCGCGCCCTTTCAGCGCATGTGCCGTGAGCCGCGCGAGGGCCGTCACCGCCCGTTCCGGAAACGGATACGTCGGAATCCGACGCCGGCGCAAAATCATTTCCGCTTCCGCCATCTGCGCTCCACCCAAGAGCACGGCGAACAACGGTTTGTCCGGATGCGCCGCTTGAGCGTCGACGATCACCTGCGCCGTGGCCGCAGGCTCCGCCGCGGCCGTCGGGCAAAGGAGGACGATCGCGCTGTCGACGCCGGGATCGGCCAAAACCGCCTGAAGCGCCGCCGCATATCGATCGGCGCGGGCGTCTCCGAGCACGTCGACGGGGCCGAGGACGCTCGCCGCCGGCGGAAGGACGGTCCGCAACCGTTCGATCGTCTCCTGACCCAAGGAAGCCATCCGCAGCTTCTCGCGATCCAGCTGATCGACGGTCAAAATGCCGCCGCCCCCGGCGTTCGTCACCACCGCCACCCGCCGCCCCATCGGCCGGGTCGGGGAGCGGAACGCCCAAGCGAGATCAAACAGCTCCTGCATCGATCGCGCGCGAATCACGCCGGCACGGCGAAACGCCGCTTCATACGCCCGATCCGAACCGGCCAGCGCCCCCGTGTGCGACAAAGCGGCTCGCATGCCCAGTTCGCTCGTTCCGGATTTGAGGACGATGATCGGCTTTCGGGTCGTCACCTGCCGAGCGATGTCGACAAAGCGCCGGCCGTCTTTGACATCCTCCAGATACATCAAAATCACGCGAGATTGCGCATCCGGTTCGAGCAGGAGGAGCAGATCGGCTTCATCGAGGTCGGCCTTGTTGCCGATGCTGAGCATTCTGGAAAAACCCATGCCCTCGCGCTTCGCCCAATCGAGCATGCTGAGGAGCACCGCGCCGCTTTGCGAAACGGCGGCGATTTCACCGGCATCCGGAAAATCGGCGGCAAAAGAAGCGTTGAGCGGCGTGTGCGTATCGATCACGCCGATGACGTTCGGCCCGAGCACGCGCATGCCGTACTGGCTTTTAGCGCGCACGAGCGCTGCTTCGCGTTCCCGACCCTCTTGGCCCGTTTCCTTAAACCCGGCGCTGAGCACGATAAGCGCCCGCACGCCGATCCGCCCGGCTTCCTCGGCGACCGCCGGCACGGCCGGCGCCGGCACGGCGACGACGGCGAGGTCGATGTCACCGTGGCGTTCGTAAGCGACGGTCAAGCTTTCCTCCGCCACCGCTCCGGCGATCATGCCGCCCTTCGGGTTGACCGGTATGACCTCTCCCGGATAGCCCGCCTTACGCAGATTGTCGACGACGATATGACCGATTTTTTTCGGATCGCGTGACGCGCCCACGACGGCGACGCGCTTGGGCCCGAACAACGCCGCCGACAGTCGTTCGACGGATCGCCCGACATCAGATCGTTCAATCGACAGATGCACCACGGCCTACCGCACCTTTCCACTTTGATTCACCACGGCCGACCGGACGGGTGGATCGCCCGGGATTAGTCTGCCCAGACGGAGGCCATGCCGAACGCGCTTCGCACGCTTTACAAATGGAAAATCGTCCGTTACAATAGAACGTAGGTTTACAGCTGTAAAGGAGGCGCAACCGTTGGCGAACGACCTGGCCTCGATCGCGCTTGTGTTGTACATGATCGCCATGCTCGGCGCGCTCGTCGGGCTCTTCATCCTGTTTCGCACGCGGGCGGCGTGCGACGTGCGCGGGACGTGCGACGTACCGCCGAAACCGACGCCGCACACGCCGAACGACGGTCCCGGCGCTTCCGGCAGCCGGAGAGAAGGCGCATGATCAAAACGGCCGAAACGCACGATCCCGGCAAAACGCCGTTCTGGCAAACGCGCACGTGGCGCCTGGGAGCGCTCGGCTTTATGGTCGACGCGTTTGACGTGGGGCTTTTCTCCTTCGTCTTGGCGCTCATCGCCGCGGACTGGAGCCTCACGCCAGCGGACAAAGGGCTCCTCGGAAGCGTCAATTCGCTCGGCATGGCCGTCGGCGCCTTTTCGGCCGGATGGCTGGCCGACCGCTACGGCCGAAAGTCGATCTTTTTCGCGACGATCCTCACCTTTGCTTTGGGGACGGCGGCGAGCGCGTTCGCCCTCGGCTTCGGCATGATGCTCGCCCTGCGTTTCGTGATCGGCGTCGGACTCGGCGGCGAACTGCCGATCGCCTCGACCTACGTCTCGGAAACCGCGCCGCCCCGCGAGCGGGCGCGGGCGGTAGTGATGGCGGAAAGCTTTTGGGCCGTCGGGTGGCTTTTGGCCGCCCTCCTCGCCCATTTCATCATGCCGGAATACGGCTGGCGGGCCGGCCTGCTTCTGGGCGGCGTTCCGGCCCTCATCGTCCTGTACGCGCGACGGAATCTTCCGGAATCTGAGGTCTACATTCGGGCGCGCGCAGGACGCACCGGCGACGCCGCACCGCCCGGCGGTGCGTCGGTCGTGCCGATCGGCCGCCTGTTCGCGCCGGAGTTCCGCCGGGGGACGGCGACGCTCTGGGTACTCTGGTGGGCGATCAATTTCGCCTACTACGGGATATTCCTCTGGCTGCCGAGCCTGATGCTCGCCCGCGGATTCGATGTCGTGCAGAGCTTTGAATACGTGCTCTGGATGACCCTGGCCCAGCTCCCCGGCTATCTCTCCGCCGCCTGGCTCATCGAGCGCATCGGCCGCCGGCCGGTGCTTGCCCTCTATCTCCTCGGCACGGCGATCGGCGCCTACGGCTTCGGGCATGCGACGTCGCTCTGGACACTCCTCACCTTCGGCGCGGCGCTCAACTTTTTCAACCTCGGCGCCTGGGGCGCGCTGTACGCCTATACGCCGGAGATCTACCCCACGGCCGTCCGCGCCCGCGGCGCGGGCGCGGCGGCGGCGATCGGACGCATCGGGGCGATTCTGGCGCCGTATGCCGTCGGATGGCTGCTCGGCCGCGGCTTTTCGCAGGCCGGCGTTTTCTGGCTGTTCGTGATCGCCCTCTTGGCGGCGGTGGGCACGGTGCTCTGGATCGGCCCGGAGACGCAGCAGCGAGCGGCGCCGGACGAAAGATAAAACCCCGCGCCAAAAAGCGCGGGATTTTCATCTCCGTCGCCTGCTTATTCCTCCGCCTTGGTCGGGAAAGAGACGATGCAGCCGCGCCCCTGCACGCCGACCGCAAGCACCTGGCCGTCTTCGACGAGCACCGGCACCGTTCGCCCGCCGGTCAAGTCGACCATCCGCCGGAGCGCGTCCATATCCTCCTCCACGTCGTATTCCACGTATGCTTCGCCGTCCAGATCGAGCGCTTCGCGCAGCTCGCGCGTATACGGGCAGCCCTTCGTCCCGTAGAGTTCAAGCATCGCGCTTAAAACACCTCCAGGCCTTCGCGGATGACGTGATAGACGCTCGCCTGCACTTCCTGGATGCGGGGAATGTAGTCCGAACGCACGACGATCGGGATGTCGGCGAGCCCCCGGCGCACGACTTCGCCGCCGCCCTGGCCGACGAGCGCGATCGTCACAAGCCCCCGCCGCCGCGCCTCCTCAAGCGCCAGCAAGATGTTTTGGGAACCCCCGCTCGTCGAAATCGCGATGGCCACATCGCCCCGGCGGGCGTGGGCGATCACCTGGCGCATGAACAGCACTTCCGCGCCGACGTCGTTGGCCAGTGCCGAGAGCACCGCCGGCTCGGCGGAGAGCGAGACCGCCGGATACGGGCGCATGCCGCCGGGCGGCACGTTCATGTCGTACGCCCAGTCGTTGGCGTCCGTCGCCGAGCCGCCGTTGCCGAAGATCAGCGCCTGCCCGCCGCGGTCCCGCGCCATGGCCAGCGCCTCGATGGCCGCGATGATCGACGCCGCTTCTTCATCGGCCGTCTTCAGGCGCAGCGCCTCGTCGTCCTGGGCTTTCATCACGATGGAGCGCGCCACCTCTTCGACCACCTCCGCGCGCCGCCCTCCGCCCGGATTCCCCGATTCCGCCGGGCCCCCTTCTCCCTCGCCGAGAAACGGATATAAGAACGAAGCTTCTCCGGCGCCGATCTCCGGTCCTTCAAGCGCATGGTGTTCAAAGAAGACGTGCACCGTCTCCCACAGCGTATGGTAGAGCACCTCGACCATTTCCTGCGCCACGAACGGGTCGACGCCCTCGAGGCGCACCGCATAGTCTCCTGCCGAACCCTGCAGCGCGAAGGTGAGCGCCCCGCTTCGCCGGGCCGCGAGAAGCAGGCGTTCGACCTGCGGATCGCCTTCAGCGGGCGCAAAGCCCATGACCATATCATCCGAGCGGATGATCGTCTCGACCCCGCCGGGGAGAAGAGGCGAGGCGTCCAGCGCCGGGAGCGCCCGCTTGCCGACGATGACCGGGTGGATGAACTCGACCGAGACGTGCTGCGCATCGGTCGCATAGGCGCCGCGTCCGAAGGCGATCAGGCGCCCCCCGCGCAAAAACCGGTCCGCCATCTCCGCGCACATCTCCGCCAGGGGGCGAGCCTGCTTTGGAAAAACGCGGCCGACACCGCATTTCGCGCGAGGAGCCGTTCGCGCACCCATTCGTCCCTCAATCACCTCACCGCCTCTCCCGCCCCGCCTTGTGTATCCTGCCCTGAGTCAAACGGACGCCCAGCCCGAGCCGGTCGGCGAATCTCTGCCGAAGCCCCGGGAGGAGGCCATCCGCCCGCCACGGCAGGCAAAACCCGCGGCCGGCACGATGAACGGTTCGTGCGACCGTTCTCACTCGGTGAACGTAACGTTTTGTTGCTTTTGTTTGTTGACGATCAACGTAAACAGATCGGGGCGCGCATAATGACCGTTCACGTCGAAATCAAACCGGCTTTTGGGGATCAGACTCAGGTCCAGATCCGCCGTCAAGATCTCCTCTCTTCCGTAAACCGGTTCGACGATGTACTGCCCCAACGGCCCGACGATGGCACTGCCGCCATGGCTCATCATTTCCGGTTCCGATGCCAGTTCTTCATAACAGGCCAGGTCTTTCGGATACATATCCTTGGTGACGAATTGGTTGCAGGATAAGACGAAACACCGTCCTTCCAGCGCGATGTGACGGATCGTCGATTGCCACACATCCCGCGCGTCCGCCGTGGGGGCGAGATAGATCCGTACCCCTTGGCTGTACATGGCCATTCTGGCCAGCGGCATATAGTTTTCCCAGCAGATCAAGGCGCCGATTTTCCCGAACGGCGTGTCGATGACGGGCAGCGTGCTGCCGTCCCCTTCCCCCCAGATCACCCGTTCCAGCGCGGTCGGTTTGATCTTTCGGTGCGTGCCCAGCAGGCTGCCGTCAGGGCCGAAGTACAAGACCGTGCAATACAACGTATCCGATTCGAGATCCCTCTCGGTAACGCCCATCACGAGATACACCTGGTGTTCGCGGGCCGCCTGACCGAGCATGTCGGTGGCCTTGCCCGGGACGGTGACGGCATTGCTCCAATAGCGGTACCAATCCTGCCGTCCCCGATCCGAACGGCTCCCCACTTTCACCCCGAACGTCAACCCCCGGGGATAGGCGGGGATGAAAGATTCGGGAAACAAGATCAGCTGCGCGCCCTGTTCTGCCGCTTGGGCGATCAAGGAAACCGCTTTTTCAACGGTTGCCGCTTGATCCATCAGCACCGGGGCCGCCTGAACGACCGCAACCCGAACGGAATGTTGGATCTCCGCCACGCTGTTCCCTCCATGATGTCGACGATTTCGGCCGCTTCAGCCGAACGATCGCCTTTCTCCCGTCGGAGACGACAGGCGGGGCGTCCGTCGCCGGGCGCGCCCGCCGCTCAACAGATGCGCGGCAGCGGATCGCCGACGAGCATGTCGATGACGCGCG
>JADBKT010000020.1 GCA_014896255.1 Hydrogenibacillus sp.
GCGACGCTCATGCTCGCCGGTTACATCCCGGGGAAGACGGATACGCTGACGCTGTCGATCTTTTTCGCCGTCGCCAACGGGGAGAAAGACCGCGCGCTCATCTACACGTTGATCGTCTTCGCTTTCGGTTTTGCGGTGGTGTATTGGCTCACGGCCTTCAGCAGAAAGCAAGTTTTGCGCTATCGTTTGGGAGAACGGCAGGACGGCCGGCGGTAATATAGATCGAAAAGCTTTCCGCATGCCTCTTGACAACAATCCGTAAAGCGGCGTACAATGGCGACAACAACCACGGCCACGTAAGCCTTGCCTTGGTCACGGACGGCGGTGAAGCTGAAGGGCGTCGGTTGGTTGGGTTGAGTCGAGCGTGAGTGTTGAGTTTGAGGAGAGCATGGTTGAGCGGAGCTGAGCCGCCGACGCGTGTGGAATCTTTGACGAAGGATTTCCGCACAGGACGCTTCCTGCCCCGTGGGTTTGCGGGCGGGAAGCGAGGTCGCCGCTTTATGGGAGCCACCATGCTCTTCTCCATCGGGAGGAGGGCTTTTTTTGTACGGTCGTTTTTCGCTCGCGTATGAACCGCGGGTGCGGCGATTTTATGCCGATCACTGGACGCCGACCCTCGCTTATCAGGCGCTCAAAGACCGCCGCCCGACGCTTTTGGAGAGCGCGGAGTTCGGCGAGCGCGTCGGGCGCTACTCGGTCTTGGCCTTCGATCCGCTGGCGACATTCGTCTACCAAGATGGCGCGGCGACGATCGCGTATCGGGCGAATGACTTGATGCATGGAAGGGAGACGGCGGTCGTCGAGGTTCCGGGGACGCCTCAGGCCACGCTGGAGCTTTTTTTGCAAGGGATCCGCCGTTGTTCCGAAGCGCCCGAACCGGAGACGCCGTTCGTCGGCGCGGCGATCGGCGCGTTTGATTTTGAGCTGGCGTATGCCGTCCTGGAATCGGCGGATGGCGCAGCGCCATCGCGCATCGCCGGTGAGCCGCTCATTCGCCTGTTCGTCCCCCGGCGGCTGATCGTCTTCGACCATCTCCGGCAGACGCTCGATTACGTCGTCCTCGATCCGGTCCTGGAGCGGGGTGTTCGGCCGGAGGCATCGCGGTTCGAAGCCGAGGTGCAGGAACTTCAGGCGCGGCTTGAGGCAGCCCGACTTACGCCGCTTGTGGCGGTGGAGCCCGATGCGCTCGAGATTCGGTCCAATTTCACCCGCGAAGCGTTCATCGACGCCGTGCGCGCGGTTCAGGAGGAAATCCGAAGCGCCGGGGCGGAGCAGATCGTGTTCTCGCAGCGCTTCGACGTCCAAACGGATGTCGAGCCGTTTCTCGTCTATCGCTTTTTGCGTTCCAACAACCCGTCTCCGTATATGTATCTCCTCGATTTGGGCGACGACGTCTATGTCGGCAGTTCGCCGGAGAGTTTGGTGCGCATCGAAGGCCGGACGGTTTCTACGCGGCCGATCGCCGGCACCCGGCCGCGGGGGCGGACGCCGGCGGAGGATCGGCGTTTGGAGGCGGAGCTTTTGGACGACGCCAAAGAAACGGCGGAGCATGAGATGCTCGTCCGCCTCGCCGAAGACGATCTTCGGCCGATCGCCCGATCGGGTTCGGTCGCTGTGGATGCCTATCGGACGGTAGAGCGCTATTCGCATGTGATGCATCTCGTCTCTCATGTCTCCGCCGTGCTTCGAGACGGCGTTTCGCCGCTTGCGGCCGTTTTCCGTCTGTTTCCCGCCGGGACGGTGAGCGGCGCGCCGCGGAAAGCGGCCTTATCCGCCATCGCCCGGCTGGAGCCGGAACGCCGCGGCGTGTACGGCGGCGCCGTCGGCTGGATCCACCCGGAGGGCGCGACGGATCTCGCCATCGCCATCCGCACGATTCATTTTCATCCCGGCGGCGCTTCCGTGCAGGTGGGGGCGGGGATCGTCGCCGCCTCGTCGCCGGAGCGCGAATACGAGGAGACGGTGAACAAAGCGCAAGCGCTGCTCGAGGCTCTCGCCCGGGCAGCGGCGCATCGGGCCGCCGTCGGATAAAAAGCTGACGCATACGACGTAGGAGGGAGAGGAACCGTGCGCGACATCTTAAAAAAGCTGGCGCGAGGAGAGACGCTTTCGCAAAGTGCGGCGCGCTCGGCGATGGAGGCGCTGATCGGCGGTGAGGCGCACGATGTGGAGATCGCGGCGTTCTTCGGGCTGCTCCGCGGTCGCGGAGAGACGCACGAGGAGATCGCCGGTTTTGCGCAGGGGCTTCGTGCGTATGCGCGCGCCGTCAGAGCGCCGGAGGAGGCGATCGATACGGCGGGGACCGGCGGAGACGGCGGGCGGACGTACAACGTCTCTACGGCAGCGGCCCTTGTCGCCGCGGCGGCCGGCGTCCCCGTCGTCAAGCACGGCAATCGCGCCGTCTCCGGCCGCTCGGGGAGCGCGGACGTGCTCGGCGCCCTCGGCGTTCCGACCGAGCTCGGACCGGAAGCGGCAGAAGCGGTGCTGGCGCGGGAAGGGTTCGTCTTTTTGTTCGCGCCGCTTTATCATCCGGCCCTCTCAAGGGTGCAGCCGGTTCGCCGGGCGCTCGGCATTCCGACGGTGATGAACGTGCTCGGCCCGCTGGTCAATCCGGCCCGGGTCAAGCGGCAGGTGGTCGGCGTCGCGGACCGGCGCTATCAGCTCGCCGTCGCCAGGGCGCTTCAGCGCGTCGGCGTCACCCGCGCCCTCGTCGTCTCGTCGGCTGACGGCCTGGATGAGATTTCGGTCAGCGCGCCGACGCGCGCGGTGGAGATCGACGGCGAGACGCTGAAAACGTACGATCTTACGCCGGAAGCGCTCGGATTGCCCTTGTTCCCGGGCGGTTCGTACGCTTCCGGTACTCCGGAAGACAGTGCGCGGGTGATCGAGCAGATGCTCACGCCGACACCCGACGCCGGCGGGGCGAAGATGAATGCCGATTACGCGCTCCTTCTCGCCAACGCCGCCGCCGCGCTCTACGTCGGCGGAAAGGCGGCATCGCTTCGGGACGGGGTGCGGCTGGCGGAAGAGACGATCGAGAGCGGGCGGGTGCTCGATCTTTTGGCGCGGTTGAAACGGACGGCGGACGGCGTCGGGCGTTCGACGGTGACGGCGCATGATGCTTGAGGCCATCTTGCGTTATAAGCGCTTAGAGGTGGAAGAGCTTAGGCGGACGCACGGCGCGGCCATCACGCGGGCGGTCGAAAAAGGGATGGTCCCGAACGAGCGGCGTTCGCTCCGCGCGGCGGTCGTCCGGCGCCGGCGAAGGGTGGCGCTCATCGCCGAGGCGAAGAAGGCCAGTCCCTCCAAAGGCGTCATTCGCGAAGATTTTCAGCCGCTGGAGGTGGCCTTGGCGTATCGCGCGGCGGACGTCGATGCGGTGAGCGTGCTCACCGACCGGCCGTCGTTTCTCGGCGACGTGCTCTATCTTCCGCTCTTTTCCCGGGTCACGGGGAAGCCGGTGTTGCGTAAAGATTTTATCATCGATCCCTTGCAGCTGTATGAAGCGCGCGTCTACGGCGCCGACGCGGTGCTTCTCATCGTCCGGGCGCTTGGCGACGATGCGCTCCGGAGGCTCTCCGACGAGGCGGCGGCGCTCGGATTGGAGACGCTCGTCGAGGTGCACGACGAATCGGAGCTGGAGCGCGCGTTGGCGGCCGGGGCGACGCTCATCGGCATCAACAACCGCAATCTCGACACGTTCGAGACGGATCTGTCGACGACGGCGCGGCTCATCGAGCGGATTCCCGAGGATGTGCTCGTCGTGAGTGAGAGCGGGATCGACACGCCGGCTTCGATCGCGGCGCTTGAAGCGCTGGGGGTGGATGCGGTGCTGGTCGGCGAACATCTGATGCGTAAGCGCGATCTTGTCGGCGCGGTGAAGGCGCTGGTGGACGAAGGATGACGGGCCGAAAAGCGACGGACGCGCGGCAGACGCCGCTCACCCGTTCGACGGCGATCAAAATTTGCGGGCTCCGTGATCAGGCGGCGGTCGACGCCGTCGCCGCCCTCGGCGCGGCGGTGGCGTATGCCGGTTTCGTGTTTGCCCAAAGCTCACGGCACATCACACCGGAGGCGTTTCACGCTTTACGCTTGGAACGCCTCGCCGCCCGGCCGGTCGGCGTGTTCGTCCATCCGCGACCGGAAGACGTCGAGCGGGCGATGGAAGACGGGCGGCTGATGATGCTCCAGCTTTCCGGCGAAGAGCCGGCGGAAGACGTCGAACGCCTGCGTCGGCGCTTCAAACGGCCGGTGATCAAGGCGTTCTCCGCGATGGACGGGCCGGAAGGGCTTAAGGTTTGGCTTGCCGGCGGGCTGCCGCCGTTCGACGTGCTGCTCATCGACGCCAAGCGCCCGGGCGTCTACGGCGGCAGCGGACGGCGTTTCGACTGGGCGCTGATCCCCGAATGGCGTGCCGCCGCTCTGGAATGGGGCGTTCCGCTGTGGATCGCCGGAGGGCTCGATGCGGACAACGTCGGCGCGCTCGTCCGGCAGTACCGGCCGGCGGGGGTGGACGTCTCGAGCGGGGTGGAGACGGCGGGCGTCAAGGACGCCCAGAAGATCGCCCGTTTTGTCCGGGCGGTTCAGGTGGCGGACGACGACCGGGCGAAGGCGGACGCCGGTCGTGCGGACGGGGCTTAAGCGCGGTATCGCGGCATAGACGTGACAAAGGAGGTTCGGCTTTGGCGAAAACGAAAAATCAGCCGATTCGTCCGATTCCGCCGGAGGAACTCCGGCGCTATCCGGACGAACAGGGGCGTTTTGGACCGTACGGCGGGCGTTTTGTGCCCGAGACGCTGATGCAGGCGCTCATGGAGCTGGAGGAAGCGATGCGGACGATCGTTCCCACGCCTTCGTTTCAAGATCGTTTGCGTCAGGTGCTTGCCGATTACGTCGGGCGCCCCACGCCGCTTTCGTACGCGTCGCGGCTTTCGGCCCACTACGGCGTCGATGTCTATCTCAAACGCGAAGATTTGGCCCATACCGGCGCGCATAAGATCAACAACGCCCTAGCGCAGGCGCTGTTGGCCGAACGCATGGGCAAGCGTCGGCTGGTCGCCGAGACGGGCGCCGGCCAGCATGGCGTGGCGACGGCTACCGCAGCGGCTTATCTCGGGCTTGCGTGCACGGTGTTCATGGGCGAAGAAGACATGAAGCGGCAGGCGCTGAACGTCTTCCGCATGCAGCTGCTCGGAGCGGAAGTCGTGCCCGTGCGAAGCGGCACGCGGACGCTCAAGGAAGCGGTGAACGAGGCGCTCCGCTACTGGAGCGCGCACGTCGACGAGGCGTTCTACGTCCTCGGTTCGGCCGTCGGTCCGCATCCATATCCGGTTCTCGTGCGCACCTTCCAGCGCGTCATCGGCGACGAAGCTCGAGCGCAGATGCTCTCGACGATCGGGCGGCTGCCGGAGGTCGTGGTGGCGAGCGTCGGCGGCGGAAGCAATTCGATCGGCATTTTCTATCCGTTTTTGAGCGATCCGGTGCGGCTCATCGGTGTCGAGGCGGCCGGATTGGGGATCGAGACCGGGCGGCACGCAGCGGCGCTATCCGGGGGTTCGGAGGGCGTGCTGCACGGCGCAAGAACGATGATGCTCCAAGACGCCTACGGGCATATCCGTCCGGCGTACTCGTTGTCCGCCGGGCTCGATTATCCGGGCGTCGGCCCGGAACACGCCTGGCTGAAGTCGATCGGGCGGGTCGAATACGTCGCGGTGACCGATGATGAGGCGCTGGAAGCGGTAGAGGCGCTGACCGCGCTGGAAGGGATTTTGCCGGCGCTGGAGAGCGCCCATGCCCTCGCCTATGTGCAGAAGGCGGCCGAACGCTTCACCGGGCCGGTGCTCGTCAGCCTTTCCGGGCGCGGCGATAAGGACGTGGAGACGTATCGGCACCGGTTGGGGAAGCGGATTTGGACGTCGGAAGGGAGCGGCGGCCATGGGGCATGAACGCATCGTCCGCGCCTTTCAGACGGCGAAAACCGATCCGGCGTTCATCCCGTTCGTCATGGCCGGCGATCCGGATCTTCCGACGACGGCGCGCGTTGTCCGCGCGCTGGCCGACGGCGGCGCGGCGCTGATCGAGATCGGCGTGCCGTATTCCGACCCGCTCGCCGACGGGCCGGTGCTCCAAGAAGCGGCACTCCGGGCGCTTCGCGCCGGGACGACGCCAAAGGACGTGCTTGAGCTCGTCCAAAGCGTGCGCCGTACGGTAGATATTCCGATCGTCCTGCTTCTCTATGTGAACGCCGTGTTGCAATACGGCAGCGAAGCGTTCGTCCGCGAGGCGGCTTTGGTCGGCGTCGACGGACTGATCGTGCCGGATCTGCCGATCGAAGAAAGTGAATCTCTCCTGACGCTGACCAAAGCGCATGATGTGGCGCTCGTCCCCCTCGTCGCGCCGACTTCCACAGGGCGTCTGGGACGCATTTTGGCCGATCGGGAGGGTTTCGTCTACGTCGTTTCCTCGCTCGGCGTGACCGGGAAGCGCGATGCGCTCGATCCGTCATTGGGCGCGCTGATCCGGACCGTGCGCTCGGAGACGGCGCTCCCGATCGCCGTGGGGTTCGGCCTCTCGCGCCGGGAACAGCTGGTCATGCTTCGAGGCATCGCCGACGGGGCGATCGTCGGAAGCGCCCTCGTCGATCACCTGGCCCGCGGCGGAACGGTGGAAGCGTGGCTGGAGGAGATGATCGGCTGAGGAAAACGGTTTTCAACCGGGGCATTCTATGGTATCATTTTGGTATGATGTCTATGATCATTTAAAGCGCAAAAGCGCTGAGCGAAAGGCGGATTTATCGCATGATCGTACGCATGATGCCGATGGATGCCCCGATCTACGAACCGGGAAAGCCGATCGCGGACCTTCAGGCGACCTACGGACTCGCCGACGTCGTCAAGCTGGCGAGCAACGAAAATCCGTACGGCCCTTCCCCCCGAGTGCGGGAAGCGCTGGCGGAGGCCCTTCAGGCCGACGGTGCCGAGGCGCTTTGGCGCTATCCGGACGGCGCGGCGCGCGCGCTTCGGCGCTCGCTCGCCGATCGCTACGGCCTCTCCGTGGAACAGGTGGCCATCGGCGCCGGGGCCGACGAACTGATTCAGATGATCGCGCTGCGTTTTTTGTACGGCGGCGGCGTTTCCGTGATGGCGGAGACGACGTTTCCGATGTATCTGATCGCCACGCGCATCGCCGGCGGCACGCCGCGCCTCGTGCCGATGGCGGAGGACGGCGGGGTCGACCTCGCGGCCCACGCCGCTTCTGTCGACGAGGCGACGCGCATCGTCTGGCTGGCCAATCCGAACAACCCGACGGGGATGATGTTCGGCCGACAGGCATGGGAAGGCTTTTTGTCCCGCGTCCCGGACGATGTGCTTGTTGTGCTCGATGAAGCATACGCCGAGTTCGTCACGGACGCCGATTACCCCGATGGGCCGCGCTGGATCGCTCGGCATCCGAACGTCGTCGTGCTGCGCACCTTCTCGAAAGCCTACGGGCTGGCGGGGCTTCGGGTCGGGTATGCGCTCGGCGCGCCGGAGATCATCGCCGAGCTCGAGCGCGTCCGCAAACCGTTCAACACGTCGACGCTCGCCCAGCGGGCGGCCGCCGTCGCGCTTACGGACGAGGCGCACGTGGCGTTCGTCCGGGAAGCGAATCTAAAGGCCCGAGAAGCCCTCGCCGAGGCGCTTTTGGCACGAGGGTTACGGCCGTTCCCGTCGCAGACGAACTTTCTGTACGTCCCCGGCGTCGACGGGCGCCGACTGGCCGCGTCCCTGGAGCCGCACGGCGTGATCGTGCGTCCGGCTCCCGGCGGCGTGCGCATCAGCGTCGGCACCGAGAGCGAAAACGCCCGCTTGCTCAAGGCGCTGGACGCGCTTATGGCCGATCCTGAGGCAGCGGCGGCGGCGCTGGGCGCAAATCATGCGGCAGACGTGATGGGGGCCGAGCGGAGCCATGAAGCATGAACGTCGGCTAAACGGCGCGGCCCATCCCCTGACGGCGGCGGACGGGCCGCGCGAGGCGGCGGATAGGGCCGTCCGGTCCCAACCGGAAAAGGGCGGGAACGGACCGGCGTGCGCGGTCGTCGTCGGCATGGGTTTGATCGGCGGCTCACTGTCGGCGGTGTTGCGCTCAAGCGGGCTCATCGTCTTCGGCGTCGACCAACTGCCGGCCCGCGCCGAGCGGGCCCGCGAGCGCGGCCTGATCGACACCGCCGTCCGCATGGAAGACGCCGCGACAACGCTTGCCGAGGCGGATCTCATCGTTCTGGCGTTGCCGGTGATGGCCATTCACCGCTTTTTGGACGAGCTCGCCTGGATGACGCTCAAGCCCGGGGTCATCGTCACCGATGTCGGCAGCACCAAGCGGTCCATCGTCGAGCGCGCCGCGGCGCGTTTTGCCGGCCGCGACGTGCGCTTCATCGGCGGGCATCCGATGGCCGGGTCGCACAAATCGGGCGTAGAGGCGGCGCACGTCGATCTGTTTGAGAACGCCTACTTTGTCCTGTGCCCAGGTCATGCGGCCACGGATGCCGATGTCGAGCGGCTGAAGACGTGGCTTAAGCCGGCGCGGGTGAAGTGGCTCGTTTTGGATCCGGCCGAACATGACCGCGTCGTCGGTCTGATCAGCCATTTTCCGCACCTCGTGGCGGCGCTCCTCGTCCACGCCGTCGCCCGAAGGGAAGCGGAAAGCCCGCTGTATGCGATGCTCGCCGCCGGAGGGTTTAAGGACATCACGCGCATCGCCTCCTCCAACGCGGAGATGTGGCGGGACATCGTCCTCGACAACCGGATGGAGCTTTTGGGCTTGTTGGAGGACTGGGAGCGGATGACGGCCGAGATCAAGGCGGCCATTGCGGCGGAAGACGGAGCGCGGATGCTCGCCTTTTTTTCCGGTGCCGCGCAGTTTCGCGCCCGTCTTCCGGAGCGCCGGCCGGGGGCGCTTCGGCCGCTCTTTGATTTGTTTGTCGATATTCCCGATCGACCGGGGGAGATCGGGCGACTCACGACGCGTCTGGGAGATGCGGGGATCAACTTGACGAACATTGAAATTCTGGAATTGCGGGAGGATGTGTTCGGCGTCGTGCGCTTGGCGTTTCGTAGCTCGGCCGATCAGGAACGTGCCTCCGCGTTGCTGGCCGCGTCGGGTTATCGGGTCTACGTCTTTGTGAACGGGGAGCCGAAGGAGGTGCACGCATGAGCGAGGTGCGCATCCGCCCGGCAAAGCGCCTTTACGGTACGCTTCGCGTTCCCGGCGACAAATCGCTCTCTCATCGGGCGCTCATCCTCGCTGCGCTGGCGGACGGGGCGTCCAGGCTCCATGGTCTTCTGGCGGGAGCCGATATTTTCTCGACGGCGCGCATTTTAGAAGCGTTCGGGGTGCGGATGACGCCGTTTATGAACCAGGACGACGGTGCGCGCGGATCGTTCGGCATGTTGGCCGAAAACAGCATAGACGACTTTCACAGGGTCGTCGTCGATGCGCATGCGAGCGTGTGGTCGGCCGTCGTCGAAGGCCGCGGGTTTCACGGGCTCATGGAACCGCGGCACGTGCTCGATGCCGGCAATTCCGGCACGACCGCGCGCCTCATGCTGGGGCTTCTCGCGGCGCAGCCATTTTTTGCCGTGCTGAGCGGCGATGATTCGCTGATCCGCCGGCCGATGCGCCGCGTCGTCGACCCGCTCAGCCGGATGGGGGCGCGATTCGACGGTCGGGAAGGCGGCGACAGGCTCCCCATCGCCGTGCGCGGCGGACGGCTTACGCCGATCGACTACCGCCTGCCGGTGGCGAGCGCGCAGGTCAAATCGGCGCTCATCCTGGCGGCGCTGTATGCCGAAGGCGAAAGTCGCATTATTGAACCGGGCCGAAGCCGCGACCATACGGAGCGGCTTTTGGCCCAATTCGGCCATCCGCTCACGATCCGATCCGCGGCGACGGGCGAAGATCCGGCGGCGGAACGGACGATCGTCGTCCGCCCGGCCGTGCGTCTGTCTCCGCAAACATTGCATATTCCCGGCGATTTTTCTTCGGCGGCGTTCTTCCTGGCGCTCGGTGCCGCCCATCCGGAAGCGGAGATTACGCTTTGCGGCGTCGGCGTAAACCCGACCCGAACGGGCATGTTGGACGTGCTTCAGGCCATGGGGGCCGATGTCGAGATGCGCTTCCACGAGGCTGATGCGGTCGAGTCCGCATACCGGGTGCAGGCGGCGGAAGGGGAACCGATCGCCGATCTGATCGTCCGCACCAGCCGGCTTACCGCTACGGAAATCGGTGGAACGCTCATTCCGCGGCTCATCGACGAGCTGCCGGTCATCGCCGTATTGGCTACGCAAGCCGAAGGGACGACGGTGATCCGCGATGCCGAAGAACTTAAGGTCAAAGAATCGGATCGCATCGGCGCCGTCGTGGAGCGGCTTCAGGCGATGGGCGCCCGTATTCGAGCGACGAGCGACGGGATGATCGTCGAAGGTCCGACGCCGCTTCGGCCTGCGCGTCTCGATTCGGCCGGCGACCACCGCCTGGCGATGGCTTTCGCGGTGGCGGCTTTGCTCGCCGGGGGAGGTCCCGACGCGGAGACGGTGATCGAGGGGAGTGAGGCGGCCGACATCTCTTATCCGACGTTTTACGACGATCTGGTTTGCCTCGGCGCTGAAGTCGGAAAAGGAAATCGGTAACATTTGCATGAAATGAACGGATGAAAGCGCTTGACGTCCGCGTTCTGATGACTATACTACGAAGTAGTATGGTTTCTCTCCACTCCTATCTTCAACTGGTGTCCTCGTGACACGACCGTCCGCTTTCCGAAGCGGGCGGTGTTTTTTGTCCATCGCGCGCATAGACATAGGTCAGAGGGGCAAATGGACCCGCGTGCGCCGTGGATGAAGTCACGAGGGAGCGGAGAGCGGATGGAAGGTTCGTACCAAATCCGGGGCGCGATCCTGACGTGGGGCGACGGGCGAATGGAGCGGCGTGATCTGACGGTCGTCGACGGGCGCATCTATGATTTCGGCGGTGCGCTCGGTCGTGCATTGTCCGGACGGATCATCGACGCACCCGCGGGGAGCGTCATCCGCCTCGGTGCGCTGTATGACGGTCCGCTCTGGCACGGTCTTGCGGACGGGCGCACATATCGTCGGACGATGGCCGCGTTGGCCGCCGGAGGTTATACCGCTTTCGTCGATTGGGTGCGCTTCGACCGCGGAGACGACCTGGAGTCGGCGGTGCGTTACGTCAAAGCGTTGCACGATCTCAGTCCGTTTGATTACACGCTGAAATTGCATGTTTTTTCCACGGTTTTATCCTTGCAACTTTTCGAGGGGATGCGCCGTCTAGAATTACTGGAGGCGGTCGTGGCCGTCGTCTCTCCGCCGCCGCGCACGCGATTTTTCCCGGTTTTGCGCGATCTGTACGACGACTACCCGTTTCGGCTCACGCTCTACGTCCCGAAAGGTTGCGCTTCGGTTGAAGAAATTTTATTGCCCTGGTATAATGGATTGGATGAAGCTGGCATTTACTTTCGGCGGAAGTATTCAACCGTTTCGAACGACGGTGACTGGCTCTGGAGCGGATTGTACGGTCCGAAAGGACGGATGGCGCCCGGCGCCGATGCGGATTTTGTCCTCTATCAACCGGACCGCAAAGAGCCGATCCTTCACTTAAGCGGTTGGGTGTCAGAAAATGGACGCTTGCCGTTTGGAAGAGGGCGTTTTTTGCGCCCACGCCCGACGTTTGCGCCCCTGTCCAAAAAGCAACTTGATCCGCCGATCCGCGTATAAGGAGTAGGCGAATCACGTAGAGGAGCGTGACACGCCTTGTGCGATCGCGATCAGGCCATCATCCGCGCGATCAAAGACGGTCAGGTCGACCGTTTTGCCGACCTCATCGAATGTTATGAGCCGCGACTCAGGCAGTTCATCCGCCAGTATTTGACGGCGTATCGGTTGGATGACCTCGTCGACGACATGGTACAGGAGACGTTTTTAAAGGCGTTCAACCACCTCCACAATTTCCGCGACGATGAAGCGGCTTTTTCCACGTGGCTGTACACGATCGCACGCAATACGGTCCTGAGTGAGCTGAGGCGGAGCCGAAATTACGATGTTCAGCTCGACGATCATCTCACCGAACGGTTGAGATCGCAGATCCGAACGCCGGAACAGACCGTTCTCATCGGGGAGACGACGGCGGTCGTCCGGCAGGCGATCATGTCCCTTCCGGCTCGGCAACGACGCGCGCTCGTCCTTCGGGAGTATGAAGAGCTGGAGTACAAGGACATCGCCGACCGCCTGGGGCTCACCGTCAGTTCCGTCAAATCGCTCCTCTTCCGTGCCCGCAGCGCGCTGAAAGCCAAACTGGAACCGTACATAACGGATGGGGCGATGGAGGGAAATGAGCGTTGAATCAAGGTCGAGACGGACGAAATGAAGCGCTCGTGCGCGCCGTGATGGAGCGCATCCGCGACGAAGCGCGTTGGGCGTTCCCGGATCATCCCGGTGCGCTGCGCCGGCAGATGCGCACGGTCGGGGTGCTGCTTTTCGTCCTGCTCGGCCTTGTCCTATTGGCTTCAGTCGGTTTGATTCAAAAAGGGGCGCCGATCGTGGAGCCGGAGACGGACTCCGGCATCACGCCGTACGTCGGCAGCGGCCCGCTGGAACATGCGCCGGTCGTCCGCGATCCGCAGCCGTTTTTGAATTTACATGAGGCGATCGCCGCGGCCGGCGGGATGATGCCTTATCGTCCGTTTTGGACATCGGTGACGATCAACGCGACGCTCGTCTTCGGTCTGTTCGGCGGCCTCATCGCGCTGCTTCTCGTCCGCTGGTGGATCGGCCGGCCGTAGGGCGCCAGCGCGTTCGATCGGCGTTATGCAGTATAAGCGGCATACGGGATGGCAATGATTGGAGAAGACGGAACCGCATCCCGAGGGAGGTGCCGCGCTTGGAACGGCAGAGCATGGTGCTCGGTCCGCTGTACGGGGTCATGGCGGAAATCGTGCTCGATCAAGCCATTCGTGATTACCGTATACGCCGATTGCAACAAGAAATCGACGCTGCTTTGGCCGAACACAACCGCGCGCGTTTTATGGCCCTCACCGAAGAACTCAGAGCGCTTTTGAGCATGGACGCCTAGGCGGAAAAGCGCCTGGGCGTTTTGATTTGCGGCCGATCGATCGGCTGATCGTGGCGGAAAGGATGAACCGGATGCGGTATACGCCTGAGCATTGGGACGTTTGGCGCGCTGCGGCGAACGACGTGGACAGCGCGCTCGTCGTCGTCGCCGCGCTCACCTTTGTCCCGGACGTGGTGAGCGAAGGAGAGCGGCTGTGGGCCCGGATGGCGCCGGCTCTGCGTCTGGAACGCGAACTGAAAGGGCGTCTGGCGCTTCTCCCGCCGCTCGTCGACTACAGCGGAACCCCCGCGGCATGGTCGGCGGGCGCCATTCGCGCGGTCCTCGGGGCGTTCAGGCATGTTTTCCTGCTTCCCGTCACCCCTGAGACGGCCGCTTCGGCCTTCGATGCCGGTTCGAAAGGCGAGTCCGAATCGCTCTCCGGCCGTCTGATCGTCTTGCCTTACGATGCGCCGTATGAGACGCTGTATGCGACGGTGATCCGCGCGTGGTCTCGGGCGAACGGTTAAATATGTTGTCCTTCGAATAAAATATGGATGATCCATGAACTTTTGGTGACAGACCATGGCAACGGCGCGCGGAGACGGCGGCGTTTTCTTGACAGCGCTTTAGATCGTTGGATATGATATGTAAGAACTGTCAACGAGGCGTTGTCGCGCAAAAAAGAAACGGTTCTATAAAGAATATCCGGTATCGGCTGAAGGGAACCGTTGCGCAAGGGGGCGAGATGGATGAGCGATCACACACTCGATCATGGGGGCGCGAAATGGCGGGAGAATGCGGGTCGGCAGGAGAACGTGAATGAAATCACGCGGCGGCAGTTTTTGACGTATACGCTGATGGGGACGGGCGGTTTTATGGTGTCGACGCTGCTCGTGCCGTCGGTGCGCTATGCCGTGGATCCGCTTTTGAAGAAGGGCGAGGAAGAGCCGTACGTCCCCGTTGCGGACGTAAGCGAGATCGGGAGCGAACCCAAACGCTTTGAGTTTACGTTGAAGGTCGACGACGCCTGGGTGAAAAACCAACAGACGACGTACTCCGCGTGGGTGTACAAGCAAGGTTCGGATTTCGTCGCGCTGTCGCCGGTCTGTAAACACCTCGGCTGCACCGTCAGTTGGAACACGAGTCCGCAGCACCCGGAGATGTTTTACTGCCCGTGTCACGGCGGATTGTACACGAAAGACGGGATCAACGTCCCGGGGACACCGCCGCGCGCTCCGCTCGACATGTACGATTATAAGGTCGAAAACGGAAAACTCTATTTGGGGCCGCTCATTCAGCGGACATGAGGAGGGATGCGCGTTGATGCGGAAAATGTATGATTGGCTCGACGAACGGCTGGATTTGTCGCCAATCTGGCGGGACATCGCCGATCACGAGGTGCCGGAGCACGTCAACCCGGCGCATCATTTTTCGGCGTTCGTCTACTGCTTCGGCGGACTGACCTTCTTTACGGTCGTCATTCAGATCCTCTCCGGCATGTTTCTGGTGATGTATTATACGCCGGACATCGTCAACGCCTTCAACAGCGTCAAGTACTTGCAGACCGAGGTCGCCTTCGGCTATATCGTGCGCGGCATGCACCATTGGGGCGCGTCGGTCGTCATCGTCATGTTGTTCCTGCATACGCTGCGGGTGTTCTTCACGGGCTCGTACAAGAAACCCCGCGAGATGAACTGGGTGGTTGGCGTTTTGCTCTTTGCCACCATTTTGGGTCTGGGTTTTACCGGTTATTTGCTCCCGTGGGACAACAAAGCGTATTTCGCCACCAAGGTCGGCTTGGAAATCGCCGAGACGGTCCCCCTCGTCGGGCCCTACATCAAGACGTTTTTGGCCGGCGGCGACATCGTCGGCGCATCGACGCTGACGCGGTTCTTCGCCATTCACGTCTTTTTCCTGCCGGGCATACTCCTGGCGCTTTTGGCCGCGCATTTCATTCTGATCCGGCGGCAGGGCATCTCCGGTCCGCTATGATCCGAGCCGGCACGACGTGAAACGAAGGCGACGCCGACGATGCGACAGAGGCACAAAAGACGCAGGCGAAGCAAAGGAGGGAAACACCGTGGCGGGCGGTCCACACGACAAGGAAACGGTGAAATACGTCGGCGATTCCCGTGTCCGGGCGACGCGGGAGAGGCTTCTGCCGAAACCGTACAGCGAGTATCCGGGGAAGACCGAGCCGTTTTTCCCCAATTTCTTGCTTAAGGAATGGATGGCTGCGGTGGTTTTTTTGATCGGTTTTATGGTGCTCGTCGTCTCCCACCCGGCACCGCTGGAATCGCATGCGGCCGATCCGAACGACACGTCGTATATCCCGCTTCCCGACTGGTATTTCTTGTTCTTGTACCAATTGCTGAAGAAAATTCCCGGCGACATGATCGTCCTCGGAACGGTCGTGATTCCCGGTTTCTTCAGCCTGCTTTTCTTGCTTGCGCCGTGGCTCGACCGCAGCCCGGAACGCCGCCCGTGGAAGCGACCGATCGCGACGACGATCATGCTGTTCGTCATCGCCAGCATCGTCTATTTGACGTATGAGGCGGTAGCGCAGCACAAAATGCAATTGGAAGAGAGCGCGTCGGCAGCCGAGCAAGCGCCTGCCCCGCCGCCGGCTCCGGCTCCGACGGAGAGCGCGGCATTCGATCCGGAGCAGGCGTACATGCAAAGCTGCAGCGCGTGTCACGGTCAAGATCTGAAGGGGACGCCGGCGGCGCCGTCGCTCATCGGCCTCAGCCTGTCGACGGATGAGGTGGTCGACATCATGACCAACGGCATCGGCGTCATGCCTGCGGGGAGATTTCAAGGAACGGACGAGCAGAAAAAGCAGCTGGCGGAATGGGTGTTGTCGCATCAGTGAGCGGGTGTCTCGGCGTCCGGCGCTCGATGAGGCCCATCGGTCAGAGAGAAAGGCGGGATGTGGATGACGCGTAAGCCCTTTTACGGGTTGATGCTCGGCGGAACGGTACTCTTTTTGCTGCTCGTGTTGATCGTTTACCTGCCGAACAAAGGAAAGGCGCCGACGGAACCGACGCAACCGACGTCGTTCGACGCGGAGGCGGCGTTTCAGCAGAGCTGTTCCTCCTGCCACGGCAAAGATCTGCAGGGCTCGGCTGCGGCGCCGTCGTTGGTCGGTCTTGACCTTACGGTCGATGAAGTCGTCGACATCATCACCAACGGCCGGAAGGGTTCTTTCGGCTTCATGCCTCCGAACATGTTTACCGGCAGTGATGCGGAGAAGAAGCAACTGGCGGAGTGGATCTTGTCGCACAAATAAAAGATTCGGGCGTTGACCCGGGCACGATCGATGACCGCGGCCGAGAACCGCGGTTTTCGTCGTTGATGGCGCGCCGTCATTCAGGCGGTCATCATCTCAGGGGCCGCTTGGCTTCGTCCAGCGTAAATCCTTCGCCGTGAACGTCGTGTGCATCGCTGATGACGACGAAGGCCGTCGGATCTTCGTCCATGATGATCGCCCGCAGATGGACGACTTCGTTGCGCGCCACGACGCAATAGAGCATCGGCCGTTCGCGGTTCGTATAGGCGCCGCGGCTTTGGATGAGCGTCGCGCCGCGGCCGAGGTCGCTCAAAATACGCTGGGCGATGGCGTCTATGCGGTCTGAGACGATGAGGACCATCCGCGCCGAGTAAGCCGTCTCCTGGACAAAATCGATGACCCGAGCGCTCACGGTGATGGCGACGATGGTGTACATGGCCCGTTCGTAATCGAGGTAGGTGAGCATGGAGAGGGCGATGACGCCGGCGTCGATCATGAACATCGTGCGGCCCATGCTGTGACCGCGGTATTTGTTGATCAGGCGGGCGATGATGTCTACGCCGCCGGTCGTCCCGCCGAAACGAAAGATGATGCCGAGTCCGGCGCCGATCGTTGCGCCGGCATAGAGGGCGGCGAGCAGGGTGTCGTCGATCGGCGTGGTACGCAGAAAGGCGAAGGCTTCGATGAACAGGGAGCTTACGACCGTGCCGAAGACGGTCATGGTCATCGACGTGCCGCCGAGATAACGCCAACCGAGCAAAAACAAGGGGAGGTTGGCGACGAGGAGAAACCAGCCGGGCGGGATTTGAAAAAGGTAGTTGAACAACAGGGCGATCCCCGTCAGCCCGCCTTCGGCGAAGCCGTTGGAGATCGTAAAGGCGTTCAGTCCAAAGGCGAAAATCACCGATCCGAGGGTGATCCCGACGAGCTGCTTGATCTTTCGAAACCAAAGCGGGCGCGACGTCATGGGCGGCTCCTTTCTTAAAAGGCGGCTCGATGCTTGATCTGGATGTTCCACCCCATTATACCATTTGTCACGGAGTTTATTTTGCGGTAACATGGATGAAAAGGGGAAGCCGTCACACGTCTGGAGGCGAACGATACCGGTGAAAGACTGGGCAGATTCGGCCGATCGGCGACCAAAAAAGACGTTGAAAGACATTCAAGCCGAGGTCGATCGGATGATCCGCGGATATCAGGAAGGGTACTTCAGTCCGCTCGGCATGATCGCCCGCTTTGCCGAAGAACTCGGCGAGTTGGCGCGGGAGGTACACCACCGGTTTGGCGAAAAGCCGAAAAAAGCGGATGAGCCGGAAGGGTCGCTGGAGATGGAGCTCGGCGATCTCTTTTTCGTCCTCGTCTCGTTTGCCAACGCGCAGGGCATCGACCTCGCCGAGGCCTACGAAGCGGTGATGCACAAATATCGAACGCGCGATTCCCGCCGATGGACACCGGTCGATGGACAAGGGGGAGGCAGATGAGCGGGAGAGAACCGATTGCCGTCGTCGTCGCCGGGGCATTCGGCAAGATGGGCCGGACCGTCGTGGAAATGATCGAACAGACGCCGCATTTTCGTCTGGTCGGCATCGTGGATCCGAAAGGCCGGAAACTTGAGGGCGTGCCGACGTATCCGTCGGCCGGCGCGGCGCTGTCCCAGGGCGCGGATGTGTTCGTCGATTTTACGACGCCGGAAGTCGTCTACGGCCATGCCCGAGCGGCCATCGATCACGGCGTTCGGCCGGTGATCGGGACGACCGGACTTACGCCGGAAGAGATCGCCGACCTTTCGGCCCGCGCCGGCACCCGTCGCTTGGGCGGCGTGATCGCCCCCAATTTTGCCCTCGGCGCCGTGCTGATGATGCGCATGGTTGCGCTGCTTGCGCGTTATTTTCCCTACGCCGAGATCATCGAGCTGCATCATGAGAACAAGCGCGACGCGCCGAGCGGAACGGCCATCGTGACGGCAGCGGCCATCGCCCGTGCCCGGCGGTCGGCCGGAGACTCGAGGGCATGGGAACCCGTGCCGGCGGTTTCGATGACGCAAGAAGCGGAATCGCCGTCGCGCGGACTCGTCCATGACGGCGTTCCGATCCACAGCGTACGCCTGCCGGGCCTCGTCGCCCATCAGACGGTGTTGTTCGGAGGTGTCGGGGAGACGCTTACCCTCCGCCACGACACGTCGGCGCGGACGGCGTTTATGCCCGGGCTTCGGCTCGCGATCGAGAAAGCGATGACGCTCGATCGGCTCGTCGTCGGGTTGGAAAACGTGCTCGATTAGGCTCGATTGAGAGGCGCTCGACAGAAGGGTGAAGTTCGACATGAACATCGCGCTGATCGCCCACGACAAACAAAAAGAAGCGATGGTGCAGTTTTGCTTGGCCTACCGACCGATTTTGGCGCGGCATACGCTATACGCCACGGGAACGACGGGGCGGCGCATCGCCGAAGCGACCGGACTGCCTGTGCACTGTTTCGCCTCCGGCCCGTACGGCGGAGATCAGCAGATCGGGGCGAAGGTCGCGGAAAACACCATCGATCTGGTCATTTTTTTGCGCGATCCGTTGACGGCGCAGCCGCATGAGCCGGATATCTCCGCGCTGATGCGCGTCTGCGACGTGTACAACGTGCCGCTGGCGACGAATCTCGGCGCGGCGGAGCTGTTGATCCGCTCGCTGGAGTCGCTCGATTGGTCGTTTCGCCGAGTACTCCACGGAAAAACCGTCGATCAGGTGTCGAACGAGCGATGACGGCAGGCGGGCGCTTGCCGCCCTTGGCGATCGATGCGACGTTGTGGCAGACGCCGCTTTGGTCCGGCGCCCGCCGGGTGCTTCAGGCGATGGCGGCGGCCGGCCACGATGCGGTCGTCGTCGGCGGCGCGGTCCGGGATCTTTTGCTGGGACGAGAGGTCACGGAGATCGACATTGCCACCTCGATGACGCCGGAGGAGATGCTCCGCCGTTTTCCCCGGGCGCATCCGACGGGCCGGCGTTTCGGCACGGTGACGATCATCGAGGGCGGCAGATCTTACGAGGCGACGACGTTTCGCCGCGAAGTCTACGACGGGTCGGATCGCCGCCCGCAGGTGATCTTCGGCGCGTCGCTGGCGGAAGATCTCGCGCGGCGGGATTTTACGATCAACGCCATGGCGCTGGATCTCGGTGCCCGGCTGATCGATCCGTTCGGCGGCGCCGCTGATCTCGCGCGGCGCACGCTGCGCGCCGTCGGTGAACCGCGCGATCGTTTTCACGAGGATCCGCTCAGGCTTATCCGGGCGCTGCGCCTCGCCGCGCGGTATGACTTGGACATCGAAGAGGAGACGTGGCGGGCGCTCGTCGATTCCCGGGCGTCGCTTTCGCGGGTGGCGCCGGAGCGCATCATCGCCGAAGTGGACAAGATGTTGAAACATACGCCGGCATTGCGCGTTTTCCGGCTGTTCGACCGCGCGGATCTATGGCTGAAGATACGGGACGTCGGAGTGCTCGCGGTGCTGGCGCCCGAAGATCCGCCGGAGATCGTCTGGTCGGCGATCGCGCTCGGAACGGAGCCGACGCGCGGTTTTTGCCCCAAGGCGCCGGTACCGGATCCGCCGGGGCGGTTTGTGCTGGATTTGCCTCTTCCGCGCCCGGTGCGTCGGACGGTGGAACAGGCGATCCGCCTGGCCGCGCGCGCGGTCGGCGACGAGGATCGCGACGGACGGAATGCAGAGCTCCTCCGGCCCTCTAAGCGGCGACCGAGATCGTTGGAAGCGCTGTTTGCGGCGGTCGGACGGTTTGATGCCGCAGGCGACGGCATCGATGGGCGTTCCGAGATCGCTTGCGGCGGACGGAACCAAGCCGGCGGCCGGCACCTAGAAGATGTTCGCTTCGATGACGGGCGGGACGCCGAGGAGCTGCTGTACGCCTGGGGGATGCGCGGCGCGCGGGACGCTTATCGAACGCTGCGCCTTGAGGCGCTTTTCTCCGGTCGTCCGAGAAGCGCGACCTTGCGTCTTTTTCGTGCATTGGCCGAAGATTATGCCCGTCTGCCGGCCCCGAATACGCGCCGGATCGCCTTTGACTTCGAAGCGTGGAAAAGCGCGCGCGACGTTCCCGACGGCCCGCATCTCCGGCGACTGGCCGAAGCCATTTGGCGGGCCGTCAATCTGGACGGGGTGCCCAACACGCCGGAGGCGCTTACGGCCTTTGCCGATCGGTGGTGGGCGGCGTATGGCGAACCGGTCGGCCGATGATCCGCTCGCTTGAAAGGAGCACGACGATGGGAGCGTGGCCTTCGCTCAAAAACCGCATTGTAGAGGCCCTTCAAAGCGCGGACGGCGACTTTGTCTCCGGAGAAGCGCTGGCCGAGCGTTTCGGCGTCAGCCGGGCGGCCGTATGGAAGGCCGTATCACAACTCAAGGCGGAAGGATTTCCGATTGTGTCGGCCCATCGGCGGGGTTACCGGTTGGCGGAGGACTTCGACCCGCTGGTCGATGCCGACGGCGGCATCGGAGCTCGCACCGAGGCGCTCGGCCAGGCGGTGCGGTATTTCCCGACGGTCGACAGCACGCAAAATGCGGCCAAAGTCTGGTTGGCGGAAGGGGCTCCGCACGGCGCGGTCGTGCTGGCCGAACAACAGACTGCCGGGCGCGGGCGGATGGGGCGGACGTGGTTGTCGCCGCCCGGGCGCGGCATCTGGATGAGCGTCATCCTAACGGACGGCCTCACGCTCACCGATGTACATGCGCTGTCCCTCTTAGGCGGTCTGGCGGTCGCCGAGGCCCTGACGCGCTTCGGTTATGACCCGGCGCTCAAGTGGCCGAACGATGTGCTCCTCGACGGGAAAAAGGCGGCGGGTGTCTTAATCGAAGGCCAAGGGGAGCTCGATCGATTGCACCACGCGATCGTCGGCATCGGCGTAAACGTCAAGGCGCATGCCGACGATTTTCCGGCCGAGTTGCGGAAGACGGCCACGGCGCTGGCCGAGCACGGCGCCCCGCCGCGGCGGCTGCTGCTCGTCCGGGCGATCCTGGAGGCGCTCGAGGCCGAGCTCGCCGTCTACCGCACCGACGGTTTTTCGCGCCTTCGCGCGCGGTGGATGGCGCGAGCCGCTTTCCTTGAACGGACGATCGCGGTGCGCACGGCCGAACGCAATCTCTCGGGCCGTTTTGTCGGCTTGACCGAACGGGGGATGCTCGTGCTTCGGACGGATGAAGGCATCGTGGAGGTCGCGAGCGGCGAAGTGTTGCTGACATAGGGACCGGGTCGGATCGGGACCGGGTGATGCACACAAAAAAGCGGCCGCACGGCCGCTTTCAAGGTGCAGGGAAATCGATCAATATTCCGCCTTCCAAGGAAGGGAGGGAATGTGGTCTTCCAGAAAGTGGGCCAAGCGCTCCGCTTCTTCAAGGCTTTTCAGGTTGAAGGATTCTTTGAGCCACTCCAGGTTGTGGAGATCGTCCGCTTCGACGAGGATCGTCTTCCCGGATTGCATATTGATGATCATCGTCTTGCCGAAAAACTGGTTGGAGAAAAGGAGGCCGAGATCGTACAGCCCTTCCTCCGTATGCACGCCGATGAAGCGGACCTGTGCCTGTTCTGTGTTCTCATAAACGGCTTCATAGAGCGCCACCCTGATTCCCTCCTTTCCGAGATTGCAAAACTCTCAACCAACAAGGCATCCGAAAGCGCGGCGCGGTTCTACGCCCGTCTTCGACCGGCGTCGGCAACGCAGAGCGACCAAAAAACCCACGCCGCCAAGTCTTGAAAACGAAGCCTCAAGGCTTGGTGCGCGGGCCCAATTGCCTCATTCACCATGGCCACCACGGCGCGCCGATCGCTCAACCGGTCCATTCCCTCCGCTTCCCGGAACAGGTCGGCGGACGGTTGGCGAATCGCGTTCGCCTGAGACTTCCCTGCATTAGCCGACGGGGTTAGCTGACGGGTAGGATGGCAGAGAAGGTCGCGCTGACTCATCCCTCTCGACGTCATCGTCGAGATTAACCCCAAACGATCGGGTCCCCCGCTCTCGGCCGTCGCCGAGATTAGGCCGTCTCACTGCTTTATGATCATTTTAATGTTTCACCCTCAGGATGACAAGTGTTAAATATGCACTTATCGACTCATGGTCGCGTGAAGCGTTTTGATCGCCTCGCGCCACGAAAGGACGGTCCCTCCAAAGCCGCGCACAAAGCGCTCGGCGACCGCCGGATCGCCGATGGCGACGACCGCCGGACGGCAGCAGGACGCGGGCGCTTCGGCGCCGATGACGTATACGCTGGATTCTGCCGGGACGGTGGTCCGCGTGAGATGGTCTTGGGTCAGCGCATAGGCGGCGTGATGCTGGATGTTGCGGTGATAGAGCAGTCCGCAATGTGGACAACACGCCGTTTCGACGGTATCATCGTGTCGGACGATGCGGTAGGCGAGCAGCGGGTCGACGAACTTGCCGCAATACACGCACGTTTCGTAGACGGTCGTCCGTCGTGCGGCGGAAAAAGCGTGAATCGGCTCCGGTTTTTCCATGTGTCCCGTCGGGGCCGATGCCGGGTATGCCGCCGTCCGGCGTGTTGCCGGTTCAGGCTTGGCCAACGTCACCCCACCGAACGTTTTCACGGCAATGCCTTCTTCGACCAGGCGATTGATGTCGCGGTGGATCGTCATCTCGGAGACGCCGAACATGGCGCTTAATTCCGAGATTTTCAGCGTCCGTTTTTCGTTCAGTAGCCGGCGGATGGCTTCACGCCGCTCGAGAGGGAGCATCGTGGTTCTCCTTTCGCGCGTCTTGGGCTTCATGGGTGAGATAAAAAGTGAGACTTATAACAAACCTTAACACCATTTTAACCACGTCCGACTTCGGCCGTCAACCGCTCGGCCGTCGATCCGTTGATTTAAGGAGAAAGCGGGGAGGCGGATTCATTGCCCATCGCTTATGTCGCCATGCTCCTCGGCGTCGTCTTCATCTCCACTTCGGCCATCTGGGTGCGCCTGTCGGGTTCCCCGCCGGCGGTCACGGCGGCTTATCGCCTGCTCTTTACGGTGATGTTGATGTTGCCGTACGCTTTTTTGCGGCGAAAATCTTTGATCTCGCAGTGGAAGACGCTTTCGCCGCTTGATGTGCGCTGGCTCGCCGTCTCCGGCGTGTTGCTCGCCGTGCATTTCGATCTGTGGTTCTGGTCGCTCGACTATACGTCGGTGGCCAGTTCCGTCGTCCTCGTCACGTTGCAACCGCTGTTTACGTTTGCCGGCGGGATGATTTTTTTTCGTGAACGGCTGAATGTCCGGATGTGGCTGGGCGGGGCCTCGGCCATCCTCGGCTCGGTGCTCATCGGCTGGGGCGATTTTGCCTTCGGCGGGATGGCCTTGTTCGGCGATGCGCTGGCCCTTCTGGCGGCGCTCTTCGTCTCGCTGTACTGGATGATCGGCCAGCGTGTACGCGTCCGTCTCGACGCGACGGCGTATACGTTTGCGTTGTATACGGTGGCGACGGTGGTTTTGTTTGCCTTGGCCTTGGCCCGCGGGGAGCGTCTTTATGCCTATGTGCCGCACGATTGGCTGTATTTTGTCGCGCTCGCGGTGTTTCCGACGCTCCTCGGTCACTCGCTTTTCAATTGGGTCATCCGCTGGATTCCGGCCTCGACGCTCTCGGTGGCGATTCTCGGCGAAGCGGTCGGTTCGGCGCTCCTCGCTTACATGCTGTTCGGCGAGACGCTTCATCTCGGGCAGTGGGTGGGCGGTACGATGATCTTGATCGGCATCGCGCTCGCCATCCGTCATCCGCCGCAAATTGCCTCGCGCTAAAAGTCGGTGCGAAGGTTGCCGATACCTTCAGGCGCGATTTTGAACAAATTCAGAAATGCCTCTGAAAGGAGGAGGTCTCGTGAACCGGCCGTCATCCTCTGAGCATACGGCGCGAAACGTCTGGTTGCTGAATCTGGATGAGGTCCCGATCGCTCGGTTTCGAATGTTTCGGGAGGGGCTCGAGCGCGATGTCGTCAACCATATGGAGAAGCTGCTCGACCGGCTGTCTGGCGACGCTCTCTTCGGACAAGCGATCGCCGCACAGATGTCCTTCGACCGCTTCCGGGATACCGTCCATGCTTACCTTGACGCGCTTTTTCGCGAGAAAGATCTGGCCGCGCATGAAAATTATCTCAAACGGATCGGAACCAAACAGGCGGAAATGGATTTTCCGCTATATTTTTACAGCTCATTTTACACCGAGCTGGCCGCGGCTTTTCTCGAAGCTGCCGTCGCCCGTCGACGCCTACGGTGGCGTCGCGCGGACGTCGAATCGATCGATCATGTGTTGAGGCGTTTGCGGTTTGAAGAACTGGCGCTGCTTGATGCGTATGTCTCGCGTCTTCGAGTCGGACAGGCCGAACGGCTTGCCGACGCTCTGGATCCCGTCCTCGGCGTCCAAGGCCGCCTGACGTCGCTCGTGGACGGCGTCATCCGCCTGCACGGCGAAGCCGAGGGTTTTCGCGCCGCGATTCGGGATCTCAGCGCTTCGGCGGAAGAAGTGGCGGGAAGTGTCGCGCATGTCGCCGAGCGGACGGAAACGGTGGCCAAGCGGGCGACGGACGGTATCGTGACGCTTGAACGGATCCTGGATCGTTTCGAGCAAGCGCATGAGGCCTTCGACCGCGTCCAGAGCGGCGTCGGTCGAATTGTCGACGGAATGCGGGAAATTCAGGGTCTTGTGCGGCTGATGAACGACATCGCCGATCAAACGCAGATGCTCGCGCTCAATGCGTCCATCGAGGCGGCCCGGGCCGGGCAAGAAGGCCGCGGTTTTGCCGTCGTCGCTTCGGAAATCCGCAAGCTGGCAGATGCGTCCAAGGGGGCGCTGTCGCGCATCGCGCGTCAAGTCGAGTCTTTTGAAGCACAGGTGATCGAAACCGCCGCCGTGACCGACGCGTTCTCCAAGGCGATGACGGAGGGCGTGAACGATGCGCGGGAGGCTCGAGCGGATTTTGAGGCCATTGTCGGCGAGATCACGGCGAATCGAGACGACATCCAAGCGATTGCCGCCGTCGCCGAAGAACAGACGGCGGCGACGGCCGATGCGGCATCGCGGTTGAACGTTTTTGCCCATCATCTGGGGAAAGTAGACGGACTTTTGCACGATTTTGCTGAAGATCTGTGGAACGCGCTGTCCGGGGTCGATCGTTTCCGCCTCGCGTTGCTCGAAAAGGAAGCGCCGTCTCTGGTCGTGCGGCTCCGCTTTGCCGCGACGGATCACCTTCTCTTTCGCTGGCGCCTCGATCTCGCCGTCCTCGGAATTCGAGACGAGGATGCGGAGGAGGTCGGAGACGCGTCGCGCTGCCCTCTCGGCCGCCTGCTCCAAAGCCGCGTCGATGAACTTCAAGCGCTTTCGTGTTTTGATTCGCTTGCGGACGCGCATCGCCGGGTTCATGCTCTCGGGAAGAACGTGGTGCTCGCCGCCCAGGCATATCGCGGGCAACGTGCAAACCGAAAAGCGCAAGATCCGGGCGACGTATCGCCGCATGCCGTCGCGCCGAATCGGTGGGAAGACATCCGCGCCGCTTTGACGCAGCTGGACGAGGCCACGGCGATGGTGATTGAGCAGCTTCAGACATGCATCCGGGCCTTGCGCGAGCGGGAAGGGCAGCCATCGGAACGCATGTACAGCACGCCTTGAGATTTTGACGCCGGACGCCCTCCTCGACGTCGAGGCGGGAAACGGTTCTTCGCTTGAAAGTGAATTTTGCATCTTGACATCCGGCGAAAGTCTCGCCGTATCGCGTTGTGCCCGCCGCATGGATCATGGGGAGCGGCCGACTGACGACGGTCGTCGGGCAGGATGTCGCTTTCTTCCAAGATGCGGCCAAGGCGGTGAACGCTGCGGATATGCATCCGATCCAGATCGCCGCCGCGCTGACGGACGTCCCTGTAAGAAGGCCCCACTCGGGCTGCGGCCCCGAACGCGCAAGTCGCCATGGATCATCACAGTGTTGTATTGCGAATGGATGTCCCCGTTGTGGTATAATGTGGGTGGCCGCATGACGGTTGTGGCGGATAAAAATTCAAAATAGAGAAAGGAGGAAGCGGTGCTTCGCTTGGAAGGCGGTACCGCGCGATCGGTGAAAACCGCGCTTGCAGAAGCGTTGCCTTTCGCGCGGCCATCATGCGCCGAATCTCGGGGCTGATTGCCGAACGGAATGATGTATCGACCGTTCGGTATGTTCCTGGCGAAGCGGAAAACATCGAATATCCGGTGCGGAAGGTTGACGAAAGCACAGCAGAAATCGATGAAGCCCGGGCCGATTTTCGTAAGCTGGACATTCGGATGGCCAGAGCGAACATCACGGAAACCCTCGAGTGGGAAGGTCAAAAATACACCGTTACCGAGGCGATCGAGCTGGCAAAGCAGATGCGGGGCGAGGTTGCCGAGCTGAAACGCCTCGCCGGCCGCAAGAAGGAAGAGATCGAAAGGGGGACAGGGGGCTCGATCATCGTCGTCCGCGCTTTGTACGACCCGGAAGAAATGCGGAAAAAGGCCATCGAATGGGAGAAAGCGAAGATTGATTTTCCGGAGGCCGAAAAATACCCGGGCTGACGCGCCCGGCCTTGAGGGATGAAATCAAATTCATCCTTGTTGATGATTCGAGAGATCATGGAGCGAAGGACGGCAACGGATCATCGTCGGATCGAACACGGGAAGGAGCGCGAGATGATGATCGTCACCACCACACCGACCATTGAAGGGCGGCCCATCCGGAACTATCTGGGCATCGTTTCGGGCGAAGCCATCATGGGGGCGAACGTGGTTCGGGATATTTTCGCCAGCATCACGGACATCGTCGGAGGGCGTTCGGGCGCGTACGAATCGAAGCTCATGGAAGCGCGGGAAATCGCGCTGAAGGAGATGTCGGAACGGGCGGATCGCCTTGGCGCGAACGCCGTGGTGGGCGTGGACATCGACTACGAAGTGGTGCGCGATGGAATGCTGATGGTCACCGCCAGCGGCACGGCGGTGGTGATCGAATAAGCGGGACGGCAAAAAGAGCGGCGATGCAATGGTGCCGCCTTTTTTGTGCGAGTCATTCATCCAAGGGCGTTGAATGCGGCGGCGCGGGCCGAGATCGATGTGAGCGGCGGATGATCGCCGCTTGACAAACGCCGCCGGTTCCGATATGGTGAAGACAAATCGAATCATTGCGCATTTGAGCATCAGTGCCACCACGGGAGCTCGGGGAGCCGGGCTGAGAGGGAAGCCGATCCGCTTCCGACCGTCGAACCTGCTCTGGGTAATGCCAGCGGAGGAAGGCGCAAAGGGCGAAACGCATCACGGGCTGTGGGTCTGATCGGGAACGCGTCGGTGCGTTCGCTCGTGCGTTCGTTCGAGGACGTAAAAGCCGCCTCCCCTCGGGGGCGGCTTTTTTCGTTGCGGTACCGCTCTTCGCTGGATGCCGGATCAGCCGGGGAACGCGCAGGCGGACGGGAGTTCAGCTGGCTCTGGGGCCGCGTCGGTGATCGACCATACGGAGGGGAGAAGGATGACCGTTTCGTTCGAGCGCATCGCCGAATCGGTGCGCGCCTACCGCGGGGTGTATCCGAGCAGCCGCAAAGTGTACATCACCGGCTCGCGGCCGGACATCCGCGTGCCGATGCGCGAGATCATCACCGGAGAGAGCGACACTGAAGGCCAACCGATCACGGTGCGCGTCTACGATACGAGCGGCCCGTACACCGATCCGGGGGAGGTGATCGATCTTTCGCGCGGGCTCAAGCCCCTCCGCCGTCCGTGGATCTTGGAGCGCGGCGACGTCGAGGAAATCGTCGGGCGGCGCGGACGGCGGGTGCTTCGGGCGAAGGGCGGCAAGGCCGTGACGCAGATGGCCTACGCCAAGCGAGGCATCATCACGCCGGAGATGGAGTTTGCGGCCATCCGCGAGGGCGTCGACCCGGAGTTCGTCCGTTCGGAGGTGGCCCGCGGCCGGGCGATCATCCCGGCGAACATCAACCATCCGGAGAGTGAGCCGATGATCATCGGCCGTCACTTCCACACGAAGGTCAACGCCAATATCGGCAACTCCGCCGTATGGTCGTCGCTGGAAGAAGAAGTGGAAAAGATGACGTGGGCCATTCTCTGGGGCGCCGACACGGTGATGGACCTCTCGACCGGAAAACGGATCTACGAGACGCGGGAGTGGATCATCCGCAATGCGCCGGTGCCGATCGGCACGGTGCCGATCTATGAGGCGCTGGAGAAAGTCGGCGGGAAGCCGGAGGACCTCTCGTGGGAAGTCTTTCGCGAGACGCTCATCGAGCAGGCCGAGCAGGGAGTCGATTATTTTACGATCCACGCCGGCGTCAGGCTCCATTACCTGCCGCTTACCGTCGATCGCGTGACGGGGATCGTCTCCCGCGGCGGCTCGATCATCGCCGCGTGGATGCTTGCCCATCATGAAGAAAACTTCTTGTACACCCATTTCGAAGAGATCTGCGAAATCTTGCGCGCTTACGATGTCGCCGTCTCGCTCGGCGACGGCCTTCGGCCGGGATCGATCGCCGACGCCAACGACCGGGCGCAGTTTGCGGAGCTGGAAACGCTGGGAGAACTCACCGAGATCGCCTGGAAATTCGACGTACAGGTGATGATCGAAGGGCCGGGGCACATCCCGCTTCACATGCTCAAGGAAAACGTCGACAAGCAGATGGAAATCTGCCATGAGGCGCCGTTTTACACGCTCGGCCCGCTGGTGACCGACATCGCCCCCGGTTATGACCACATCACCTCGGCGATCGGCGCGGCGGTGATGGGCTGGTACGGCACGGCGATGCTCTGCTACGTGACGCCGAAGGAGCACCTTGGCTTGCCGAACAAAGAAGACGTCAAACAGGGTCTCATCGCCTACAAAATCGCCGCCCATGCCGCCGATCTGGCGAAGGGGATCGCGCGGGCGAAAGAGCGGGATGACGCCTTGTCTCGGGCGCGCTTTGAATTCCGCTGGCGGGACCAGTTCAACTTGTCGCTCGATCCGCTCACCGCAGAGGCGTATCACGACGAGACGCTGCCGGCCGAAGGGGCGAAGGTCGCCCACTTCTGTTCGATGTGCGGGCCGAAGTACTGCAGCATGGCCATCTCCCACACCTTGCGGGATAAAGCCGCGGCGGTCAGCGCGGCACAACGGCAGGCGGAAGTTCCGGAGGCCAAAGGGTCGGCGGACGAAATCCGGGCGGGGATGCAGCAGATGTCCGAAACCTTCCGCCGAAGCGGCGGTAAGCTCTACGTTCCGGTTGAGGCCGATTGAAGGGACGAAAAACGATCCGTGAGCGCATCGCTCCCATGCGCTTGTCCATGCGCCCAGGCTCCTTCTCGGAGCGGGCGCTTTTTGAATGCTGTTCTTGTCCTTTGCCGGCGAAAACGCCGTGATCGTTCCTTCCGACGGGGGCATCGCGCGGCATCGGTTTGGCCGTCGCCCGGCGCCTGGCGGCGGAAGGCTATACGTTGATTCTCAACAGCCGAAATCCGGAAAAAGCTCAGAGCGCGATCCAGCCCGCCCGCGGAGAGGTCCTCACGGTGGCCGGCGATCTGGCGAACCCGGAGACGGCAGAGCGTCTGATCCGGGCGAAATTCATCCGGCCGCGGTCCACGACGGGACGCAGACGACGATATACAACGGTCGGGAACTCCGAGCCAAACGGCAGTACCGGAACAAACGGCTCGCCCGTCTTGCCGCCAAGCAGCAGACCACCGCTTTGGTCTCCACGCTCCACGAGAGAGGCGTGCAGACGGTGGTCATCGGCGAAATAAGGTTCGCCGGCTGATCGCGTACAAGGCCGAACGGCTCGGTATGCAGGTCGTTCTCCAGGAGGAGGCATACACCTCCCACGCGGGTGTGCGGTGGAAACCGCACCGGCGTACCCGTGTAGCTCGCGATGAGCGAGAAAGAATCCCCTTCCAATACGCTGGGGAGAACGTCAACGAAAACGACTACATCAGCGGGCAGCAAATTCTGGTCGACGGCGCGCTCGCGATCGCGAATTGAACGCCCGGCCGGCTTTGGGCGGCAAATCCGAGGGACGGCCAGGCGTCTTTCATCTCTGGCATCCGACCGCGAGCATGCGCTCGAGCGCCCGAACGGCGCGGGCGCGCATCGGTTCCGGCACATCGACTTCGTACCGGTGATGGCGCAGAGCGTCCAGCGTGTTTTCCAGGGTGATCTGATTCATGTGCGGGCAGCGGACGCTGCAGAGGCGCAGCATGGTCTTGTGCGGGTTTTCAGCGGCGATGTTGTCGCCCATCGAACACTCGGTGAGAAGGAGGTAGCGCGGCGCTTCGGTCTCTTTGACGTAGCGGATCATGGCCGAGGTGCTCCCGGAAAAATCGGCGGCGGCGACGACGTCCGGACGGCATTCGGGGTGGGCCAAGATGACGACGTCCGGGAATTGAGCGCGGATCCGTTCGATGTCTTGAACCGTAAACCGCTCATGCACCTCGCATCGCCCGTGCCAGGCGACGATCGCCGCCCCTTTTTGGGGATTCACGGCTTGGGCGCGCGTCGTCCGCGCGCCGTTCGATTCGTTGTCGTCGGGCCGGATCGGGGCGATCACCCGCTTTCCCGTTTCTTTGGCGACGTTCCGGGCGAGGTACGCGTCGGGGATGAAGATGACCGTCTCCGCGTCGAGGCCGGCGACGACCTTCGCGGCGTTGGAAGAAGTGCAGCAGATGTCGCTTTCGGCTTTCACGTCGGCGGAGGTGTTCACATAGGCGACGACCGGGGCGCCGGGGAAGGCGGCGCGGAGGTGCCTTACATCTTCGGCGGTGATGCTCTCCGCGAGGGAACATCCCGCCTTTGGAGACGGGATGAGGACCGTTTTTTCGGGGTTCAAAATTTTCGCCGTCTCCGCCATGAAATGGACGCCCAGAAAGACGATCAGCGGCTTGTCCGTCTCCGCCGCCCGCCGGCTCAGTTCCAGCGAGTCGCCGACGATGTCGGGGACGGTGTGGTAAAGCGCCGGCTCCATGTAGTTGTGGCCGAGGATGAGGGCGTTTTTTTCGGTTTTCAGACGGTTGATCTCGTAGGCGATCTCCGCTTTGATCCGGAGTTCCGCGTCGGGGACGATCTCGGCGAGCAAGGTTTTCATTTTTTCGTACATGTCGCGTTCGCTCGTCGCTTCGATGGCCATTTCCGGAACCTCCTCTCCGCGCCCGGTGCGCGCAAAAATCATTCGAGTTCAAAGCTGATGTCCATGGCCCGGACCGAATGGGTGAGCCAGCCGAGGGAGATGACGTCGACGCCTGTCTCGGCGACGGCCCGGACGTTTTGCGGGGTGATGCCGCCGGAGGCTTCGGTGATCGCCCGCCGGTTGACGATTCGGACGGCTTCGCGCAACATCGGAAGCGGCATGTTGTCGAGCAGGATGGCCGTGACGCCGGCTTCGAGCGCTTCCTCCACGTCTTCCAGTCGCTCGATCTCGACTTCGATGGGGATGAGGTACCCGGCGCGCCGTCGGGCCCGGCGCACCGCTTCGCGGATGGAACCGACGGCGGCGATGTGGTTGTCTTTGATGAGCACGGCGTCGTACAGGCCGAAGCGGTGGTTGACACCGCCGCCGACGCGGACGGCGTATTTGTCCAGGGCGCGAAGAAGGGGCATCGTCTTTCGCGTATCGGCGATCTTCACCGGGAGGTCCTGGACGAGGCGGACGACGTCGCGGGTGGCGGTGGCGATCCCGGAAAGGCGCATGAGGAGGTTCAGCGCGACGCGTTCGCCGGAAAGGAGCGCCCTTCCGCGGCCGCGGACCCGCATGAGGGGCGTGCCGGCGTCGACGTCGGCGCCGTCTTGGACGAGCGGCTCCGTCCTGACGCCCGGGTCGAGCCGGCGAAAGACATGGGCGGCCACTTCGAGGCCGGCGATGCGGCCGGAGCCCTTGGCGACGAAGACGCCCTCCAGGCGCGCCTCCGGGGAGATCAGCGCTTCGGTGGTGAGATCGCCGCTTCCGATGTCTTCCCGGAGGGCGAGGGCGAGAAGCGGCTCGTAGACCCAAGGCTCAAGGGCCGAAAGTTCGGGCGCGCCGTGATCCATCGCGATCCTCCTTCGGCTTTAGTCGTTCGTCGGGCGCTTCCACGTGTCCAGGGCGTCCCGGACGATCAGGCATGCCGTGCGGAGGGCCGGCCGATCGAACGGGAGGTTCGGCGGGGTCGCCTTGAGAAGCGCGCAATCCGGCTTCGGCTTCGGCCAGCCCTTCAGGCGTGCGGACAAGGCCGGCGTGATCCCAGAGCAGGCGGCCGCCGCGAATCGTGTCTTCGGTGCGCCGGACGTCGCTCATGCATTCATTATTACATTTGTAAATACATGTGTCAAGACAAATATTGGGGCAAGAAACGCGCGGGCGGCATAGGCGAGGGCGGTCGAATCGATGCTATAATGAAAATCAATCAAACCAAGCAGAGAGGTGAAGGCCCGGTTCGGCGCGGGACGTTCGGGGGAGGCGGGATGTTGGAAGCGGGGGCGTGGATCATGAAAGCGAGGAGATCAAAGAAGGCAGAGGCGTCCGTGCGGATGAAGGCTTTGGTCCCGGCAGCCCTCGTCCTTGTGCTGTCCGTCATCACGATTTTGCCGGCCTCCTTGACCCTGAACAGGTGCAAGAGATGACTCGCGTCGCCCGGGCGCTGGACCGGGCCGCCGGCGCCCAGCTGGTCGTGGTGACGGTGGACCGTCTGGGCGGCGTGCCGATCGAAGAATACGCGCTGAAGTTGTTTCGCGCCTGGGGCATCGGGCGGCGGGATCGGAACAACGGCGTCCTCCTTTTGGTGAACAAAGAAAACATGCTGGCCGACCGCCCCGGCCGAAGAGGCTGGATCGACGACGACTCGGACGACCCGCCGTTTTGGGGCGGCTTTGGCGGCGGTTCGTCCGGCGGAGGCGGCGCCACCCGGTGAACGCGGCGGGCCGCGGCATGTGGCCGAAAGGGCGGAGATGTGATATAATCGCACCGTTATGGATGCGCCTATGCTCGGGCATGAGGAGGGGTGAGCATGCCGACGGTTGCCTTTTACACCCTCGGGTGCAAGGTGAACGCGTATGAGACCGAGGCCATCTGGCGGCTGTTCGAACAAAGCGGTTATACGCGCGTCGACTTCGAAGACGAATCCGACGTGTACGTCATCAATACATGTACGGTGACGAACACCGGCGACCAAAAAAGCCGGAAGATCATCCGCCGGGCGGTGCGCAAAAATCCGGAGGCGGTCATCGCCGTAACCGGCTGCTATGCGCAGACTTCACCGGCGGAAGTCTTGAGCATCCCCGGCGTGGACATCGTGATCGGCACGAACGGCCGGAGCCGTCTCCTCGAGTATGTCGAAGAGGTGAGGCAGACGCGCCGACCGATCAATGCGGTGACGAACATCATGAAGGTGCGGGAATACGAGAATCTTTCGGTGACGCAATTCGCCGAACGGACGCGGGCCTTTTTAAAGATTCAGGAAGGGTGCAATAATTTCTGCACTTTCTGCATTATTCCTTGGGCGAAGGGGCTCGCCCGCAGCCGACGGCCGGAAGACGTGCTTCGCGAAGCGCGGACGCTCGTCGAAAACGGCTATAAGGAGATCGTCCTCACCGGAACGCACACCGGGGGGTACGGCGAAGACTTGGAGAACCATTCCCTCGCCGATCTCCTTCGCGACCTGTCCCGCATCGACGGCCTTGAGCGCATCCGCATCAGTTCCATCGAGGCGAGCCAGATCACGGACGGGGTGCTCGAGGCGATCGGCTCTTCGGACAAACTGTGCCGGCATTTTCACATTCCGCTGCAGTCCGGCGACGACACGATCTTAAAGCGCATGCGGCGCAAGTACACGACGGCGGAATACGCCGCCCGCGTCGAGCGCATCCGCGCGATCTTCCCCGACGCGGCGATCACGACGGACGTCATCGTCGGTTTCCCCGGCGAGACGGAAGCGATGTTTGAGGCAAGTTATCGCTTGATCGAAGACATCGGCTTCAGCGAGCTTCACGTTTTCCCCTATTCGAAGCGGAGCGGCACGCCGGCGGCCCGCATGCCGGGGCAAGTGCCGGAAGCGGAGAAAAAGCGCCGCGTCCGTGCTCTTCTGGAGCTCGACGCGTCGCTCAAAAGGCGGTACCGTTCGCGCTTTCTCGGGCAGGTCCTCACCGTCATTCCGGAAGCGCATCACGACTTGCCGCCGACGACGCTCAACAGAGCGCACGAGGATCGGGACAGAGACCGGCCGCAGCAGTCGATTTCCGCGGAGCGGCATACTCAAGCGGATGCCGGGAAGACGGTGCCGGCGCGGCTTTTGATCGGCCTTACGGACAATTATCTGCGCGTCGTCTTCCCCGGCGATGCGTCGCTCATCGGCGAGCTCGTCCGCGTCCGCCTGGAGGCCCTCGACGGCGACGTCATCCGCGGCACGCCGGTGCGCGTGCTGAGCGGACGGACGGCGGTGCGCCACGCCTAGCGGGCGGTGAAGCGAGGCGGCATCTCTGCGCTTGCGCGCATCGTCCACGCGTGTGGTACAATGGGATTCGGGAAAGGAGGCTGCATATTGAAGGACACCGCGGCCGGCGGCGTCGTCTACGCCGTTCGAGACGGCGCGCTGCTCTTTTTGTTCATCGACGATCGCTTCGGGCGGTTGTCGTTGCCCAAGGGCCATCTGGAACCGGGAGAGACGGAAGAAGCGGCGGCGCTTCGGGAAATCGAAGAAGAGACAGGGATCCAGGGGCGCATCGTCGAACCGCTGGGAGAAGTGGCGTACGCCTTTCAAGATAATGCCGGCGAACGGGTGGACAAGACGGTCCGCTACTTTCTCGTCGAGGCGACCGGCGGGGCGCTCAAGGCGCAACGTGAAGAAGTGCAGTCGGCGCTTTGGTTGCCGCTTCAAGATGTCCTCTCTCTCCATGATGCGCGCGGCTACGCGAACAACCGCGCGATGATCGTCGAAGCCATGCGGCGCCTGAAACGGCGCTTGGCGCAGACGATCGACCATACTTTGCTCCGCGCCGAGGCGACGAAGGACGAGATCGTGCGGTTGTGCGACGAGGCGATGGCGTATGGGTTTGCTTCCGTCTGCGTGCAGCCGGGTTGGGTTCCGCTGGTCGCATCGCGGCTCAAAGGAAGCGGCGTCAAGACGTGCGCCGTAGTCGGCTTCCCGCTGGGCGGTACGCTCCCGGAAGTGAAGGCATATGAAGCGTATCAGGCGGTGCAGTCCGGCGCCGAGGAGATCGACATGGTGATCAACATCGGCGCGCTCAAATCCGGCGACGAAGAAGCGGTCCGCCGCGACCTGGAAGCCGTCGTCGAGGCGGCCAAGCCGAAGGCGATCATCAAAGCGATTCTTGAGACGGCGTCGCTCACCGACGAGGAAAAACGGCGGGCCGCCGAATGGGCGGTAGAATCCGGCGTCGATTTTGTCAAGACGTCGACCGGATTCGGTGCCGGCGGGGCGACGGCGGACGACGTTCGCCTGCTGAAAGCGATCGTAGGCAAACGGGCCGAAATCAAGGCTTCCGGCGGCATTCGCGATCTGAAAACGGCCCTCGCCATGCTCGAAGCCGGGGCGACGCGCCTCGGGACTTCCAGCGGCGTAAAGATCATCCGGGAATTTCCGCTTTCGGATGCGGAAGATCTTGCGGGAGAAGCGGCGGAGACGACCAAGGCGACAGGAAACGGCGCCGCGGCCGCCGAAACGGTCGTTCCGTCCGACGCGCGCCCGCCGTCCGATGACGGAAATGTGGAGTGCATATTTTGACAAAAGAGCCGCGCGCGTCCGGCGCGCGGCTTTTGAACACCGAAAGAGAGGGCGACTGGATGGATGTATGAAAGTCCGGAAGGAAAGACGATCGAATTGAAAGTGAAAAAGCCGTTGCCGCTCAAGCCGTTGGCCGTCGTCGTCGGAGTGTTGGCGGTTTTCGTCATTCTCCTTTTATCGTCCATCACGACCGTGCCGGCCGGCTATAAAGGGGTTTTGCTGCAATTTGGCGCGGTACGCGGGTCGTGGGAGGAAGGCCTTCATTTTAGGATCCCGTTGGCTCAAAGAGTTGTGCTGATGGACGTACGCGTGCAAAAGAGCGAGACCGACGCCGCTGCATCCAGCAAAGATCTGCAAGTGGTCAAAAGCGCGGTCGTGCTCAACTTTCACATCGACCCGGCGCGGGCCGCGGAAGTGTATCAGCGCATCGGCACGGATTACGCGGCAAAAGTCGTCAACCCTTCGGTGCAGGAAGTGTTCAAGGCGATCACCGCGCGTTACACGGCGGAAGAGCTGATCACCTTGCGGCAAAAAGTGAGCGAGGAGACGAAGACGCTTCTCGCTGAGCGCCTGATGCCGTACGGCATTATCGTCGACGGCTACAACATCGTCAATTTCGATTTCAGCGAAGAGTTCAACAAAGCCGTGGAAGAAAAACTGACCGCCGAGCAAAAAGCGCTCAAGGCCAAGCGCGATCTGGAGCGGATCAAGGTCGAAGCCGAGCAGAAGATCGAGCAGGCCAAGGCCGAAGCCGAGGCGCTGCGCATCCAGCGCGAGCAGATTACGCCGGAGCTTTTGCGTTTAAGAGAGATTGAAGTGCAACGCGCGGCGATCGACAAATGGGACGGGAAACTGCCGAACGTGACCGGCGGGACGATTCCTTTCATCCAGATCCCGCAACCATCGACGCCGCAATCGTCGGACGCGCGTCCGGAACCGGCGGCCGGACGCTGACGGCATGACGCGCCAATCTTTCAGTCTGCGGGAAACAGACGCTCGTCGACGGCGACGATCCACCGGGCGATGGTCCCGGTCCACGGCAAAAACAGGGCTGCCGAGAGGGCGTTGAACACGAGCTGGGCCATGGCGATCTGCTCAAGGGCGCTCGGAAGCGGGGCGACGATGGAGGCCAAAAGGTCGATCGCCGGATAGAAGACGACGGCGCCGACGACGTTCAGAAGGACGTGCCATTCCGCGATCCACCGCCCGGGGCGCGGGCTCAATACGCCGGCCAAGACCGTGTCCAGGCAGGTGCCGATGTTCGCCCCGATGATGAACGCCACGGCGGCCGGAAGATGCGCCAAGCCCGCTTCGAGCCAGGAGGCGGCGATCGCGCCGGCCGCCGTGCTGCTTTGGATGACGGCGGTGACGATGACGCCGGCGATGAGCGGTTCCGCCGGATGCGCCGCGTGGCCGAGATGCGTAAAAAGCTCCGGCGTCGAATGCGCGAGCGTCCGGGCGCCGGCGCCGATGGCCGCAAGGCCGGCCAGCGCGCCGAGCAGCCCGAAAAGCGCCTGTCCGAAGGCGCGCACCTCGCGGCGCGGGATGATCATCAAGAACGCCGATATGGCGAGCAGGGGGACGAACCGTCGCTCGATCGGCAGGCCGAGGATGAACAAGGTGATCGCCGAGCCGACGTTGGCGCCGAGGACGACGGGCACCGCCGTCTCGAAGCGGAGGAGCCCCGCACCGACCAGGCCGACGAGGAGGATCGTCGAGGCGCTCGAGCTTTGCATCGCGGCGGTCACGGCCAAGCCGGCCGTGAAGGCGCTCGCGGGGCGTCCGTCCAGTCGCTTCAGCCAGCGGACGGCGGCGCTTTCGGTGAGCGCGCCGAGCCCCCGGCGCATGGTGCCGAGTCCGAATCCGAAGACGATGATGCCGACCAAAAGCGCCACGGCGGCTTTGAGCATCCGGCATGGTCCTCCCTTGACGGTCGCTTTGGGACCAGCCTATGCGCCGTGGCGCGGTTTCCATGCTTAGAAGCGTCGGCGACGGGCAAGGCGGCGTCAAAACCACTGTTCGAACACGTCTTTCGTCGGCTTTTTGCCGAAGTCTTCGAGGAGCTCTTCCCACTCTTCGAATGTCAGCCGATCTTTGATGTTCGCCCGCTGGCAGTAATCCCGGAAGATCATCAAAAACAGGTACGAACCGCCGCCTTGCTGCAGCTTGAGCTGGACGAACGTTTTAAAGTCGATTTTTTCACCGTTTGCCGGATGATGGGGCATGCGCTTTTCTCCTTTCATGGGCTTTTCCGGTTGAAGACGATGCCGTCATCGGGGTGATCGGCCGTGCGCCGCGATCATTTCGCCGATCGCCTTAAGGTCAAAGGGATCGTCCACCGCCCGGCCGTCAACCAGGACGCTTGGCACCCCCTCCACGCCCCAGGCGCGGGCCAGGCGCATGGCGTCGTCGAGGCGCGGATCTTCCCCGCGGGCGGCGGCCGCTTTGACCGCTTCGGCGTCGATTTCCGGGGCGACTTGGTGCGCGATGTTCGCCAGCGTAGCGGGGGTGGCCCATGCCTCATTCACCCCTTGTTGCGCTCGGAAGAGCGCTTCGGCGTACGGAAAGAACGCTTCCGGGCGCTGGTCGTAGACGGCGAGTGCCGCTTTGGCCGCGCTCACCGCGTCGCCGCCGAGGACGGGGAGCGTGACGTAGATGAGGCGGGCCTGTCCGGAATCGACATAACGCTTGAGCAGTTCGGGCATGACGGTCTCTTCATATGTCTTACAGTGGGGGCACTTGAAATCGGCGAAGACGACGATCTCCGGCACATCGCCGTCCGGACCGCGGTGCGGAAAAGCGGCGAGGATCGCCTGGGCGTCTGCCGCCGTGATGGGGTCGCCTTGGCCGTTCGCCGCGGCGTTCGGCGCGCCCGGGGGCTCCCCGGTTGCCCCGCAGGCGCTCGCGAGCGCGAACAGGGCGATGAGCGCCGCCCATGAGAAGGCCCGCCGCATGGGGATAGGCAGAGGGAAGGATGGCTCAGGAAGGATCTTGCGTTTCGGCATCGACTCACCTTCTTCGGTCGCATCAGGGGTGAACGCTTGCGGCATCCGGAGCCGTTCGCCCACACTATAACGCACGACGCGGGCAAAAACAAGCGCCGCCCGGCGCGGTTTACAAACGATGGGCGTTTGTGTTACCATGGGCGTGGTCATCATGCGTCCCCTTTGGGTGCGCGGGAGGGGGGGAGATCGATGCCGGAGATTCGCATTCGTGAAAATGAATCGCTCGACAGTGCACTCCGTCGCTTTAAGCGGGATTTGGCCAAGTCCGGCGTGTTGCAAGAGCTCAAAAAGCGGAAGCACTATGAAAAACCGGGAGTGAAGCGGCGCAAAAAAGCCGACGCGGCCCGTTCGCGGAAGCGCCGAGGCTGATGTCTCGGCGACGTTGTGCCCCCTCCTTCCAAGCGGCCGATACACGCCTGCCTCTGTTTTCTCGGGCGAGTTCTTGGGCGAGCTTACGCCGCCCGGTGCGCGGCATGGTCCGATGCGCGCATCGGGCGGTTTTAATTTGCCTGCGGCGTGCATACAGATCATCGAAAGGGGGATCGACCGTGAAGCGGTGGCTTGGGCGGATCGTCCAAACAGGGCTGGGCGCGGTGGAGTGGCCGCCCGACGTCGTCTCCGATCTGCCCCGCGTGACGACCGTCGGCGCGATCCACGTGTATCTCGAAAACCACCGCGGGCTGTCTTTTTTTTCGGCCGAAGAGATTCGCTTTCGGACGGCGCTCGGTGAACTCTGCGTGCAGGGCGACGAACTCGTCATCCGCGCGCTGAACAAGGCTGAAGCGTTCATCGAAGGAAAGATCCGCGCCGTTCGTTTCACCGCCTGAATCATTCGACACGTACGGAGTTCCCTAGGCAAGAACGGGTCCCGTCGGCACGAACGACGTCCGCGGGATGGGCGAACGGAGGGGCAGGATGATGATGAGGCGTGATCGGTGGGGCGCGTACGCCGTCATTGAGCTCGACGCGTCGGGCGCGCCGGCGGATCGGTTTCTTGGGGAGATCGTCTCGAGCGGCATCGCCTTGTGGAACGTCGCCGTGCAGGACGGGCGCGTCCGATTGACCGTTCGGGCGACGGACGTCCGTCGTCTGCGCCGACCGGCGCGGGCTTTTGGCGTGCGCTTTCGCGTCATCAAGCGCACGGGCGGTACGTTCGCGGTGCTGCGCCTGCTCAAACGTCCGGGATTGATCATCGGCTTTTTTTTATTTCTGTTCATGTCGTACATGCTGTCGAACGTCGTCTGGACGGTCGAGGTGAGCGGCGTCGACGGCGTTAAGGCCCAGGAAGCGTACGCCGCGGCGCAAAAGCTCGGTCTGGTGCGGGGCCGGTGGGCGCCGAACCTCCCCGACTTAAAAACGCTTGAGGCGCGTTTTCTCGAACAGCTGCCGTGGGCCGCCTGGGTCGGCGTGCGGCGAGACGGGGCGATCGTGCGCATCTTCGTCGTCCCGTACAAGGTTCATGAATCCGCCGAGCCGCCCGGGCCGCAGCATCTCGTCGCCACGAAAAAAGCGGTCGTCGTCGACTACGTCGTCACCCGCGGCAGGCCGCTCGTCTTCCGGGGGACGCTCGTCCAACCGGGGCAGCTCGTCGTCTCCGGATTCGTCGGCCCGCCGGAGAACGCCAAGGCGATCGCCGCACAAGGGCATGTCTACGGAGAGGTGTGGTATGACGTTCAGGTTACGGTCCCGCGCCGGCAGACGGTCGTCACCACCGAGGGCGAGAAAGGGACGCAGTATTTTCTGCGTTTCGGACAGCGGCGTTTGCCCGTCTGGGGCTTCGAACGCGCTCCGGAAGGCGCACGGCATACGTCGACCCTGCGGACGTTCACCTTAGGCGGCTTCAGACTGCCCATGGCCCTCGAAATCGTTCACTGGCAGGCGATCACCGAGGAGACGCTTGAACTCGACGATGCGGGGCTGCTCGAGGCGGCGCTCACGCTGGCGCGAGAAGCGCTTCGCCGCCAGGGCCGTGACGTCCGGGAAATTCGCTCGGAAAAGGTTTTGCAACAAACCGTCGAAGATGATAAAGTGTTGATGACGATCCACTTCGGGGTCGTCGAAGACATCGCCCGACCGGAGCCGTTCGTTCCGGCTCCGGAAGGCGGTTCCGGATGACGGTCCGCCCGGGATGCCGCCCGACGGCGCTTCGGACGGACCGTGCCGAAGCGGCGGGATGGACAGATGGAACGGATAAAGGAGACGGATGCGGACGGATGCCGACGGTGTCCAAAACGATGACCCTGGGAACGACCCATGAAGGGCAACGGCTGTTCGGCCCACGCGACCGCTTTTTGAAAAAAATCGAGGCCGCCTATCCGGTGGCCATCCATTCGCGCGGCGAGGAGCTCGTCGTCGTCGGTGAAGAACGCGCGGCGGAGGCCGTCATGCGCTTGCTGGACGTTTTGCTCACCTTGATTCGCCGCAAGCAGCTGATCAGCGAAACGGATCTCGACTACGCCATTCGGTTGAACGAAGAGGGCGACGTCTATCAATTGCTCGACCTGTATGACGACATCATCGCCCGCACCGTGCGTGGACATGCCGTGCGCGCGAAAACGCTGGGACAAAAGCACTACCTCTCGATGCTCAAGCAACGCGACGTCGTCTTTGTCATCGGTCCGGCGGGAACGGGGAAGACCTTTCTGGCCGTCGTCACCGCCGTCTTGGCGCTCAAAAATCAATCCGTGCGGCGCATCGTGCTCACCCGTCCGGCGGTAGAGGCCGGCGAGCGGCTCGGTTTTTTGCCCGGCGATTTGCAGGAAAAGGTCGACCCGTATCTTCGCCCGCTGTACGATGCGCTGTATGAGATGATGGGCTCCGAACAGGTGTCCCGGGCGATGGAGCGCGGACAGATCGAAATCGCGCCGCTCGCCTACATGCGCGGCCGGACGTTGGATGCGGCGTTTGTCATCCTCGATGAGGCGCAAAACACGACGCCGGAGCAGATGAAAATGTTTCTCACGCGCCTCGGCGAAGGGTCGAAGATGGTCATCACCGGCGATCTGACGCAGATCGACCTGCCTTCCGGGCAGAAGTCCGGCCTTCGCGACGCCTGGGAGACGCTCCGGGAGGTCGAGGAGATCGGTTTCGTGGAGCTTGCGGGGTCGGACGTCGTCCGCCATCATCTGGTCCAAAAGATCGTCGAGGCTTACGAACAAAAGGCGCAGCGAGAAAAAGGCGAACGCACGATCAAGGGGGGGCGACCGCCGGCGGAGGTGCATCGGCGTGCGTGACGGCAACGATGCTTCGGTGAAGGGGTGGCGGGCGGCGAGCGTTTGGCGCGCATGGTCGGACGGCCGGGAAAGGCCGTTTGTGCGCCGCTTGGGCGTCCTGATGCTCGGCGTGTTGCTCTTTATGCTGTTGAAGGATACGGTGATTCCGCAAAGTTTTCATGATCTTACGATCGGCAGCCGATCCGCCGAGCGCATCTATGCGCCGAAAACGGTGCTCGACACGAAGGCGACGGAGCGGGCGCGGCAAGAGGCGATGAACAATGTCCCCGACGTGTACAAAGTCGACGATTCGGTGACGCGGATGCAGCTCGCCAACCTGGATCGCATTTTTTCCGACATCATCGTCGTCGACGGCGATGAGGCGCTGTCGAGAGACGAACGGATCGAGCGGCTGAAGCGGGTGATCCCGTATCAGTTGAGCGACCCGGCGTACGCCACGCTCGCCGCGACGCCTCCGGAGACGCTGCGGACGATTCAGTATTGGACCAAATCGATCGTCGAGAGCATCATGCAAGGCGGCGTCAGCGAGAAAGATCTGGAGGCCGCCCGGACGAAGGTCAACGAACAGCTGATCTTGGCCGAGCTTTCGGCGCCAAACCGGCTCGTCATCCAGGAACTCGCCCGCCACAGCATCGTCCCGAACATGAAGCTCGATCGAGAGAAGACGGACGAGAACAAAAAAGCTGCGGCCGACGCCGTGGAGCCGATCTACATCTACGAAGGCGACATCGTGCTCGACTACAACCAGGTCGTCAACGCCGAGGTGCTGCGCAAGCTGGAACTGCTCGGTCTGATGCAGACGGACAAGACGCGGCCGTATGCCGGGCTGGCGCTGTTGATCGCCTTCGGCATGGGCACGTTGGACGTCTACTTCGCGCGCGGGCGGCCGTTTGTCGAGCAGACGGGCATCAAACCCGTGCTGATGTGGATGCTTCTGTTTGCCTTCGGGCTGGTGACGGTCAAGGGGTTCGCTTTGTTTGCCCTGGGGACGTGGCGCGACGGGCTGTATCTCGTGCCGTTCGCTTTTGCCCCGATCATCGCCGCCATCCTGCTCTCCGAATCGGCGGCTTACGTGTTGGCGCTCTATCTGGCCGTGGCGGCCGGCATCATGTTCAACGAGCGGATCGGCACGCTGCTCGATTTTCGAGCGTTTTTCTACGCCTTGGCAAGTCCGCTCGTGGGAACGTGGGCCATCTCCGGGATGCCTTCGCGGACGCGTATTTTGCGTGCCGGTTTCAGCGGGGCGCTGGGCAACGCGCTCGTCATCGCCGCGCTCGTGCTCATCGGCGGCGATGCGCTCGGCTGGCCGAGCGGGGTGCTGTTGGGGGCCGAGGCGGTATTCTCCGGCTTGGGGGCGGCGGTGCTCACGCTCGGTCTGATCCCGTTTTTTGAGGCGGCGTTCGGCATCTTGTCGCCGATCAAGCTCCTGGAATTGTCGAACCCGAATCAACCGCTTTTGCGCAAGCTGCTCTTGGAGGCGCCGGGGACGTATCACCACAGCGTGATGGTCGCCAATTTGGCCGAGGCGGCGGCGGAGGCGATCGGCGCGGACGGGCTTCTCGCCCGTGTGGGGTCGTATTATCACGACATCGGCAAGACGAAGCGGCCGCGTTATTTCGTGGAAAACCAGATGGGCGAGCAAAGCCCGCACGATCGGTTGACGCCTCAGCAAAGCCGGGACATCATCATCGATCACGTCTTCGACGGCGTGAAAATGCTCAGGGAAAAGCGTTTTCCGCAGGCGATCATCGACATTGCCGCCAGTCATCACGGGACGACGCTGATCAAATATTTTTACCACAAGGCGAAAGAGCGGAATCCGGAAGTACGAGAAGAAGACTACCGTTACCCGGGTCCGAAGCCGAAAACGAAAGAGGCGGCGATCGTCATGATCGCCGATACGGTCGAAGCGACGCTCCGGTCGATGAAAGATCCGACGCCGCAGGCGATTCAGGCGCTGGTCGAGCGGACGATCAAGGAGAAGATCGAAGACGGGCAGTTCGATCTGTGCGATCTGACGATGCGCGAGCTGGATCGGGTCCGGGAAGCTTTGCTGGTGACGCTTTCCGGGACGTTTCACTCGCGGATCGAATATCCGGATGTGGACGGCACGGGTACGACCGGCAAGGATGCGGCCGCCGCCGCGACGCCATCTCCGGCGAGGCCGCCTGCGGCGGGAGATCCGGCCGCGGCGCCCGTTTCCGGCGGTGAGACCACGAAAGTCGAGGGATCGCGGTGAGTCTTACGATCGACATCGATTATCGCGACACGGATTTTCGCCTGGACGCGGCGGGAGCGCGCCTGCTCCAGGCGCTTTTTGAGCGCGCTCTGGCGTCGGAGGGACGACCGATCGAGGGGGAAGTATCGGTGCTGTTCGTCGGCGACGCGGAAATTCGTCGGTTGAATCGCGAGTTTCGCAACGTGGACCGGCCGACGGACGTGCTCAGTTTTCCGCTGGACGAGCCCGGGATGCTGGGCGACATCGTCATCAGCATCCCGCGCGCCCGGGCGCAAGCGGAAGAATACGGTCATTCGTTCGAACGCGAGCTTTATTTTTTGCTTGTACACGGTTTTTATCATTTGCTTGGCTACGACCACCGGACGGAAGCGGAGGAAAAGGCGATGTTCGCCAAACAGGAGGCGTTGCTTCAGGCGTTTCGCATCGTTCGCTGAGCCGGTTCGGTCCGGCTTTGAGGGGGCCAAACGATGTCGGAAGGACGACGGCTGATCCGAAGTTTCCGGAATGCGTTCGACGGGCTCTACGCGGCCTTTCACGACGAACACAACATGCGCATCCACGGCTGGGTGGCGCTGATGGCGCTGCTTTTGGCGGCTTGGCTCAAACTGCCCGTGTCGCGGTGGCTCATCGTCGGGGCGATGATTGTGTGGGTGTGGTCGGTCGAGCTCGTGAACACCGCCGTCGAACGGGCCGTCGACCACGGCGGGGAGCACCGCAGCGCGGCGGCCAAGACGGCCAAAGACGCCGCCAGCGCGGCTGTTTTCTTGTCTGCGCTGCTGAGCGTCTTGGTCGGGCTTTATGTGTTTTATACGCCGCTTACGCATGCGCTCATCGATCTCAAACGGACGAGCGCCGGTGATCCGCTTTGGCTCGCGGCGGCGGTCGGCTTTGCGGCGCTTTGTACGGCGGTCGGGATCATTCGGCCGCGCCTCGGCGTCGGCCCGGGAATGCTGTTCGGTTTTTCGGCGTTCCTCTTCTGGGCGTCTTGGTTTTCGCCGCTGGTTGTGCTAACATTTGTGCTACCACCGCTCCTCGGCGTGTTCGTCCGGCGGGGTTGGGGCTCCGTGGCGGCACTCGCCTGTTGGGGGGCGGCGTTCTCCGCCGTCGCCTGGGCATGGCCGGTCCTCGCGCGGCTTTGGGCTTCTTGAGGACTTGAGGACGCGTGGCCGGGCGTCGTCGTGCCGCTTGGTGTCGTCGGGACAAGCGGCGGATGAATGGAAACGGAGATGGCGATGAGATGCATGGTGAGCGATGGATCGAGCGGGTGAACGGCCACCGATGACGAACGACAACACTGAGCATCGGCATGAGAACGCGTCGCCATCGGAAGCTGAGCGGTCGTTTGCCGAACCGGCGATGCCGGAGGAGCGCCTCGTCGCTTTGGCGAACGCGGCGCGACGGCGCGCATATGTGCCGTATTCGAACTTTGCCGTCGGGGCGGTCGTGGTGATGGAAGACGGCCGGGCGTACATCGGCGCGAACATCGAAAATGCCGCCTATCCGGCGTCCATCTGCGCGGAGCGGGTGGCGCTCACGAAGGCGGTCACGGAATCGACGAGCCCGCCGGCGGCCATATGCGTCGTCGCCGATACCGAGGCTCCGGTCACGCCGTGCGGCGTTTGTCGCCAGGTGATCGCCGAACTCTGCCCGCCTTCGATGCCCGTCTATCTCGGCACCACCTCCGGCGCTTGGGTGAAGACGACCGTCGAGCGGCTGCTCCCGGGTGCGTTCGGAAAGGGGGCGCTCTTCCGCCGTGACCGAGGCGATGCATCGCGGGCGTGAGGCGGCCGGTGAAGGGTTTAAGTCGGGCTTTGTGTCCATCATCGGGCGCCCGAACGTCGGCAAGTCGACGCTGCTCAACGCGCTTTTGAACGCCAAGGTGGCGATCGTCTCGCCGAAGCCGCAGACGACGCGCAACCGCATCCGCGGGGTGCTGACCGAAGCGCGCGGGCAAATCGTCTTTATCGATACGCCGGGCATTCACAAGCCGCGGACGGTGCTCGGCGAGCGGATGGTGGGGTCGGCGCTTGGGACGCTTCGGGAAGTCGACGCCGTTTTGACGGTGATCGATGCGGAAGCCGGCATTCAAGAGGCCGACCGTATCGTCATCGCGCATATCCCGAAGAGCCTTAAGCGCGTGTATCTCATCCTGAACAAAATCGACCGCATTCACCCGGACCGCCTGCTCGTGCTCATCGACGAGGCCCGGACGCTTTTCGACTTTGCCGAATACATCCCGGTGTCGGCGACGGAGGGGATCAACGTTCACGCGATCCGCGACGTCCTGTTCCGCGACCTGCCGGAGGGGCCGCCGTACTATCCGCCGGAGATGAAGAGCGATCATCCGGAGACGTTTCTCGCGCAGGAGATCATCCGCGAGAAAATCCTTCACCTGACGCAGGAAGAGGTGCCGCATTCGGTCGCCGTCGTCGTCGAGTCTTGGGAAGAGAAGCCGAACGTGATCGTCGTCCGGGCGAACATCTACGTCGAGCGCGATTCGCAAAAAGGGATTTTGATCGGCAAAGGCGGACGGATGCTGGGGGAAATCGGCCGAAAGGCGCGCCTCGAGCTGGAAGCGCTCTTCGGCGCGAAGTTTTATCTGGAGCTGTGGGTCAAGGTGAAGGAAGATTGGCGCAACCGCCCGGGCATCCTTCAAGCGCTCGGTTACCGAGAGGAATGACGATCTGCCAGCGATTGCTTTGTATTTCCCCGGATGCCCGGGTCAGACTATGCGTGCCGCTGATCTGCCGCCGGGCGATCATCGAAGCCGGAGGGAGAACATGCAAAGGATGCGTCAACTATCGTGGAAGCTGTTCGAGCAGACGGGGTCTGTCGCATCGTATTTGCTCTACCGGCGTCTCGAGGACGAAAGGTCTGTGTCGTTGCCGCCGTCGATCCGGCTCGTCCTGGAAGAGTTCGCGACGCTTGACGCGGCGGACGACGTCCGGGGCGAAAGCGATGCGCTCGGGCGGGGCGATGAAGCGGCGGACGCCGACGAGACGGGGAAACGGCGTGGCGATGGAACGCGCTTCTTTTCTTAATGCCGAAGGCATCGTCCTTCGGGCGATAAGCTACCGGGAAGCGGACGTCATCGCCACGCTGTATACGCGCGAGGCGGGAAGGATCGGCGTCATCGCCTATGGCGCCCGCAAGATGCGCTCGCGCCTTGGCCCACATGTGCAGCTTTTTCGCTTCGGTACATATGTCCTTCGGCGGAGCGGCGCGCTCTGGCGCCTCTCCCAGGCGGAAACGCTCCGCCCTTTTGCCTCTTTGCACGGTGATGTGATGCGCACGGCGCAGGCGGCGGTGCTCGCCGAGTGGATGTTGGAAACGCAGGAAGAAGAAACCCCGGATCCGCTCCTTTTCGATCTTCTTTACTGGGCGCTCGCGCGGCTCGACGACGGAGATGACGCGGAAGTCGTCGTGCGCGCCTTTGAACTGCGGTTGCTCGCGCGCCTCGGATACGGGCCGGAGTGGCGACGTTGCGTGCGCTGCGGCGCAGAAAGCGAACGTTCGCATTTTTCGGCCGTCGAAGGCGGGGCGATCTGCCGCCGTTGCGCGCCGGCGGTGCCGGACGCCGAAGAAGTGCCGCGGGCGCTTATGATGTTCGTCCCGCGGCTTTTGACCGTCCCCCCGAACCGCCTGGGTCGGGTGATGCTGCACCCGCCGCAGCGGGAGGCGCTTCGCCGGGTGTTGGATCGTTTTGTCGCCCGTCACGTTCCCGTTCGCTTAAACGCTCGGCGGATGTTCGAAGCGCACGATGCCCTCGCTTTGGCGTCCCGATCGCTCGCCGAAGCGCGGCGGGCCCGAGGAGCAGAAAAGGAAGAGGATGCGGAAAGCCGCGAAAGGTAGACAAACGTCGTCGGCCGCGAAAAGTCTCGTGGCGGAAACGAACCGGCGGCGGCCGTTCGTCGTTCGAGGAGGGAAATGGTTTGTTGAATCCGGCGGCGTCGTTTCAAGATTTGGTGCTCGCATTGAAAATGTTTTGGGCCGAGCACGGCTGTCTCATCGCGGAGCCGTACGACATCGAAAAAGGCGCGGGGACGATGAACCCGCATACATTTTTACGGGCGCTCGGCCCAAAGCCGTGGCGCGTCGCCTACGTCGAGCCGTCGCGCCGGCCGGCCGACGGGCGTTTCGGGGAAAACCCCAACCGGCTGTACCAACATCATCAGTTTCAAGTGCTCATCAAGCCCTCTCCGGACGACATCATCGAGACGTATCTGAGCAGCCTGACGGCGCTCGGCATCGACCCGAAGCGGCACGACATCCGCTTCGTGGAAGACAACTGGGAATCGCCGACGCTCGGCGCCTGGGGCTTGGGCTGGGAAGTGTGGTTGGACGGGATGGAGGTGACGCAGTTTACATATTTCCAGCAGGTCGGCGGGTATGATGTTCATCCGGTGTCCGTGGAGATCACCTACGGCCTCGAACGGCTGGCGTCATACCTGCAGGAGAAGGACAACGTCTTCGACATCGTCTACGCTCCGGGGATCACGTATCGCGAGATCTTCCACCGGAATGAAGTCGAGCAATCGCGGTATGCGCTCGTGGAATGCGACCCCGATCGGTTGCGCGTCCTGTTTGACATCTACGAGCGCGAGGCGTTCCGGTTGCTCGAGATCGGCCTTCCGCTTCCGGCATACGACTACGTCCTCAAGTGTTCGCATACTTTCAACCTGCTGGACGCCCGGGGAGCGATCAGCGTCGCCGATCGGGCGGCGTTCGTCGGCCGCGTGCGGAGGCTCGCCCGTGCGGTGGCCCAGGCTTATATGGAGGCGGAGACGGTCGACGGCGCGCCGAAAGGGGGAGCGGAGGCGTGAAACGGACGCTTTTGATCGAGATCGGCTTGGAAGAATTACCGGCAGAGTGGGTCGAACCGGCGCGGGATGCTTTCCGAGCGCGCGTTTTGGCGTTTTTACAGGAGATGCACCTCTCGTACGGGGACGTGCGCGCGTATGCGACGCCACGGCGGCTTGCGGTTCAGGCGGAAGCGGTCGCCGAGCGGCAACAGGATCGCGAAGAGATGCTGCGCGGGCCGCGGCGCAAGATCGCCGTCTCCCCGGACGGCGAATGGACCGAAGCGGCGCGCGGTTTCGCCCGTTCCCGAGGTGTTCCGCTCGAGGCGCTTTCGTTCGAAGGTGAAGGCGACGATGCGGTGCTGATCGCCCGGCGACGGGTGGAAGGGCGACCGGCGGTGGAGGTGCTCCCGGGGCTTAAGGACGTCATCGAGGGACTGCCGTTTCCGAAGACGATGCGCTGGGGGACCGAGACGTTGCGTTACGGACGGCCGATCCGCTGGCTTGTCGTGCTCTTCGGCGAGGCCGTCGTGCCGCTTGAAATCGCCGGCGTGACGAGCGGGCGGACGACGTACGGCCACCGGACCCTTTCCTCCGGGCCGATCGAACTCGCGTCGGCGGACGATTACGCCGCGGCGCTCGAGCGCGGCTTCGTCGTCGCCGATGTCGAAGCGCGGCGCGCGCGTATCGTGGAAGGGATGGAAAAGGCGGCATCGGCGCGCGGGCTTCGGGTGCCGGCGGATGCGGAACTGCTCGCGGAAGTGACGGAGCTCGTCGAATATCCGACAGTCTTCATCGGCCGCTTCGATCCGGCGTTTTTGGCCCTGCCGCGGGCGGTGCTCGTGACGACGATGCGCCGGCACCAGCGTTACTTTCCCGCTTTCGACGGCGAGGGGCGGCTCGCGCCGTATTTCGTCGGCGTACGCAACGGCACCGACGAGGCGCTTGATGTCGTCGTCCGCGGCAATGAAAAGGTGCTCGCCGCCCGGCTCGCCGATGCCCGCTTTTTTTACGAAGCGGATCTCAAGCAATCGATCGAGGCGTTCAACGCCAAGCTCCGCGAGATCGCCTTTCACGCCGAGCTCGGCTCGATGGCCGAAAAGCGCGAGCGCCTGATCACGCTCGCCGGGCGCCTGTCCGACGCCCTGGCGCTCAGTTCGACGGAGCGGGCCAAGGTCGCCCGCGCCGCAGAGATCGCCAAATTCGACCTCGCGACGCAGATGGTCTACGAATTCACGGAGCTTCAAGGGGCGGTCGGAGAAGCGTACGCGCTGGCCTTCGGTGAAGATGCGGACGTGGCCCGGGCGGTGCGCGAACATTGGCGACCCGTCGGACAGGGGGACGGCCCGCCGGAAGGGACGATCGGGGCCGTCGTCGGCCTTGCCGACAAGCTCGATACGCTCGTCGGCTTTTTCGGATTGGGCTTCATTCCGAGCGGTTCGGAAGATCCCTTCGCCCTACGTCGGGCGGCCCTCGGCGTGATCAGCATTCTGCGGGCGTATGCGCTGCCGCTTGCGCCGCTTGAGCTTTTCGCTTGGGCGCGGGAGGCATACGGCGCGCGGGCGGACGTCTTTCGCTTGGACGGCGATGCTCTTCTGGAGGCGTTGTGGGACTTTTTGGCGCCGCGGATCAAGGCGCAGATCGTCGAAGACGGCGTGCGCCACGATCTTGCCGATGCGGTCGTCAAGCAAGGCGGCGTGCCGCTCTCCAGACTTTTTGAACGGGCACTGGCGCTTGCGCGATTGTCCGAGGAGGCGACGTTTAAGTCGACGATCGAATCGTTCGTCCGCGTCCACAACATGGCGCAAAAGGCACGCCGAGAAGGGCTTCTCGCGGGCGATCCGGCGGCGCGCTTGATGGCGGAGGCGGTCCGCTCGCGCCTTTCTGCGCCGAGCGAAGCGGCTCTCCTTGCGGCGTACGATGCCGCGCTCAGGGCGTTTGCCGCGGCGCCGGACGGGGCGGCCGAGCTTGAGGCGCTCCGGCCCTTGGTACCGCATATCGAACGTTTTTTCATCGATGTGCTCGTCATGGCGGAAGATCCGGCGGTTCGCGAAAGCCGGCTCGCGCTCATCGGTGCATTGGATGCGCTATTTGGACGCTACGCCGATTTTCGTGCCGTCGTCGTCTGAAGCGACGGTCATGCCGATTGCAGAATCCGGAAGAAAATCCGAAAGACGGGGTAGGCCCCGTCTTTTTTTGAGGTATCGGCGACATGCCCCTTGCACGGCGCGCACCGTCGAATGTATAATAAACGCTGTGTCACGAAAGGTTAAGTTCATTAAACAATCGACGATGGCAAAGGAGGGATCGGCGATCGATGGGCAGGCGGAGCGAAAGGAGCGCCTTGAAGCGCTTCTGCCGCTCATACGGCGCATTTCACGCCATTTTAAATACGGACTGACAGAGGGAAACGGCCTTTCGATGACGGATTGGTTTTTCTTCCGGCATCTCGAAGGGACGGAGGCCCGGAGCGTGACCGATTTGGCCCGCCATTTCGGCGTGTCGGCGAGTTACATCACGAACTGGGCGGAACGCTTCGTCCAAAAGGGACTCATACAGCGCGAACGCAAGGCGGATGACCGGCGGGTGGTGCTCATTCGGATGACGGAGGCGGGCCGCGAGACGCTCCGTGCCATCGACGCCAAGCGGCGCTCTTACATGGAGGCGCTGCTCGCCGACGTCACGGATGAAGAACTGGCCTTGCTCATCCGCATTTTGGAGCGGATCGCGCGCCGCATTGAAGAGGAGGAGTGGATGCGATGAACGGACGTCGTTCGCTCGTTTTGGGCATCGTCGGGCTCATCGTGTTGTTGGCGGCGGGCGTTTTCGGTTTCCGGTACTGGAGCGATCATCAGACGTATGTGACGACGGACAACGCCCAGGTCAAAGGAAAGCCCATCGCCATAAGCGCCCCGGTCACCGGGCGTTTGGCGGAATGGACGGCGCGCACCGGCGAAACGTATGACGCCGGAGAAGTGATCGGGAAGGTCGAAGCGGTGCCGATCGTCATGCCGAAAAAGGCGACCATCGTCTCCGTCTCGGCCGTGCCGGGGACGTTTGTCGCGCCGGGCGTGCCGCTCGCGGAAGCGTTCGATCTGGACCAGCTGTGGGTGGAGGCGATGGTCAAAGAGACCGATCTTCAGGCGATCAAGGTCGGACAGGACGTCGAAGTGACGATCGATGCGTATCCGGACACGTTGCTCAGCGGGCGGGTGGAGGAGATCGGCCTGTATACGGCGGATACGTTTTCGCTCCTCCCGAGCGCGAATACGACCGGCAATTACACGAAAGTGGCGAAGGTCGTGCCGGTGAAGATCGTTTTGGACGGCGGTCAAGGGCTTCGGTTGATCCCCGGGCTGAGCGCCACGGTACGCATCCATCGATGACGGACTTAGGCGATGACGACGCTCAATACCGGGACGGGGGGTGAGCGCATATGGACACATCGAAGGGCGCGGTCGGGCGAAGCGGCGGCGGAAACCAGGTCAGTGCGGTTCGGACGATGGCCGTTTTTCTGCTCGGTTCCTTCGTGGCCATTTTGAATCAGACGTTGATGAACGTCGCGCTGCCGCACATGATGAACGATCTCGGCGTCGATGCGGCGACGATCCAGTGGTTGATCACCGGTTATATGCTCATCAACGGGGTGCTCGTGCCGATCAGCGCCTACCTCGTGCTCACCTTTTCGACGAAGCGACTTTACCTGTTCGCCATGGGCGCCTTCACGCTCGGGTCCGTCGTCAGCGGCATGGCCCACACGTTCCCCGTCCTGCTTGCCGGCCGGCTCATTCAGGCGGTCGGCGCGGGGATCATCATGCCGCTGATGATGAATGTGTTTTTGACGATCTTTCCGCCGGCATCCCGCGGCAAGGCCATGGGGATTATGGGGCTGGTGATGATTTTCGCCCCGGCGGTCGGCCCGACGCTGTCGGGATGGATTGTCGAGCATTACAGCTGGCGCCTGTTGTTTGGCCTGTCGATCCCGTTTGCCGCGCTGTCGCTCCTCTTGGCGCAGTTTTGGCTGACCGACGTCATCGAGCGAACGCGCCCGAAGCTCGATCTTTTGGGCGCGCTGTTTTCCTTCGTCGGCTTCGGCAGCCTGTTGTACGGTTTGGGCCGGGCGGGAAGTCTCGGCTGGTCGAACGGTGAAGTCGTCGGCACCATCGCCCTGGGCTTGATCTTTCTGGTCGCCTTTGTCATCCGCGAGCTTTCGGCGGATCAGCCGATTTTGGAGCTCCGCGTGTTTCGGTATGACATCTTTGCGGTGACGAGCCTGGTGAGCGCGCTGATGACGATGGCCATGTTTGCGGCCATGGTGCTTTTGCCCATCTACCTGCAAAACATCCGCGGTTTTACGCCGGTCCAGGCGGGGCTCCTCCTTCTGCCGGGGGCGCTCATCATGGGTTTCATGTCGCCGATCGCCGGGGCGTTGTTCGACCGGATCGGCGCCCGCCCGCTCACCATCATCGGGCTGTTGATCACGCTGTTTACGACATGGGAATTTACGAAGCTGACCGACACCACCGGTTATGGGCATATCTTGATGCTCTACAGCGTGCGCAGCTTCGGCATGTCGCTCATGATGATGACGGTGATGACCGAAGGGTTGAACCAGCTGCCGCCGTCGTTGAACAGCCACGGTACGGCGGTGGCCAACACCGTGAGGCAAGTGGCCGGTTCGCTCGGTACGGCGCTTTTGGTGACGGTGATGACCGATCGGGCGGCGCTTCACGCGGAGGCGATGCGCACGGCGATGAGCACCGCCGATCCGGGATGGTTTACGGCATACCAATCGGCTAAGGCGGCGCTCGCGGCGGAGACCGGCTTGCCCGGCGAGGCCGCCGATCAGGCGATGCGACTTTTGCTCTATGGCGCCGTGCAAAAGCAGGCCATCATCGGCGGTACGAACGACGCTTTCGTCTGGGCCACGGTGCTCACCGTTCTCGCCCTCATCGCAAGCTTCTTCATCCGCCGCGCCAGGACGTAGTGCGCCCTGGCGCTTATATGTTTTTTCCGCTCCGGGTTCGGAAGAACAAGCGGTTGAGGCCGCAAAATTAATATGCGAAATTTTATTTCATATCGCCGCGCTTGCAAATGGCGCCGCGGCATATTAGTATATACCATATACGAAGAAGCGATATATCGTATGTCATATTGGGCGAATCGAGGTGATCGATATCGAGCTGACGCCTCGCCAAAAGCGCATCATCGCCATCGTCAAAGAGAAAGGGCCGATCACCGGCGAGCAGATCGCCGAACTTTTAGGGCTCACGCGGGCCACAATTCGTCCCGACCTCTCGATTTTGACCATGTCCGGGTATCTCGAGGCGCGCCCGCGCGTCGGCTATTTTTACGCCGGACACGACAACCGATCGCTGTGGCTGGAGCGCCTCCGGGATCTGAAAGTCAAGGCGTATCATGCGCCGCCGATCGTCGTCCTGGAGGAGCAAAGCGTCTATGAAGCGATCGTCAAGCTCTTTCTGGAAGATGTCGGCACGCTGTATGTCCTCGGCAAAGACCGTCTGCTCGCCGGCGTCGTCTCGCGCAAGGACCTGCTCCGAGCGGCGATCGGGCGGCAAAACCTCGAAGAGGTGCCGGTGGGGATGATCATGACGCGCATGCCGAACATCGTCACCGTGACGCCGGAAGAGTCGGTCTACGACGCGGCGACGAAGCTCATCGAATACCAGGTCGACTCGCTCCCGGTCGTCGTGCCCAAAGGAGAAGGCCGATACGCCTTGGAAGTCGTCGGGCGTTTTACGAAGACGACGGTGACGCGGGTGTTCGTCGCGCTCGGTCGCGAAGCGCCGGTGTAGGGAGGTTGGCCATGACGGCAGGGGCTCAGAAGGTCTACGTCTATGTCTTGTCCGACTCGCTCGGCGAGACGGCGGAGTACGTCGTGCGGGCGGCGGTCAGCCAGTTCGATTATGAAGCGATCGACATCCGCCGCATCCCGTTCGTCGACGACGTCTCGACCATCGACGAAGTGCTCGCTTCGGCCAAGGAAAACGAGGCGCTCATCATCTACACGCTGGTCGTCCCGGAACTCGTCGCCCATCTGCGGCGCGAATGCGAGCGGCTCGGGCTTACGGCGATCGATCTCATGACGCCGCTTTTGGAATCGATCGGTGCGCGCCTCGGGCAGGCGCCCAAATACAAGCCGGGGCTCGTGCACAAGCTGGATGAAGATTACTTCAAGCGCGTCGAGGCGATCGAGTTCGCCGTGAAATACGACGACGGCAAAGATCCGCGAGGCATCCTCCGCGCCGACATCGTTCTCGTCGGCGTATCCCGTACGTCGAAGACGCCGCTTTCCATGTATCTCGCCCACCGGCGGATGAAAGTGGCCAATGTGCCGCTCGTGCCGGAGGTGACGCCGCCGAAAGAGCTGTTTCAGATTTCGGCGAACAAGATCGTGGGGCTTTCGATCGATCCGGAGGTGCTGCACCATATCCGCACCGAACGGCTGAAGTCGCTCGGGCTCGGGCTCTCGGCGAGCTATGCCAGCCTGGAGCGCATCCTGGAGGAGCTGGAGTATGCCGAGAACCTGATGAAACGGCTCGGCTGCCCGGTGATCAACGTGACCAACAAGGCGGTGGAGGAGACCGCAGGGATCATCTTACAGATGATCAAAGGGGGACGCATCCGATGAAGTACGTCTATCATTTTCACGAGGGCGACCGGACGATGAAGGCGCTCCTCGGCGGGAAGGGCGCGAACCTGGCGGAGATGACCCGCGCCGGGCTGCCGGTGCCGCCGGGATTTACGATCACGACCGAAGCGTGCAAGGCGTACTATGCGGAAGGGCGCACGCTGCCCGAGGCGCTCGTGGCTGAAGTCGACGAAGCGGTGCGCGCGCTGGAAGCAAAGACAAAGAAGCGCTTCGGCGATCCCGAACGTCCGCTCCTCGTCTCCGTGCGCAGCGGGGCGGCGATCTCCATGCCGGGAATGATGGATACGATCTTAAACCTCGGCATAAACGACGCCGTGGCGGAGGGCCTTTCGCGCCTCACGGGCGATGCGCGCTTCGCCTACGACGCTTACCGGCGGTTCATCCAGATGTTCGGCGACGTCGTCCTGGGCATCGACCACTACCGCTTCGAAGCGGTGATCGAGGCGCGGAAGAAGGCGCGCGGCGTCCAGGCCGATCCTGAGCTTTCGGCGGACGATTGGCGGGCGGTCATCGCCGAGTTTCTCTCCGTCATCGAAAAGGAGACGAGGCGGCCGTTTCCGACCGACCCGCGCGAGCAGCTCTACCTCGCCGTGCGCGCGGTGTTCGATTCGTGGAACAACCAGCGGGCGATCGTCTACCGCAAGATTCATAAAATCCCCGACGACCTCGGCACGGCGGTCAATGTCCAGTCGATGGTCTTCGGCAACATGGGCGAGACGTCCGGCACCGGAGTGGCCTTTACGCGCAACCCGTCGACGGGGGAAAATGCGCTGTACGGCGAATTTCTTTTGAACGCCCAGGGGGAAGACGTCGTCGCCGGCATCCGCACCCCGCAGCCGATCGCCCGGCTCAAAGACATCATGCCCGAGGTGTACGCCGAGTTTGAAGCGATCGCCCGCCGCCTCGAGGCGCACTACCGCGACATGCAGGACATCGAATGGACGATCGAACGCGGGAAGCTCTACCTCCTGCAGACGCGCAGCGGCAAGCGCACGGCGCAGGCGGCCGTGCGGATCGCCGTCGATATGGTGCGCGAGGGGCTGATCGACGAGCGCGAAGCGGTGCTGCGCGTCTCGCCGGAGATGCTCGATCAGCTTCTGCACCGCCGGATCGATCCGGCGGCGGAGCTGGACGTCTTGGCGAAGGGGCTTTCGGCCTCGCCCGGCGCGGCGACGGGGAGGGTCGTCTTCGACGCCGACGAGGCGGAAGCGCGCGGGAAGCGCGGGGAGGCGGTCATCCTCGTGCGGCCGGAGACGACGCCGGACGACATCCACGGCATCGCCCTGGCCCAGGGGGTGATCACGAGCCGCGGCGGGATGACGAGCCACGCCGCGGTCGTCGCCCGCGGGATGGGGAAGCCGGCGATCGTCGGCGCGGAGGCGATCAAGATCGATCTCGAGCGGGAATGCTTTTCGGTCGGCGACGCCGTCGTCCGAAAAGGCGACGTCCTTTCCATGGACGGCGCGTCGGGGCTGATCCTCCGCGGCGCGGTGCCGCTCGTCGAGCCGGAGCCGGATGAGGCCTTCCGGACGCTCCTCGGCTGGGCCGATGCGATCCGCCGCTTGGACGTCCGGGCCAACGCCGACACGCCGGAAGACGCCGCGCGGGCGCGGGCGTTCGGCGCGCAGGGGATCGGCCTCTGCCGTACGGAACACATGTTCATGGCGGCTGAGCGGCTGCCCGTCGTGCGCGAGATGATCTTGGCCCAGTCGCCCGAGGAACGCGCCGCGGCGCTCGAACGGCTGCGCCCGATGCAGGAAGAAGATTTCTACGGCATTTTCAAGGCGATGGCGCCGCATCCGGTGACCATCCGCCTGCTCGATCCGCCGCTGCACGAGTTTTTGCCGAACTACGAGGAACTCCTCCTCGACGTCGACCGCCTGTCGCGCGATCCGTCGGCCGACCCGACGGCGCTCGAGGCGAAGCGCGAGCTTTTGAAAAAGGTGCGCGCCCTTAAAGAGGAAAATCCGATGCTGGGTCTCCGCGGTTGCCGCCTCGGCCTTCTCTATCCGGAGATTTACGCCATGCAGGCGGAGGCGATCTTCCGCGCCGCCTTCCGCTTGCAGCGGGAAGGGGCGGCGGCGAAAGTGGAGATCATGATTCCGCTCGTCGGCCATGTGAACGAGCTGAAAGCGATGCGCGCGGTCGTCGACGGCGTCTACCGCCGCGTGGCGGACGACTTCGGCGCGGAGCTCGAGTACGCCGTGGGGACGATGATCGAAGTGCCGCGCGCCGCGCTCACCGCCGACGAGATCGCCGAGGTCGCCGACTTCTTTTCCTTCGGCACGAACGACCTCACGCAGACGACGTTCGGCTACAGCCGTGACGATGCGGAAGGGAAGTTCCTCCACCACTACATCGAACACAAAATCTTGTCCGATAATCCGTTTGCCGTCCTCGACGCCGCCGGCGTCGGCAAGCTCGTCGAGATGGGCACACGCCTCGGTCGGCAGGCGAACGCGAAGCTCAAGGTCGGCGTCTGCGGCGAACACGGCGGCGAGGCGCAGTCGATCGCCTTTTTCCACTCGGCGGGTCTCGATTATGTGAGCGCCTCTCCGTATCGCGTTCCGCTGGCCCGCCTGGCGGCGGCGCAGGCAGCGGCAAAGACGCGAGAAGCCGAAGCGCCGGCGCAAATCATATAATCACCACGAATCACAACCGTATCGAAGGCGCCTCCTTGATCGCCCCCCTACCGCACGTCGGGAGGGGGGTTCTTAACGGTTGTCGAATGCCGTCATGCGAGTCGAAATAATGAATATTTAATTTCCCGCGGATGGTTTGCAGGAAAACGGGCGTCTTTGTAGAATAGTATTCATTCGTAGGCACCGAGGAGGGGTGGCCGATGCCGCGCATTCCGGACGAATTCGTTGAACAGGTGCGGGCGGCGTCGGATATTGTCGACGTGATCGGTGAGTACGTCCCGCTCCGAAGACGGGGAAAGACGTACATGGGGCTGTGCCCCTTTCACCCCGATCGCACGCCGTCGATGTCCGTCGTTCCGGATCGGCAATTCTTCCACTGTTTTGGGTGTCATGTCGGCGGTGACGTCTTCCGCTTCATCATGGAGATCGAGGGGCTTTCGTATGTCGAAGCGATTAAATTGCTCGCCGATCGAGCAGGAATTCCGCTCCCCGATCGCGAACTTGATGATGAAACGGAAAGGCGCAAAAACCGTCTCGCAGAAGCCCACGCCTTGGCGGCACGTTATTACCATTATGTATTAAACGCCACGCGTTATGGAGAAACTGCAAAAGAATATTTACTCCATCGGGGTATACAACCCGAGACCATCCAACGCTACGGTCTCGGCTATGCGCCGGAATCGCCGGAGGCGCTGGTCCGTTTTCTCCAAAAACGCGGCTTTGACCGGCAAACGATTGCCGATGCCGGTCTCGGCATCGAAGACGGCGGTCGGCTGCGCGATCGCTTCACGGGAAGGATCATGATCCCGTTGGAGGATGTCCGCGGCCGGATCATCGGCTTCAGCGGGCGTCGTCTCGACGACGGGAAACCGAAGTACATGAATTCCCCGGAGACGATCCTCTTCAAAAAGAGCCGCTTTCTGTTCCATCTCGGCCGGGCGAAGCAGGCCATCCGTCGGAGCAAAGAAGCGATCCTCGTCGAAGGGCATCTCGACGCCCTGATTCTGGCACAATCCGGCGTGGAGCACGTCGTCGCGACGCAAGGCACGGCCTTTACGCCGGAGATGGCCGATCTCATCCGGCGTTATGCCGAGCGCGTCGTACTCGTTTTCGACGGCGATGAAGCCGGCCAGCGCTCGGCCGAGCGCGCTGCCCCTATTTTACTACAACGCGGGCTCAATGTAAAAGTGGCGCTGATTCCGGAGGACCTTGACCCGGACGCTTACGTCCGGCGCTACGGCGCCCAGGCGTTTACGGTAAACGTCGTCCGGTCGGCGGAGAGCTACGGCGCGTTTCGATTGGAACGCTTAAAGCGCGGTTTTGATCTCGGCGATGCCGCCGATCGGGCGCGCTATCTGGAAGCCGCCGCGCGGGTCATCGCCGAGCTCGACAGCCCCTTTGAGCGGGAGCAGCATATCGCCGAGCTGGCGAAGGCGTTTGCGGTGCCCAAGGATCTCTTCGTCGAAGCCGTTCGGCGGGCCATGGAAGCCGCGGCGCGAAAAACGAGCGCGCCGCCGTATACGCTCTCCTCGGAGCGCATACATTCGAGTGATGCCGCCGGTCGACGGAGATCCGCCGTTGAGGCGGCCGAGGCGCGTCTCCTGCAAGAAATGCTGAAGCGGCCGGAGCGCATCCCGGACATCTTGGAGGCCGTCGGCGGGGCGTTCATCTCCCCTGAAGCGACAGCCATCGCCGCCGAGCTGTACGCGCTTCATTATGAAGGGGCCGGTTCCGCGGAGATCGTCCCCATGTTGATGGGGCGCCTGGAAGAGGCGGCGCTCAAAGATCTCATCACGCGCCTTTTGCTTGAAGACAGCGCGCCGCTGGATGAGGCGGCGTTTCGGGATCTCGTCACCGTCGTCCGCCTCTACCCGAAGGAAGCCGAGCTGCGCGCGCTTTTGGAGACGCGCTCGTCGGCCATCGACGCCGGCGATTTTGCCCGGGCCCAGGCGATCGAAGCCAAGGTACAGGCGCTCCGAGCGGAGATCAAACGGATTCGCCGCCGAGCCTGACGGCGCGGTGCGGCTTTGTGGATCGGCGGCGTCCGACGGCCGAGGATCGTCGGCCTCCGATTGATTCCGGACGAAAGGCGCGTGCGGTCGAATATGCGATCGCGTTTTCGATGCCCAGAAAGGAGGGCTTCTCATATGAACACCATCGATCCCGAAAGCAAGACGCTCGAGCAGGCCAAGGAGGCGCTGATCGAGCTCGGCAAAAAACGCGGATACCTCACCTACCAGTCGGTCGCCGAAAAGCTGGCGAATTACGAACTCGACGCGGAGCAGATCGACGACTTTTACGAGCAACTCAGCGAACTCGGGATCGAACTGCTCGGCGATGACGAAGATGCTCCGCGCGAGGGGCGCGACGAAGACGAGGCGTTCAATCCGGAGGACATCGAGGACGAAGAACCGATCGACTTAAACGATTTGAGCGTTCCGCCGGGAATCAAGATCAACGATCCGGTGCGCATGTATCTGAAAGAGATCGGACGTGTCCCGCTCCTTACGGCGGAGGAAGAAATCGAACTGGCCAAACGCATTGAACGGGGCGATGAAGAGGCGAAGAAACGCCTGACGGAGGCCAACCTCCGCCTCGTGGTATCGATCGCCAAGCGGTATGTCGGGCGGGGCATGCTCTTTTTGGACTTGATTCAGGAGGGCAATCTGGGGCTTCTCAAAGCCGTCGAGAAGTTCGACTACCGCAAAGGCTACAAATTCAGCACGTATGCCACGTGGTGGATCCGCCAGGCGATCACCCGAGCGATCGCCGATCAGGCGCGTACCATTCGCATCCCGGTGCATATGGTGGAGACGATCAACAAGCTGGTCCGTGTGCAGCGCCAGCTGCTTCAGGAATTCGGCCGCGAGCCGACGGCCGAGGAGATCGCCAAGGAGATGGATATGCCGGTCGACAAGGTGCGGGAGATCCAAAAGATCGCCCAGGAACCGGTGTCTTTGGAGACGCCGATCGGCGAAGAGGACGACTCGCATCTCGGCGACTTCATCGAGGATCATGAGGCGACCTCGCCGTCCGACGCCGCCGCCTATGAGATGCTCAAGGAACAGCTGGAAGACGTGCTCGATACGCTCACCGATCGGGAGGAAAACGTGCTCCGCCTGCGTTTCGGGCTGGACGACGGGCGCACGCGGACGCTCGAGGAAGTGGGCAAGGTGTTCGGCGTCACGCGTGAGCGCATCCGCCAGATCGAGGCCAAGGCGCTCCGGAAACTGCGTCACCCGAGCCGGAGCAAGCGGCTGCGCGATTTTCTCGACTGAACGGCCGGCGTTCGGGTTTGCCGGGAGCGGGTAAGACGGCTCGTAAGCATAAAAGGAGAGTCAAGAAAGTGAGCAGGAGGACCGATGGAGGGGAAGCGACGGCACACCATCGTTCAGGAGATCGAAAGATGGCGCGAAGCTCGCCTACTGCCGGAAGCGCACGCCCTTTTTTTATTGCGCCTCTACGGGGCCGAACCGCGCAAGCGCCGCTCTTTTCTCAAGCGGTTGATCGACGTTCGGACAATCGCCCGGAGGAAAGCGTTCGCCGTGTATGTCGCGGTTTTTTTGTCCGGCTTCCTGCTCGGCGGTCTGTTCGGCCTCTTGCTCTCCGCTTTGTTCGGCTTTCGGAACGGCGTGCCGGGTTCAGGCGGTACCGCGGGGTTTGAGCGCCTCGGACAAGCCGTTCGGATGTTTGTGCTGAACCCGTGGCCGTACGCCGCGCTGGTCGTCGGATCGGCCGCCTACAGTTTCCGGGCCCAAGCGCGCCCGAGCGGCCACGTGAGTGCGGCGATTTTTGCCTTGTCGATCTTGGGTCTCGCCTGGGCGCTGGTGCCGTACGGCTGGCTCGGCGAACGCGCGTTGTTCTTGATCGCCCTGGGCGTCTGGTTGGTCTTTTCGTGGATTTGGAGAAAACGTTATCACTGGCTGATCGCCGCTTTGGCCGTCGTACTTGCGATCTATTGGCGCTTTCGTTAACATCGACTGAAGAGGCTGAGATTGGACGACGCGAACATGCGACCGGATGCGCGCCTGGAGGCGTTGTTTGAGCTGATTCCGCCGGGAAGGCGGGTCGCCGACATCGGGACGGATCATGCCTATTTGCCGCTGTTGCTCGTCGAACGGCGAAAAAGCCCGTTCGTCGTCGCCACGGACCTGCGTCCCGGGCCGCTTGCCGCCGCCCGACGGCACATCGAGGCCCGGGGACTTGCGGATGTGATCGAGCTGCGGCAGGGAGACGGACTCGAGCCGCTCGCACCCGGAGAGGTCGACCTCGTCGTCATCGCCGGCCTCGGCGCGGAGCGGATTGTCGCCATACTGGACGCCGCCGGCGAAAAGGCGCGAAGTTATCCGGAGTGGGCGTTCATGCCGCATACGCCGGCCGAACCGCTGAGGCGCTACGCATATGCGAACGGGCTGGAGATCATCTCCGAGCGGGTCGTCCCGTCCGGCGGGCGCTTTTATGAACTCGTCGCCGTGCGCCGTGGCGATGGCGCCGCGCCGTATGTCGGTCTGAGCGTGCCGACGGAGGCGGCGTTCTGGCTCGGGCCGCTGAATATGCGCCGGCCGTCGGCGGCTTTTTGCGCATATTGGCAGGGGATGCTCGGGCACTGGGAGCGGCTTTTGAACGCGCTTGGGGCGGTGGGCGGGGCGTCGGCCGAAGCGACGCTCAAAGCGTTAAGCGCCCGCCGGGCGATGATCGAACGGGCCCTTGAGGGATTACGTCAAGCGTGATGGCGATGAACGCTTGAGCGCGGTACGGAAGATGCATGGACCGAAGTCGATGGCATGCGGCTGCCGATGGCGTTGGAAGGAGGGGTCGAAAGTTGCGCGTGCGTGAGATGATCCCGTTGTTGGAGCGGTTGGCCCCGCCGGAATTGGCCCTCGCCGGCGATCCGATTGGTCTCGCCGTCGGTTCGGAGACCAAGGAGGTGCGGCGCGCGATGGTTGCCCTGGAAGTCACGGAGGCGGTCGTGGAACGCGCCGTGGAAGCGAATGCCGATCTTCTCGTCGTGCACCACGCGCCGCTCTATCGACCGATGAAGGCGCTTCGCACCGATCAGCCGCCGGGCAAGCTTTTGGCGAGGCTGCTCGCTCATGACATGGCCGTCTACGTCATGCACACGAACGCCGATGTCGCACCGGACGGGCTGGGCGATGCGTTTGCCGAGCGGTTGGGACTGCGGGAGGTCGAGGTGCTGGAGGTGACCTTCCGCGAACCGCTCTACAAGCTCGTCGTCTTTGTCCCCACGTCGCACCATGATCAGGTGCTGCGGGCGATCGGCGACGCCGGCGCGGGGTGGATCGGCAACTACAGTCATTGCACGTTCAACACGCCGGGGACCGGGACGTTCTGGGCGCGAGAGGGCGCCGATCCGTATCTGGGCAACGTCGGGGAGTTGACACGCGCCGAAGAAATACGCCTGGAGACGATCGTTCCTGCATCCCGCCGGGCGGCGGTCATCCAAGCGATGTTGAAGGCGCATCCGTATGAGGAAGTGGCGTATGACCTCTACCCGCTGGCGAACGACGGCTTCGCCTACGGTTTGGGCCGCGTCGGCCGCTTAAGCGCGCGTCGGTCGCTCGCCTCGCTTACGGCGGACGTGGCGGAGCGTTTCGATCTCGCCGGCGTGCGCTTCGTCGGTGCGCCCGAGCGGATCATCGAGCGGGCGGCCGTCGTCTCCGGCAGCGGCGCTCGCTATATCGAGGCGGCCGCCCGGCAGGGGGCCGACGTGCTCATCACCGGCGACATCGGGTATCACGATGCGCGCGATGCGGAAGCGCTCGGCCTTGCGCTGATCGACGGCGGGCACCACATGGAGAAGATATTTGTGCCGCATTTTGCCGCTCGGTTGACATCGGTCCTGCGCGAGTCGGGTATCGGCGAAGTCGAAGTGCTCATGGCGGACATCGACGACGATCCGTTCCGTTTTTGGGTCCGTGAATCTGAAGTGCCCCGCGGATTCGCCGAGCGATGAAAAACCCCCGGCCGTTTGTGCTAAAATGATTTTGAACGTCATCGGTTCGTCGTTGGCCGATCGGGCAGATGCCGATATGGGGAAGGTTGACGGCCATGGGGGAGAAACCGTGGGAGAGACTGTTTGGGCGCAGTCGGCAATCTTGGAACGCGTTCGCTCGTCGCGCGGCGATCGCCTTGTTGGTGATCGTCTCCGGATTGGTCGGTTACCGGCTGGCGGTGTTGGTTCATGCCTCACGCCCGGCGCAAGCGCCGGCGCCATCGACGACGCCGCTTTCGACGTCCGAGCAGATCGTCCAGACGGTCGCCGACATCGACGGTACCGTCGTCGGCGTGACCACGTATCGCAGCAAGAATACGTACGGAGATGACGGTTCATCGGGGTCGGCGGTTGTCTTCGAGAAAAAGAAAGGGATGGCCTACCTTTTGACGAACAATCACGTCATCGACGGCGCGGAGCGGATCGACGTCAGCATCGGGGAGACGGAGACGGTCCCCGCCGAGCGCGTGGGGGTCGATCCGTACACCGATCTGGCGCTTCTGCGTATTCCCCAACGTTACGTGGAGAAGGCCGCGGTCCTCGGCGACTCGACCAAGGTCCGCAAGGGAGAAATGGTCATCGTCGCCGGGAATGCGCTCGGCTTGTATACGAATACGATCACCGTCGGCTTCATCTCCAGCTTGCACCAGCGGTTGCCGATCTATTTCACCGAAGGCGGCGAACCGGATTGGGAGCTCGACGTGCTGCAGGTCGACGCGGCGATGAACTACGGCAACAGCGGCGGCGGGTTGTTTAACCTGCGCGGCGAGCTGGTCGGCATCAACAACGCCAAAGTCGTCGAACCGGGGGTGGAGAACATCGGTTTTGCGATCCCCGTCGATTTGGCCAAGGCGGTCGCCGCCGAACTCGAAGCGTACGGCAAGGTGCGCCGGCCGTACCTCGGCGTCAATCCGGTCGGTCTGTCGTACGTGGCGGAAGACGTCTACCGCAGTCTACACCTGCCGATGACGGTACACGCCGGCGTGCTCGTGCACGACGCGCCGGAAGGACCGGCTAAGACGGCCGGCCTTACGGCACACGACGTCATCGTCGCCGTGGACGATCGTCCGGTTTACGACAAGGTCAGCTTTTACCAGGCGATTTTCCAAAAGAAGATCGGCGACACGGTCAAGCTGACGTTTTACCGGGGCGGGGAACGCCAAGAGCGCTATGTGACGCTTGAGGAGGCGCCCTGAGGCTCCGGCGATCGGACAAGGGGGGGAGGAAGCGCGTGGACCTTACGCATCTGAACGCCGCGGGCCGACCGCGGATGGTGGATGTGTCGGAAAAGAACGACACTGATCGGCGGGCGGTGGCCGAGACGCGCCTGACCATGCGCCCGGACACCTTGGAGCGCATCGTCAGCGGAAATACGCCGAAAGGCGCGGTCATCGACACGGCGCAAGTGGCCGGGGTGATGGCGGCCAAGCGGACGTGGGAACTCATTCCGATGTGCCACCCGCTTTTTTTGTCCGGCGTCGATCTCGCCTTCGTGCCGGAGCCGCCTGACCGGCTCGTGATCCGCGCTGAGGTGCGCACGACGGGGAAAACCGGTGTGGAGATGGAAGCGCTCACGGCGGTTTCGGTGGCGGCGCTCACGGTCTACGACATGGTCAAGGCGATCGATCGGGAGATGGTCATCGGTCCGACGATGCTTTTGGAAAAGAGCGGCGGGATGGGCGGCGACTTTCGCCGTGCGGAGTGAGCGGGCTTGACGCGTACGGCGCGCGGGCGCATTTCGGATAAAGGAGCGAAGCGGCGTGCATGAACCATTCAACAGAACGGTGCCAGGGGATCGTCGACCGCTCCGCGTGGTGAATGTCGCCGGCTTTTCGGGGAGCGGAAAGACGACGCTCATCGCCCGTTTGGTCGCCCGGGCCAAGGCCGACGGCATCCGGGCGGGCGTGTTCAAACATACCGGGCATCCCGAAGCGGTGCCGCCGGACGTGCCGGGAAAGGACACGGCGCAATTTGCCGACGCCGGCGCCGCCTTCCGCGGACTTTTCGGGCCCGGGCGGGCATTGTTTTATTGGGATGATCAGGCGGCGCCGGCGCGTTTTATTCCGCTGGCGCAGGCGTTGGATGTGGATTGGTTGTTCATCGAAGGATTCAAAACGGCTTCGGGGCCGAAAATCGCCGTTGTCCGCACGATGGATGACGTTCGGGCGGCGCACACGTGGCCGAACGTCGTGGCCGTGGTCGGACCGAGATCATTGATCGAAGTGCTGAAAGCGCAAGACGATATCCGTGCGCTCGGGTGGCGGATGTTCGACCGCGATGCGCTCGAGGCGCTGTACCGCTGGATCGCCGAGGAGGGGAGGTTCGTCATCGATGGCGACGGAGCGTAAAATGGAGCGTAAAACCGATTGGGGATGGTTTGCGCTCTCCGAGGCACCGATCGATCCGATGCCGCTCGTTCAGTTCGTCACGCGCCCGGAAATGGGGGCGGTGAACGTCTTTTTGGGCACCGTGCGCGAATGGACGGGAGAACGGCAGACGCTGTACCTCGTCTATGAGGCGTATGAAGCGATGGCGCTTTTGACGCTTGAGGCCATCGGGGAGGAAGTGCGCCGTCGGAGCCCTAAGGCGCGCGTGGCCGTCCATCACCGCCTGGGCCGCTTGGAAGTCGGCGACGTCGCCGTGGCCATCGCCGTCGGGACGCCGCACCGGGCGGACGCGTTCGAGGGGAGCCGCCACATCATCGAACGCATCAAGGAAATGGTGCCGATCTGGAAGAAGGAGCATTGGGCCGACGGGTCGTATTGGGTCGGCGATCAGCTGGAAAGGGTTTCTTACCCGGCGGGAGGTCCGGCGCCGGCGGATCGAAAGCCGTAAGACGACAAAGGGGGCGTTGGGATCTTGCAAGATTTGTCGCACGATCGGCCGATGCCGTGGCGGGTGCACTTGGCTGAATTGCGCCGGCGGATCATCGTATCGTTCGTCGTCATTTTGGCGATGACGCTCGTCGCGTTCCTCCTCACGCCGACGTTGTTCCGCCTGCTCAAGCCGGAAGGATTGGACTTTCACGCTTTTGCGCCGACGGATACGCTCACCGCTGTTCTCAAGCTGGCTTTCGGCTTCGGCCTTTTTTTGAGCTTGCCGTTTCTTCTCTATCAAATCTGGGCGTTTGTCCGCCCGGGCTTGACGGAACAAGAAGCGCGGGCGGCGCTTCGCCTGATTCCGCTGTCGTTTTTGTTTTTCGTGCTGGGGTTGATTTTTGCGTACGCGGTCGTGTTCCCTGCGCTTTTGCATTGGATGACGAAATTGAACGCTTTTTTGGGGCTTAAGCTTGTGCTCGGCGTTCAGGCGTATCTGACGTTGTTGATGCACGTTTTGTTGCCGGTGGCGTTTTTGTTCGAGTTGCCGCTCATCCTCTTTTTTTTCGCGGCGATCGGTTTGCTTACGCCGGAGCGGCTTAGGACGATGCGTCCGTACGCCTATTTCGCGTTGATCGTCGGCAGTTGGCTGTTCGTCCCCGGCGATTGGGTGACGCTTTTTTTGCTCATCGGGCCGCTCTTATTGCTGTACGAACTGTCGGCCTTGTTCATCCGCATCGCCTTCCGGCGCCGGAGGGCGATGATGGCGGAAGCGGACGATCCCGATGGCGGCCCGAGGGCTTGAAGCCGAAGCGGAAGATCGGATGATCGGAAGGGAAGAGCGGCGATGGAGACGGTGCGCATCTTGTTGTTTGCCGGGCTCGGTGAGAAGGTCGGGCGGCAGATGGAGTGGCCGTGGCGGGCAGGGCTTACGATCGAAGGGTTGATCGAGGAGATGGGAGAACGCCATCCGGAAGTGCGGGCCTATGCGCCGACGCTCATGACGGCGGTCAACGCCGTTTATCGGCCGCGGTCGTGGGAACTTCGGGCAGGCGATGAGGTGGCGCTCATCCCGCCGGTGAGCGGGGGGTGAAGCGCCTCCGGGTGCGCCGTTTTCGGACGGCGCGCTTTCGGGTTTGCTCGGCGCGCCTCTCGGCGCGCGCTTCTGCGCCGGTGTTGGCGCTCTGGGGGTTGTTCATCGCCTCCTGGCTCATGGGCTGCGCCTCGGCGGTGTCGAATCGGGCCTTCGAAGTCGGAAGCGGACAAGCGGAATCGGCGATCCGCGCCGTCGATGCGACGGGCACGACGGTGGAACTCGAACGGCCGCCGGAGCGCATCGTGACGCTTTTGCCGAGCTTGACGGAGACGGTGGCGGCTTTAGGGGGGCTCTCGCGCCTGGTCGGCGTCACGGCGAACGACAACTACCCTCCGGAGGTGACGAAGCTCCCGAAGGTCGGCGACATGACGGTCGATGCGGAACGCGTGCTTGCGCTCCGGCCTGATCTCGTCCTCGCCGGCCGCCATCATGCCGAAGGCGTCGTGCCGAAATTGCGGGCGTTCGGCGTGCCGGCATTTGTCGTCGACGATCAGGCGAAGTCGTTGGAGGACGTGTTTGCCTCGATCGGCGTCGTCGCCGAACTGCTCGGGGAATCCGCTCGGGGCAAGGCGCTCGCTTTCGATCTCAAGGCCAAGGTCGAACGTCTGAAAGCCGAGGTGGCCGAGATTCCGGCGGAGGCGCGGCGTAGCGCCTTTGTCGCGCTTTCGCCGCCTCCGGAACTGTATACGGCGGGAGGCGATACGTTTATCGGCGCCGTGCTGGAGACGGCCGGAGTGCAAAACGTTGCCGGAAAAGCCGGAGGTTGGCCGCTTTGGTCGGCGGAGGATGTCGTCGCTCAAGATCCGGCGGTGATCCTCATCGTCGGTCCGTCGGACGATGCGACGGCACGGCAATCCTGGCTGTCTTATCCCGGATTGTCCGCCTTGCAGGCGGTGCGCGAAGGACGGGTGGCGGTCGTCGACGCCGACCGCCTGAGCCGTCCCGGTCCGCGGATCGTCGAGGCGCTCTACGAGGTGGCGCATGCCGTGTATCCGGAGTGGATCGCCGTCCCGCGCACGCCGTGACCGGCGGATGGCGCATTTTCGAAACGATGGGATGATCGTGCGTTTGAGGGATCGGAAGGTGCGGCGTCTTTGGGCGCTCTATGCCGTCGGCGTCTCGGCGGCGATGCTCGCCGTCTGGGCGGGTCTTGCGTTCGGCGCGGTGCGCCTCGGGGAGGCGGTCCGGAGCGGAACGCTCGATGTGACGATCGCCAGAACCATCTTCTGGGAACTGCGTGCGCCGCGCGTGACCCTGGCGTTCGTCGTCGGCGCTGCGCTGGCCCTCGCCGGCACCGTGCTGCAGGCCGTCTTCCGGAATCCGCTCGCGGAGCCGTATACGCTCGGGGTTTCCGGCGGTGCCGCTTTCGGTGCGGCGCTCTACTTTGTCGTCGGCACCGCGCTTTCGGCGCAGAAGGGCGCCGGCTGGTCGCCGGGGATCGTCGGCTTCGCGCTTTCCGGGGCGATCGTCGCGCTCTTTTTCGTAGAGCGGCTGTCGACCGCAACGCGCAGTTCGTCCGCCGAAGGGTTGATTCTTGCCGGTGCGGCGGTGAGCGCATTTTTCGGCGCACTCGTCTCGCTCACGCTCGTCTTCGCCGGAGAGGAGCTGCGCGCGGTCGTCTTCTGGTTGTTCGGGAGCGTTGCCGGTCGCGATTGGGCGCATGTGGCCGTGCTTGGCGCCCTCACCGTGCTCGCGTCGGGATACGTCTATGTCAGGCGCCGGGCGCTCGACGCACTCACACTGGGCGATCTGGCCGCCGAAGCGGTGGGCGTCGACGTCCGGCGCACGCGGCGTGAACTCGCCTTGGCCGCTTCCGTGCTCGCCGCCGGCACGGTCGCGACGAGCGGGGTGATCGGCTTCGTCGGGCTCATCGTGCCCCACGTCGTCCGCCGTCTCGGCGTGCCGGTGCACCGTCACCTGTTGCCGCTTTCGATGCTGTACGGCGGCATTTTTTTGGTGACGGCCGATTTGCTGTCGCGCCTCCTGCTCTCGCCGCGGGAACTTCCGCTCGGCGTTGTGACGTCGCTCGTCGGGGCACCGGTGTTTGCCGCGATCGTCGTGAGGGATGTGCGCCGCTCTTCCTTTTGACGCGGGACCGGTCACACCGGCGTTCAAAGCGGTTCAAAGGCGTTCGCCGGACGTTTAGATGCAATGGGTGCGGTAGACGTCGGATGGGAGGGGGCGGTGTGGCAGAAGCGGTCCATGAAGCGCTTCTCGTCGGGGATGCGCTGGCGGTTTCATTCGGCGGACGGACGTTGTTCCGCGATCTCGATTGGGTCATTCGCCGAGAAGAGGTCTGGGCCGTGATCGGGCCGAACGGCAGCGGGAAGACGACGCTGCTTCAGGTGCTCGCCGGGCTCCGGCAACCGGAGGGCGGGAAGGTTTGGATCGCCGGCCGTCCGCTGACGACGCTTTCGCGTCTGGAGGCGGCACGGCGGATTGCGTATGTACCGCAGTCGCCGGCGGACGATGCGCTGCTTCCGGTGCGCGAAGTGCTCGCGCTCGGGCGACTGCCGCATCACCGGGAACGAAAGGCGACGGAACAGGCGCGCATTTGTGAGGCGGCCGAGCGGTTCGGCTTGATGGGGCACCTGGAAAAACCGTTTGCGATGCTCTCCGGTGGTGAGAAACGCCGGGTGCTCCTCGCCCGGGCGTGGGTTCAAGAGCCCGACGTGCTGCTCCTGGATGAGCCGCTGAACGATCTGGACGTTCAGGCGCAGTGTGTGCTCCTTCGGGAAATGCGCCGTTACGCCCGCGCCGGCCGGGCGGTCGTCGCCGTCTTTCACGACGTGAACGCCGCGGCGCTCGTGGCCGACCGCATTCTCCTGCTCGGCGGGTCGACGGACGACGCCGGTCTGCCCCGCGTCGTTCAGGGCTCGGTGCAGGTGGCGCTGTCGTTACAGCATCTTTTACGGGCGTTTGGCCAGCCGCTTGTGGCCGTGGCCCATCCGGAGGACGGAGCGCCGCAGTTTTTGTTGCCCGCGTTTCGAAATCGACACGGAGAACCGGATCCCGATGGTTACAACCGGCATTCCGGGTATTCATCGGAAGGACGCGGTTCATACTAACGGTGCACAGGCGAAATGAAAGGAGTGGCATTTGTGCACCGGTGGTTGAACCGCGTTCGCCGGTTGTCGCGTCGCTCACGGCTTGTCGCCGTGCTCGGCGTGTTGTTCTTTCTTGTGGTGCTGGCGTTCGCTCCGGAAGTTCAAACGCTTTGGGTCCATGATCAAGGCCGGCCGACGGTGCAGGCGTTCGGCAAAACAACCTTGCGCGTCGGATCCCGGGGGGGCGACGTTTATGAACTGCAAGGGAGGCTCAAATTCCTCGGATATTATACGGGTCCGATCGACGGGGTGTTCGGCTGGCGGACGTACTGGGCGGTGCGCAACTTTCAATACCGCTTTGGGCTCAGGGTCGACGGCGTGGTCGGTCCGGCGACGAAAAACAAACTGTATGCGGCGACGAAACGTTGGCGGCCGACGGCGGCGGCCGGCCCGACGCTCCGCGTCGGCGCACGCGGCGGGAACGTCTATGACTTGCAAGGGCGGCTCAAATTTCTCGGATATTATACGGGTCCGATCGACGGGGTGTTCGGCTGGCGGACGTACTGGGCGGTGCGCAACTTTCAATACCGCTTTGGGCTCAGGGTCGACGGCGTGGTCGGTCCGGCGACGAAAAGCAAGCTGTACGCGGCGACGAAACGTTATCGCCCGACGGCGACGGCCGCGCCGCGGACCGCGCCGACACCGAGGCGGACGGCCGCTCAATCGCCGACGGGTGCCGTCTCCGGTGCGCGCGGGCGCTTCTCCGCGCAAGAGGTGCGGCTCATGGCCAACGCCGTCCACGGCGAGGCGCGCGGGGAGCCGTACGAAGGGCAGGTGGCGGTGGCGGCGGTCATTTTAAACCGCCTGCATCATCCGTCGTTTCCGAATACGATCGCCGGGATCATTTTTCAACCCGGTGCCTTTACGGCGGTTTCTGACGGGCAGATCTGGCTCACGCCGGACGCCACGTCGCGCCGCGCGGTGATCGATGCGATCAACGGTTGGGATCCGTCCGGCGGCGCGGTGTATTATTTCAATCCGGCGACGGCGACGTCGGCCTGGATCTGGTCCCGGCCCCAGATCAAGCGCATCGGCAACCACATTTTTGCCCGGTAGAGTTGTGGCGCGGTAAGAACCGGCGCCGACATCGCCCTGTTGGGGCGAGGTCGGTGTTTTTTGCGATCTTCACGGTCTTTTCACATTTGCGGTGTAAGATGGATCCGAGCGGGCAAAATTCGGTAGAGATGAATTGTCTGATCTGTTCCGCTTCGCATGAGCAGTCAGTGGAGAAGCGGCGGTTGTCGGAAGACGGACAGCCGCAGAGGACGTTCGACCGGAAACGCTGAAGTCATGGCCGGAGCGGTTCGACGATCGGAGGGTAGATTGGGTCATGAACAATGGGGAGGAAGGGATCACGCGCCGGTCATTCCTGAAGGCGGCAGGGGCCGTCGTGTTGGCCGGAGCCGTCGGTTACCCGCTGATGCGCCTGTGGACGGGTGCCGTGCGAACGGATGAAGCGCCCTTTGCTTTGCCTTCTCAAGCACCGTGGATCCCTTGGAACGGACGGGAACGGGCCTATCGTTTGGTCGTCACCCGAGAGCGGGTAGCCATTGACGGGGGACCCGAATTTGAAGGTTACTTGATCAATGGTGCGTTTCCGGGACCTGAACTCAGAGCCGTCGAAGGGGACAGACTCCGCGTCTCCGTCGTCAACCGGACGGAAGGGCCGCTCACCATTCACTGGCACGGCGTGCATACGCCGACGTCGATGGACGGCGTGCCGATCTTGTCCCAGGAGCCGATCGCTCCCGGCGAGACGTTCGACTATACGTTTATCGCTTCGCCGTCCGGGACGCGGTGGTATCACGCGCATATCGACGAATTGGAGCAAATCCCAAGCGGCTTGTTCGGGCCGCTCATCATCGAGCCGGCGGAGCAGAGCTTATCGTCGGCGTCCACCAAAGGTGCGCGAGACGTTGTATTGATGCTTTCGACAAGGGCATCGAGCCGACCGCGGACGGGCGGTATGGGCGGCATGATGGGAACGGAAGGCATGATGGGCCGTATGATGGGGAGGGGCGGCCGCGCGGAAGCGGGATTGGTCTATTTGGTGAACGGCCGCATGCCGGGGACGCTTTCGCCGATTCGGCAGCGGGGCGGTGAACGGCTGGTGCTTCGTTTGATCAATGCCAGCGCGACCGAGCCTTTTTGGCTTGAAGCGGAGGGCGCCGTGTTTCGCGTCACGCACGTCGACGGAAATCCGCTGAGTGCCGCGCGCTTTGTCCGCGATGTGTATATCGCTCCGGCGGAGCGTCTGGACGCCGAGCTGATCGCCGACCGACCGGGGGCATTGGAGATCCGATCGCGGCTTCAGGGACAAGAGACGCTTCGCATTCCGTTCGTCGTCGAAGCGACCGCCGAGGAATCTCGGCTGCCCGATGAAGCGTCGCCGATCCCGTGGTCGTATGCGGCGCTCGGGGGTGGCGCCGGTCCGTCGCTTGCGCCGGCCGATGTCACCTTGCCGATGGTATTGAGCGGCGGGATGATGTCGCCCGATTGGACGATCAACGGGGAAGTTTATCCCCGCATCTCACCGGCCGCGATCGAAGAAGGACAGCATGTTCGCCTGGAGTTGTTCAACCACAGCATGGCCGAACATCCGATGCACCTTCACGGACATTCCTTCTGGGTGACGTCGGTCGGAGGCGTGCCGCTTCGCGCGCCGTTGCTGAAAGACACGGTCAACGTGCGCCCCATGGAGCGGATGACGATCGATTTCGTGGCGAACAATCCGGGACATTGGCTGTTTCACTGCCATCAGCTGGAGCATATGGCAGCGGGCATGGCGACGGTGGTGACGTACCGCGGCCTCCCCTTGCCGAATATCGTCGATCACACGGCATCGGGCTGAACGGCGAATTTGTAGCCCAGACCATAGACGGTGATGATATATTGCGGTCGGCGGGGGTCGGGCTCGATTTTGCGCCGGATGTTTTTGACGTGTTGGTCGATCGTCCGCGCGTCGCCTTCATAATCGAAACCGGCCAGTTTTTCGATTAAGGTCTCGCGCGAAAAAGGCCGCTTCGGATACTTGCTCAAAAACGCGAGCAAGCGAAACTCGCTTGGGGTAAGCGTGACCTCCTCGCCGCGAACGATGACCTTTTGGGACACATAATCGATCTGAAGTTGTCCTCCTGCAAAGGATGCGCGTTTGACGACCGAAGCGCTCGGATCCGTGCGGCGCAAGATGGCCTTCGCCCGCTCGACCAGCTCCCGCGGGCTGAACGGCTTGACGAGGTAGTCGTCGGCGCCGAGGCGAAAGCCGTGAATCCGATCCTCTTCGTCGGCTTTGGCCGTGAGAATCAAAATCGGCAGTTCGGATTCGGCGCGGATGTGCCGCAGAGCGGTCTCGCCGTCTAGGTCCGGAAGCATCAAATCGAGGATGATGAGATCGACCGCTTCGGCCTCAAAGATGGCCAAGGCTTCACGACCGTTTTCGGCTTGAAGCACGCGATATCCTTCTCGTTCAAGATAGGAGGCGATGACCTCGCGGATGTTGTCTTCGTCTTCGACGACGAGCAAGGTTATCGTTTTTTGCACATGAAACCCCTCTTTGGAAACGCGGGTCCGTGTTATATACGAATGATGAATAGAGGACGGAGCGAGGATGAGCATACCGAGGAACCTTCGCGCCCGCCTGACGCTTAAGTTTTTCGCCGTATCCGCCGCTTCGGCGCTCTTCGTGACGGCGATCGTCCTCGTGGAGACCCACGTGCATTTCCTGATGTTTACCCGCGAAGCCGGCATCCGTGCACCGGAGATGCTTGACTTCGGTCGGCATTTGGAGATGGCGCTCGTGCAGTCCGTTCTCTGGTCGACCGTCGGGACGCTCGCCTTGGCGGCGGTATTCAGTTTTTTTGTCGCGGCACAGGTGGCCCGCCCGCTCCTGGACTTAAGGCAGGCCGCTTTGAAAAGTCAAATTGAGGCGTTGATGGACGGGGTATGGACGCCGGATCCCGAGCGGTTTCAGCTGAAACTCGAAGCGCCCGATTTTCGACTGGAGCCGGGGGCCGTCGATCTCGGCGAACTGGTGGAAAAAGCGGTCGAGGTGCAGCGGGCGGCGTTTTTACAAAAATCGGTCGATCTTGCGCTGGGCGAGGTCTTGCACGTCGTCGTCGAAGCGCACGGCGGCGCGATTCGCCTGGCCAGCGAGGTGGGCCGCGGGACAGAAGTGATCATCGAACTCCCTTGCAGGCGGCGGGGATGACCCTCGCCTCAAGCGGCCCGGCCTTCATCAGTTGTTCACATGGGTATTATACCATACATATGAAAGGCATCATGCTCAGGGCGTCATATCCAGGGCTTAAAACCGGTCTTCAACGCATGGAGGTGAATGGCAGTGCGTGTGAAAAGGACGGTCGTCTTGATCGTTCCCGTCGTTGTCGTCTTTTTCATCGCCTGGTACACTTGGGACGCGGAGCGAAAAGACCCTGCAAAGTCGACGGATTCGGAATTGGCGGTCGCTCACATTCACGGGATGGGATATACGCCGGAGGGGCTTTTGGCCTTTGCGGCGCATTCGGGTTTGCGGGTCTACGACGGGAAGCGCTGGACGGTTCCGCCCGGGGAGCGTCACGACTATATGGGTTTTACGATGACAGATGACGGTTTTTACGCGAGCGGCCATCCGGCGCCGGGCTCCAAGCTTCAAAATCCGCTCGGTCTGGTGAAATCGAGCGATCTCGGCCAGACGCTCGATATGCTCGACCTTTATGGAGAAGTCGATTTTCACGTATTGACCGCAGGATATCGGAGTCATCGGATCTATGTGTATCACTCTGAACCGAATCGGCGGCTCCCGTCGGTCGGGCTCTACGTCTCGGCAGACGAAGGGAAGACATGGCAAAAACGCGCGATGAAGGGGCTTGGCGGCAAGGTCCTCTTTTTGGCCGCACATCCCGAAAACGATCGCGTGGTCGCCGCTGCCACGGAAGAAGGCGCTTTTGTGTCTTTTGATGATGGAGAGACGTTTCAACCGCTTCGGGTCAGCGGAACCGTCACGGCCCTCGCTTTTGATCTTGAGGGGCGGTTGTGGTTGGGGGTTTACGGCCAAGAAGCCGCATTGATCACGATTGATGTGAAAACGGGTACAAGCGCGCCCATGCCGTTGCCTTCGCTGGGAGACGACCCGGTGCAGTGGATCTCCGTTCATCCGGCGACGGACCATGCGTTCGCGATCGCCACGGCGCGCCGTTATCTGTATGTGACCGATGACGGCGGGAAGCGCTGGGAGGCGGTGATGAAGGAAGGATATCCTCTCCGTTGATGGTGTTCTGTTGCAAATTAATGCAAAAGAAGTGAAGTGCGATGATGGGTCCGATGATGGGCGGATATGGTGGGTTCGACGGAGGATGGATGTTTTGGTTTCCTTGCGATATGGAACGTCTGCGTGAAGATGTTGAAGCGCTCAAGCGGCGTTTGGAGAACCGCGGTTGAAGGGCCGAGGTCTTAAGATACCCCTCCGGGTTGCCGGTCTCCACCGTCTTATGATAGGATTACGGAAGAAGGCAGGAGATTTGGGCATGAAAAATCGCTGGATTCAAGGCGCACTCATGGCCGTCCTGTTGGCCGGCGCGGTCTGGGTCATCTGGACCAACGTCATCGCCAAAGCCGATCCGGTCGCCGTGGGTCGCCCGGCGCCGGATTTTATGGCGGAACTGCTTGACGGTTCGACCGTCACGCTGTCGGACTTCAAAGGCCGTCCGGTGCTGATCAACTTTTGGGCGACGTATTGTCCGTATTGCATTGACGAGATGCCGGCGATCGAATCGGTCTATCAAAAATTTCGCGACGACGGCTTTGTCGTCATCGGGGTGAACACCGGAGAGAGCGCGGTGGCGATCCAAGGATATGTGCGGCGCACGGGGGTAACCTATCCGGTCGCGCTCGATCCGGGCATGAAGATCGCCAAGCGGTACCGCGTCTATGATCTTCCCCGTTCGATCTTCGTCGCACCGGACGGCACGATCGCCGTCGATCACGTCGGTCCGATGACGGCGGATATGGCGGAGCGGTTTTATGCCAAGGCGATCACCGGACGATGAAGTTTCGACCTTCGGTTCGCGCGGCGGCGGTTCGACGGGTTTTGGACGATGCACGAGGGGGAATGGCGGATGAAGCGGACGTTCATCATCGTGTTGTTTTTGGTGGCGATGATCGGGTTTGCGCTGTATCAAAACAGCCAAAACAGCGTGCCCAAGGAAGCCCGGGCGGAGGAAGGGTATCTCGCGCCGGGTTTTACGATTGAAGCGCTCAATGACGGGACCGTGCTCGATGTCGGGGCCGTAATCGGGCAGAAGCCGATTTTTATCAATTTCTGGGAATCGTGGTGTCCGCCGTGTCGGGCGGAGATGCCATACATCCAACAGGCTTATGAACAATACGGCGAAGAAGTCGTCTTTGTCATGATCAACCCGATGACGAGCGATACGTTGGCCAACGCCAAGGCGTACCTGGCGGAAGAACGGTTTACGTTCCCGGTTTATCTGGATGACAACAAAAATTCCGTGGCCCGGCTGTATCGCACCTCTGCTTTTCCGACGAGTTTTTTCATCGATCGCCACGGTCGAATCATCGCGCGCTATCCGAAGGCGATGAGCGAAGAGTACCTTCAAACACTCATGCAAAAAATATCGAAATAAGTGGGCGGAGATGATGGCGATCGACGTCGATTTACTGCTGATTTTTCTTTCGTTGGGTCTTTCGGGCGCGTTGATGAGCCGACGCCTGCCGCCCGAGGTGCGTTCGAGGGCAGTGGATACGTGGCTCGGCGTCGGACTTTCGGCGGCTTTGGCCTGGAAGCTTGCGCCGCTTGTCTTTGATCCGACGTTGATCGGCGATCCGTTGCGTCTCTTTGTGCTCACGAGCGGCGACGTCGGTCTGTTTCTGGGCGGCGCGGCGGGATTGACGGCCTTTTTCATTTTGGAGCGGCGGCGGCTTGCGCACGGCGATCGCGCCGGGGTGTTCCGGGTTTTTGAAGGGCTGATGACGGTTTTGATCGCCGCCTACGGCTTGCATGGCCTGATGCTGGTGATGGGCGATCCGAGCACACTCTGGCCTCTTTGGCGTTTTTTCATCGGTGCGGGGCTGATCGCCGCGGTCGCCGCCCGCCGGTCTCACGGGTTGTGTGCTCACGTCGTCCTTGCCGCCGGGTCGGTCATCGTGGTCGAAAGTTTTCATGCGTATCGCCTGTATTTCGGCTTGTCGCCGCTGCAGTGGGGGGCCGCTCTCGGCGCCGTCGTGTATCTTCTGTTGGCCGTCTGGGCGCATGAATGCGGATCCGCACGTAAGAACGGCCCGGCACGGCATAACGGTTCGGAATAGCATCCGAAAGCGGAGGGAGCGATGACGTTGCCGGTGGACTTGACGATCTGGGTGGCGTTTTGGGGCGGTGTCGTATCGTTTGTATCGCCGTGCGTGTTGCCGCTTTATCCATCGTTTTTGTCGTACGTGACAGGGGTATCGGTGCGTGAAATGCGTGATTCGCCGACGCGGCAGGTGCGGTGGCGGGTTTTTGGGCATTCGCTGGCGTTCGCGCTGGGACTTTCGCTTGTTTATTTTATTCTCGGTTTCAGTTTTTCGAGCATCGGACGTTTTTTGCAGGATTATCAGCGTTTGATCGGCCAGATCGGCGGCGTTTTCGTGATCGCCTTCGGACTGGTTTTGCTCGGCTGGTTGAACGTCGGGTTTTTGAATCGCGAATGGCGCATGAATCTGAAGTGGCGCCCTGCGGGACTCTTGGGTTCGGCGTTGATCGGCTTCGTCTTCGGCGCCGGCTGGACGCCGTGCATCGGACCGGTGCTCGGGGCGATTTTGATCATGGCGGCAAGTCAACCGGACCTGGCAGCGTGGTATACGCTGTTCTTCTCCCTCGGGTTTTCCTTGCCCTTCGTCCTGCTCGGCCTTTTCATCGGAGGGACGCGGTGGATCATGCGCTATTCGGACGCCATGGTGAAAATCGGCGGGGTGGTCATGGTCCTCATGGGTCTGCTCTTATTCACCGGACAGCTGAATAAAATCTCGGCGTATCTGACGTACCTGTTCGGCGCGGCGTGGTTGAATTGACATTTGAGATTACCTGGTATAAGTTAGCACTGGGTGGTATCCCAATGAAACTCTACTCCATCGGCGAATTCGCCCGACTTCTGGGCGTCAGCGTCTCGACCCTTCGCAACCGAAGAAGACGGTCCTGTACGCCCGCATCTCCTCGGCCGGGCAGCAAAACGATCTGGAAAACCGGACGGAGTTTCTTCGGCATTTTGCCGCCCGAAGGCCGAAGGTGATCGCCGTCGAAAGCCTTGAACATCTGAGAGGGAAGGCGAAAAGCAAAGGCTTGAAGCCGCGTTTAAGATCGCCAAATATGGTTCGGAAGCTCGATCCGTAGGCGCGGCCTACACGAGCCGGACGTGTCCGGCTTGCGGCTACGTAGACGCCGGAAACCGAAACGGCGACCGGTTTCATTGCCGAAACTGCGGTTTTACCGGCGATGCGGACCATGTGGCGGCCATGAACATTGGCCGCCGGCTGCATGACCCTGAAATCCGGCGCTCGATGGAGCGCGTAAAGCATCCCGGACCTGCCAGGGTGTCGAGTTTGAAAGTACAAAGTACATGGTAGGTTTTTAGAAACAGGTTGTGCTAAACTGGAAGCGGACGGGGATCTTTAAGGAATCAAGGAATCGCGAAAAGGAGGGTCGGCATGCCGGCCGAGTTGTTGAGCGCATCGCTCAAGGTGCATATGATGTGGGGGTTGTTGTTGCTCTTGTTTGTCTTGGCCGCCGTTTTCCGCCGGACGCCGGTCTTGCTGTGGCTGTTTCGCCTGTCGGCGCTGGCGATGGTCGCAAGCGGCCTGGTGCTGTTGATCGCCGTTCATTTTATGCCTTTTTTCGTGTTGAAAGCCGTACTCGGCGTCCTGCTCATCGGCCTGGCGGAGATGCTCCTGGCCCGATTGCGCCGCGGAGAGCGTCCACCGGCGGTGCTCTGGGTGCTTTTCGTCGCGCTGTTCATCATCGTGCCGTTCCTCGGTTATAACGGCGCTTCGCTTTGATCCTGCGTGGATCCCGCTTTTTTTTTATGCCCTGGAAAGAACATACGTTTGATTTACGGCGGAAAGACGGGTATACTGGAAGGAGGTTAGAACATACGTTCAAGTGCCGCCGGGTGGGGGCGTCCGGCGCACGAGATGGGGCGAAGGATCGTGTCTGAACGCATCATTTTTTTGGCCGATATGGAGTCGTTTTTTGCTTCGGTGGAAGTCGCCGACCGTCCCGAGCTCGCCGGCCGTCCGGTGGTCGTGGCCGGAGACCCGGAGCGCCGCCACGGCATCGTGCTTGCGGCGACGCCGGAGGCGAAGCGGTGCGGGGTGAAGACGGCAATGCCGCTCTTTCAGGCCGAGCGGCTGTGTCCGGAGCTCGTCGTCGTCCGCCCGCGCATGCGGCGTTACATCGACGTGTCGCTCATGATCTCGGATATTTTGTATCGCTATTCTGATCTCGTGGAGCCGTATTCGATCGATGAGCAGTTCGTCGACATGACCGGCACCGTGCATCTGTTCGGCACGCCGGGGGCGGCGGCGCGGCGGATGCAGGCGGAGATCCGGACCAAGACGGGCATACGGGCGCGGATCGGCATCGGGCCGAATAAGGTACTGGCGAAGATGGCCTGCGACGTGGCGAAGAAACGCCCCGAAGGGCTGTTTCGGACGACGGGGGACGATCTTCCGGCGTGGCTGCATCCGCTGCCGGTCGGGGAACTGTTCGGCGTCGGCGAGCGCATGGGCGCCCACCTGGAGCGCATGGGCATCCGCACCGTCGGGCAGCTTGCGGACTTTCCGGTGGAGCGTCTCCGGCGCCGTTTCGGCCTGGTGGGCGAGCGCTTGTGGCGGTTTGCCAACGGCATCGACCCGTCACCGGTCGTGCCGCCGGGCGCGCCGGGGGCGGAACTGCCGAAGAGCATCGGGCATGGGCTGACATTGCCGTACGATTATGCGCGCCAGCGGGAAATTGAGATCGTCTTGCTCGAGCTTACCGATCAGGTGTTGCGCCGCTTGCGGCGGGTGGGGGCGCTGGCGCGGACGGTGTCGGTCGGGGCGCGCGGCGCCGACTTTCGGCGGGAGAGCGGATTTGCGCGCGAGACGGCGCTTCCGACACCGACGGATCTTGCCGAGGATGTGTACGCCGCGGTGAAGGCGCTCTTCCGCCGGCATTGGACGGGAGTGCCGCTGCGCCAGTTGTTCGTCGCCGTCTCCGGCCTTGTTCCGGGGGATGCCCGGCAGCTTGATCTGTTCATCGACCGGATCAAGTCGCGCCGCCTGGCGCGGGAAGTCGATGCGCTTCTCGAGCGCTATGGCCCGACGAGCGTGATGCGCGCGGTCTCGCTTCTGCCCGGCGCTCAGGCGCTCCGTCGGGCGACGAAGATCGGCGGCCATGAGGTGGAGTAATCGATCGGGCGATTCGGCATGCGCGGTTCAGGAAGGCGCTTCAGCATGAAGGGGGAGAAGATGGGCGTAAGAGAACCGAAAGATATCTGGCAGTCCAGCCGGATGATGCTTCCGGAGCATGCCCGCTCGCTCAGCCGTTGGGCGGAAGGGCTCGGCCTGACGCCGCTTCCGGAGGTGGACGAACAGCAACGCGCCTCCATCGAACGGTCGCTCATTCAGGCTCATGCCGAGGGCCGGACGCTCGTCTTCGTCGTGCATACGCCGCGCGGCGCGGCGCGGATCGCATCGCGCATCGCGCGTCTGGACGGGCGCCGCGGTGTGATCGTGCTGGCTTCCGGCCGGACGATCCCGTTTGCGCATATTCTCGATGTCGAGGAAACCCTGTTTGGTTCACGGGGCGGATCATGATACAATACAAGCGAGGCGAAAGGAGGCGGGATGCGATGGGCGACGAAGAACTGCTGCAACTCGCGCCGATCGAATTCGTCGGCGTCGACGACGAAACGGAACGCGAACGTCTGGTCGATGCGCTGATGACCGTCGTCGACCCGGAGATCGGCATGGACATCGTCAATCTCGGGCTCGTTTATGAGATACACAAGGAAGGCGATCGGCTCCGCGTCGTCATGACGCTCACGGCGATCGGATGTCCGCTGGCCGGGACGATCGTGAGCGACGTTAAAAACGCCGTGTTGCCGATCGGCGGCTACAGCGACGTGGAAGTGGAGATCGTCTACTCCCCGCCGTGGGATCGGCACCGCCTGTCCCGCGTGGCGAAGATGGCCCTGGGTATGTACTGAGCGCGTCGCGCTCAGCGGGCGGTCGAAGTCGACCGCTTCTTTTTTTGTTTCTTTGGGCGTTTGGACGTACGGGAGGTGTTCTTCTTCGAAGATTTCGACGACGATTTGGCAGGTGATCGGGAAGGCGCATCGTCATCGCCGTCGGTCGTCGTTCCGGAACCGCCGAGACCGCCGAGCAGTCCGAGCAAGGCGTTGACGTCGATCGATTTGAGCAGCTGCTGGACGTTGGCCGCCACCGTGCCGAGCTGATTGACCGTCTGGGCGATCTTTTGAATATTGTTCATCGCCGTGCGGATCGTGTTCAATGTGTTTGCGATTTGTCCGGCGTCGATGTTGCGCAAGGCCTTGGCCAGTTCCGTCCAGTTCAACGGGTTCGACTTCCCGGGTTGAACCGGCGCCGGCGCCGGGCCGTACCATCCGTGCGGCGCGGGCGGCATCGGTCCGAACGGTCCCCGAGTGGCCGGAGGGCCCGGCGGCAACGGACGACGGGCAAACGGCACGCCCAGACCGGGATAACCCGAAACGCGTCCCGGGGGGGCCGGCGGTTTGGGGGAGCGGGGCATGAGAAACCCCAGCAGCGCGGAAAGAGGATTGGGTAGCGGCACGGAACGTTGCCCTCCTTATTGACGACCTGGAGCGACATCGGTCAGCGGGCGCAGACTTTTGGTAACAGCGTATGTGGCGTCTTTAACCGTTGTCCGCCCAATTTGCGCATGAAACGGACGGGCCGCGCATACGGTGTCAAGGAGCGAAGATCGCCCGTCGGACGGGGGGGCGGTGCATGTCGGATTTCACCTTTCGCGCTCTTGTGCTGCTCATCGTCGCTCTGAACGCGGCGCTCGCCTGGGAGATCGCCTGGCGCGGCGTCGATCGCGTGCGCGTGCACGTCGAAAGCGAGGCGCTTCCGGCGATGGTCGCCGAACCGCTCTTCCATGATTATGATTTTGAATACGAACTGACCGGGCAACATCGGGACGGGCCGTACCTCATTGAAACGTATCGTGAAGTGGAGGTCGTGCGGGACGCCGACGGACGGGCGCTCAGCCGTCGACCGACCGGAGAGACGATCCGCCTGCGCTACGTCGCCGAACCGGAAGGTTACGAACTGTATATCGACGATTGATTAAGTAAACCTAAAATGAAATTAATGTTGACAAAACAGCCCGCCTGCGCTACGATTGGGCCGGGAGGGAGAACATGCGTTATTCGACACGCGATATCGCGACCATCGGTTTGTTCGTCGCCCTGTCGGCGACGAGCGTCTACATCGCCCGCATCGTGCCGCCCGTGATGATCTTCGGGGTATCCGTGCCGATCAGTTTCATGCCCGCCATCTCGGCACTTTCCGGTATCCTGTTGGGGCCGAAAAACGGCGCGACGGCGATGTTCGTCTATCTCATCGGCGGGTTGATCGGACTGCCGATATATGCCGGGGGAACGGGCGGCCCCCAATACATCTTCGCGCCGACGTTCGGCTTTATCATCGGCTTCATCGTCGCGGCGTGGTTGGCCGGCGTGATCGCGGCGCGGACAAACCGTCTTACGCGTCTTACGGCCGCCGCCGTCCTGGCGTTGGTGCCGCTTTACGCCATCGGCATCGTCTACATGGCGCTCATTTCCGATTTCTATCTGCGCCAGCCGGTGTCGATCGGAGCGCTGACCATCTCCATGGGTCCGTTTATGATCAAAGACGTCGTCGAAAACATCGGCGCCGGCGCTTTGGCGGCGGCGCTCATGCGCCGTCTGGCGCCGGAGCGCGATGCTTCTGCTTCGGCCGGACGTTAAGTCGGCCGATCGTTCGGAGATGGTCCAAGTAACGATGGACGATGACGAGGCGTTTGGACCGCGCGAAGGGCGCGGTCATTTCTTTTGGCCGCAGTTTCTTCCGCTGGCGTTTTCTGGTACGATGAATCATAAGCTGTCCCCCGTCGCTAAGCGCAGTGACGGCGGATGACCGTTCGGTCTCATGGAAAGGAGGCATATGCGTACGTTATGGTCGCCCGGTGGATCATCAACGCCGTCGGTCTGATGCTGCTTCCGGTCGTCATCAGCGGCATCCGCGTCGACAATTTCCTCGTCGCGCTCGTCGCCGCGATTCTGCTCGGCTTGGCGAACGCGCTCATTCGTCCGGTGCTCCTTATCCTTACGCTTCCGCTCAATTTTCTGACGCTCGGCTTGCTTACGTTCGTCATCAACGGTCTCATGCTCTTGCTGGTGTCGGCGGTGGTAAAGGGTTTTTACGTCGATTCATTTCTATCCGCGATCTTCGGTTCCATTCTGCTGTCGATCATCAGCGCGGTGCTCTCGCGCTTTGTCCGGTAGCGCCGCATGTGTGGCGGCGGCTCTTTAAGTAGCGCCTGAGGGCGTCATGTGTTAGAATGGGGAGCGAATCCGCGGAGATCGAGTCATTGCAGGAGGAAACGATGCTCAACGCATACGTCGCACAGCGGTTACAACCCCATCTGCCGGAAATGACGACGAAGGCGATCGAGGCGGCGCTGGAAGTGCCGCCGAATCCGGCGTTTGGAGATCTTGCTTTGCCGTGCTTCCCGTTGGCCAAAGCGCGGCGTAAGGCGCCGCCCGTCATCGCCCGAGAGCTTGCCGAGGCGATCAACGCCGCAAGCGGCGGGGAACTTCACGCCGAGGCGGTCGGCGGCTATGTGAACGTGACGGTTGAGCGGGGGAAGGTGCTCCCGGCGCTCCTGCGATATTTCGACGATCCGACGTATTGGGCGCCTGAAGTCGGCCACGGCGAGCGGGTGATCATCGACATGTCCTCGCCGAACATCGCCAAGCCTTTCGGTGTCGGCCACCTGCGCTCGACGGTGATCGGCCGGGCGCTGGCCAACTTGTACGCGCGGCTCGGCTTTACGCCGGTGCGCGTGAACCACATCGGCGATTGGGGAACTCAGTTCGGCAAGCAGATCGCCGCCTATAAACGCTGGGGCGAGGAAGCCGATCGGAAGGCGGCTGCGGCAGCGGATCCGAATGCCGACAAAGCGAAGGGTCCGGCAGCCGAGGCGTGGCAGAAGGCCGGGGAGAACGGCGCGCCCGAACGCTCGGCCGGCGCGGCTGAACCTGAGGCGTACGGGCACGTCCGGGGGGAGAGCCGCGACCGCATCCGCTTTTATCTCTCGCTGTACGTCCGCTTTCACGAGGAGGCGGAGCGCGATCCGGCGCTGGAGGAAGAAGGGCGGCGCTGGTTTCAGAAGCTCGAGGCCGGAGATCCGGAAGCGCGGAAACTGTGGCAGATGTTCATTCAAGACAGCTTGAAAGAATTCGAGCGGATGTATAAGCGCCTTGGCGTCACCTTTGATCATGTGATCGGCGAAAGTTTTTACAACGACCGTATGGCCGCCGTCGTCGAGGAGCTTGCGCGGCGCGGGCTGCTCGAGGAAAGCGAGGGCGCCCGGGTCGTTCGCCTCGACGAGTACGACATGCCGCCGTGCCTCATTTTAAAGTCCGACGGCACGACGCTGTACGCCACGCGCGATCTGGCCACGGCGCTGTATCGCCACGACGAAATGGGCGGAGAATGGCTCGTTTACGTCGTCGGGCAGGAGCAGACGCTCCACTTCCGGCAGGTATTCGCCGTGCTCAAAAAAATGGGCCGCGACTGGGCCGACCGTTGCGTGCACGTACCGTTCGGGCTGATGCGCTTTGCCGGCAAGAAACTTTCCACGCGTAAGGGCCACGTCGTCTTTTTGGAGGAAGTGCTCGACGAGGCGGTGGCGAAGGCGCGGGAGATCATCGAGGCGAAAAATCCCGGCCTGCCGAACAAGGACGACGTGGCCGAAGCGGTCGGCATCGGAGCCGTCGTCTTCGGCGATCTGAAAAACAACCGCCTGGGCGACGTCAACTTTTCCTTGGAAGAGGCGCTCAACTTCGACGGCGAGACGGGTCCGTACGTTCAATATACGCACGCCCGGGCGCGGACGCTCCTCGAGCGGGGCGCGGAAGGCGGAACGGAAAAAGCGGAGGGCGCGGAGGTCGTTCGTCTCCCGGAAGCGCTTCGCGAGGCCTGGGCGGCGGCGTTGTCCTCGGATGCGGCGTGGTCGGTCATCACCACGCTCACCCGCTACCCGGCGGTACTCAAGGAAGCGCTCGAGCGGTATGAGCCGTCCGTCGTGGCCCGCTATGCGCTCGATCTGGCCAAGGCGTTCAACCGCTATTATCAGGCGGAGCGCATCTTGGTCGACGACGCGACGGAACGCGCTGCACGGCTTTATCTCGTTCGACGGACGGCGGACGTGCTCAAAGACGCGCTTAGTCTGCTCGGCATCCCGGCGCCGGAGCGAATCTAAAAAACGCTTGACAATCCACCCGGTTCGTGATTTGATAAGCTTAATTGCACGGGAGCGGGGGTGGTTTCGATGAAGCGCGCTATGCTCACCATCGCCAAAACGGTGCAAAAACCGTTTTACGAGGCGAACGTCGCCGCTGAGCGGGAGCACTTCTACAATGAAGATTATCGCGACGTTTGGGTTGACGCCGAAGCCGAGACCGGGCACCGGTTTACGATCGCCGAGCGGGTGGCGCTGCTGAAGGAGTCGCAGTCGGTCGTCCATTTTCACGCCGGCGGCACGGATTATTTCTTCAACAAAAGTCTGGAAGACTATTGGTTCGAGATCGCCGAACTGATCGAAGATAAATACGCCTGAACCGATCCATGCGCCTGAACCGATGAACGAATCGACGACACGCCGAAAGCCCCGGACGGGGGCTTTTTTTGTGGTCGACTTCTTCTGTACGCGCCGTGAAAGAAGCCGGCGAATCAAAACCGAAAGAAAAAGGCTTTGAGCGCCTCCATAAAACGCAGCAGGCGATCGAGGACGATGCCGAGGGCGATGATCAGCCCGGCGATGTTCACCCACGGCACGTACGTTTCTTTGCCGAGGGCGGTGAGCACCGTGTCGAGGACGGTGACGATGACCGCCAGACCGAAGATCACGATGATCGTGTTGAAATCGGTGCCGGACATCGCCCTCCTCCTTTCTGTGGTGCCCAAACCGATACAGTTCGATCATATGAGAGCGGTCCTTCGGATATGATGAGAAGAAGCGGGGATGGGGTCCGGACGCGCGAGGGACAAAGCATCCGAAAGCGGGGAGAAGACGTGCGGTCGCTGTTTTTGTGGGCGCTTCTTGTGGCCCTGTGGTTTGTAACGACGCCGGCGGTCTTCTGGTCGGCTTGGATCATCGCACTCGCGGCATATGTCTTCCGGAGGGGTTCTTCGGGGTGACCGGCGGCCGAAGGGCGATCGGTGAACGACAAGTGGGCGTTGAGGCGGTGATCGTTCGTCGGTGTGTGAAAAGCGGCGCTTGCGCCGCTTCGTACACGGTCGAAGGCGGTCGATGACGATGCTGCTTCGGATGCGCTTGATCGTATCATTGTTCGTATTTATGCTTGCGGCGTGGATCGCTTTTCAGTCCTTCAGCGTTACCGCATCGCCGCTTCGTGTCGCCGACCGGTGGATCAAGGCGGTGGTCGGCGGGGATACGTCCGGCGCCGAAGCGTTTATGGACGGCGACGACCTCGTGCGCCGGGCGATTTTGTCCGCGCTGAAACGAGATCCTGCCTATCGGAAAGCGGCGTTCGCCGCCGTCGCCGCCGCGGCACGGGACAACGCCGAAATCGCCTTTGCCGGCCGACCGCAGGCAGAGGATTCGGTCGATGTTCCGGCATGGCCGATCCATGATCGAGAAACGACGATCGCGTTTCAACGTCCGCCCTTCGGCGTGACGCCGCGCATTGTCTGGCCCTGGGCGGCCGTGCGCCTGCCCTTTCTCGATCGACGATCGGTCGAGGACGGTATGGTCCGGGTATGGTACGAGACCGACGCCGGCATCCGTTTTAAGCTCCGAGCGCAAAACGGCGATCGGTTCGGATCATTTCCGGTCGTGCCGGGGCGTCTCGTCATCGAAATCGTCGGCCCCCTCGGCGTTTGGCGCGCCGAGCACCGTTTTGCCGGGGCGGCGGCGTGGGATCTCTCCCAGGAGACGCCGGTGCTCATCGTCGCAACAACGCCGTACTTCGTGCGCATTTCCGTAAACGCCCCACAGGTCGAGGCGTGGGTCGACGGGCACGGTCCGTATGCGGTGCATTCCGGCGACGCGTTCGGTCCGTTTACACCCGGACGTCACGCCGTGCGCGTCATCCGCCGCGATCCGTGGGGAACGGCGGAGGCTCAGACGGTCGTCGAGGCAGCGGGTGAGATCTCGCTTTCCCTAGAACGGACCGGAGATCTCTTTTGGCGCGCGGTATCCAGAGTTCTGGCGGCGCGCTTTCAGGCGCTCGAGGCGGCACAAAAGGCGGGCGTACCGCCGCCGCCGGAGGGTTTTACGCCGCCCTTTCGGACTGCGTTCGCCGCTCGCCTCAAGGAGGCCGAGGCGGAAGGTCTGGTCTACGACGGCGCGCTGCACCGCCTGTGGTTGAAGACCGACGACGCGGTTTTTCGCGACCATGATGGTCCGGACGGCCGCAGGTATGAGCTCGTGGTCACGGCGGTGCTGGAGTACGGTTTTCCGGCGCGCTGGCGGCGTACTTCGGACATCGACGTGATCACCCGAGGGAATGACGCCGAAGGCGCCGCCGTACAAATGCGCTCGTTCATTCGCGCCGAGCGAATTACCGCCGTCTGGACGGGCGGGACGTGGCGGATCGACGATTTGGAGGCGGTGGAGGTACCGGCGCCGTTTGCCGCCGCCGCGGAGGCGGGAGCGGCGGAGGCGATTCCTCTCTCGAACGATCCACTTGACCTGGCCGCCCGAATCTCCGAAAGGACGGCACAAGCCGTTCAGGCGTATACGGTGCATCATACGGCATATTGGGAAGTGCCCGTCGGGGATCTCTTCATCGTCGGTGTCGACGCCGTCCGTCCGCCGGACGTCGAACGCGACGGAGAACGCCTGCGCGGACGTGAGGTCGAGTGGTGGACGGCGGCAGCGAAGGCGCACGGCATGGCGCTCGTCTTTCGCGATCTGCCGACGATCAAAGCGTTCGAAGCGCTTCAAAACGGCGCCATCGATATCGCCATCGGCGGTTTTTCGCCGGAAGAGCTGAAGCGCACGGCACCGTCGGAGAGCGTGATCTACCGCTATCGCCCCGGTGATGCGGAGCGGGCCTTCATCGTACGCGGCAGCGTCGTCCCGGCGCTTTACCCCCTTCTTGAACCGTTGGACGAACATATGAACTGTGATATTTTTAAAACCTTACCGAAGCGGAGTTGCTCTTCCACTTGAAAATCTTGCCCTCAGTCCGGAGAAGTGGAAAGCGTTCCTACGGGAAGGTAAAATGGCGTTGAGGTCGTTTAGACCTCGACGGGTACTTTTTCATCGGGCTCGGGGGAAGATGCACCCCTTCAGCCGCTCGGCGATCCGGCGCGTGGCAAACAGCGCGGATGGCGGTCCATGGCGATGATGCCAGCCAGTCCACCCCAGCCATACGAAAATGTTCAAACTCGCGGACGTACCGCTCCTCGACCTCCACTGTCCCCATATCGCCGATGTGCGGGCCGACAAAGAGCTGCGCCCCGACCGAAGGCAAAAAGCATTGTTCTCCTCAGAGCCGAGGCCGACGTGACGCCGTCCACGTCGAACGGGCTCGGGAGCGGATCCGGGACGTATCCCCGGGAGCGGAAAAAAGAAAATCGATCTCCGCCTACCCGGCGGAGGCAGGACCGAATCGTCCAGCGGATGGGCGACGTGATCGGATCGTGCACGAGGAAGGCATCGGCGATCTCCCGCAATCCGTCCAGCGCCTCATCATCGCGATAAAAAATCGGGGAGACCCGAGGTGTTGGCGCTCTCATCACCAAAAGCCGGCGCGCCTGCGTCGAAGAGGAGATGATGAAGCGGCGTATACGGCAGCATCACCCCGACCGTCCGAGTCCCGGGCGATTTGACGGCGCAGGCCCTCCGTCCCGGCGCTCGGCGACGACGATCGGCGCCAGCGTGACGACGCCAGAAGCGCTCTTCGGGGGAAAGCCGGACCGCACTCTCGCCGCCCTCGACGGACGCGGCCATCACGGCCGGCTTCCGCGGCCGCCAGCTTCGGCGGAGTTCGAAGGCCGCCGCCTCCCGGGTCGCGTCGCACGCCAGATGATACGCCGAGGCCTTTGATGGCGACGATTTTCCCCGCCCGAAGGAGCTGCTTGCCTCGGGCGACGGGTCCCCTGAATCGGTCGTGGCCGCCGGCGTCGAGCAGGCGGACGGTAAACGCCGGCAGGCGATCGTCTTCGGCGTGGTACTGGCGGTCTTCTGCATCGCTTTGCTAAATCGAGAAAAAATCCTTGAGGAATTGTGGAAAGATGAACGTTAATAGTCGATGTTAGACGCATTCAAGCGCGATGAGATCCTACGAGACCCAAGCAAAAGAAAAAATAGATATGAGCAGATAATGCTGTAGTTATGCTTGACAGCCTATGTGACTTGGAGTACAATGAGAGCGAAAAATGAGAATGAAGAGTGCGATTAGTAGAAAGGAGGTGCTTCGATGGGTGTTCAAAATATCGGTTTGACTGGATTGTTGGTGATTCTGCTGTTGGCGTTGATCATTTTTGGACCGAATAAGCTTCCGGAAATCGGTCGGGCCTTCGGGACGACGATCAAAGAATTCAGGAAGTCTGCTCAGGAACTGACGGATGACGTGACGAAACCGACCGACCCCAAACATTAAGCGATTTTTTTGCATTTTTATATAGTTTGTGTCAAAAAGCCGTAGGCTTGTCATGAAATTGTCGATGTTAAACACATTGTCCACGGTCATCATTTCTGCTATGCTTGCGATAGATAGATAGGAGTAACACATTGTTCTCGATATTTACAAGCGCTTTCAGGTGGAACCTAGTTAAGCGCTGTACAGGGGAGAGGGGGACGCCGATGGCGACGGCGGTAAAGCGCAAGACCATTTATGAAGAACAGCGTGAACAGGGTGTCACGCGTCGCGAGTTTTTAAAAGTTGCGACGGCCATCACCATGGCGCTCGGCTTGAAGCTCAAGATGGTACCCACGGTCGTCCATGCGATGGAGACGCGGCCGCGCCTGCCAGTGATCTGGATGGACTTTCAAAGCTGCAGCGGTCCGACCGAATCTTTCATTCGTTCTTATCAACCGAACATGCAGAAGGTCTTGTTCGACATGATTGCGTTGGAATACAACGGGGCCTTGATGGCCGGTTCGGGAACAGCAGCGGAAGAGCATATTTTAAAAATCATGAATGAATACCCAGGGGAGTATATTTTGGCGGCAGAAGGGAGCCTCCCGCTTCTTCCAGGGGCGCTTACGATCGCTGGTCGTCCGGCGGAGGAGACGTTCCGCGAAGTGGCTGCCAAAGCCAAGGCGGTCGTGGCGATGGGAAGCTGTGCGACGTGGGGCGGTATTCCGGCAGCCAAGCCCAATCCGACGTTGGCCAAGGCGGTCACCGACTTTGTCCCACCGGGCGTGCCGTTCATCCGCATTCCTGGTTGTCCGCCGATCGGGGAAGTGATGACGAACACCCTGGCGCACATCGTGATTTGGCACGCTCCCGAAGTCGATGAACTCGCCCGGCCCGGCGTACTATCGCCACCGGCTGCACGACAAATGCCAACGCCGCCCGTTTTGATGCTGGTCTGTACGCCGAGACGTTTAACGACGAGGGTGCTCGGCAAGGCGCTTGCCGTACAAGCTCGTTGCCGCGGCCCGATGACGTACAACGCCGCGCGGAACTGCGCTGGAACGGGGGCTTGAGCTGGCCCATTCAGTCCGGACATCCGTGTATCGGTTGCGCGGCGCCGAATTTCTGGGACGAAGCGCCGTTTTATGCCCGCGTCGTCCAACTTCCAGGTACACAGACGACGATCAATCCGGAGCGCGTCGGTGCTGTGATGACGGGCGCGGTGGCGGCCGGAATCGCCGTGCACGCAGCGGCGACGGTCATCACCAAAGGGCGAATCACCAAGAAAAAGACTGACGTCAAGGCCCAGGAGGACATCGAAATCGGGCAGTAAAGTACGCTGTAAAGTACGTTGAAGGAAGCGGATCTCGCCGGGCGTCACCGCGCGCGGCGAGCGCGAATCGCGAATAGGATATCGGCGAGAAAGCGAGGGGAATTTCATTGGCAGATGAGCGCGTCGTGGTCGATCCGATCACGCGGATTGAAGGACATTTGCGCATCGAAGCGGAAGTGAAGGACAAGACCATTCAAAAAGCATACAGCTCTGGTACGGCCGTAAGAGGTATCGAGCTCATCGTCAGAGACCGCGATCCGAGGGACCTGTGGGCCTATACGCAGCGTATTTGCGGTGTGTGCACCAGCGTCCATGCGCTTGCTTCGGTCCGAGCGGTGGAGGATGCTCTGGGCATCCGCATTCCACACAACGCCCATTTGATCCGGGCCATCATGGATGCGACGGTGATCATTCACGATCACGTCGTGCACTTCTATCACCTGCACTCGATGGATTGGGTCGATGTGCTTGCGGCGGCCGATGCCGATCCGAACGAAGCGGCGCGTATCGCCCAGTCGTATTCTCGCTGGCCCAAGTCGACGGCGGGCTACTTCAAAGACGTTCAAGACAAGATCAAGAAATTGGTCGAAAGCGGCCAACTCGGCATCTTTGCCACAGGATACTGGGGGCATCCGGCATACAAACTGCCGCCGGAGGTCAACCTCATCATGGTCGCCCATTATCTCGAAGCGCTGGACTGGCAAAAGAAATCGTACGCATCCACACGATCTTCGGCGGCCGCAACCCGCACCCGAACTATGTCGTCGGCGGTGTGCCGTGGCCGATCGATCCGAACATGGACAACGCCTTAAACACCTCCCGGCTAACAGAAGTCGACCGGCAGATCGACATGGCGCTCGAGTTCGTGGATCAAGTTTACCTGCCGGATGTGCTCACGCTCGCCAAGTATTACCGGGACTGGACTTTCGGCGGTGGACTCAAAAATTACCTGGCCTACGGCGATTTTTCTCCGACGAGCATCTACGACGTGGACTCATATCGCTTCCCACGGGGCGCGGTGCTCGACTTTAACTTAAACGAGGTGCACGATGTCGACCCGCGCGATCTGGCACAGGTTCAAGAGTTCGTCGATCATTCCTGGTACACCTATGACGGTAAACCGGGCGGCATCGGCAAGCACCCGTGGGAAGGGGAGACGACGATCGCTTATGAGGGGCCGAAGACGTTTGAGACGCTTAACGTCGAAGGCAAATACAGCTGAAATCGCCGCGCTGGATGGAAAGCCGATGGAAGTGGGACCTCTTGCGCGCCTTATCGTCGGTACGCGAAGAAGAACGACCGCATTCGCGAGGCCAAGCACCGCTCGCTTCGGGAGATCGGCGTGGATATCACTGGATGCACTCGGCCATCGGGCGGACGCTGGCCCGGGCGATCGACGCTTCGTTGATCGCCCATTTTGCCCGCGAAGACATGGATCAGCTGTTTGCGAACATCCGAAGCGGCAACCTGGCCACGTTTGACGACAGCCGGTGGGATCCGAAAACATGGCCGAAGGAAGCGAAGGGCGTCGGCTGGGCCGAAGTGCCGCGTGGCGCGCTCGGACATTGGGTGATCGTCAAAGACGGCAAGGTGGAGCGTTTCCAGGCCGTCGTGCCGACGACGTGGAATGCCTCACCGCGCGATCACAATAACAACATCGGCGCGTACGAAGCCTCGCTCATTGGCGCGCCACTAGAAGATCCCGTGCGGCCGGTGGAAATTCTGAGGATCGTCCACTCCTTCGATCCGTGCATGGCATGTGCGGTGCACTTGACGGATCTTGCGGATCAGCGGCAGTACGAAGTGTTTTTGGACATGTAAGTCAAAGTAGTTTGGGCATAGACCCATGCCGCGGGGGCGGCACCAGCAGGCCTGGGGGCGGCACCAGAGAAGAATGAAATGTCATATCTTATTTCAGGACAGACGTTAACAGATATTTATGTTGGAAAAAAGTAAAGGGGGTGCTGCCGATGGCGGAGCCGACCGGCATCGGCGTGCAAACGCCGCTTGGAGAAACCGGAAAGATAAGAAGGCGAGACCCCATCTATCAAGCCGTGGAGCCGGGCACCGTGAAAGTGTACGTGTGGGAGTTTCCTGTTCGGGTCTGGCACTGGGTGAACGCCCTGTCGATCTTCGTACTTTTTGTGACAGGCGTTTACATCGGTAACCCGTTCGTTCATGCGGCGAGCTCAGGCGAAGCCGACGCGTTTCTCATGGGATGGGTGCGCATCGTTCATTTCATCACGGCGTTCATCTTTACGCTTGGATGGGTCTTCCGCCTCTACTGGGTTTTTTTCGGCAACCGTTATACGCGTGAACATCCGTTTCGACGCCGGTTTTGGTCGGGCATGTGGGAGACGGTGAAATATTACCTTTTCCTCCCGAACCGAAAGCCTCATTACGTAGGACACAATCCGCTGGCCATGCTTTCCTATTGGTTGTTCGGCGTGATGTCGCTCATCGTCATCCTCACTGGCTTTTTCTTGTTCTTCGAACCGCAATTGGATACAGTCTTCGGGCGTTTGGTCTCGTGGATGTTCCTCGTCTTCGGCGACAGCTTTTCCATTCGTTCCTGGCACCACATCTTCGCCTGGTTGATCATCCTCTTCGTGATCGTCCACGTGTACATGTCCGTGCGCGATGACCTCGTGGAACGTTCGGGGACGATTTCCTCCATGATTACCGGCTACAAGACGGCAAAGCGTGCGCACCTCATCGAAGCGGAGGAGGACACCGCCGGCGAAAGGAAGACGCTGGATGTCGGATGATCGCGCTTACCGTCCGCCGGGTCGTCCGTCGCGTATCACGGTTCTGGGTTTGGGCAATACACTGTTTTCGGATGAAGGGGTGGGGGTCCACGCCCTCCCCCTGCTCCGGGAAGCGTTCCTGGGCACACCTGGCATCGAGTTCATCGACGGCGGCACCGACGGGATCCGGCTCCTCGTCCCGGTCGAAGCGGCGGAAGCGCTCCTCGTTGTCGATGCCGTGGACGCCAATCGGCCCCCGGGAACGGTGCTCGTGCTGGGTGCTGAAGACATTCCAGCAGTGATGACGCCTAAGCTTTCTGTACATCAGGTGGCGTTTTCGGAAATCTTATTTCTCACGAAGCTGCGCGGGACGACCCCTCGGCGGCTTAAGATGATCGGCGTCCAACCTGAGTCGCTGGATCTTGGGCTTACGCTTTCGGATGTCGTCCGCGCGCGCCTCGAGGACGTCGTTGCCTTGGCTAAGGAGATCGTCGACGATTGGATGAATAAATGATGAATCGACGCGAATTCTGGCATGAGATGGCTAAAAGTCTTTTTGACACTGTTAAAGAAGTGGCTCATCCCCTGGTGGAAATGTACGCCGAGCGGATTGAAGACACGGTCGACGGACTGAGCGGTCTCACATGGGTACCCGTAACTGACCGTCCGGCGCGCTCTCCGGGGGCCGCCGAGCTTGTTTTTGTCGGGAGAGAGGCGTATTATCTTTATATCAACAGCCGTGGTGTGCTGAAGGCGTTCAAAAACCACTGCAACCGTTGCGGTGGTCATTTGACGAACATCGCGGAGGCCAAAAAAGTCAAATGTTTTACGTGTAGTGCAGAGTGGGACATGTTGCGCGAGGAAGGAACGCTGAAGCCTCGGGAAGTCCCCGTGAAGGTCGAGGATGGGCGGCTGTACCTAGGAGTGATGATGCATGAGCCATGAAGTGGCGCTGATGGGTGATATGCTAAACATCGTCGCCGAAGACATGCAAAAGCACGGGCTGTCGAAAGTCGAGAAACTCAAACTGCGCGTTGGGACGCTTTCGCATTCGGTGCCGGACGCTCTGGAGATGGCGTTTGAGATCCACAAAGCGATGAAAGCTCCTATTTTGACGGAAGATAGCGCCCTGGAGATAGAAGTCGAGGAAGCGCGCGCCCAATGCGTGATTTGCGGGCATGAGTATGTCCCTGATCATCGCGTTGCGCTTTGCCCAAATTGCGGCGTGCCGGGTGGGAAGCTCATTGCTGGCGATGCGATCCGAATTGTATCTTATGAGGGGGTTTAACGTCCATGGCTGAAATCATTCTGTCGCAAGATGCGCTCGCGAGTAACAACCGCGCTGCTTCGCACAACCGCCAGCTGTTTGAGCAGTACGGCGTGCTGGTGATCAATGTGATGAGTTCGCCAGGTGCCGGGAAGACGACGCTTCTCGAAAAAACAATCGAGGCGCTCGGCGATCGGTACCGCATTGGCGTGATCCAGGGCGATTTGGCGACGCAGATCGATGCTGACCGCGTCCGCGCGCGGGGAGCCAGTGCCGCGCAGATCAATACACACGGCGTCTGCCACCTCGAAGCAGCGATGGTGAACAAGGTTCTTCCACAGCTGGATCTGGAGGCACTTGATCTCCTTTTTATTGAAAACGTCGGCAACCTGGTCTGTCCATCGGGCTATGATCTTGGCGAGCATCACCGCATCACTGTGTTGAGCGTCCCGGAAGGGAACGACAAGATTCTCAAGTATCCGGTTATGTATTTGCGCACGGAACTTGTCCTTTTAAACAAGATCGACGTCCTGCCGTATTTCGACTTTGACGTGGAACAGGCGATCGAAGATCTCCGAACGATCAACCCCAAGTCGCGCCTTATTCCCCTCTCTGTCAAAGAAGAGACGAACCTGGACGAATGGTATCAGTGGATCGACGAGGTGTACGCACGGTGGCCGAAGGCCGTCGGATAACCGTCCGTGGACGCGTCCAGGGGGTCGGATTTCGACCGCACGTCGCGCGGCTTGCCCGGCGACTTGGCATCCGCGGAGGCGTGCAAAACACCATGGATGGGGTGCTGATTCGAGCGGAAGGGACACAAGAAGCGCTCGAAGCATTCATCCGGGCCATTGTGGCGGAAGCACCGAAGGCAGCGCGGATCGACGCTATGGAGGTGATGCCGGATCGGCCGGAAGGGGCGCTCGATTTCCAGATTCTTCCGAGCCGCGCGGCGGGCCGCTCGACGTCCGTCATCCCCGTCGATACGGCGGTGTGCGAGGCGTGTCTGGCGGAGATGCGCGATCCTCTTAACCGCCGCTACCGCTATCCGTTTATCACCTGCACCCAGTGCGGGCCGCGGTACACGGTGATCGAGGCTCTTCCGTACGACCGCGACCAGACGGTGATGCGGGCTTTTTCGCTTTGCCCGATTTGCGCCCGCGAATACGGCGATGCAGAAGACCGCCGGTACCACGCGGAGACGATCGCCTGCTCAGCGTGCGGTCCCGCCATCCGCCTGATCGACGCGAGCGGCCGCCCGATTCCAGGGGAGGCGATCGCCCAGGCGAGTGCGCTCCTTCGGGCGGGGAAGATCGTCGCCATCAAAGGCCTCGGCGGCTATCATCTGGCGTGCGATGCGACCCGGGAGGAGGCGGTTTCCGAACTCCGCCGGCGCAAAAGGCGGCCGCGGAAGCCGCTGGCCGTGATGGCCGCGTCCGTCGAGGCGGCATGCGGCGCGGTCCGGCTTTCCTCCGAAGAAGAGGCGCTTCTTGCGTCGCCAGCGGCACCGATCGTCGTCGCCGATCGTCGGGACGAAGGGCCCCTTGCGCCGTCCATCGCCCCGGGGCTTCGAACGGTCGGGGTGATGTTGCCGTATACGCCGCTTCATCATCTCCTCTTTGACGCGGGCGCGCCGGTGCTTTTGGTGATGACGAGCGCCAAACCTCGGGTCTCCCGATTTTTTATCGCGAAGAAGAACGCTGGGGGGGAGATCGCCGTGCCTCTCGTGCACGATCGGCCGATGCTTCATCCGCTGGACGATTCGGTCCTCCGCCTGCGGGCGGGGAAATCATTTTCTCCGCCGTTCCCGGGGCGTCCCGATCCGTTCAAGCCCGTTCGACGTGACGGCGTCGTCGGCCTCGGCTCTGAGGAGAACAATGCTTTTGCCTTCGGTCGGGGAACCCAGCTCTTTGTCGGCCCGCACATCGGTGACATGGAGACGGTGGAGGTCGAGGAACGGTACGTCCGCGAGTTTGAACATATGCATCGTTGGCTGGGCATGGACCCTAGCATCATCGCCATGGACCGCCATCCGTTGTTTGCCACGCGTCGGATCGCTGAGCGGTTGAAAGCGGCTTTTCCGGACGCCGAAATCGTCGAAGTCCAGCACCATCATGCGCATATGGCAGCTTGCATGGGGGAAAACGGCCTTCCGGGCCCGGCCTTCGGCATCATCCTCGACGGGACGGGCTACGGCATGGACGGCGCCATCTGGGGCTTTGAGGTGCTCTACGGATCGTACGACGGTTTCCAGCGCGTGGCCCATCTGCGCTATACACCGCTTCCGGGCGGCGACAAGGCGGTGCGGGAACCATGGCGGAATGCTCTGGGGATGCTCGTTCGCCTCTTCGGCCGGGAGGAGGCGCTGAGGCAACTGGAAGCGCGTTTTCCGGAGCGGCAGGCGGCGCTTCCGATCCTCGCCTCCTTCGTCGAGCGGAACGAGCTTGTGGCCGAGGCCGGAACATGCGGGCGGCTGTTTGATGCGGCAAGCGTCCTTCTCGGTCTCGCGGACGTCGCCGGGTATGACGGTGAACCGGCGATTTTGCTTTCCGAGCGGGTGGACGCCGACGCCGAATACGCCCCGTATGCGTTCGCGATTGAGGAAGGTGATCCGATGGTCATCGATATGACGCCTATGCTTCGCGCGCTTCTTCACGAGTACGGCGAAGGGCGGCCGGTTGAGGCGATCGCCGGTCGGTTCCACGCCACGATCGTCGCGAGCCTAGTGGAGGTGATCCGGCGGGCTCTGGAACGGCATCCGGCGTGGTCTCGGGACGTTGTGCTCTCCGGCGGGAGTTTTCACAACCCGTATTTGCGTACTCATCTGCGCGAGGCGCTTGGCGCTTTCGGGATGAACGTCTACACCCACCACCTGTTGCCGCCGGGTGACGGCGGCCTTGCGGCGGGACAAATCTGGGTGGCCGCGCGGACTAAAAGAGGGCGATGAGGACATAAGTGTGAGATAACGGCATGGGCGCTCATGGGTTCTGAAGAATGGTATGCGCGCGGGAGAACAGCATGGTCGCGGGATCGGCGTGTGAGCAAGATCAAAACAAGGAGGGAGAGCGCCATGTGCGTCGGTGTACCAGGTAAAGTGATCGAACGGGACGAATACACGGCGATCGTCGACGTGATGGGGTCGCGTGTGAAGGTTGGCATCATTCTCGTGCCCGATGTTCAAATCGGCGACTACGTTCTCGTCCACGCGGGAAAAGCGCTTCAGATCGTCGATGAGGAATATGCCCGATCGAGCGTAGAGGCGTGGACTATGATCGGCGAACTTCGCGAACAAGGCGTTCTCGAGGAGAGTGACCGCTGATGGACACGGCAGTGCGCTCGCCGCTAGCGGTGGCGTTGGATCGGTCCAAGGATCCGGCCCTCGCGCGGAGGCTCCTCGATCGGGTTAAGGACCTAGCCGAACGCTTCATCGCCCGGCACGGTCGACCAGCGGCGATTATGGAGGTATGTGGATCGCATACCCACGCACTGGCGGAGACCGGCGTTAAAGACGCCCTTCGCGGGGTGGTCCGGCTGATTTCTGGCCCGGGTTGTCCAGTGTGCGTCACCGATCAGGCAGAGATCGACGCGATGATCGCCCTGGCTGAAGGGGAAGGTCGCATCATTGCTACCTTCGGCGATATGCTGCGGGTTCCCGGGTCCAGAGGATCGCTCATGAAGGCGAAAGTGGAAAAAGGGGCGGACGTCCGCGTCGTGTATCGCGGGAGCGGACGACGAGCGCGCGCGTCGCGCGGCCGAACCGCGACCGGAGAGCCGAGAGGCTCTCTTTTTTGCGTCTACGGGAGGGATGACCATGCTGTTCGTGTTGGACATCGGCAACACGAATGTCGTCGCCGGCGTTTTTGAAGGGGAACGTTTGGTGCACGAATGGCGACTTGGCACCGACCGCCGGCGGACGGCCGATGAGTGGGGAATGTTGTTCCGCCAGTTGTTTTCCCTGTCGGGTCTGCGCATGGAGGCTGTAGGCGGGGCCATCGTCTCCAGCGTCGTGCCGCCGGTGATGGCGGAGATCGAACGCTTCTTCGAGCGGTACTTTCACCTGATGCCGCTCATCGTCGGCCCCGGGATACGCACGGGGCTCAAGATCCAGCTCGATAATCCGCGGGAGGTCGGCGCCGACCGCATCACCAACGCCGTCGCCGCCGTGGACATCTACGGCCCGCCGCTCATCATCGTCGATTTCGGGACGGCCACGACGTTTTGCTTTGTCGACGAAGAAGGGACGTACCGCGGCGGGGTGATCGCGCCGGGGGTGCTCATCTCCATGGAGGCGCTGTATGCAAACGCGGCCAAACTGCCCAAAGTCGAACTCGTACACCCGCCGGACGTTGTCGGCAAAAATACTGTCGAAGCCATGCAGTCGGGCCTGTTTTACGGCTATCTCGGCCTCGTCGAAGGACTTATCGAACGCCTGAAGCGGCGTTTTCGCCGGCCGCCGACGGTGGTGGCCACAGGCGGCCTGGGCGAAGCGTTCGCCTCGGCCACGAAGGCCATCGATCTCTATGATCCGCATCTCACGCTGAAGGGCTTACGGCGCATCTATGAGCTCAACCGTCGAACCGCGACCGAACCGTCGACGGACGGGGAGCGCTGAGGCGGCGTCGGGGAAGCATCCATCGGGCAAAAAGGCGCGCCGCGAAGCGGGACGGCGATCCGGAAAGGAGTGACGCGATGGACGCAGTCTATCGCGGTTTGGCGCTGGGCGGCCAGGTGCGCCTGTTCGTCGCCGAGGCGACGGAGGTGGTGCGCACGGTCACCGGCCATGTTCAAACGCGGCCGACGGCGTCGGCGGCCCTCGGCCGCGTGGTGACGATGGCCGCCTTGATGGCGTCGAACTTGAAGAACACGGAGAAGGTCACGCTCATCGTCGCCGGCGACGGGCCGCTGGGGAAGATCGTCGCCGATGCCGAACGCCTGCCGGACGGCGGGATCGGCGCCCGCGGCATTCTCGATCATCCGGAAGTCGACCCGCCGCCGAAACGCGCGGGCAAACTCGACGTCGCGCGCGCCGTCGGTCGGCGCGGCGTCGTTCAAGTGGTGCGCCACATCGACCTCAAAGCGTCGTACCGCGGCAGCGTTCCGCTCGTCTCGGGGGAGATCGCCGAGGATTTCGCCCATTACTTGAGCGCATCGGAACAAACGCCGTCGGCCGTCGGATTGGGCGTGCTCGTAGAGACGGACCACACCGTCCGCGCCGCCGGCGGCTTTCTCCTCCAGCCCGTTCCCGGCGTTTCGGAGGACGTGCTGCGCGCTCTGGAGCGTTCTCTTGCCGCGGCGCCGCCCATCTCCCGGATGATCGCCGCCGGTCTTTCGGCCGACGCGCTGGCCCGAACGCTCGTCGACGGCGAGGTAGCGTGGCTGGAGAGAGCGCCCTCGGTTCACGGCGACGCGTGCTGAGACTGCAGGGGATGCAGCTACCGCGGATCTGTTAGCCGTTGATCCTGAGCCGGCGATCTGTGAGTGGGGGAATCCGGCTGGTTTCTGTCGGGCGACCTGCCGAACGTCTTCCTTCGGTGGGCGCTTTCTTGAGCGACGTGAAAGGGGAATGCGAATGCATGCCGTAGACGTGGTCCGGAAAAAAGAGCGCGGCGAGACACTTCAGATGCACGAGATCCGCCGGATGGTCGAAGGGATTGTGGACGGCACCTTACCGGAAGTGGGGATGCAGGCGCTGATCCGGGCCGTATCCAGTCGCGGACTCAGCGACGACGAAACGCTCGCCCTGGCGCGAGCCATCGCCGAGACGGGGGACACCTTGGATCTGTCTTCCGAACTTTCTTCCCTCCCTGGGGTGAAGGTGGGCAAGATCACGACGGGGGGTGTCGGGGACAAAATGTCTTTGGTAGCGCTTCCGGCGGTGGCCGCGCTGGGTCTGCCGATCGCTCACGTCTCTGCCCGCGGGCTCGGGCCACATGCCGGGTTGGTCGACAAGCTCGCGGCGGTCCCCGGCTTTCGGAGCGCCATCGGCCGGGAGGCGTTCCTCAGGCAAGTGCAGGACATCGGCCTCGCCGTGATGGAAAAGCCGGTATCGATGGCGCCGGCCGCCGACCGCTTGCTCGCGGTCGTCTATGACGCTTTCTTGAAGGAAATCGACCGGACATATGACGCGGAGGGAAGGGTCGGATCCGGGAGTATATCGGATACCGCTCAAGAGGGGAGCGCGCTTCTTCCGCCGGCGCTGGGCGTGGCTGTTTTCATGGGGCGCCTGCTCGCCGCTGGTTACGAGGCGCTCCTTGTGGATGTCAAGGTCGGCGCAGGGGCGCTCCTGCGTTCGGAAAAAGACGCACGGGCGTTTGCCGAGCTTTGGGTCCGCTTAAGCCGACGGCTCGGGAAAAAGGGTGCGGCCGTGATCGTCAATATGAATCAACCCCACGGCCTGGAGATCGGCACTGCGAATGAAGTGCGTGAAGCCGTGGAGGTCCTGATGGGCCGCGGTCCGGACGACGTTTTGGGGTTGAGCATGCGCCTGGGGGGCGAGATGCTTCTGCTTTCGGATACGGCAAAGACTATTGAGGAAGCGGTCAACATGGTCTATGAGGCGATTCGTTCCGGTGCAGCGCTCATCAAATTCAAAGAGTGGGTGGAGCGTCAGGGGGCGGACGCGGCGTTTATCGATGATCCGGCCCTCCTTCCTCAGCCGGAATATGAGGCCGTCATCGGCGCGCAGGCGGAAGGGTGCTTCTTCCGGTCGATGCCGGTATGGTCGGCGCGGCGCTTCTGCTCGCCGGCGGCGGTCGGCACAGGTTGGATGCGCCGTTCGATATCGCCTGCGGGGCGACTCTTACTATAAGGAAAGTGAAAAGGTCTCCGCGGCGAGGCGCTCGCGCGTCTCGTCGCCGGCCAGGACATCCCCTGACGAAGCAGCGGAGTTGCTCGCTTCGGCTTTTCGGATGACGGATCAAAACATCATGTACAGCCATACGGTCATCGATGTGGTCAAATAAACCAAAAAGACTTCGAAGAGCCAAAAGGCCCGATGCGGCAGCATCG
>JADBKT010000021.1 GCA_014896255.1 Hydrogenibacillus sp.
AAACGGTCTACGGATACGCTCTCGGTCTTCAAAGGCTGGATCATCGATCGCCTTGAACAAAATGAGCATCACGTCGACGTGGTTGCCGGGCGGCCGAAAAAGGAAGCGCGCTGTTCCCATTGCCAAGCCATCAGCCGCTTAAGTTCACGGCCGTTCGTCAAAGTGGCGGCGTAAACGGCCGCTGGGGTGGCAGCTGGTTCATCTTTGCCTCGGCGGTGTTCCGCTGCCTGCTTCCTTCAAGCCGGATCTGGTGCGCTTCTTCAGTATCTTCTCCGGCCCGATCGCCCTCGATCACATTTCTGACACGGAATTAACTTTGACTTCTCGCGTGGAGAAACTGCAGATACGATATAGTGAAAACAATCTTGAATCATGACACGTTTTTCGGAGGCTGTGCCATGCATGTGCCGGACGGGATTTTAAGCCCGCCAGTCGTCCTCGGAACGAGCGCCGTGACGCTCGCGGTGCTCGCTCAAAGCGTGCGCGCGGTCAGACGAGATCTTGAACCGGAAAGGCTCCCGGCCATGGGCGCCGTCGCCGCGTTTTTGTTTGCGGCCCAGATGGTCAATTTCCCGCTGCTCGGAGCGGCCACCTCGGGGCACCTCATCGGCGGCGCCTTTGCGGCGATCTTGTTTGGTTTCTATCCGGCGACGCTGATCATGGCCGTCATCCTGTTCCTGCAGGCGATTCTTTTTCAGGACGGCGGGATCACGGCGCTTGGGCTGAACATCTTGGCGATGGGCATCGTCGCGCCGCTTATCGGGCGGGTCGTTTATGTCGGCCTGTCGCGGCTGCCGGATGCCGTAAGGGTCTTTGTCGCGTCTTGGACGAGCGTTGAGGCGGGGGCGCTCATCATTGCCCTGATGCTCGGCCTGTCCGGCGTCGTCCCGTATGGCCCGGCCATCGCGACGCTCCTTTTCTGGCATGCCTGGATCGGCATCGGGGAAGGGCTGATCACGGCGGTCATCTTGCCCTTTGTGCGCCGTTCCGCGTATCGGCTGGTCGATGAAGCCGAGTGATTGAAAGAGCCCATCGGTTGAAGGAATGACGACGGGGAAGGACGATGAAGGGTGAAGCGCATCGCCGTGTGGCTGTTCATCGCGCTTGTCGTCGGTGGAGTCTTATCTCTCTGGGCCTCTTCGGACCCGGACGGGTTCGAACGGGCGGGCGAGGATCTCGGATATCTGGAACAGGTGGCCGCCGTCGCGGCCGGCAAAGCCGGGCGCTTCGGCTCGCCGGGAGAATGAACCGATAGGATGAGGCGGTGATGGATGGCAGAAGAAAGGGGGCATCCGTTCGCCGGTGCGACTTCGTCATCCGCCGCTTAAAGCGGCTTTTTTCTTTGTTTCGGCGTTTTTTGGGGCTTTGCTCGGGCGGCTTGAGACGATCTTGACGTCGGACGTGTACGGCCTGATCCTTCTGGCCGCGGCGGGGGTACCGCCGGCGCACGTGTGGCAGCGCGTGCGGTATGCGCTGTGGATCGTGCTTGTGATGTTCCTCTTTTTCCCGCTGATCGCTCACTCGCCAGGCGTGGGGGTCTTCCAGGCGGCGCAATACGGCGGGCGGCTTCTGTTCATCGCCTTCATGCTGGCCTTCCTGTTTTACGAGCTGCCCCTCGACCAATTTTTTCGGGCACTTCAGGCGATTCGCGTGCCCGGCGTGATCGTCTGGCTCATCCGTTTTACCGTCCGCTTCGGGGAGCTGGCCAAAATCGAGGCCGCCCGGATG
>JADBKT010000022.1 GCA_014896255.1 Hydrogenibacillus sp.
CTCGAGCGGCCGCCGGTGGCCGAGCTCATCGCCGATCTTTACGACGGCGCTTCCGGGTCGCTTCCGATTCGCACCGACGCGGCCCGGGAATGGCTGCGCGCGAAGCTTTACCTTTCAAGTTGACGCCTCCCTCCGTTTTCGCAGCGGGGGTTTTTTTAACGGCCCACGATGTCTGTTTGATCCTTTCGGCGCAGGCAAAACGCTCGGCGGTCGCCTTGACCGATGTCAGGCCGGACGGTATAATAGGAGTATAAATGAGAATGAGAATCGATCCTTAGCGGGTGACACGGATGATCAGACGGTCATGGCGACATCGCAAGCGGGCGCTCGATGCGGCGAGTCCACGGAGTTCCCTGGCCCATGTGCCGGCGGGCGGAACGGCCGTGATTCGCGATCTCTCGTCGGCGCCGGGGTGGTTGCGTGAACGGTTGTTCGCGATCGGCCTCTTTCCGGGGGTGCGAATTCGCGTCGAGCGGCGCATGCCGCTCGGCGGACCGATCGTCGTCTCCTTCGACGGCCAGATGTTCGCCCTGCGCCCGAAGGACGGAAGGCCGATCGGTGTCGAGGTGGAACCGTGATGCGCTTTGCGCTCGTCGGCAATCCCAATACCGGCAAGACGTCGCTGTTTAACTTGCTTACGGATACGTATGCGGCGGTCGGCAATTGGAGCGGCGTGACGGTAGAGAAAAAGGTCGGACGCATGCGCGCGATCGGCGCCGAACTCGTCGATCTGCCCGGCATGTATTCGTTGCTTCCGCTGTCTCGCGATGAGGCGGTAGCGGTGCGTTTTCTGTTCGCGGAGTCTTATGCCGGCGTCATCAATATCGTCGATGCGTCGCAACTCCGCCGTAACCTGCAGCTGACGCTGCAGCTCCTTGAACTCGGCGTACCGGTTGTCGTCGCGCTGAACATGATCGACGTCGCCGGGGCGCGCGGCATGGCGATCGACGCCGAAGCGCTGTCGCGCGTTCTCGGCGTGCCCGTCGTTCCGATCGTCGCCCGAACGGGTCACGGCAAGGCGTCGCTGGTTGAGGCGCTTGGGACGATGGCGACGGACCGGCATGACGTTCGGCTGAGGCCGAGCATCGATTACGGCGAGGCGATCGAAGCGACGGCGGCGAACATTGCGAAGTTTTTTCCCGATCCGATGAAGGCGCGTTTTTGGGCGCTCCGTTATCTGGAAGGACATCCGGCGATCGCAGAACCGTTGGAACGCGAACATCCGGAGGCGCGGACGCTCCGCGAAGCGCTGGAGGGGGCGCTTCGCGCCCGCGGGGCGACTTCGATTGCCGCGGAAACGACGCGGCGTCGTTATGCCTGGATCGATCAAACGTTGCCGGAGATCGAACGTCTTAAGAACGACACGACCCGCGGGAAGCCTTTACGCCGCGTGTCTCAGACGTGGACGGAGCGGCTCGATCGGTGGGCCACCCATCCGGTGCTCGGCATGCCGATCTTCTTTTTCGTGATGTATGTCGTCTTTCAGTTGACGTTCGATCGGCTCGGGACGCCGCTTTCGGATCGGTTCGACGCTTTTTTCGCCGGACCGCTTTCCGCTGCGGCGTCGTCGTTGTTGACGGCCATCGGAGCGGCGCCGTTTTACCGCGATCTCGTGGTCGAAGGGATCATCGCCGGGGTCGGCGGGGTGCTCGTCTTCGTTCCGCAGATTTTTATTCTCTTTTTCTTCATCTCGTTGCTTGAAGACTCGGGTTATATGGCGCGGGTGGCGATCGTCGTGGACCGCCTGATGGAACGCTTTGGGCTGAACGGCAAGGCGTTCATCCCGCTCATCGTCGGCTTCGGGTGCAACGTCCCGGGGGTGATGGCGGCGCGGACGATCGAGTCGCCGCGCGAGCGGCTGGTGACGGCCCTGATCACGCCGTTTATGTCGTGCTCGGCGCGCCTTGCCGTGTATGCGTTGTTCGTCGGAACGTTTTTCCGCGAACGGCAGGCGCTGGTCATTTTTTCGTTGTACGTCTTGGGCATCGCCCTTGCCCTCGTTTCGGCGTTCGTCCTGACGCGGACGCTCGCGCGGACGGAGGCGTCGATGTTTTGGGTCGAGCTGCCGCCGTACCGCCTGCCGCACGCGCGGACGCTCTGGCGCAGCACCTGGGAAAAGGGAAAGGGATTCGTGCGCAAAGCGGGGACGTTCATCCTCGGCGGGAGCGTCGCCATCTGGCTTTTGTCCTATGCCGGTCCGGGCGGCTTGGACGTGCCGATCGAAGACAGTTTTTTGGCTTGGCTCGGCGGTGCGCTCGCGCCGCTTTTCGCGCCGCTCGGATTTGGTTTTTGGCAGGCGGGGGTGGCGCTTTTGACCGGTTTTCTGGCCAAAGAGGTGGTCATCTCGACGCTCGGCATCGCCTTTTACACCGGCGATTCTGCGGCGCTCAGCGGGGCTTTGGCGACGGTCTTTACGCCGCTTTCCGCGTATGCCTTTCTCGTTTTCCTGTTGCTGTACATGCCCTGTTTGGCGACGGTCGCCGCTTTGCACAGGGAAACAGGGTCGCGGAAGTGGACGGGGTTTTCGATCGGATATTCGCTGATGCTCGCTTACGCGGCGGCGTTTGTGGTCTATCACGTCGGCCGATGGGCGGGTTTGCATTGACGTTCTGCCGCGCCGAGCGGAAGCGGAGGAGGGAGGAGCGACAGTGGCGACGTTGGTCAATGTCTTGCTCGGATTGATGATTTTCGGTTATTCCGGGTGGACGCTCCTTGCGTATGTGCGGAAGCGCAGCCGGGGCGCATGCGAGGTATGTATGCTCAAAGACGCCTGTGA
>JADBKT010000023.1 GCA_014896255.1 Hydrogenibacillus sp.
TCGCTCAGAGTGGTTAGAAATGTTTTTGACACGTTGGTTCGGTACTCCGCCGACGGCTTCGAGGTCGAACCCGGTTTGGCGACGTGGGAAGTCAGCGACGACGGTCTCCGTTATACATTCACGTTAAGAGACCATGTATTTTTCCACGACGGTCAACCGCTCAACAGCGATGCCGTCATCGACAACTTCAAACGTTGGAGCGACAAAAACGATCCCCAATACGCCAAGTTTGAACGCTATCATGCGTTTATGGCCGACATCATCCAGGATGTCCGGAAGATTGATGATCGATCGTTTGAGATCATCTTAAAAGAACCGAATGCGCCTTTCTTGCAAAACCTCGCCATGACGCAATTTTCGATTGTAAGCCCGTCGGCGTTGAAGCAATACGGGGAGGACATCGGCCGTCACCCCGTGGGCACGGGCCCGTTTCGTTTTGAACAGTGGAAGGCGGAAGACAGCATTACCTTGGTCAAAAATGAGGCGTACTGGGGCGAAGTACCGATACTCGACAAGCTCGTCTACAAGGTCATTAAGGAGAATTCGGCTCGACTGAATGCGCTGATGGCCGGCGACGTCGATCTGATCGACGGCGTTCTGCCGTCCGACATTGCGCGCATCGAGGCCGATGGCCGGTTTCAAATCTACTATCGCTCGCCGAATAATTTTAGTTATCTCGGGTTCCATACCCAAAAACCGCCTTTTGACAATCCTCTGGTCCGCCGCGCGGTCGCCCATGCCATCGATAAAGCCGGCCTGATCAAAGCGTTTTTTGAAGGCGCGGCCATTCCCGCGGCGAGTCCGCTCCCGCCGGCCGCCTTTGCCCACGACGATGGACTGCAAGATTATCCCTATGATCTGGAAAGAGCTAAAAACTTGCTCAAAGAGGCGGGATACCCGGATGGTATTCCGGAAACGTTGACGTTTTACGCGATGCCGATTTATCGCCCGTACATGCCGAATGGGCAAAAGGTCGCCGAAGCGATTCAACATGATCTGGAGAAGATCGGGATCAAGACCAAGATCGAATCTCCGGAGTGGGCGGTCTATCTGAACGATCTCAAAGAGGGCAAAGCGCACATGTTTTTGCTCGGATGGACGGGATCGAACGGGGACCCGGACGTGTTTTTAAATCCCCTGTTGGATAAAGACAACATCGGGGGATCCAACCGGGTGTTTTATGACAGCGAAGAACTGCATCAATTGCTCAAAGAAGGCCGGAGAACGATGGATCCGGATCGGCGTCGGGAGATTTATATCAGAGCACAAAAGCTCATTCACGAAGAAGTGCCGATGGTTCCGATCGCCTACGCCGAGCCGGTCTTGGCCGGCGTCAAAAGCATCCAAGGCTTTATCCCGCACCCGGGAGGACAAGACCTGTTCAATACGGTCAGCATGGTTCGACCGTGACCGACCGCCCCCGGGATGCTGGTGAGATGGCCGAATCGGTTCCCGATGGGAAGGAGCGCGAAGGGATGACAATGGAACAGGATGGGGCCTACATGCCTTTGGAGTCGAGCTTGCGTTCGTTTCTAGAGACCCATGCCGAGCAGATGATCGATGATCTGAAACTGCTCGTCCGCCATGAATCGCCGTCGACGGACAAAGCCTTGGCCGACCGATGCGGACGGGTGCTGTTGGAACTGGGACGGCGGCGGATCAAAGGCGATTGGCAAGTGATTCCGCAACCCGACGTGGGTGACGTGTATCGGCTGGCGTGGGGCGACGGCGGACCGAAGCTGCTCGTTTTGGCGCATTATGACACGGTCTGGGAACCCGGCGCGTTGTCGCTGCGCGAAGAAGGGGATCGCCTCTACGGTCCGGGGACGTACGACATGAAAGGCGGCATCGTGATGGCCATCTGGGCCGTCGCCGCGCTGCAAGCGGCGGTTACGGCATTACCGGGGCGGATCGTCGCGCTGTTCACCTCGGACGAGGAGATCGGCTCGCATCGCTCGCGGGCGTTGATCGAAACCGAAGCCCGAGAGGCGCATGCGACGTTCGTCCTGGAATCCGCCGTGGCCGGAACGGGAGCGCTGAAGACGGCCCGCAAGGGCGTCGGCGAATACCGTTTTCGCGCCCGGGGAGTCGCCGCCCATGCCGGAAACGCCTATCATCTGGGAAAAAACGCGATCACCGCGCTATGCAAACAATTGCTCCGCGCCGCGGCACTCACCGATGAATCCCGGGGAACGACGGTCAATGTCGGCGTGATTCGCGGCGGCGTGCGTTCCAATGTCGTGCCGGATGAAGCGGAGGCCTGGGTCGACGTACGGGTCGAAGAGATGGACGATGCACGCGCGCTGGATGAAGCGATGCGTTCGCTCGCCGGCGACGTGGACGGGGTGTCCATTACGGTCGAAGGCGGTCTGAATCGCCCGCCGATGGAGCGTACGCCGAACAATGCGCGTTTGTTCGAATTGGCGCAGTCGCTCGGAAAGCGGTACGGCCTCGACTTGACGGAGGCCAAAGCCGGCGGCGGAAGCGACGGCAACTTTACATCGGCCTTAGGGGTCCCGACGCTCGACGGCTTGGGACCGGAAGGTGACGGAGCGCACGCCGTCCATGAACACATTCTCAAGGGTTCGCTCGTGCCGCGGACCGCTTTGTTGGCGCACTTGCTTTACGAGACTTTGAATGTCTCTTTTTGACGTCACCCACGTGAGGCGTTGCCGTCATGATGTTCGATCCCTTCTTCAATCCCTATCCCACCCGGCGGATGTGCATCTACGCGAAAAACGGCATGGTGGCGACCTCCCAGCCGCTGGCTGCGCAAGCAGGGCTCCGGATGTTGATGCAGGGCGGCAATGCGATCGACGCGGCGGTGGCCACGGCCGCGGCGCTGACGGTTGTGGAACCGACGTCGAACGGCATCGGTGGCGATGCGTTTACGCTCGTGTGGACCGGCGGCCGACTCTTTGGGCTCAATGCAAGCGGACCGGCGCCGCAGGCGATTTCGATCGAGGCGTTGCGAAGAGCCGGGTTCGATGAAATTCCGAAATACGGTTGGATCCCGGTGACCGTGCCCGGCGCTCCGGCGGCCTGGGTGGAGCTGTCCCGGAAATTCGGTCGGCTGCCGCTCGTCGAACTTTTGCGCCCGGCCATGGAGTATGCTGAGCGCGGTTATCCGCTTACGCCGGTGCTCGGCGATGATTGGGCGCGGGCTTTCCGTCTCTATTCGAAGCACCTTCGCGGCGATGAATTTAAGTCTTGGTTCGAGACGTTCGCGCCGAACGGCCGACCGCCGCGGATCGGGGAGATCTGGCGGTCTCCGGATCATGCTGAGACGCTTCAGGCCATCGCGGAGACGAAGGGCGAAGCGTTTTACCGCGGGGAACTGGCGGAGCGGATCGATCGGTTTTCACGCCGGTATGGCGGTTATTTAAGAAAGGAAGACCTCGCCGCATTCCGGCCGGAATGGGTGGAGCCGATCCATATCCGCTATCGCGGCTACGACGTCTGGGAGATCCCTCCGAACGGGCAAGGGCTGGTGGCGCTGTTGGCGCTCAATATCTTGAAGGGCTTCGAGTTTTCTGTTCGGGACACGGCCGATACGATCCACAAGCAGATCGAGGCGATCAAATTGGCGTTTGCCGACGGCAAGCGGTTTATCGCCGATGCTCGTCGGATGTCCGTTCGCGTCGAGGATCTCTTGTCGGACGGATACGCCGAGGAACGTCGCCGTTTGATCGGGAAGACGGCGCTGGAACCGGTGCCCGGTCGGCCGCCGCAAGGCGGGACGGTCTACCTCGCGGCGGCGGACGGAGAAGGCAACATGGTTTCTTATATTCAGAGCAATTACATGGGCTTCGGTTCGGGGTTGGTCGTTCCCGGCACCGGCATCGCCCTGCACAACCGCGGGCACAATTTTACGCTCGATCCTCTGCACGAGAACGCTTTGGAACCGGGGAAAAGGCCCTACCATACGATCATCCCCGGCTTTCTGACGAAAGACGGCGCGCCGATCGGTCCGTTCGGCGTGATGGGCGGCTTTATGCAGCCGCAGGGACATGTGCAAGTGGTGATGAACACGGTCGACTTCGGGCTGAATCCCCAGGCGGCGTTGGATGCGCCCAGATGGCGGTGGGTCGAAGGGAAGACCGTAGAGATCGAACATTCGGTAATGCCTCACGTGGTCGACGAACTCGGGCGTATGGGACATGATGTCCGGTGGGCGTCCGGTTCCGGGGGTTTTGGCCGCGGGCAGATCATCTGGCGAACCGTGGATGGGGTGCTCGTCGGCGGGACGGAACCGCGGGCGGACGGACAGGTGGCGGCCTGGTGACGGTGTGCGCGCAGCCTACGTGAAACGTCCCACTCAAACCGTGAAGCGTCTGGAAAGGAGTGCACGCTTTTTGAACGCCCTGCTGACCGTCCGCGACTTGCGCACGTACTTTTACTCCAATCGCCGGGAGATCAAGGCCGTCGACGGCGTCGATCTCCATATCTCGCCCGGCGAGACGCTGGCCTTGGTCGGAGAGAGCGGAAGCGGGAAGAGCATCACGTCGCTGTCGATCATGAAGCTCATCCCCATGCCGCCGGGAAAAATCGTCTCCGGGGAGATTCTGTTCGAAGGGAAGAATCTCATCGGCCTCTCGGAGCGGGCGATGAACCGCATCCGCGGCAATCGCATCGCCATGATCTTTCAGGAGCCGATGACGTCCCTCAATCCGGTGTTCACCATCGGCGATCAGCTGATGGAACCGATCCTCATTCACCAAACAGTCTCCAAAGCCGAAGCGCGTAGGCGGGCGATCGAGCTTTTGGAACTCGTCGGCTTCGGACGGGCCGAGGCGATCATGAAGGAATACCCGCACCAGCTCTCCGGCGGTATGCGCCAGCGAGTAATGATCGCCATGGCCATGGCCAATCGTCCGGCCCTCCTCATCGCCGATGAGCCGACGACGGCCCTCGACGTGACCATTCAAGCGCAAATCTTGGACCTCATGCGGGAACTGAAAGCGAAAACGAACACGGCGATTCTGCTCATCACCCACGATCTTGGCGTGGTGGCGGAGATGGCCGAGCGCGTGGCCGTCATGTACGCCGGGCAAATCGTCGAAGAAGCCCCGGTGGACGCGCTGTTCGAAGCGCCGAAACACCCGTATACGCGAGGGCTTCTGGCCTCCATCCCGCGCCTCGAAGATGAGCGTAAGCGGCTGGAAGCGATCCCCGGCGTCGTGCCGCCGGCCTATGCCTTTCCGCCGGGATGCCGCTTTGCCCCGCGCTGTCCGCTGCGTACCGAAGCGTGTACACGGGCCGTGCCGACGCTTCGGACGGTCGCCGAACGCCCGGCAAGCGGCGGGAAGCCGTATCCCCACAAGGTCCGCTGCATTCACGCGGAGTGATGTCATCCGTCATCGATGGCCGAGAGGTGGGTTGAGGTGAACGAAGCGCTGCTTACTGTCGAACGGTTGACCAAGTATTTTCCGATCAAGGGCGGTTTTTTGCGTCGAACCGTCGGACACATCCGGGCGGTGGAAGGAATCAGCTTCACGCTCCGCGAAGGGGAGACGTTCGGCATTGTCGGCGAGTCCGGCTCCGGAAAGTCGACCCTTGGGCGGACGATCATTCGCCTGTACGATCCGACGTCGGGAGCGATCCGCTTTCGGGGGACGGACATCGGCCGCCTACCGCCCAAAGCGCTGCGCCCGTACCGCAAGCACATTCAGATGATCTTCCAAGACCCGTACGCCTCGCTCAACCCGCGGATGACGATCGGGGCGCTGATCGAAGAACCGCTTCGCATCCATACGCAGCTGTCGCCGAAAGAACGACGCGAAGAAGTGCGGCGGCTACTTTCTGTCGTCGGCTTGTCGCCGGATGCGCATACGCGCTACCCGCACGAGTTTTCCGGCGGTCAGCGGCAGCGCATCGGCATTGCTCGGGCGCTGTCCATCCGGCCGAGCTTGATCATCGCCGACGAGCCGGTCTCGGCGCTGGACGTGTCCATCCAGTCGCAGATCATCAATTTGATGATGGATCTGCAGCAGGCGTTTCACCTGTCTTACATCTTCATCGCCCATGACTTGAGCGTCGTCAAGCACATCTCCGACCGCATCGGCGTCATGTACCTCGGGCACATGGTGGAGATCGCCGGGAAGCGGGAGCTTTTTCGCCGGCCGCTCCATCCGTACACCGAAGCGCTGCTCTCGGCGGTGCCGGTGCCGGAACCGAAGGCGCGAAGGGAGCGCATCATCCTACGGGGAGACATTCCCAATGCCGCCAACCCTCCACAGGGCTGCGTCTTCCATACGCGTTGTCCGAAGGCGATGGACGTCTGCCGTGAAGTCAAGCCGGAACTGGCGGAAGTCGCGCCGGGGCATTGGACGGCCTGTCATTTGCATACCGTGAGCACGAAGGACATGGTCTCATGTTAATCACCTCCGCGCGATGTGCCGATACACCATATGCACGTTGGTTATCGGCATTCCACCGGCATTGGAGGGGTTTCGAATGTTGTGGACAAAAAAGAAAACGATGACCGACGCCCGAGCTTCGCGGCGATCCGCAAAGACGATCGGCGCGGTGAACGCTCAGACCGGACCGCGCATCGCCGTTCAAGATGAAATGATCCTCAAGCGGCTCGAACTGATCGGTCTGACGGACGATGATCTGGCGCGTGTGGCGGCGGTCGCCGACGTCCTCCGCCCGGCGCTCCCTGAGATCGTCTCGGATTTTTATGATCGCTTGACGGCGATACCGGAACTTGCGGCGATCATCCGCGCCCATCGCTCCGTCGATCAGCTCAAAGTGACGCTGGTTCGCCATCTGCGCGAGATGATGAGCGGCCGCATCGACGAGGCGTATTTGGCCCGCCGTGTCGCCGTGGCCAAGGCGCACGTGCGGATCGGTCTTCCGAGCACGTGGTATATCGCTTCGTTTCAGATTTTGTGGAGCGCGTTCGCCCGCGTGCTCCGCGCGCATCGCGCCGCGCTTCCGAGCGCCGACGTCGACGCGGCTCTGGAAGCGATCAGTCGCTTGTTTAATTTTGAACAGCAGCTCGTGATCGAGAATTATGAAGCGGAGTTGGCGGCCTTCCGAGACGCTTCCGCGGCGGAGAAACGGGCCATGGCCGAGCGTTTGAGCGCGATGGTGGAAAACCTTTCGGCGCTGGCTGAAGAGACGAGCGCCGCGCTCAGCGAGCTGAAACGCGAAGGGACGAATCTTCTTGCCATCGGCGAGGAAAACGCGGCTTTAAGCGAGCTCGTCGCCGGACGAATGAAAGACGGCATTGCGGCGCTGACCGAGCACAGTGCACATCTTGCGTCTACGGAGTCGACGTTTTCCGACCTGGTGGAGCGGACCAAGGCGATGGAGGCGATTTCCGAGGAAATCGACGGCGTGGTGCGTCTCATCCGCGGGGTGGCGGAGCAGACGAATTTACTTTCGCTCAACGCGGCGATCGAAGCGGCGCGCGCCGGGGATGCCGGCAAGGGATTCGCCGTCGTCGCCGGGGAGATCAAAAAGCTCGCCGATCAGACGAAGGATTCGCTGAAAAACGTCACCGATCTGATCGAGTCGACGAAAAACCACATCGACGCCATGCGCCGTCTGGTAGAGGCCACGTCCAAGCGCTTTTCCGAAGGCATCGCGAGCATGCAAAGCGTCCAAAGCGGCTTAAGCGAACTGGAAGAACGCACGCTGAAACAATCGGCGCGTTCGGCCAATCTCGAACAATCGCTGAAGCGGTTCGAGGCGATGTTGGAGGATATCGCGGGCGCCGCCGGAGGTGTGGCCGAGCAAGCCGATCAACTCAATCAGACGGCCAAGGAGTTGACCGAATGATGTCTCGCGCCGGAACGAGCCGACCAGGCAGCATCACGTCCGCGGCGAGCCGATGAGCGGCATGCGTCAGATCACGTACAGTGCGGCCAATTTTTCGGTGAGCCTGATGGCGCAGGCGTTCGGCACCTATGCGGTGTTCTATTAC
>JADBKT010000024.1 GCA_014896255.1 Hydrogenibacillus sp.
CTTTCGATCTTTTCTTGAAAACGGAAGCGAGCTCCCCGGAAGCTCAACGGACGAAGGGGATGTCGATGGGCGGCCTTTCCGGGGCAAAAAACCGGTCGACCGACGCCGGCGTGACCGCCTCGAGCGACGACGGGCGCCATCTCGGCATGCGGTCCTTGTCCACCACCTGGGCGCGGATGCCTTCGTAAAAATCCTCATGCTCCAAAAAACGGTCGGCGACGATCAGGTCGCGCACCAGCGTCTCCTTATACGTACTCGACCGACCCCGGCGCAACGCCTCGAAAATGACGCCAAGAGACGTCGGCGAGCGCGAAAGGAGCAGCGAAAGCGATCGAAAGGAGGATGCGCCGATGGACAATGCCTTTGCCCGCTTACTTGCCCCGGAGCGGTTCAACATCGCCGAGGCGCTGCTTCGGCACGATCCGGAGAAGACGGCGCTCATCTGGGAAAACGACGTCGGGGAAACGCGGCGCGTGACCTACGGGGAATTGCGCTCGCTGGCTTATCGTTTCGCGCGGGCGCTTTCGGAACTCGGCCTTACCCGCGGCGATCGCGTGCTGATCATGATGCCGCGGCTTCCGGAGACGTATGCCATTTACTTGGCCGTTTTGGGAAGCGGCCTCGTCGTTCTGCCGGGTTCGGAGCTGCTCATGCCGTCCGATATCGTCTATCGTCTGAAGCATGCCGAGGCCAAGGCCGTCATCGCGCATGAGACCCTGGCCGAGCGGGTCGATGCGATCATCGACGATGCGCCCGGCGTCGCGGCGCGCATCATCTTCGGCGCGCCGCGGCACGGGTGGTTGACCTATTCCGGGTTGATTGAAGATATGACGGAAGAGATGCCGCCGGTCGAGACGCATCGGGACGACCTGGCCTTTTTGTCGTACACGTCGGGAACGACCGGTTACCCCAAAGGCGTCATGCACACGCACGGCTGGGTCTATGCGCACTATACGATCGCCGCCCGGCGCTGGCTTTCGATCGAAGACGGGGACATCGTCTGGGCGACGGCCGGGCCGGGCTGGGCCAAGTGGGTGTGGAGTCCCTTCGTCGCGACGCTGATGAGCGGGGCGACGGGTTTTCATTACTTGGGGCGGTTTGACCCGGAGCGTTTTCTTACGCTGATGGAAAAACACGGCGTGAACGTACTCTGCGCCACGCCGACGGAATACCGCTTGATGGCCAAGGTGGACCGTCTGGAACGTTTCACCCTCGGACAGCTTCGCAGCGCGGTGAGCGCCGGGGAGCCGCTCAACCGCGAGGTGATCGACACGTTCAAAAAGTACTTCGGCGTCACCGTGCGCGACGGCTACGGCCAGACGGAAAATACGCTGCTCGTGGCGACGACGGTCGATATGGAGGCGAAGCCCGGCTCGATGGGCCGTCCGACGGTGCCCGGGGCGGTGGAGATCATCGATGAGACGGGTGAGCCGCTTCCTCCGGGAGTCGTCGGCGATATCGCCGTTCGGCGCGACTTTCCGCCGCTCTTTCAGGGCTACTATCGCGAGCCGGAGCGCACCGCCGCCGCGTTTCGCGGGGAGTGGTACGTCACCGGCGACCGGGCGAAAAAGGACGAGGACGGTTATTTTTGGTTCGAAGGGCGCGGGGACGACATCATTATCAGCGCCGGGTACACGATCGGCCCTTTTGAAGTGGAAGACGCGCTCGTCAAACATCCGGCGGTCAAAGAGTGCGCCGTCGTCGCCAGTCCCGACGAAGTGCGCGGGGCGATCGTGAAGGCGTTCGTCGTGCTGAAAGATGCGGCGTTGTATCAAACGGTGCAGGCGGACGAGGCGCGGCGCGAAGCGCTCATCCAGGAACTCCAGGAACATGCGAAGCGCATCACCGCCCCGTACAAGTACCCGCGGGCGATCGAATTCACGGAGGAGCTGCCGAAGACCGTTTCCGGGAAGATCCGCCGGGTCGAGCTTCGGGCGCGGGAATGGGCGAAGCATCCCAGACCGTAGAAATTGAGAGAGATATGGAGAGGAGACAGGCGCGTATGGCCCTGCCCGCTCGATCGTCTACGCCGCCGCGGTACGTCCGTTGGATCAATTCGCCGTACATTTTTGCCTTGGGCATGTTTGCGCTGATGGTCCCGGGGCAGGCGTTCAGTACCTACTACATGTACTTTTACGTTGATCACCTGGGGCTTTCGATCGGTCTCGCCACCGTCGCGCGGACGATTTATCTGGTATGGGACGCGGTGAACGGCCCGCTGTTCGGATTTTTGTCCGACCGCACGTCCACCGCTTGGGGACGACGCCGGCCGTGGCTGTTTTGGGCGGCGCCGATCAAAGTGCTGATGTTCGTCGCGCTTTTTTCCGCGCCGATGGGGCTGGATGCGTCGCGGCTCTTTCTGTGGTTTTTGGTGACGTTGATCTTGTATGACACGATGACCGGCATTTTGTGGGTCAATTATCATTCGCTGTTTCCCGAACTGTATCGCGGCGACGTCACACGGGCCAAAGTCTCGGCCATCCAAAACGGTTTTCAGATCGTCGCCGTGCTTATCGGCACGGCCGTCACCCCGCTCATCTTCGCCCGATTTGGGTATATGCGCATGGCGGTTCTGTTCGGCGCCATTTTCCTCGTGCTCATGTGGACGATGGTGGCCCTCGTGCGGGAAAGTGACGCCCCGCGGCCGTCGCCGCTTCCGTTTGTCGCCGCGTTCCGCGAGACGCTCGGAAACCGCTCTTTCTGGATCCTCAACATCGCCAATTCGTTTGCCCAGACGGTCAACGGTCTCTTGAGCGCCTCGATTCCGTTTTACGCCAAGTATGTCCTCGGCATCAGCGAACAGGTGATGCCCCTCTTTTTGGCCTCGGTGTTCGTCTCCATCGTGCCGATGGTCGCCGTCTGGTACCGGCTGATCAAACGCCTGGGGTCTGTCCGGGCTTGGCGCCTGGCGTTTGTCGCCTATGCTTTCTCCGTTCTGCCGCTGCTGTTCGTTCATGGTCTGGTGCAAGGAATGCTGGCCGGGGCCCTCGTCGGTTTCGGAATGTCCGGTTTTCTTGTCACGCCGGGCGTCGTCGGCGCGCGGATCATCGATCTCGACGCGGAAAAGACGGGCCGGCGCCGCGAGGGCGTGTACATGGCCGTCGGCGGGTTCATCATCCGTTCGAGCGGCTTTCTCGCCGCCGTCGCCTTTTGGATTGCCGGGCTTCTTTTCGGTTACGTGAGCGGCACGAATCCGGGTCCCCATCCCGAGGCGGCGTTCCGCTTTTTGATGGGCTTCATTCCCTTCGTGTTGCTCGCCGTCTCGTTTACGGTCTCGCTCTTCTTCCGCTGGCCGAAGGTCGAACGCGGAAAAACGCGGGTACGGACGTCATCCGTGCGTTCTTGATGATCGAGGTGAAGGCCTTTGACGCGCTATCTCATTTTGAACTGCGACGATTTTGGGCAGAGCCGCTCGGCGAATGAGGCCATCCAATATCTGCTGGAGGCGCGGCTCGTCTCTTCGGCGTCGATCATGCCGCCGGCGCCGTATTTCGACGAGGCGGCGGCGTGGGTCCGCGCACACCCGGGCGTCTCGATCGGGCTGCATCTGACGTTTACGAGCGAATACCGCCGCCTGCCGTGGCGGAGTCTAACGCGGGCGCCGTCGCTGGAAGATGAAACGGGATACATGCACGAGACGGTCGCCGACTTTGAGCGCAAGGCCAAGGCGTTTGACGTGTGGCGGGAGATGCGCGCGCAGTTCGCCAAGGTCAAGGCGGCCGGGGTGGCGATCACCCACGTCGACAACCATATGGGATCGCTGTACGGCATGGAGACGGGACGCAGTTTCTTGCCGCTCGTCTTTTGGGAAAGCGGACGGCGGGGACTGCCGTTTCGGCTGTTTCGCAAGGTCGATCCGAACGACCATCTGCTCGGCGGCATCGAAGGGGTTGAAGCGCGGCTCAAACCGGCGGTGGCACTGGCCGATCTTCTCGGCGTGGCGGTTCCGGATTACCTGCTCAGCCATCCGTATCACGTCCTGCCGGACGAGACGTACGAGGCATTCAAACGGATGATGATCGAAAAGATTCATGCGCTCCCGGAGGGCATCAGCGAGATCTACATCCATCCGGCGGTGGAGAGCGACGAACTCAAGTCGTTCTTGCCGGAATGGCGGAAACGGGTGTGGGAGTTCGAACTGGCGCAGGACGACGATTTTCGTTATGCGCTCCGCGATGCGGGCGTAGAGCTCGTCGATTATCGGTTTGTGAGGAAGGCCAACGCCAGGCCGCGAAGGGAAGGGTTGCGTCCGCTTTTCCGACGCTGGCCTCTATGAGTCAGGGCGAGATCATCGCGACGTAAAACGAACGGATCGTCCGGGAAGCGGATGGGTTATAATGGGAATATGGGACGAATGCGCGTATACATCTGGATGGCGGCGTCGGCGGCGGCGACCGTCCTTTTTGCGGCCGGTTTTGTTCTGGCGGTCGGCGTGCTCCTTTTTCATTGGCCGCTTGGGACGGCCGGCGCCGGAGGGCCGGTCGAGAAGGCGGAAGATGGGGCAAGCCAAGGCGCGGAAGAAGCGCCGGGGCTTCCGGCGGCCGGCGGCGCCGGAGGGTCCGCCGGGAGGTGGACGATCGTCGCCCTGGGCGATTCGATCATGCGCGGGATCGGCGACGACGCAGGCGGCGGGGTCGCCGCCCGCCTGCGGAGGCTGTTGGCGGAAGCGGAAGCACCGGAGGGTTCGGCGGCCGTGCCTGCCGAGCCCGGGGAGGGGACGGAGGCGGTGACGGCCGTGAATTTGGCGGTGGCCGGATATCGGAGCCGAGATCTGGCGGCGCAGCTTGAGGAGCCCGGCGTGCGGCATGCGCTCAGCAAGGCGGACCTCATCCTTCTTTCGATCGGCGGGAACGACGCGTTTCCGAGCGTCGACGTCCTTCTGGCGCCGGAGGTCCGGGCGGACGAGGAAGCCTTAAAGGCCTTTCGGGAGACGATGGCCGAGGCGCTCATGAAAATCCGGGCCGCAAACCCTGCGGCGCCGATTTTTTGGCTGGAGCTTTATGACCCGTTTTTCGATGTCGAGGGCCTGCGGCGGGAGGCGGAAGCGGCCCTCGGGCAGTGGAACGAAGCGATCGCCGGCGCAGCGGCGTCGGCGCCGGGCGTCGTCGTCGTGCCGACGAACGATCTTTTGCATGCGGCCGGCCGGGCGTTCCTCGCCGCCGATCATTTTCATCCGAGCGCGCTCGGGCATGCTCTTCTTGCGGAACGGATCCGGCAGGACGTTCAGGCCCATCGGGCCCATAGGCCGGATTCGGCGCCGAATCCGTACCGATGAGACCGTCCCCGACGCGCGTGAAGATGGGATGCGGCGGAAGCGAGGGGAAGAAGACAGCGATGGTCGACGCTCTTGAAGACGCTCCGGCAATGGAAGACGTCCTCGTCGTCGAAGGGCTGACGAAGCGCGCCGGCGGGCGGACGCTCATCGCCGACGTGTCGTTTCGAATTGGCGCCGGGGAGGTGTTTGCCCTTCTCGGGCCGAACGGCGCGGGGAAGACGACGACGATGCGGGCCATCCTCGGGCTCGTCCGGCCGACCGCCGGCGAGGTGGCCATCGCCGGCCGCCTGCTTCGCCGGGAGCGGAAGGCGGCGCTGGCCGCCGTCGGCAGCCTGATCGAGACGCCGGCGGTCTATCCGTTCATGAGCGGGTGGGACAACCTGTGGCACGTGGCCCGGATGCGGGGGGTCTTCGATGCCGAAGCGCTCCGGGCCCTCGTCGCGCAGGTGGGGCTTTCCCCGCGGATCCGGGATCCGGTCCGGACCTATTCCCTCGGCATGCGCCAGCGGCTGGCGATCGCCATGGCCCTCGTCGGCCGGCCGAAACTCCTCGTGCTCGACGAGCCGATGAACGGCCTGGATCCGCCGGGCATGCTGGAGCTCAGGCGCTTTATCCGCCGGCTGGCGCAGGAGGAGGGCCTCGGGGTGCTCCTTTCCAGCCACCTCCTCGGCGAGGTGGAGGCGGTGGCCGACCGCATCGGTTTGATGCTCGGCGGTCGGCTGCTTTGGACGGCGAAGGCGGCGGACGTCCGGAAGGCGGCGGTCCGCCGCTTTCGCCTGCGCCTCCGGCCGGCGGCGCGAGCGGAGCAGGTGCTAAAAGCCCTGCCGTTTGTGGCCCGCTTTGAGCGCCGCCATGAAGGCGCCGCTGCACCGGCGGCGGAGATCGGCGACTACCTCGTCTGGTTTGCCGAAGCGGCGGAAGAAGAAAGCCCCGATGCCGAAAAGCAGGCCGGAAGGCGGGCCGAACGGCTGGCTGAACGGCAGGAGGAACGGCAGGCGGCGGCCCTCGTCGCCGCCCTCGTCTCCGTCGGGGTGGAGGTGTATACGGCGGCGCCGGACGTGCCGCCGCTGGAGGAGTTGTTTCGGTCCTGGACGGCCGCGTCCCGGAAGCCGTCTTGACGTCTGCTTCCTCCCCGGGACGCGGTCAGGAGGAGCAAGGATGCGGAAGGTGAACGGATGGATGATCGAAGGGTTTTGGCTTTTGTACAACGAAATGGAAAAGCTCCTTTTGCGCCGGCGGGTGACCGTCGTCGTAGGGCTCCTTCTCGTCCTGATCCCCATCTTCATCTACGCCCAGTACAAGCAGCTGCAGACGGTCCGCGCCCGGTTGGGGACGGACGACTGGCGGCTGTGGACGGAGCAGCTCATCGTGGACAATGAAAACCGCCTGGCCGCCTCGCGGCTCCCGGACGAATGGCGCCGGTGGCTCGTCATCCGGAATGCCCAGCTTCGGGCCTATCTCGCCCACGATGTCGATCCGAACGCCCCGGGAGCGCCGGGATTCGTCCGGAGCTTCATGGAGGCGGGGATGCCGCTTTTTGTCCCGCTGTTCGTGCTCATCGTCGGGAGCGACCTCGCCTCCGGAGAGCGGACGCTGGGCACCCTTCGGGGACTTTACGCCCAGCCGGTCGGGCGGATGAAGCTGGCGCTGGCCAAGATCGCGGCCCTCATCCTGTCGGTGGGCTCGATCCTCTTGATCATCGTCCTCGTCGCCTACGCCCTCTCCGGCCTCGTGTTCGGTTATCGGGGATGGACGGTGCCCCAGCTCGTCGGCTTCCGCCTGGAAGGGGAGACGCTCGACGTAAGCGGCGTGCGCCTCGTGCCCCAGTGGCAGTACGTGCTCATGCTCTACGGCCTCGGCTGGTGGGCGAGCACCGTCGTGGGGCTGATCACCTTTTTCGTCTCCAGCCTGGTGCGGACGACCGCCGCCGGCATGGGCATCGTGTTCGCCTTGCTGCTCACCGGCAGCGTGCTGTCGAACTATGCCAGCTCGTGGCAGGCGGCAAAATGGTTGTTCAGCACGAACTTGGATCTGGGAACGTTCCTCTCCGGGCTTATGCCGCCGATCGAGGGGCTTACGGCCCGCTTCGCCCTGCTGAATCTCACGGCTTGGGGCGCCGCCGCGCTGCTTCTTTCGTTCTGGCGTTGGATGCGGCAGGAAGCGGAATGAATGGCGGACGCGGTCGCCCCATCGAAGAGCGTCTACATTCGTTCAATGACATACGCGCTGCCGGCAAGCTGTTTGACGCGCTTTTTCACCTGTGCCGCCCGCTCCGACAAGACTTCGGTCGTCAAACCGCGCGGGCGTTCGCAGACGACGACGGCGATGGAGACGGTGACGCGCGCCTCGGCATCGGCGGACGGCTCCGTCGCATTCGCCTCCTGATAATAAAATCCGATGCCGCGTTCGAAAGCGGCGAGAATCTCTTCGGCCAGCGGCGCGGCGATCTCCGGGCGGGTGATGAGGATGAAATCGTCTCCGCCGATGTGCCCGATGAACGTTTCGACGTCGGGGAAAGACAGGGTGCTTGATTTGAGGGTTTCGGCGAGATACAGGATGATTTGGTCGCCGCGCTGGTAGCCGAACCGGTCGTTGTACCGCTTAAAGCGGTCCAAATCGACGTACAACAAGGCGAACGGCCGGTCCGCCTCGATGCGGTCCCGCACGGCGAGGTCGATGGCGTGGTTGCCCGGAAGGCCGGTGAGCGGATTGGACAAGCGCACCGCTTCCATCTTGACATTGGCCAAATAATTGAGGATGGCTTCGATCGATACCGTTCCGAGCAATCGCTCGCCGTCGGTGACGATGATATAGTCGTATGCTTTGTCCGCCGGACGCGCCATCGCCAGTCTGGCGACGACGTCGATCGGCGTGGCGCGGTCGACGATGAGCGGTTCCGGATCGGCGACCAGGCTGACGGGTCGGCGGCTGTAAAGCGAATGGCCGTATTGCGAAGCCAGCACCTGCATCAGCTTTTCGCGCATGACCAGGCCGGCGACCCGCCCGCCTTGCGTGATCACCACCCCGCCGTCGCGCGTCTCGTCGAAGTACTGCCGGACGATGGCGGTGATCGTGCGGTGATCGAAGGTGTGCACCGGGGCGACGATGATCTCGATGGTATCCTGTTGCTGTTTTTGGAAGGCGATGAGCCGGCGGTGGCGGAAGATGTGCTCCACGGCTTCTTTCGGGATGTCCGTCGCCGGAGGGTGGGCCGGGCGAGCCAAGTAGTAACCTTGCGCGGCGTAGACGCCGAGGCGGATGAGCTGCGTGAGTTCGCCGAGCGTTTCGACGCCTTCGGCGATCAGGCGGCTGTTTACTTTGTAGGCGAAAAAGACGAAGCTCTCGAGCAGGCTTTGTTTGACCGGGTCGAAGTCGATGCCGGCGACCAGCGAGCGGTCGAGCTTGATGTAATCGGGTTTCAAGGCGAGAATCGTTTGGAATGACGCGTAACCGGCGCCGGCGTCGTCGACGGCGATCAGAAATCCTTGCCGCCGATAGTGTTCGATCACTTCTCGAAACAGCGTAAAATCGTTGATCGCCTGCTGCTCGGTGACTTCGAAGACGACCTGTTCGGGATCGATCCCGCGGGCGGCGAGCATTTTGCGCGTGTTGCCGCTGGTAAAGGTCACGTCGTGGATGACCGCCGGGCTGACGTTCAAAAACAATTTCTGCTCGATCGATAAGAACGCCGCCCCTTCGATGGCCCGTTCGCGGGCGATTTTTTCGACGATGTACAGCATGTTTTCGCGCTCGGCCCTCGGAGTCGGCGGGTCTGTCGGAGCCGGTAGGGCCGTCCAGGTCGGTCGAACGCGCCGGCTTGCTGTATGCCCTCGGCGCGTTTTTGCTGTGGGGCTTTTTACCGTTGTACTGGAAGCAGTTGGACAACATACCGGCGCTCACCGTATTGGCCCATCGCTTTGTTTGGTCGTTCGTTTTCGTTGCCGTCCTGCTTCGGTTGCGCGGTCGCCTCGGGGATTTATGGACGTTCTTCCGGGATTCCGGAAAGTTCGGGTGGATCGCTCTGGCCGCCGTGCTGATCGCCGTCAATTGGGGCGTCTATATCTGGGCCGTCTCAAGCGATCATCTTCTCGAGGCGAGTCTCGGATATTACATCAATCCGCTGGTGAGCGTCGTGCTCGGGGTGCTCGTGCTGGGCGAGCGGCTCACCCGTCCGCAGCGGTGGGCCATCGCTTTGGCTGCGGCGGCGGTGGTCCTGCTGGCGGTGGAGCTTCGCGCGCTGCCGTGGGTCTCGCTCGTGCTCGCGTTTTCGTTCGGCTTTTACGGTCTGGTGAAAAAGTGGCTGGCCCTCGATGCGCTCATCGGTATGGCGGCGGAGACGCTGATCTTGTTGCCCGCGGCGCTTTTCTATTTGATCGCCGGTGAAGCGGCGCACGGCTGGCCGCTTGTTACCTTGCCGCTTTGGCAAAAGCTGATGCTCCTCGGCGCCGGCGTCGTGACGGCGCTTCCGCTTTTGTGGTTCGCCGAAGCGGCCAACCGCATCCCCTTGTCGACGGTCGGCCTCATCCAATATTTGACGCCGACGATGAAGCTCATCTTCGGCATTTTCCTCTATCATGAACCGTTTACGGTCGTGCATTTGATCAGCTTTGCGCTGATCTGGACGGCGCTCGCGGTCTATACGGCGACGTTGTTTCGCCGTCGCGTAGGATAGTCGTGTGGTATAATGGGATTGTCTTCGTGAGACCGGTGAAAGGAGCTCGTGATGCGACGCGGGATGTATTGGACGACGGCCGCCATCATGATCATCACGCTTCTCAGCAAATTGTTCGGCTTCGTCCGAGAGACGGCGATCGCCGCCTATTTCGGCGCCAGCCTGGACTCCGACGCCTACTTCATCGCCTATTCCATTCCGGGCGTGTTGTTTGCGGCGATGGCCAGCGCGATCGGGACGACGTTCATTCCGGTCTACCAACGGCTGGAAGACGGCGATCGGGAGCGGTTCATGCACAATGTGACGACGGTCGTCACCGTCACGTCGCTTGGGCTCACCGTTTTGTCGCTCGTTTCGGCGCCGGCGTTGGTACGGCTGTTCGCCCCCGGGTTTGGTCCGGAGGCGGCGGCGCTGACGACGGAGCTGACGCGCATCTTGCTCTGGATGATCGTCTTTTTGTCGTTGAACGCGCTTTTTACGGCGTATCTCCAAACCCGCGGACGGTTTCTCATGCCGGCGGCCGTCAGCATCCCGTTCAACATCGTCATCGTCGGTTATCTGCTCACCTTCGGTCGGGGACTCGGCATCGTCGGGTTTACGTGGGTGACGCTCATCGCCGTGGCGGTGCAGGTCGTTTTTTTGTTGCCCTCGCTTTGGCAAACCGGGTACCGTTACCGCTGGGTGTTCGATCTGCGCGAACCGGGGCTCTTGCAGTCGATCGCCCTGATCGGCCCGGTGATGATCGGCACGGTGGCCGCACAGCTGAACATCGTCGTCGATCGCATGCTCGCCTCGGGCTTGAGCGAGGGGAGCATTTCGGCGCTCAATTACAGCAATAAGGTGATGCAACTCGCCTACGGCATCATCGTCGTCTCCATGCTTTCCGTCCTCTATCCGCGCCTTTCCGAACAAGCGGCGCAAACCGACTGGCGTCGCCTTCGGGAGACGATCGCGCGGTCGTTTACCGCGCTGATGTTGATTCTTTTGCCGATTACCGTCGGCAGTATCGTGCTCGCCGAGCCGATCATTTCAGTGCTCTTTGAGCGCGGGGCGTTCGACGCGCGGGCGACGGAACTGACCGCCGGAGCATTCGTCTTTTTTTCGCTCGGCCTCGTCGGCCTCGGCACGCGAGAGTTGTGGACGAAAACTTTTTACGCCCTGCAAGATACGAAAACGCCGATGACGAACGGGGTGTTCGCCATCGGCTTGAATATCGTGCTCAATCTTCTTTTCGTCCGCCCGTTGGCCCACCTGGGGCTGGCACTGGCGACGTCGATCGCCTTCACGGTGGCGAGCGTGTTGCAATATCTTTCGCTGCGCCGACGCATCGGCGGCATCGGATCGTCTATGGTACGGGAGACGTTGCTCAAGTCGGCGCTCGCCGCCGCGGCGATGGGGCTCGTGCTTTGGCCGTTGCTTCAAACCCCGCTGCTCGAAGCAGGAGGCGGGCCGCTGAGACGGGCGGTGGGGCTGGTTGCGACGATTGCCGTCGGGGCGCTCGTGTACGTCACAGCGCTCTTCATGCTGCGCGAACCGCTTTCGCTCGATATGCTCGCGCGCGGTCGGCGTTGGTTGGTGCGCCGCGTCCGGCGGGCGGAGTCGTGATGCCGTTTGGAGCACGGAGGCGGGATGCGGGCCGGCAGGATGCCGGCGTCAGCCCTCTCGATGCCTCCGGATGAGCGCATGGTAGGCGTAGAAGCTGTCTTTCGGGAGGCGTTTTTGCGTCGCATAATCGATGTAGATGAGGCCGAAGCGTTTGCTGTAGCCGTATGCCCACTCGAAATTGTCCATGAACGACCAGTAGAAGTAGCCGTCGACCGGCACGCCGTCGGCGATGGCCTGCGCGATGCGCTCCAGATGCCGTTCGATGTAGCGGATACGCGTGGTGTCGTGAACTTTACCGTCAGGGGTGATGACGTCGTCGTAGGCGGCGCCGTTTTCGGTGATGAGGATGGAGGGCGGCGCGTAGCGGGCATGAAGGTCGCGGAGGATGTCGTACAAGCCTTCTGGATAGACTTCCCAGCCCATCGCCGTACGCTCGCCCGCCCCGCCGTCGGCAAAATCGATTCCGCCCCATGGACTGTCCGGATTATGGCGGATGCGCGCCGGGAAGTAGTAGTTGACGCCGAGAAAATCGACGGTCTGCCGCATGCGCTTGAGATCGTCCTCGATGCGCGGCGCTTCGCGCTCGAAAAAGGCTTGAGCCTCAGGAGCGCGCATCAGAATCGCGCGGAGTTCATCCGGATAGCGACCAAAGAAAATCGGATCGAGGAAAATACCGTTCTGCAGCCGTTCATACAGGTAGGCGGAGAACCGCTCCTCAATGCTGTCGCCGGCGGGAATGGCCTTGGTGAGGATGTTGGTGATCCCGATTTTCGCCGTTTCAGGGCTGCGCTCGTCGCGCAAGGCTTCGACCGCTTCGGCGTGGGCGAGGTTCAAGTGGTGTGCGACGCGGACGGCGGCGCCGATATCTTGTTTTCCGGGCGCGTGCTCGCCGGTGACGTATCCGAGGAAGGTGACGACCCACGGTTCGTTGAGCGTGATCCAGTACGGGACGCGGTCGCCCAGGCGGCGAAAGAGCGTGTGCGCGTATTCGGCAAAGTAGTGGGCGGTGTCGCGGTTTGTCCAGCCGCCTTTTTCTTCCAAAGCATAGGGCAAATCCCAGTGGTAAAGGGTCACCACCGGGGTGATGCCGCGCGCATGGAGCCCTTCAAGGAGGCGGGCGTAGAAATCGATGCCTGTTTCGTTCAGGCGGCCGGAACCTTCCGGAAAGATGCGCGGCCAGGCGATGGAAAAGCGATAAGCGTTGATCCCGAGTTGGCTCATCCAGTCGAGGTCTTCTTCGTAGCGGTGGTAGTGGTCACAGGCGACGTCGCCGGTGTCGCCGCCCAGGATGCGCCCCGGCGTGTGTGAGAAGACGTCCCAGATGGACGGCCCGCGGCCGTCTTCCCGGACGGCGCCTTCGATCTGATAGGCGGCAGTGGCGACGCCCCAGAGAAAGTGCTTGGGAAAGGTCGTCATGCGGATCGCTCCTTTTGACATTATTGTTCAAACCGGTATGCAGAAGATGCCCGGACGACGAGTTCGACGTCGACCGGCGGAAGCGCAGCGTGCCCCACAGTGCCACGTTCGATATTGTTGATTAATTCTTCTGCGGCGCGTAGACCCATCTCAAAATGCGGCACGCGGACGGACGAAAGCGGTGGATCGAGGAGTTCGGCGATATGAGAATCATCGTAACCGACAATCGCGACGTCTAAACCTGGTCGGATACCGCGTGATTTGAGCGCTTGCATAAAGCCAAAGGCGATCAGATCGTTCGCCGCCAGTACGGCCGTCGGGCGCGGCGAGAGAGCGAGATAAATGTCGACGAATTCAGCACCCCACCTTTGGTCATATGAGCCGTGGTAAACGGTGCAGTCCATAAAATCATACGCCGAGCAGGCGGCGCGTACGCCTTCTTCTCGCAACGTGCTGTCGGAATAGTATCGCTCGCCGTTGATCAATGCGATGCGGCGGTGTCCCTGTGCGATCAGATGGGCCACGGCCTGAAAACTCCCTTTGAAGTGATCGGCGTTGATCGCTAGATGCATGAGTTCAGGGGATCGGTAACCGATCATCACGAAATACTGTTCTGCCGATTGAAGATCCAAAAGGGCTTGATGATCGTATTGCGTGAGACCCAAGAAAATGGCACCGTCAATCTTTTTACTGTCAAAAAAACGTTGGAGAGTTCCATGTTCATGAATAGGTCGCTGAAAGAGAACGAGATCATAGCCACGATTTCGTACTGTCAGAGCGATTCCATTCAAAATATCGGCCACATAATCATATGAAAACAACGGTCGATCAGGCAAATACGGCAAGACAACGCCAATGTTTTGGCTGCGCTTGCGCGCCACAGCCCGAGCAAGGGCATGGGGGGCATAACCAAGTTCTTGAGCGGCTTGCAATACCCGGCGTTTGGTTTCCGGTTTAACCGAGGGATGATCGGAAAAAACACGTGAAACCGTTGCTTCAGAAACCCTAGCGAGATGAGCAACGTCCTTTCGAGTGGTCACAAATTTTTCCTCCCGGGCAATGATTTGCTTCAGCTTTAAGTAAAGGGTTCGAAATCAGCCCTTTACGGCCCCTTCGACCATGCCTTTAGTGATGCGCTCAGAGAGTATACTGTAAATGATCACCATGGGAAGAGCAGCGAGTATAAGATAAGCGCCGATGGCACCGTAATTGACGGCATATTGGCTGACAAAACTGTATGCGCCGAAGGGAAGCGTTTTGAGCTTTTCCGAGGAAATGAACGTCGCCGCAACGATATATTCGTTCCAAGCGCTGATAAACGCCAAAATGCTTATCGTCGTGATAGCCGGCCGTGAGATGGGAAGAATGAGCGACCAAAAGATGCGGATTGGTCCGGCACCGTCGATGATTGCCGATTCTTCTAGTTCCCTTGGAATGCTGCGCATAAAATTGCTCAAAATAAAAATCGAAATCGGCATGGAAAAAGCGGTATAGGGCAAAATGAGCGCAAGATACGTATTAAGAAGCCCCAGATTCTTGAGCAGTATCATTAATGGCAACAGCGCAGATTGCATCGGGAGCATCATGCCCATCAAGAAGATAAGTAGTAGGATTTTGCTGTACTTGAATCGAAAACGCGAGATCACATATGCTGCCGAGGTGGAAAGGAAAATGAGCAGCAGCAATGTAATGCCTGTGACAATGATACTGTTGATGAGGTATTGGATATAATGACCGCTCGAAACAGCGAGGACATAGTTTTCAAAGCGGAATTCCTTGGGCAGGGCTAAAATTTTTCCGGAAAAAATCTCTTCGTTCGATTTCAACGAGTACAAAAGCAACCAAATGAGCGGATAGAGTTGTGTGACGAGAAGCGGAAAGATGATGAAGCCGAACAGAAGCGTTCTGCCAAGCGGACGACCTTTCGGATTCACGAAGCCTCTCCCTTTCTTTATACAACATACAACGGAATATGAACCTTAGTGGAGGTCGTAACGTCTTTCGATCCGACCGAAAAAGGCGTTGAGGATGAGAGTGGCGAGCAGGCTGAACAAGACGAGTAAACTGGCGATTGCGCTTCCATAACCGTAGCGTTGTGAATCGAACGACATGTTGTACATATACGTTGACATCACTTCGGTTGCGTGGGCCGGACCGCCGCCGGTCATGACCATGATCAAGTCGAATGCTTGTAACGAGCCAATAAAAGCGAGAACGAAGGAAATCTTAAAGAACGGCATAGTGAGTGGGAAGATGATGTTGCGGATCACTTGATAACCGTTCGCGCCGTCGATGGTCGCCGCCTCTTGAAACTCTCTGGGAATGTTCTGGATCCCCGTAAATTGAATCAGTACATGATATCCCAGATATTGCCACAAGGCCACCAAGTATAAAGCATACATTGCGACTTTCGGATCCGCAAGCCAGGCGCGCGTCAAATGTTCGAGATGCAATAATGACAAAATGTGATTTAAGAGTCCACCCCTGGAAAGGGGATTGTAGATCGTCTTCCACAGTTGGCCGACGACGACGACGGAAAGGATGACGGGAAAGAATAAAGCGGCGACGATGCGCTGACCGTTTTTGAAGTACCTGGAAAGAACAGCGGCCAGCAAAAAGGCAATCGGAATTTCTGACATAGAAAAAAGAGCGAAGACGACGTTGCGCTTGACTGTAATCCAAAAAAGCGGATCGTGGAATAGAAGATCGGAATAATTTTTAAGACCGTTCCACTTCGGTTGGGCGATTCCGTTCCAATCGAGGAGGGCTGTCGAAAATGAAAGGAGAATTGGGATGAAGACAAAGGTCAAGTAAAATAGGAGCGGCGGCAACAAAAAAAACAGAAGGACCGTAGGCGTCAGTTTCATAGGCTCTACCTCCATCGTTTGCCGTAAAACCACGGCGGAGAAAAACCGGTGCCGCTAGGCGTGTCACGCTTCGCGGCACCCCTTCAGGATAGGTCACTTTCGATAGTTGCGGTTAAATGCATCCTGGTGCTCTTTGGCGATCACTTCCGGAGGTTCTTTTTGAATGAACAACTTTTGAATCGCTTTCAAGTGTACCTGGGCCGTGTCGGGTTCCATCGTGTTGTCGAAGGCCAAATCTCCCCCTTGGACCGTTTTGAACAAATCAAGGACATCGATCGAAATCTGGCTGTAACCGGCCTTTTGAAAGTCACCGTCGACGTTTTGTGCGAGTCCGACGGCCGCCTTCATGTCGAAATTGATCTTAGGCCACTGAAGCATAAAGTAGTTCAGAAAATCTTTGGCTTCGGCGAGGTGTTTGCTGTTGGCCGAAATGGCGAAAGCGCTTCCTGGGGCCAGCATGAAATGGTTCAAGCTTCCTTTGCCGTCGACCAGCGGGAAGGGAAAGACGCCGACTTGGTCTTTGATTGTTGCCGTCTCCATTCCGCCGGTGGCCCAAGTACCCATGTAATACATCGCTGCCTGACCTGAATGGAACAGGCTTTCAGCTTCGACATATTCGTACGACGTCGCGCCATCTTGGAACGCTCCGGTCTCGACCAACTGTTCGAATTTATCCACCGCTTCAATAAATGCCGGATCCTCGAAGGTTTTTTTTCCGTCGAGGACATCTTGTAAGAAGCCAGGGCCGCCGTTCGTTCGCAGAACGATGTTCATAAAGAGGAAAGAGCCCGTCCATGTTTCCTTTTCCGCGATCACCACCGGGATATAACCTGCGTTTTTGACTTTCTTTACAACATCCAGAAGTTCATTGAAATCTTTTGGAGGTTTGACGCCAACTTCATCGAAAATTTTCTTGTTATAGTACATGACGCCGATGTTGTTGCCGTCAGGCAAGGCATAGACGTTGCCGCCAAAGGTGTAGTAATCGAGAATTCCAGGCTGAAACGTTTGTTTGAGGTTGTTTTGCTCTAGCATGTCGTTTAGGGGTGCGAGTAACCCGGCATCAACGTAGGGTTTCATCTGCGCTGATGGATTGACGACGAAAATATCTGGCAGTTGATTTGACGCCGCTTGTGTTTTCAGTTTGGTTTTCTGTTGATCGATGTTCAGCGAATCGAGTTCGATTTTCACATTTGGGTGCGCATCCATGTAATCGCTAACAATTTTCTTCATCACTTTATGGTTCGTGGCTGAAGCATCCGGGTAGATGTTCTGGAAGACGAGCGTGACTTTTGTTCCGTTGTCCTTGTCGCCTTTGTTTTGATCAGCTGTAACGCCGGAACTAGAACCGCATGCACTGACCGAAAGCAACAAACCGACCAAAAAAAGGCTCAAAAGCAGGCGAAATGGCCTTGCTCTCTTCATGCGTGTGCCCCCCCACCATCAAATCAATGAGTTTTGAACGCGCGTTCATTTTATTTAATATCATAGATTGTCCGTGATGTCAATATGTTGGCTCAACTGCCTCCGGGGAATCTATTCACGCGTCGGGTTGAACATGCATCGGGCTTTTGGAGATGCGCTTTTACCATCGAAGAGGATTTTTGCAAGGCCTGCCTTGCAGATTATCGGTTCGTCGACCGGCGCTTAAGCGCGGCGTCGCTCCCCGATCAGGCCGAGCACTTCCAGAAGGCGCGGATAGACGTCGTCGCGCATGTACGGCGAGAAGCGGTCATCGTCTTTGACGTGCACCGGGAGCACGTCGAAGACGATCGGGCCGTCGGTGTCGGTCGCAAAGGAGTGGGCATCCAGCGCTTCGACTTCGGCGCGATAGACGGACTTGACGAGGCGGCCGTCTGCGGCGTCATCGACGATGTACTGGCCGATCTGAGCGATGGCGTAAAGACGCGCGCCGGTCTCTTCGTATGTTTCCCGCACGGCGGCGGCCAGCGGCGTCTCTCCCGGTTCGACCTTTCCGCCGGGAAGTTCGATGCCGCGTTCGCGGTGGCGGGTAAAAACGATTTTTCCCTGGTAAAAGGGGACGATCAAGACGTGTCCGGCGGGGAGATAATCGGCGGGGTCGAACGTGAGCCGCACCGTGCGGCCGAACCGGTCGGTGTACAGTTCGTACATCGTTCAATGCTCCTTCATCAGACTTCCGATTTTATCCTGTTCTTCCAACCATAAAACGGCCCGCTTGGCGGCGCGCATGCCGCAGCCGACGGCGGCGGCGATGCTCCGTTCACTCGGCGGAAGCGCGGCGTCGCCGGCGATCCACAGCCCTTCCGCGGTCTGTTCGATCGGCGGTTCCATGTCCGGGAGAGCCGGTTCCATCCCGATGCGCAGGAGCACGTCGTCGACGATGAGCGGGTTGGGAGCCGTCGGGAGATGGGGACTGTCCGCTTTTCTGCGACCCAAGGTAAGGACGAAGCGGCCGTCCGCGGTGCCGGTTCGTCCCGGGTTGATCCGTTTTCGATCGATCCGCGCCCGGTCGATCCGCTCGAGTGTGGTCTCCCTGAGCATCGTGACGTTCGGATAATCGTTCAATCGCTCGCGCAGCGCCTTGCGCGCCCGTAAGGCGGAGCTTCGCACCAGAAGCCATACCTGTGCGGCATGCGGGGCGATGTTCAAGGCGCCTTCGACGGCCCGATCTCCGCCGCCGACGATGGCGACATGACGCCCTCGGAAACGTTCTGGACCGCGGCTGGTCGAGGCGAAGGCGGTATCGGCGATCAACGCTTCGCCGGGAATGCCGAGCCGGCGCGGCCTGACGCCGGTGGCGACGATGACGGCGCGCGCGCGATACACGGTCGCGTCGTTCGGACCGGGACGACGCGTCTGATCTCCGGTGTATGCGCCGTGCAGTCTCCAACAGTCTTGTGCCGTTTCCGCGCCCTCTGCCGTCTCCGTTTTATGGGTCGGCACATGGCCGCGCACGGCGTGCGCGGGACGTTCGATACGCTCGATCGACACGTTGGTTCGGACGGCGATGCCTGAACGTTCGAGGTGTTCGACAAAACGCCTTTGCAACGCCCTGCCGTCGTCGGCGAATAGCCCCAGATAATCGTCGATCGGCTGCTCGATCGTGGCGAGCTGGCCGCCCGAGACGTCGTGCCGCTCGAAGACGACGGGCGTCACGCCGAGACGTTTCGCCCACAACGCGGCGCTCATGCCCGCCGGCCCCGCGCCGATGATGACGAGCGGATGGCAGGGCATACGTTCGCTCATGCCTTTCCCAACTTTCCGCATAAGATGACGGGGAGGAGGGGTTGAGATGATCATCAGTCAGGTGGCGCTCGAATGGGTACCGGTCATCATGGCCTTGGTCACGTTGACCAAGCGTTATCTGCCGAAAGCGTACGCGCCGCTGTATTCGATCGGTTACGGCATTCTGCTGAGTTTTGCGGTGGCGTATCCGAACATTACGACGGCCAATTGGGTCGACATCGCGTTGCAAGGCCTCGTGCTCGGCCTGGCGGCCAGCGGGCTTTACAGCGTGCCGGGGGTTAAAAAATACGAGTTGTTGTTGCCTTCCGATCCTTCAAATTCAAAACCGAAGCGCTAAGGCGCGTTTTGCGCCGGGCGATCAAGACGGCCGATGCGTCCGCCGGCGGATCGCTTCCCGTGCCCGGCGGAGCTCGGCAGGCGGCCAGCGCAGGCTTTTCGTCCGGGCATACCGGCGCACTTCGCGGTCTTGGTGATGATGGGCCAACAGCAGCTGGCGCTTCATGAAGTGCACGCCGAGGTAAAAACCGATGACCAGAAAAAGCGCCCATGTTATAATGAGTAAAGTGATCGCCACCGCAGTGGACATCGCGGACGCCGTCCTTTCCGTTTCAAGGTATTTTCGACGGGTTCTATTGTATCATGCGGACAGCTTCGGCGGCAAAAAGCGGGCGTGAATTTTACGGCAAGGGAGTTGAAGGCGTGGCGGCCGTTTATCGCATGGTGTTCATCGATCTGGACGGGACGACGCTGACGACGGAGAAGACGATGACGCCGCGCACCCGGGCGGTGCTGGATCGACTGGAGCGGGTCGGAATCTCCGTCGTCATCGCCACCGGACGGGCGATCTACTCGGTGCGCGAGCTGTTTCACGACGTGCCGTTCCGCGGGCCCGTGATCACCCTGAACGGGGCGGTCGTCTTCCGCGGTCTTTGGGCACCGGTCTGGCATATGGAAACGATCGATACGGGAACGCTTCGGGAGGCGCTACAGGCGTTGGAACGCGAGCCACGGATCATCAATATCTTACTTGAGTCTCCGGACGGTTATTTCGTCCGACGGTTCGACGAAGAGGTGCGCGAGACGTTCACCGAATACCGGAAGATCGAACCGCGCCTGCTCGCGCCGGAGGCTGTCCGGGAAGCGGTCGTGACGAACATGCTGGTCCGTCCGGACGATGGACACAAAGATTTTGTTCACGACATGCTGCAGGAGATGCTGGGGCATTCGGTGTCGTTCGCCAAGACGTCCTGGACGTGGTTGGAAGGCCTCAAGGCGGGCGTCAGCAAGGCCACGGCGATGCGCGTCGTCGCCGAGCGGGCATCGCTTCTTCCGGCGTGTTTTCAGTGCCGCCGATTTCGACCGTGAACGCATGTTCCGACAACGTCTGATTGTACTCGCCGTTATGCCAGATGCTGCTCTCGTGGTCGATGATCGGGCGCATCAACCCCGGCATTTTCGCCTCCACACGCTCGGCGAGCGCTTCCGCCAGCGCCTTGTTCTTGGCCCAGTGCGGATTGCCTTTGCCGATCACGAACATGATCTTGGCGTAGGTCGTCCCGTTGATCGTCACCGTCGTCGTCTTGCGCGGCATCGAATCGCGGTGAATATCAAAAAGGTAACGAATGTCGCGGTGCTCGGCGATCGCTTGAAGCGCGACCCGGCGCGAGGTGTCGTACGAAGCGCTGTACGAAAGACCTTCTTTTTTCAACAGTGCATAAATATCGGTCGTCTCGTGGTAAACCGGGACGCCGGCGTCTTTCAGCGTTTCGGCAAATACACGGCCGACGTCGACGATGTTCGTCTCGCCGTCCATGGCGTCCGCACGCCCTTTCGGCTGGGTGACGGAAAGCCAGGATTCGCGGTTATGCGTATGGTAGACGTAAACCGCCGGCATCTTGGCGTACAGGAGCGGCCTTGCCGTCATTTTCGGCGCAGTATCCGGAAGCGCTGTGCTCGCCGTGGCAGGTGCCGGGCCGGCTTTAGGCCCCGGAATCGGCGACGCGTCGTCCTCAAGCCCCCTCTCGCCCGGCCACGTCGCCGCCTTCAGCGGGCGATCCGGCAAAACGGACTTCAGCGCGACGCCGAGCACCGCCTGGGGCTGAGTCAACCGCCCCACAAAATCGCCGATCAGGCGGACGAGGACAAAGCGTTCTTCGCCGGACCGACGCATCTGATCTAGACCCGTCTCCCCGCCCCGATCGCCATGCCCATCGGGATCAACGTGACTTTGATCGAGCGGTCGGAGCGCTTGTCCGTCGAATGTTCGAGCGCCAAAGGCACGCACGCCCCATCCTGCGGCCAGAAGTGCGATCATCAGCGCGACAATGGTCAAATATGCGGCGTTGAACGTCGAGCGATTCCGCATGCGCCCCCCTCCCGTTCACGAGGGTATGAGGGCTGGAAACGCATTAGAACCGCAAAGAAAAAATTTGCGTCTACCCCGTTATCCCGCCTGAGCCGCTAGTGGGTATAATGCGCCACATTCTCCCGATCGACTTTTGCATGCAACGCGCGGTTCAACCCGGCGGCGATGAGCTGCCCGATGTCGTCGATAAAGCCGTCGACTTCCTTCGGTGTGACGATCAAGTTCACCCCGAGCGGTTCGAGGACCTCTCGGATCAGGCCGTATTTTTCTTCCGGCGAAAGCGTTCCGAGCATGCCGAAAAGCGCTTCTCGCGCCGAAGACGGCGGCAAATCGTCGTCGGTCAGCTTGGGCGGACGATCATAAAGCGGTGCCGTATCCGGCACGAGCCGAGAGCGGGCGTTCGGACGCGCGGACTCTTTCATCTGCCGGCCGAGGTGCTTCATCAGAAGATCGATCGCATCGCCGGCGATGGTCGACGCGTCGACGACGGTCGGAACGCCTAAGGCGATGACCGGAACGCCGAGCGTTTCTCGGTTTAACGGCTGTCTTTTATTGCCGATCCCGGAACCGGGATGAATTCCCGTGTCGGTCACTTGAATCGTCTTATAGAGACGGGACAGCGACCGCGCCGCCAGCGCATCGACGACGACCACGGCGTCGCAGGCGATTTTTTGAACCACAGACTCGACGATGTCTCCCGTCTCTACGCCGGTCGTTCCGAGGACCCCCGGGGCCAAGGCGGCGACCGAACGGTATCCGGGTTCGAGCGACTCCGGGGCGTATTGGAACAGATGCCGCGTCACGCGCACGCGCTGGGCGACGATCGGCCCCAGCGCATCGGGCGTGACCATGCGGTTCCCGAGCCCGACGACGAGCACCGTCGCATCGTCTTCTACGCCCGATTCACGCAAAAATTTGGCCATCTCCGCGCTGAACAGTTCCCCCGCCTGGGTGCGGTAATCGCCGTCCCCGGCGATCAGCCCCGGAAATTCGAACGTTACATAATGCCCGAGAGGTTTGCCGAGTTTCCGGGACGCTTCTTCCGTCTCGATCCACAATCGGACGACGCGATAAGCGCCGTCACCCTCGACATGCTCCTCCCGACGAACGCCGTCAAGCGTCTCCTCCGGCGCATCGGCGTCCCGCGGCGTCGAGACGGACCGAACGATGGCCTCGTGCGCTTCCAGCGCCAGGTCGGTGCGCGGCGAATGACGCGACAGGTCGAGCGACATCGGATCCCTCCTCGTCCCCTTACCTTGCGCCAATCGTCGCGATTCATGCATCCCGCCGACCGATTTTCAGGCATTGCAGATTCCGCCACAACATGGTACAATGACTCGTGTTGTCTCATGACATACACGACGGAAAAGGAGGTGAATCGTCGACCGATGGCCAACATCAAGTCGTCCATTAAGCGGATCAAGACGAACGCCAAACGGCGTTTGCGCAACGTCGCCACGCGCAAGACGGTCAAGATCGCCGTCAAACGCGTCGAAAAGGCGATCGGGCAAAACGCGCCGGAAGAAGCGTTGGCGCTTTATCATAACGCCGCCAAGTCGCTGGAAAAGGCGGCCACCAAAGGCGCAATCCATCGCAACAAGGCGGCGCGCAAGAAATCCCGCCTGATGAAAAAGATCAACGCCCTCAAGAAATCGTTCGAATCCGCAGGAGCAGGCGCCCAATAAGCCAAAAAAGACGACCTTTTTCACAAGGTCGTTTTTTTTATCCCTGCCTGTGGTTTATCCAAAACATCAAAAGCGCCAGTTCCAACGCTTCCGCCTTGTCGATGCGGCCGGACTTGGCCTGCTGATCGAGCGTCGCCACGCGTTTGATGCGCTCGGCAAGCACCTCCGGCGCCAGGCCGGCGGCGCGTTTGCGGGCCATCTTTACCGCAAACGGATGAACGCCCAATTCCTTAGCGAGCGTCTCCGGCGGTACGCGCCCGGCTTCGCGGGCGATCAGCATCAACCGCAGTTGTGACGCAAGCAGCCCGAGCAGCTTGAGCGGTTCTTCACCGGCCGCATAGAGCCGTTTCAAGATCGTATCGGCAAGGGCGGCGTTTTGGGTAAAAACGGCATCCAGCAAGGCAAACGCGCTCGCCTCCGTCTCCTGGGTGAGGAGCCATTCCAGTGTCTCCTCGTCCGGCGGCGCACCTGCCGCCTCGACGTACAGCATCCATTTATCGAGTTCCAGCTGCGCTCGATCGTCATCCTTCGGCAGGCGAAAGGCGAGATCGTCGATGACCTCATCCGCGACCTGAAGCCCCCGGGCACGCAGCGATGAGGCGATCCACCGACGCCGTTCAGCGTCCGTTCGCGGCCGAATTTCTTCCACCGCAGCCACACTCAAGAGCGCTTTGACCACCTTCGCCCGACCGTCGAGCTTGGCCGCCGGCACGACGATGAGGAGTTTGGCATCACGCGGTGCAGGCGCGTCCAAAAACGAAGCGAGAAGCGCACGGTCCGCCTCTTTATTTCCTGAAGCGCCTCGGCCCGTCACCGGCGCCGAAAGAAACAGCGCCCGCCGGGCAACGACGATCTTCGGTCCGGCAAAGAAGCTGCCCATCTCCAGCTCTTCCAGGACACGGGCGAACCCTTGTTCTTCGACATCGACGGCGACGACGTGCGTCAGCCTATCGGCGCCGTTCGGGAGCAGTGCGGCGATGATCTCGTGTTCTCGGGCGGCGAGCCGCACCGGCGACTCGCCATAGAGGACGATGATCGAACGGTCGGTGTCCATCGGCTTCCCTCCTGTGCGCTATCCCGATGTTAACACACCGCCGAGGACTTCGCACGCTCAAAAATAAAGCAGGCCGTAATCGGCCTGCCCGACAACGCTTCGCCATCTATGTCAACGCTTAAAAGGGGCGGCCCGCGGACCGGCTTTTAAGCGGGAAGCGTTGTGTCGACTATAGGATATACCGCGTGTGCGGTTTTTGTGCATCTTCAAGGCGCGCCGTCGCGACCATTTTCCGTTACGTCCACCGGATAGGCGACCTTTTGCCTCTGCCCGCGCATCTCAAGGTCGATGAGGAGCGTATGCTCCTCCCAGGTCACGCCGACAAACGTCGCGCCCTCCGGCGGCGTGACGCGCAGACGCTCTTTCCCTTCCGCGTCGACGACGACGGCGACGGCATTCGTCCACCAGGCCGTGAGCAGGCCGTCTTCCGAAGTCGACTTTTCCGCCCTGAGGAGCGGCGGCGGCGTGCTGGAGATCGTTACTTTACGCGTCGTCGAGCCGTCCGCGACGCGGCCGCGCGCGGCCGACGCCGATGATTGCGC
>JADBKT010000025.1 GCA_014896255.1 Hydrogenibacillus sp.
ATACGTGGGAGGCCGAGCGATGCCCTTTGTCTGGTTGTTCCTGCTGCTCTTGTTGGTGCCGTTCTTGTTGGGGACGCTCTTTTTCCAGATCACCACATTTTCCTTCACCAAGCTCGGCCTCTCGCCGATCGGCGCCACCGCGCTGCTTTCGCTTTCGGTGCTCGGCAGCATGGTGAACATCCCCATCACCCGCCGGCGGACGGTCGTCTACCGCGAGCGCCGGGTTCACCCTTTTTTCCCCATGTTCTACTACTATCCGCCGCAAGTTCAAGAACAGGTCATCGCGGTGAACGTCGGAGGCGCGATCATTCCCGTGCTGTTCAGCCTGTATCTTTTGGTGACGGCGAAGGCCCCGCTCGGGCCGACCCTCGTCGCCGCACTGATCATCGTCGCCGTCTCCAAAGCGCTGGCCCGCCCCGTGCGCGGCGTGGGCATCGCCATACCGGCGTTCATCCCGCCGCTCGTCGCCGCGCTCGTCGCCCTCGTCCTCGCCCGCGACGACGCTGCGCCGGTCGCCTACGTCTCCGGCGTTCTGGGCACGCTCATCGGCGCCGACCTGCTGAACCTTCACCGCTTGCGGGAAATCGGCGGCCAAGCTTTAAGCATCGGCGGTGCCGGCGTCTTCGACGGCATTTTCTTGATCAGCATTATCGCCGCTTTTTTGGCCTGAGCGACGACCTAAAGACGCGATCGGGCAGCTCCGTGCGGTCGACGAGCGGGCGCTTCCCGGCGCCAAGCGCGCCGTGCGCATCATCGGCGGCGGAGCGAAGACGGCGATGCCGAGCGGTCCGACAAAAAAGACGGCGATGGCGATGGCCACCGCCGCATCCCCTCCGCACGCACCCAAAGCGCGCGATGCAAAAAATGTTTTCTTCATTCGCGTTCACGCGGCATGATCAGCTCGACCTTCGACCGAATGTGCTCCGCCTGATCGATATACGAACGCAGGTCGACCGCCACCTGCGTCGCGCCGACGCCGGCTTTTCCCAACAGTTCAAGCGCATAGGGGTCGACGCGATACGGCGTTTCATAGTAGATGTGGCGAATACCGGCCTGAATGAGCAGTTTCGAACAGTGCAGGCATGGAAAATGCGTGACGTAGATGTCCGCGCCTTCCGTCGGCACGCCGAACTTGGCGCATTGCATGAGGGCGTTTTGCTCGGCGTGGATCGTCCGCACGCAATGCCCGTTTTCCAGCTTACAGCCGACGTCGATGCAATGCTCATCACCGGCGATGCTGCCGTTGTAGCCGCCGGCGATGACGCGCCGGTCGCGGACGATGACCGCCCCGACCATGAGCCGCGTGCACGTCGCGCGCAAAGCGATGAGCTTCGCCTGGGCCATGAAATACTCGTGCCAGCTGATGCGTTGCATGCCTTTACCGCCTTTCCGATCGATCATCCGCCGATCCCTCGCCGATCGACCGACCAGCGGCGATGCGACGCCTGCCCGAGGAGAGGCGAATGCTCAATCCGCATACATATGATAAACTTATTGTAGTCGACCACCATCATCATGTCCAGAAAGGCCGGTGACCGAGCATGGATCTTTTGCTTCGAGGCAAAGTCGCCGTCATCAGCGGCGCTTCGCAAGGCCTCGGGCGCGCCACGGCACACCTGCTCGCCCAAGAGGGCGCCCGTGTTGCGCTTCTTTCCCGGAGCCGGGAAAAACTCGAAGACGCCCGCCGAGACATCCTCGCCCAGACAGGGCAAGAAGACGATGCGGTCCAGATCCACCCCCTTGACGTGCGGGACAAAGCCGCCGTCGAGCAGGCGATTCAAACCATCCGGGCGCATTTCGGCGGGATCGACATTTTGCTCGCCAATGCCGGCGGGCCGCCGGCCGGGACCTTCGAGACGATCACCGATGAACAGTACGAAGACGCTTTTCAGACGCTGTTCATGGGCACCGTCCGCCTCATCCGCGCCGTGCTTCCGAGCATGCGTACCCGCGGCGGGGGACGCATCGGCATCATCACCTCACAGTCGGTCAAGGCGCCGATGCCGGGGCTCCTTTTATCCAACGCCATCCGCGCCGGCGTCACCGGACTCGCCCGGACGTTGGCGAACGAGGTGGCCAAGGACGGCATCCTCATCAACTGCTTTGCCCCAGGACGCGTCGACACCGAACGCACCCGCACCCTCGATGCCGGGATCGCCGAACGCGAAGGCTTGAGCGTCGAGGCGGTCAAAGCGCGCATGTCGGGGGAGATTCCCCTCGGACGCTACGGGACGCCGGAAGAGTTTGCCCGAGTGGCGGCATTTTATCTGTCGTTTGCCAACACTTACGTGACCGGACAGACGATCCTCATCGACGGCGGCAAAGTGGGCACCCTTTGGTGAATTCAGCGGAGCTTACGACCGATCGTCAGGAGACTCGTCAAGAGACGTCGGCCGCGTATACATCGTGACACAATTTTTCCCTTTTGTCTTCGAAACATAGAGCGCCTCATCCGCCGCCCTGACCAACCCTTCAACCGTGTCCGCATCATCCGGACAAAGCGCCGCGCCCACCGATACGGACACAGGGAAATCTCGATCTTCGAGGCTCAGCGTGGTCCTTGAAAAACGCGCCTGCAGGGCCTTAAGCCGCATGCTCACCTCCTTTCGAGCATATCCACGGATGATGAGCAAAAACTCGTCGCCTCCATAGCGATACGCTTTGATCTCCTCCCCCTCCACACGCCGCAGGACGTCGGCGATCGTCAGAAGCAGACGATCTCCGGCAATATGTCCGTAGCGGTCATTGATGACCTTCAGATCATCCGAATCGATCATGACCAGCGCCACCGGATAGGCCTTCACGGCGTTCGCGACCGCCTCCTCGATGTCCCGCATGAACGCCCGGCGGTTTTGAAGCCCGGTGAGCTCATCGTAATACGAGAGGCGTTCCACTTCCTGAAACAGCTCAGCCGATGCGATCGCGCCGAGCATCTGCCCTCCGATGATCTTAAGCAGCCGCTCATCGCCTTCATCGTAAGCTTCCGGCCGCCGGCTCTGCACCGAGAGCACCGCCCGTACGCGATCCTTAAAGAACAAAGGGACAAAAAGCGCCGATTCGATGATGTTGTCCGTCTTTCCCCAGCGCAGGTGGGGGCGGTCAGAAAGCTCGGAGGCCCGGCCGATACAAAGCGGCTTGCCGGAGGCCGCGACTTTCCCCACCAACCCTTGCCTCGGGCGCAAGGTCACGGGATCATAGCGCTCACCGTCTTCCACATAATACGGGACCGTCACCCGATCGTTCTGATCGAGTCGGGCGATCAAAAAAACGTCGGCCGGAATGAAGCGGCTCACCACCCGGTGCACTTCCGCGTAGATGACCTCAGGATCAAACGTCCGAAAGAGCGTCAAAGACAGCGCAAAGATCTCCTCGGCCACGGTATGCGCGGCCCGCAGATCGCCGAAGTCCTCCAAGAACAGATTGAGCTCGGAAAGCAGGCGCAAAAAGGCCCGGCGCTCGTCGGTCGACGCCACAGGATCGGTCAAAAAAGATTGCCCGAGGTCGATCAAAGCAGTTGTCTCTTCGCCCGTTCGGCGCGCTTGTTGAATGAGGTCGGCAAGCCGCTCGAGCCATATCGCCCAATCCGCCACGGGGCTCCCTCCAAATTGCGTCACCTTTGAGAGACATAATCGGCGATTTCTTTCAGCGTCCCGATGCGCGCCGGCGGCAGCGCCGCGATGATCTTGCGACCGTATCCCTTGTGCACCAGTCGGCTGTCCAAAAAGACGACGACGCCGCGATCGTGTTTCGTCCGGATGAGACGCCCTACGCCCTGTTTTAAGCGCAGCATCGCCTGCGGCAAATAAAGCGTGGCAAACGCGTCTTTGCCCGCCGCTCGAAGCGCCCGTTCGCGGGCCCGCGTGCGCGGATCTCCCGGGTTGGCAAACGGCAGCTTCGTGACGACGACGCACACGAGACCGTCTCCCGGTACATCGATCCCTTCCCAAAACGTCTCATTGCCGAGGAGGACCGTCGATGATCCGGCCCGGAAACGGTCGATCAAGGCATCGCGGTCGGCGTCTTTGGTATGTACCAGGAGTTCGATGTCGGAGGTCTTGGCCCATGCTTGAAGCCGCTCGGCGACGGCGCGGATGTGCGTAAAATTGGTAAATAACGCCAGCGTCCTTCCGCGCGTGACGCTGAGCACGCGCTTCAGCGCTTCGGCGACGAAGTCCAAAAACGCCGGCTCATCGCGCGGGTCGGGTGCCGTCCGACTGAACACGTACAACGCGCGGGAGGCGTAGTCAAACGGACTTTCCGTGACGAAAGCGTCGAACGCATCCGGCGCGAGGCCGAGCGTTTCGGCGACGTAAGTGCGGCTTTGGTCATCGGCCATCCCCGGGAAGAGCGTCGCCGATACAAGCACCGGCGGCACCTCTTCAAAAAGCGGCGCGAGCACCGCTCCGGCATCGATCGGCTCGGCGTGGACGGTGAGCCACCGCGCGCGCACCGCCGGCAGCGCCAGATCGACCCAACCCGCGCCGTCCGGCACGGCGCGTTCGATCCAGTACGCGTAATCGACCGCATCGGTCCGCAAACAGGCGCGATCGAGGAGCATCGACGCCGATTCGATTTTGCCGATGAGCCGCCGGAGTCCCCGCACTTCGGGCTCTTCTCGGGTTTCCAGCGCGGCGAGCTTTTCCAAATAGGCGCTCAAGTTCGCCGCCGCCTGGCGATAGCCGGTGGGAACGGCGATCGGCGCTTCGATCGTTCGAGTGATGCTTTGCAGGCCGAGCCCTTCGCCGGAGACGGCGCTCACGTAATCGTCGATGGCGATGAACGCCTCTTCCAGCGCGCTCGTGAAACGCTCAAACAGCGGACGGAGTTCCTCCAACACCTCCGGCGTGAAGACGCCCTCCATCCAGCTCTGCCGGCGGCGCTCGATGTCGCGCCACCACCCTTCAACGCGGTCGACCGACACTTTCGTGGCGAAAAACCGCGTCGCCGTCTCCGCCACGTGATGGCCTTCATCGAAAATGATCCGCGCATATTTGGGGAGCACGCCGCTCTCCCCCTCCGTCCTGAGCGCCAGATCGGCGAACACGAGGGCGTGGTTGGCGACGACGATGTGCGCCTTGCCCCAACGCCGCCGCGCCTGTTGGATGAAACAATGATCATAATGCGGAGAATGTTTTTGATGACAATCTTCCGCATCGCCGGCGATCTCCGCCCACACGTCATTCGGAACACTGACCGGGAGCGCTTTGCGCTCCCCTTCGCCTGAGCGTTCCAGCTCCTGGTAAACCGCCTCATTCAGGCGCTCGGCGAGACGGCGGAGCGCCCCGCCTTCGCGCATCGACCGTTCGGCGAACACGTCGAAACGGCGTAAGCAGACGTAGTGCGCGCGGCCTTTGGCGAGCTCATAACGAAAGTCGGCGTACCCGACGCGCTTGAGCGCCTCGGCGACGACCGGGAGATCCTTGCCGAGGAGCTGCGCCTGTAGCGTAAGCGTCTGGGTGGAAACGACGACGATGCGCTCTTCGAGCAAAGCGTACAGCGCCGCGGCGACGAGGTACGCAAACGACTTTCCCGTTCCCGTCGGCGCTTCGGCCAGAAGCGCCCGTTCGCCGTAGAGGCTCTCCAAGATCCGCTCCGCCAGCGCCCACTGCTCTTTTCGCACCTCATAACCGGGAACGATCTGGGAAAGGGCGCCGTCTTCAGCAAAGATGGCCGCAAGCTTTGTCTTCGCCTTCTTCGCCTTCTCCGTCTGTACCTGCGACGGCGATGTGCTCATCCTTCGCCCTCGCCCCTTTCCCGCATGCTTTCAGGGTGTTCGTCCGCCGGCCGCGTTCGCACGGCGTTTTCTCCGCCTCGGGCAGTCAGCTTCTTCAGAGCGGCGCTTAAGCGCTCGATGTCCCGGCGCGCCATTTCCACGAACGAGGCGTCCAGTTGTTCTTTGGCCGCCTGATAGATGTCCAACGTGCGGTCGATGGCCACCCGCAGCTCATACTCGGCCCGCTCCGGATCAAGGCGCGGATCCCGCGCATCGTCGTAGGCGACCGACCGATACCACTCCGCCTCCTCGACGCCGTCGAAGTCGAGCACGACGTCGATCAACGTGTCGTCATCGACCATCGCCGCAATGAACAAAAACGGATCGGGGATCGGTACGCCGCGGATGAATCCTTCATAGAGCACCCTGGGCCAAAGACCGCTTTTGCGCGTCGACAGCTTGACGCCGGTATCGGAAAACTCCAGTGAACGCATGAAACGCACCCGTTCCAAGCGGCCGGCCAAAAACGCGAGCAACGCCAGCCGCCCGGGATCTTGAATGCCCGTTTCCGCAAACAAACGGAGCGCCTGCCACTTGGCCTTGCGGTCATGACGATCGGCCATCGGCTTCACCAACTTTTCAAGCCTGAAAGTTTTGGTACCGCTGAGACGAAGACATACTTCATCTTATTTTAACACAAAAAGTCCGGAACGGCGCACCGGCCCGTCCCGGATCGTTTCCGACTCCCCTCGCGCTTTTCCCTAGCGTTGCGCGTGCAGCTGTCCCTCGATCCCGATGAGCGCCCCCCTCCCGTTTTGGATGAGCATGCCGCCGTCGTCTTGGGCGTCCAGCGCGGCCGTGGCGAGCGCCTTGGCGGCGATGAGCATGGCCCGCTCATCGATGTCAAAACGCGGATGATGGTGCGGGAAGTTCGAACCGAGATCGGCGTTCCCGGCCCCGGTAAAGAAAAACGTCCCCGGAACTTTTTGCAGATAATAGGCGAAGTCTTCCCCACCCATGCTCGGCGGCATTTCCACGACGCGGGCCGGGTCGTAGACCGTCCGCATGACCTCCGCGAAACGCGCCGTGACCTCCGGATCATTATACACCGCGTCGTAACCCCGTTCATAGCGCACCGAAGCGCGGGCGCCGAACGCCGCGGCTTCCGCCTCCGCGATGCGGCGGATCTCCGCTTCGACCTGTGCGCGCACCGCGGCGTCGAACGTCCGCACCGTCCCGGTGAGCACCGCCCGCTCGGCGATGACGTTGAACGCCGTACCGGCATGAAACATGCCGACCGTAACGACCGCTTCCGTGAGCGGATCGACGCGCCGAGCGACGATCTGCTGCAGCTTGACGACGATGTTGGCGCCGACGACGACGGCGTCGATCGTCTGGTGCGGCGCTGCGCCGTGGCCGCCGCGGCCGACGATTTCGATCGTGAAGGCGTCCGCATTGGCCATCGCATAACCGCTCCGGTACCCGATGACCCCGACGGGCAGACCCGACCACAGATGCGTGCCGAAGATGATGTCCACCCCATCCAGCGCCCCGTCTTCGATCATCGGCCGGGCGCCGCCCGGCGCCACCTCTTCCGCAAACTGGTGGATCAGGACAATATCCCCTTTGAGATCGGACCTGCGATCGGCCAGCACTTTGGCCACCGCCAAGAGCGTCGCCGTGTGGCCGTCGTGACCCTCGCCGGACCCGTGATCTCCACCCGGCGATCGATGAGATCCGGCGGGATCGAGCCGATCGTCCACTCGCTTTCGCGGATGGACTTCGTCTCCGGCAAAAAGTCGGGCAGTTTCCCGGCATCGATCTCCGCCTGGCGCGCCTCGCGCCGCGCCAAAAGCTCAAGCCGCCGCCCGCCGAAGCGGCGCTCCAGCTCGGCGACGAACGCCAGCGCTTCCGGCGTTAAAATCTCCGCGAACGCCGGCGTCACCTCGGCGTGGATCTGAAGCCCGCGCGGCAGTTGGATCGTCATGGCGCTCTCCTCCTCGTCGATGTTGATTCTTGTTCCATATTACGGAACCTTGTTCCGTATTTGAGATTATGATACCATATTTCCTGTTCACCGGAAAGGGGCGATGACGTTTGGAAACACCGGTCAAATCGCTGGAACGCGCCTTCCGGCTGGCCGAAGCGGTCGGCCAGGCGAAAGACGGAGCGACCGTCACCGGACTCGCGGAAGCGCTCGCGCTCCCCAAGAGCACCGTGCACCGGCTGCTCAGCGCGTTCGTTCAGCTCGGCTATATGGAACAAGACGAACAAAGCGGCCGCTACCGCCTGACGGCCAAATGGCTGAGCCTTGTGACGCGCTTTTTGGCCGATCTCGACGTCCGGCAGGCGGCCCGGCGGTCGCTTGAGGCGCTGGCCGAAGAGACCGGAGAAGTCGTCCATCTCGTCGTCTTAAACGACGGCGAAGCGGTCTACATCGACAAAGTCGAAGGAAAAGAGACGATCCGTATGCACAGCCGCATCGGCCACCGCGCCCCCGTCCACTGCACGGCGGTCGGCAAGACGCTCCTCGCCTACCGCTCGGAGGACGACATCCGGACCATCCTTCGCAAGCACGGGCTGGCGCGGCATACGCCGAACACGATCACCGACGCGCAGGCGCTCATCGCCCACCTCGCCGAAGTGCGGCAAAACGGAGTCGCCTTCGATCACGAAGAAAACGAACCCGGCATCAGCTGCGTCGCCGCGCCGATCTTCGACCACACCGGCGCGGTTGCCGCCGCCCTCTCCATCTCCGGCCCGACCGAGCGCATGCGCCCCCGGCTCGCGGCGCTCGCCGATCGCGTGCGCGAGGCGGGCGCGGCGATCTCCGCCCGCCTCGGACACGACCGAAGCGATCGCGAAACCGTCCGTTAAGGCTTACGCCTTGATCTCCCCGCAGCGTCCGGGCGTGGGGAAGATCTTTCCCGCGTTCAAGAGATCGTGCGGATTGAACGCCGCCCGCACGGCGCGCTGCGCGGCGAGCTCCGGTTCGCCGAAGATGAAGCACATCGCCTCGCGCTTTTCGATCCCCACGCCGTGTTCGCCGGTGATCGACCCGCCGACCTCGGCGCACGCCTTGAGCGCCTCCATCCCGGCGGCCTCGGCCCGCTCCGCCTCGCCGGGGACGTCGGCATCGTACAGAATGAGCGGATGCAGATTGCCGTCACCGGCGTGAAACACATTGGCGATCCTAAGACCATATGCTTCTCCGATCGCCGCGATGCGCCGAAGCACTTCCGGCAGGCGGCTGATCGGAATCACCCCGTCCTGTACGAGATAATTCGGCGAGATCGCCCCCATCGCGGCAAAAGCCGTCTTGCGGTTGTCCCACCAGCGCTTCCGCTCCGCTTCGCTCTCGGCCACCTTCACTTCGCGCACCCCGTGCCGCCGGCAGATATCGACGATGCGCCGCATCTGCGCCTCGAGGCCGGCGCTTGCGCCGTCGACTTCGATCAGGAGAAGGGCGGCCAGCCCCGGCGGGTGACCGGCCGGTTTCGTGCCGCGCTCGACGCCTTCGATGGCCACCGCATCCATCATCTCCAGCGCCGCCGGGACGATGCCCGCGCCGATGATGTCCGACACCGTGCGGCTGGCCGCCTCCACATCGTCGAAATAGGCGAGGGCCGTCATCTTCCCTTCCGGCGCGCGGAGCAGGCGGACGGTGATCTTCGTCACGATGCCGAGCGTCCCTTCCGAACCGGTAAAAAGTCCGATGAGATCGTAGCCCGGCAAATCCGGCGGCCCGCCGAGCTCGATGATCTCCCCGTCCGGCAGGACGACTTCCAAGCCGAGCACGTGGTTCGTCGTCACTCCGTATTTGAGGCAATGCGCCCCGCCGGCATTTTCCCCGACGTTCCCGCCGATCGTGCAGGCATACTGGCTGGATGGATCCGGCGCAAAATACAGCCCGGTCGACGCAACCGCCTGCGTCAGGCGCAAATTGACAAACCCCGGTTCGACGACGGCGATGCGGTTTACCTCATCGACGTGAAGCAAGCGCTTCATCCGCGCCAGGCTGATCACCACCTCCCCGTTCAACGGCGTCGCCCCGCCGCTTAGGCCCGTTCCCGCCCCGCGCGGCAAAAACGGCACGCCACGCTCGTGAAGAAGCCGCACGACGGCCGCCACTTCCTCCGTCGAATTCGGCAGGACGACGGCGCGCGGCGGGCGGCGCGCCATCGTGAGTCCGTCGCATTCGTAGGCGAGGAGATCTTCCGGCCGATCCAGCACCCATCGCGCGCCGACGATGTCCCTAAGCGCCGCGATCAGTTCAGGATCGGCGGACGGGGCGGATCCTTTTTCCAGCACGGCGAATCCTTCCTCCGGCGCGTCCGATGCTCCCTTTGACCACGTCCTCGCGGTCGCCATCACCCATCCCCTTCCTTCATGTACGCCTGATCGAGCAGCGTCACCGTGTGCACGACGCGGCCGCTTTGGCCGTCGCGGGCGAGCCCGGCGGCGATCTGCAGCATGCACCCGGGGTTGCCCATCGCCACGTACGCCGCGTTCTCCGGAATGTTCGCCACCTTGCGCCGAAGGAGCGCCTCGGCCATCTCCGGGTGGGTCAGGTTGTAAACGCCGGCGCTCCCGCAACAGTGGTCGGCTTCCTGCATTTCGACGAGTTTTAAACCCGGGATCGAGCGCAGGATGGCCCGCGGCGCCTCGCGGACGCGCTGCGCGTGCGCGAGGTGGCACGCATCATGGTAGGTGACCGTCGCCTCGATCGCCCCCTCCGGCGGTCGGAAGCCGAATGCATACAAAAATTCGCTGATGTCTTTCACCCTGGCGCTGAACGCCGCGGCGCGCGCGCGATATTCCGGATCGTCGCGCAAGAGCTCTCCGTATTCTTTGAGCGCGGCGCCGCAGCCGGCGGCGTTCACCACGACGGCGTCGACGGCCCGCGCCCCGAAGGCGTCGATGTTCGCGCGAGCGAGCGCCTTGCCCTGTTCGCGGTCGCCGGCGTGGATGTGGAGCGCCCCGCAGCAACGCTGGTCTTTCGGAATGACGACGTCGTAGCCGTTTCGCCGAAGGACGCGCACCGTCGCCGCGTTCACGTCGGTAAAGAAGACGTCCATCACGCAGCCCGTAAACACCCCGACGCGCGTCGGCCGCGCCGAGGAAGGCGGCGCAGGACGTTCGGACGCTTCGGACGCAAGTGTAGGCGCCGGCGGACGAGCGCCGAACGCATCGCCGGCCGGACGGCGGTCTTTCGCCGGACCGCGCGCCGCGGGGAGCTCTTCCGGATATGCCCGCCGGACGCTTCGCCCGACCGCCGGGAGCACGCGCTCCAAGGCGGCAAGATGCTTCGGCAAAACGCGCGTCAGCCGAAGCGCCCGGACCGCCCGTTCTAGGCCGCTTTTCTGATAGAAGATGAGCAGCGACGCGAGACGGTCGAGCCGCTTCGGATGCGGGAAGAGCTGCCGCAAGATAAGATCGTGCACCCACTTTCGGAATCCCTTCGGCGGGTCGGCGCGGAAAAGCTGCCCCCGCGCCGTCTCGATCAACCGCCCGACCGGCACGCCCGAAGGGCAGGCCGTCTCGCAAGCGCGGCAGTCCAGACAGGTGAAGATCGGATCGCGAAACGCCTCGCCGAGCGCGATCTTCCCCTCCGCCGCCATCTTGATCAAGTAGACGCGGCCGCGCGGCGATTGATGTTCGTGCCCGAGCTCGAGATACGTCGGACAGGCCTCGAGGCACATCCCGCAGTGCACGCAGACGTCGTAATCGGCGGACCGGGGCGGATCGGGATACGGAAACCCGCCCGTCGTCGGAACCGCAGCGCGCCCCTTCTTCTCCATCGTCGCCACGCCCCTTCTTCTTCTCCATCGCCACGTTCTTACGCCTTCCCGAACCATCGGCCGGCGCGGAATCGGCCGTCCGGATCGAGCGCGCGCTTGACGCGGCGCATCGGCGCAATCGACCGCTCCTCAAGCCCCCAGACGTCGAGCCCCCGCCTGAGCGCTTCCGGCGCATGGACGAGGCGGACGACGCGCCCCGGCGCGGGAAAGGCGGCCCGCAGGCGCCTCAGCGCGGTCTGCACGGCGTCTTTTCCGCCCGCGTCATGCGCGCCGTCCATCACCGCCCAGACGACCCCCGCGCCGAAGCAGCCGAACGCCCGAAAGCGCCGGCCCGTCTCCGCCGTGAGCGCGGCGATGATCCGAAGCGCTTCCGGCACGTCCGTGGACAAAAGCCCCAGGCGAAACGAAACGGCGTCCCCTTCCGCATCCGGCCGGCCCGCTTCATGCGCCCGATCTCCCGGGTCTCTTTGGCCCGCGTCACAGACCCGCTCCGCCTCCCTGAGCGGGCGGTAGGCTGCGGTCCACGGCGGGCTTTTCGGGAGCGACCGCCCGAGCGCGTTTAAAAATGCCCACGCCTCGTCTCCGTCCCGCTGGAAGTCGCCCCGGACCGCATCCGGGAGCATGGCGGCGATCCGCTTCGCCTGCACCTCGACGGCCTCCGGCTCGTCGGCCAGCACGACGGCGAGCGTCCAGCGCGCCGCTTGTCCGAGCGCGGCCGCCATCTCCGGGGAGAGGAGGTAGACCGCCTGCGGTTCGAGCGGCGCGCGCAGGAGCTCGACCAAAAACCGTTCGACGTCCGGCCACGCCGGCGGCGCAAACGAAGCGCCAAAGAGGCGCAGCGCGCGCGGGAGCGGTCGGAGGCGGAACGTCACCTCCAGCATTCCGCCGAGCGTGCCCAGCGCGCCGATGTACAGCTTCGTCATATCGTAGCCGGCCACGTTTTTCATCACTTTCCCGCCGAAGGCGAGCACTTCCCCGGCGGCGGAGACGACGCGCACTCCGAGCACATGGTCGCGAAACGCGCCGTGGCGAAAGCGGAGCAACCCGGCGTCGTTCGCGGAAACCGCCCCGCCGACGGTCGACGCGTCAGGATGCGGCACATGAACGGCGATCATCTGCCCTTCTCGGCCGACGAGCGCCTGAAGCTCGGCCATCTTGGTCCCGGCGCGCACGGTGACGACGAGATCACGCGGTCGGTACTCGACGACGCCTTCGTAGGCGAGGAACGCAATGCCGATGTCGGCCGGCGGTGCGGCATGCCCCAGCCCGCGCTTGGAGCCGCCGCCCAGCCACTCGATCGTCTGCCGATGCGCCCGCGCAAAGCGTACGACTTCGATCGCTTCCGCCTCCGAGCGCGGCAGGGCGACGAGCGGCGGGAGCGATCCGAAGGCGTCGGTCCGCTCCAGGACGAGCCATCGGTCCTGGGCGAGCGGCAACGTTTCCGCCTCGGCCATCCGCCTTCCCCCCTCCTGACGAAATTCATTCATGAAATTCATTCATCATCACAGGACACGGCTGACGGAGACCCTCCGGCGCACAGCCGAACCACACTTCAACCCGGCTCAAATGCCTGAGCATCGCCCGGTGCGCGGCACGGCCGTCTTTTTTCATCACGGCGGCGTAAATCGCCCGATGGTCGCGGCGGACGGACCAAAGACGTTCCGGCAGCGCGGCGATCGTCCGGTGCACCGCCTCCAGGGCCATGGAGAGCGCCTCCGCCAACGTTTCGAACAGCGCCGTGAGGACATCGTTGTGCGTCGCCCGGGCGAGGGAACGATGAAAGGCAAAATCGGCTTCGCGCCCAGGTGCTGGAGGCGCTTCGCCCTGGGCGATACCCACGGCGCTCGCCCCTCGGCTGGCATCTCGGCCTCATCCTCCATTACCGGGCGCGTCGCATCGCCATCGGAGGAGCGTTTCGGGAGCCTGCCGGGCGGTCGCGTCGAAGAGGCGGCGCTCATCAACCATTTTTCTTTTCGACCGAGCCGGCGACGGGAGCCCGAGCCGGCGGCTTCCGGAGACGAAAGGCGGTGCCGGTGCTGAGTGGGCTTTCGCCTCTATGGCCGAAAGACGTTCGGAACGTTGTCGGCGGTGGCCCGCTTTTTCGTCGTGACGCGGCGACGGTGGCGGATTTATATGCGCCACCGCTGCGGGCGGTGAGCGGGTAGCTGGGTGGCGCCGCCCGCCGGCGGGGCGGCGAAGGTCGGGGAGTTTCTCGGGTCGAGCGGGGCGAGGGGCTCCGGATCGAAAAGACGTGGATACGCTCGGCATGCGGGCGACGGCGAGCCACGACGTCGTCCCGGGAGGCGTTCGTTCCGGCGAGCGTTTCCTCGGCTTTCTCGCGGGCGAGCGGCGCCCGGGGCGGATCGACGACGGCGACGCGGTGGTATTTGTCATCCCGGCGGTCTACCTCGGCATCGCCCAGTGGCGGGATGCCGCCGTTCACTTTGCCAAGACGTATCGGCCGAACAGCTTGGGGCCGGCCGATCGCCGACGCATGCGGCAGAAGATCGGTGAGATGGAGCGGTTCTGAGTGGACGCCCGGCCCGGACGGTCGCCCACACCGGGTCGCCGAGCGGTGGGACCGGATGCGGCCGGCCGGCGGCGCTCAGGGCCGAGGTGGGCGCCGCGAAGTCAGCCGGTGGCGACCACGCAGATCGACGTTGTCGACCGGGCGATGCGCATCGTTTCGGCGGGACAGCCTTTCCCAGCGCCGATGGAACGGCTGTACCGGGACGTCCGGCGGGCTCCACAATCCGCCGGCGTCGAAAAAGGAGGAAGAGATGCAAAAGCTGCCCAAACACCTCACCCGCATCGGCGGGGAACTGTGGCTCACCGACCATGAACGCGGCCTGATGACGAGCGTCCGGATTGTCGACGTCCTGTACGAAAGCCAATCGGCCTACCAGCACGTCATGGTCGCCGAAACGGAACCGTTCGGGCGCGCCCTCATCTTGGACGGCATCATCCAGACGACGGTGCGCGAAGGGCACATCTACAACGAGATGATCGCCCATGTGCCGCTTTCGGTGCACCCGAGAGCCGAGCGGGTGCTCATCATCGGCGGCGGCGACCTCGGCGCGGCCCGGGAAGTGCTCAAATACGACTTCGTCCGCCGCGTCGATCTGGTGGAAATCGACGAGATCGTCGTCCGGGCGAGCCGCATGTATCTCCCGGAAATCGCCGGGGAATCGGACGATCCGCGGCTGCACCTCCATTTTCAGGACGGTGCCGAGTTTGTCCGATCGGTCCGCGAACCGTACGACATCATCATCGTCGACGCCGCAGATCCGGTCGGTCCGGCGACGGTGCTGTTCGAATCGCCGTTCTACGAGGCCTTGGCCCAGGCGCTCAAGCCCGACGGGGTCATGAGCGCGCAGACGGATTCGCCTTTCCTCCACCCGGAAACGGCCCGAAGTACGATCGGCGCCCTCCGAAGGCTGTTTCCCGTCGTTAAGCCTTACCTCGCCGTCGTCCCGAGCTACCCGAGCGGCATCTGGCTGTTCACCTTGGCCAGCAAGCGGTATGACGGATTGCGCCCGCTCGATCCGGGAATGCGTACGCGTTACGCCACGACCGACGTCATGCGCGCCGCTTTCGCCGTCCCGCCGGACATCGCCGCCGCGATCGAACCGCCGCCGGGGAATCGATAGGATTCATCGAATTTGCATGACCCGACCGGGGGACGGCGGTTGATTTTAAACGGCAAATCCCATAAACTTAACGACATATATAACGCTTTCAGTGCGCGCCGTGGTCGGCGCCCGTCGGGGGACGACATGATCGAATTCAAGCACGTGCACAAGCATTACGGTTCCTTTCACGTCCTAAAAGACATCAACCTCAAGGTGAACGCCGGGGAAGTCGTGGTCATCATCGGCCCTTCCGGCTCCGGCAAGTCGACGCTGCTTAGGACGATCAACGGTCTGGAACCGATCACCAGCGGGGAGCTTTTCGTCGACGGCGTGCCGCTGCACAAGCGCGGGGCGGATCTCAACAAGCTGCGCCGCAACATCGGGATGGTCTTTCAGCATTTCAACCTGTACCCGCATATGACCGTGCTGGAGAACATCATCCTCGCGCCGATGAAGGTGCTCAAGATGCCCCGGGAAGAAGCGGTCGAGATCGCCCGCTTCTATCTCGACAAAGTCGGTATCTTGGAAAAAGCGGGCGCCTATCCGGCGCAGCTGTCCGGCGGGCAGCAGCAACGCGTGGCGATCGCCAGAGGATTGGCGATGAAGCCGAAGATCATGCTGTTCGACGAACCGACGAGCGCCCTCGATCCGGAGATGATCGGCGAAGTGTTGGACGTCATGAAGACGTTGGCCAGAGAAGGTATGACGATGGTCGTCGTCACCCACGAGATGGGTTTTGCCCGAGAAGTCGCCGATCGCGTCATCTTCATGGATCAAGGGGAAATCCTCGAAGACGCTCCGCCGGCCGAATTCTTTCAAAATCCGCGGGAGGAACGCGCGCAGGTCTTCCTGAAGCGCATCCTCAGCCACTGAACGCGCACCATTTGCTTCTCGCCGTTGGCATCGCTTCAAATCGACGAACCAGAAGGGGGTCCTTTGATGATCAAAAGCGTCATGCGTACCGGGTTGATGTTGGCGTTTGCGTTCGTTTTGGCGTTTTCGCTCGCCGCCTGCAGCTCCGGCAGCAAAGAACAACCGTCCGGCACGCCGGGGGCGGACGGAACGCCGACCGCCGAAAAGAGCACTTTGGACATCATCAAAGAGCGGGGCCGGCTCATCGCCGGCGTGAAGTACGACACGCCGCTCATGGGTTACAAAGATCCGAAAACCGGAAATGTCGAAGGGTTTGACGTCGACATCGCCAAAGCGTTGGCCAAAAAAATCCTGGGCGACGAGAACAAGATCGACCTCGTCGAAGTGACGTCTTCCACGCGCATTCCGATGCTCAAAAACGGCGACATCGACATCATCGTCGCGACGATGACGATCACCGAAGAGCGCAAGCAAGAGATCAACTTCTCCGACGTCTACTACAACGCCGGACAGTCGCTCCTCGTACCGAAAGGCTCGCCGATCAAGAGCATCGCCGACCTCAATGAAAACACCAAGATCGGCGGCGTGAAAGGCTCGACCTCGGTCAAAAACATCCGCGAAAAAGCCCCCAAAGCGCAAGTGCTCGAGTATCCGAACTACGCCGAGTGTTTTGCCGCGCTGAAGTCGGGCAAGGTCGACGTGATGACGACGGACAACATCATCTTGATGGGTTACGCCCAGCAAGATCCGAATTTTGAGCTCGTCGGCGGGCTGTTCACCCACGAACCGTACGGCATCGGCATCCGCAAGGGCGACGAGACGTTCACCCAATATGTGAACGACTTCCTGAAGGAGCTTAAAGACAGCGGGCAGTACGCGGAACTTTACCGCAAGTGGTTCAAAGAAGAACCGCCGAAGGAATAAAGCCCTCCCTCGCGCGACGACGTGCGCGACAAAGCGTGGATGAGCGCACTCATCCACGCTTTTCCGTTGTACCGGCCGTCAATGGTCGGAGACTCGAGCATGACGGAAGTTGAAGCCGTCGCCAAATCGGAAAGCGAGAGGTGCACATGTCGGACGTCTTGTACCTGTTGGAACATTACTATCCTTATTTCATCCGCGGCTTTTTGACCACGCTGGGGATCAGCCTGATCGCCTTGGTCGGCAGCTTCATCATCGGCGTCATCGTCGCCGTGCTTCGGATCGTCCCCTCCCGCCCGGTCAACGCCATCGGACGAGCCTATGTAGAAATTTTACGGAATATCCCGCTGCTCCTCGTCGCCTTCTTTTTTTATCACGGCCTCGTCGCCTTCGGCCTGAACCTCGACGGGTTTACCGCCGGGACGTTGGGACTGACGGTCTACACCGCGGCGTTCATCGCCGAGGCGGTACGCGCCGGCATTCAGTCCGTGCCGAAAGGGCAGATGGAGGCCGGTCGGGCGAGCGGGCTGACGTACATCCAGACGATGCGCTACATCATCTTGCCGCAGGCGATCAAAATCGTCATCCCCCCGATCGGCAACCAGTTCCTGAACCTCGTCAAAAACTCCTCGATCTTGACCTTGTTCGCCGGCTTCGACCTCATGTACTGGAGCGACTACGCGGCCAGCGAATCGTTTAAAACGTTTGCCGCCTACAGTCTCGCCGCCGCGTTCTATCTGTTGATCACCATTCCCTTAAGCTTCTTCGTGCGGTGGTTGGAAATCCGGCTGAACCGACTGCCGGCCGAACAAGTCCAGATCAAAACCGCCCTCGGGGAGGTGTAAAGCGTGGATTTTCGAGCCGCCTGGTCGCCGGAGAACATCGCCTTCATGCTGGAAGGATTCAAAATCACGCTGTACGTCGCTTTCGTGTCGATCGTCCTCTCCTTTGCCTTCGGCACGCTGATCGCCGTCTTCCGCTACGCCCGCGTGCCGCTCATCGCCCCGATCCTCGGCGCCGTCGTCGAAGCACTGCGCAATCTGCCGCTGCTTTTGATCATCATCTTTGCCCGTTTTGCGCTGCCCGACGTGGGCATCAAGCTGGACGTGGTGAGCGCCGCCATCGTCGGGCTGACCGTCTTCGAAATGGCCATGATCTCGGAGATCGTCCGCGGCGGCTTGCTCTCCGTCGACAAAGGGCAGATCGAAGCGGCCCGAGCGTCCGGATTGACGTACGTGCAGACGCTCCGGTACATCATTTTGCCGCAGGCGCTCGTGCGCATGATTCCACCGACCGTCAGCCAATTCATCTCGCTGCTCAAGGACACCTCGCTCGCCGTGGCCATCTCCCTTCCGGAGCTGATGCACAACAGCCAGATCATCTACAACGCCAATCCGTCGAAATACGTCGTTCCGATCCTCTCGTTCGCCGCCGGGTTGTATTTCATCACCAACTTCGCCCTGTCGCAAGCCTCGCTCTTCCTCGAACGCCGGCTGAGCGTCCGCCACTGAGCAAGAGAACATCACCCGAATGACGCAACACCGTCGATCAGCGCAAGGTGAGCAAGCCGATGATGATCTCGAAGAAGATGAGCAGCAGAATGAGCGTGTCGATCCAGATGAAGCGGGCGCTGATCGACTCATCGGCCAAGAGCTCGTAGTGCCGCTCGAGCACGGCCATCTTCTCGCGGATGCTCTCCGACCACTCCCGCATCCGGAAGCGTTCCACGGCCGCCGTGTAGATCCGGGCGTAATAAAAATCTTGCGTGACTTTGAGGGCATTTTCGATGCGACCGGTGAATTCGGTGATCTCCACGATGAGTTCCATGATGCGCCGCATGACGGCACGCGTTTTTTGCAGACGTCCGAATCTCAGCCACTCGGCGCGTTCCGTACCGTCGGCAGAGAGGACGTCGTACAACGCCGAAAGCTCCCGATCGAGCAGGTCGTCGTAATAGCGGAGTTCGAGGAGCTGCGCTTTGGCGAATTCAAGCAGGTCCGCCACGTCGCCCGGGCCTTCCGGATCTTCCACCCAGGCGCTGTCCCAGGCGATGATCACATCGTCCGCGTCGTAGGAAAAGCGATAGCGCAGCGCATCTTCGATCAGCGCTTCGCTGAGCGGCCCTTTCTCCCCGAGCAAGATCGGCAGCGGCGACCATTCGTCGTCTTCCGGCCAATCACCGACGGCGAAAATGATGAAATCCTCGACATAGTTCCGATAGCCTTCCCCCGTCAGGTGTTCGCCGAAGCGCCGGAGGATGTCGTCGCGGTAGGCTTGAAAGCGCTGGTCGATCTCCGGCGTTTCTTCCGCCAACAGCGTCTCTGCATAGCGCATCATGAGCGTCCAGTCGATCGTCTCCGGCAAACGGATGCGCATGACGATGCTGAGCACGCCGAAATCGTAAAAACGGGCACCGATCTCCGCCGAGCACATCGTCCCGGCGAGCGGTACGCGCGCCTCGCTGTCGATCATGAACGACAGCGGCGGATTTTTAATTTCCAGCGCTTTGGGGCGCACCTTGCTCAATTTCAGACGCGCCGTCGGCCGCTCGTCCTGCAGTCGATGTTCGATGGCGTCGAGATCGATTTCTTGGGCCACATCGTACAGGCGGTAGACCCATATCTCGTCCGGCATGATTTCAACCTTTCCGGCCTTAACGGCTTTATCGAGGTTTTCATGATCGTGCTTCAAGTTTATTACGGAAGTGTGGAAAGGAGTATCACGTGTACGCTTTTTTACTCAATCCGACCGCCGGCGGCGGACGCGCCGCACGCGTCTGGACGGCGCTTGAATCCGAACTTCGGCGGCGCGGACTGCGTTATGAACTGTTGGTCGGGCGTGATGCACACGACGCCTATGCGTTGGCGCAAGAGGCCGCACGTTCGAAAGACGTCGACACCATCGTCGCCGTAGGCGGAGACGGCACGTTGTCGCTCGCCGCAAACGCGCTCCTCAACCGGTCCCCGTTAAGCGCGGCCGGAATCTGCGAGGCGATCGACGTTGCCGTTTCGACGACCTCGACGGCCGAAAGCAGGCCGGCGCTCGGGCTTATCCCGGCGGGCTCGGGGAACGACGTCTCCCGCACCTTTCAACTGCCTAAGAACCCGATTGCGGCGTTGGATCGCCTGCTCTCCGCCCCTGGACGGGCGATCGACATCGGCAGGCTGCGTCTCTTCGGTGACATCCCCGCATTCGAGAACGGCATCGGCCGTTCGCAAAACGCCGACACGCCGGACGAACGGACGGTTTATTTTTTCGGTTTCGCCGGTGTGGGGATCGACGCGGCCGTCGTCGACGCCGTAGAGGCGTTGGCCTTTAAAAAGCGGTTTTCCCGCCTGGCTTATGCGCTCGGCGTCTTTCGCGCACTGTCCGCGTTTCGGCCGTTTCGGGCGTCGATCGTCCTGGAAGACGGCGTGCTGGGCTTGGACGGCGTCTGGTTGATCATCTTCGCCAATATTCCGTTTTTCGGCGGCGGCATGCACATCGCTCCCGGCGCGGCGGTCGACGACGGTTTCTTCGACCTGATCACCGTCTCCGGCCTCGACCGAATGGGCTTTTTGCGCGCCTTCCCGAGCGTATTCCGGGGCCGGCACGTTCACCATCCGGCGGTCACCGTCCGGCGCGGTCGCCGCGCCGTGCTCACCCTAGATGAGCGCGGCACATTCGGACAAGAGGCGGCGAACGGCGTGCTTCTCGGGCGTCCCCAAGCGGTGGGCGTCGGCCTCGAGCGGGACGGCGAACGGGAAACCGCCTGTACCCTCATCGTCGATGTGATGCCCAAAGCCGTCCGCTTCAGGGCATGACGCAAGCGACAGTTTTAGCGGACGGACATCGGCGTTAAGCGATGCGCAGTCCCCGGCGGCGGCACTTTTTTGCCCGGATTGAGGATGTTGTGCGGATCGAGCATCCGTTTGACGTCTTGCATCACCGACAGCGCCAAGCCGTGTTCTTCGGCTTGATACTTCACTTTGCCGATGCCGACGCCGTGCTCTCCGGTGGCCGTGCCGCCGTTTTGGAGGGCATAACGAACGAGCGCCTCGTGCAACGCTTCGGCCGTCGCCACCTCATGGGGATCGTCGGTGTCGATCATGACGATGGTGTGAAAATTCCCGTCTCCGATATGCCCCAAGACGCCCCCTTCAAGCCCCCGGGCCTCAAGCTCCCGCCGCGCCGTCTCGATCCCCTCGGCAAGGGCCGATAGCGGAACGCAGACGTCGGTGACGAGCTGTTTCTTGCCCGGATGCGCGTGCAGGTAGGCGTAGGCCAGATGATGGCGCGCCTCCCACAGCCGTTCCCGGGCTGCCTTGTCGCGTTCCATATGAACATCTGCGGCGCCGTACTCCCGTACGAACGCTTCCGCCGTCCGCACGTCGGCTTCCAGCGCCGTGGGGCTGCCGTGAAACTCCAAAAACAACGTGTCCGCCTCCGGATAGGCCGTCCGTTTCATCGCGTTCATCTGCCGGATCGATGTCCGGTCGACAAGCTCGACGCGGGCGAGGGACAAGTTCATCTTGAGCATCCCGTGCGCCGCTTCGACCGCCTGGCGGACGGACGGGAACGTGACGCGGGCGGCGGCGACGGCTTCCGGCAGGCCATATAAGCGGAGCCAAAGTTCGGTGATCACGCCGAGCGTCCCTTCGGAACCGATGAACAGATTTTTTAAATCATACCCGGAAGACGATTTGACATACGGCCCGCCGAGGTGAAGGACCCGCCCGTCGGCGAGGACGACGGTCATGCCCCGCACCTGATCGCGCATCACGCCATAACGCACGGCCGTCGTACCGCTGGCGTTCGTCGCCGCCATCCCGCCGAGCGTCGCATCGGCGCCCGGATCAACGGAAAAGAACAAGCCGTAGGAAGCGAGCGCCTTGTTCAACGCCGTCCGCGTAAGTCCCGCTTCGACACGCACGAGAAAATCGTCGGCGCGCACCTCGAGGATCCGGTTCATGCGCGTCATGTCCAGGCTGATGCCGCCCTCAAGCGGTACGACGTGCCCCTCCAGGCTCGATCCGACGCCGAAGGGGACGATGGGGATGCGGCGCTCGTCGGCAAAACGCAGGATGCGGGCGACATCGTCCGTCGTCTCCGGATAGACGACCACGTCCGGCAGACGCGGCGCGTGATACGATTCATCGTGGCTGTGGTGTTCCAACGCGGTCGGATTCGTCGTGAGCTGATCGGGTTTAAGAAGCGCTTGAAGCGCCTCGATCCACGCGGTCATCTCCATCCTCCCCTGCCGTTTTTGTCATCATAACACAGAAAAACGACCTCGTGCATCCCACGAAGTCGTCTATAATCGGCGATATTCGATGGTCGCCTCACTCTTCCGACAGGCGGACCGTGCTCACGACGGCAGAACGCCTGAGCAGCTGAGCCCGTGAGGCTCGACGTTCCTTTCGTTGATCGGCCAGGTGGCGTTCCAGCAGGCGAAAGGCGATCGATGCCAGTACATAACTTAAAGCGTACAACAACACGAAAACGGCCACAATGCCACCGATCGTTCCGATGAGGAAGGCCAAATGCGTGGACAACCCGAGCCCGCCGGCGACGATTTTCAACCGGTCGAAAAACAGCTTGGCGAAGATGAAGTTGAGCGAATAAATCGGCAACGTAAGCGGCGCGCTCATCAAGTTGGCCAGCGTTACCGCCGCTTTGCTCGCCCGGAACGGAAAAGCGAAGGCCAATCCGGCCAGGAGGGAGAAGCCGAACAGCGGAATGCTGTGCACCGCGATCCCGATGGCCACGCCGCGTTGGACGCTCGCGCGATTATCTTTGACGCGGATCAACCGAAGAAGGTAGTAACGCATCATCCGGCGAAATCGTTCCAGGCGGTTCTGGGCGGGCGCATCGGGCTTAGCTTCTTTTGGTGGGCGTCACGACCGACCTCCGCCGTCCTTTGCCTGTTTTTCTGAAACGATCGTAGCACCTGCTCCGACGGCGCAAGGGCGAACCGGATCGTTCCCGTCGGCCGTTCCCCTCTCTGTCGGAGATGCCGTCGACCGGTAAGATGCCGCCGACGCCGGCACGATGTGGCGTCGGCGCAAACACGGCCGATGACGCGATCCTCCCGGCCGGAAGGGGCCTCTCCCTACACGCCGAAGCTCCTCGGCTCCTCTTCAGGTTCTGCAATCGCCCGCTCGGCGAGGCGCTGGATCACCACGTCGTCCATCGGCGGGTTGTGGAGTCCTGCCCGGACATCCCGATACAGCCGCTCCAGCGGTAACGACCGGGCAAGGCTCGCCCCGCCGACGATGCGCATGGCCCGATCGACGACATCGATGGCGACATTTGTGGCCACCGATTTGGCCACGCCGATGTCCAAGGAAAGCGCCGCGCGCCGAGCCGCGTCCCGATCCCAGCGCTCGGCGACGCTGTAGACGAGCGTCCGGGCGGTCAACAGATCGCGCTCGATTTCTCCGATTTTGGTCTGGACGTGGGGCAGGTCGGCGATCGATCGGCCCCCTAAACTGTTCGGACGATAATCGACGGCATAGCGCACGGCAAAATCCCGCGCCGCTTGGGCGATGCCGAGATAAACGGCCGGAATAAACAACTGCCACCCATCGCCGTCCTCCCGCTTTCCGGACGAGTCGACCTTGTCCCGATACCCGATGAAACGCGCATCCGGCACGAAAACTTCCTCCAGCACGACGTCATGGCTGCCCGTGGCGCGCATGCCGAGCGTATCCCACGTCTCTTCAATGCGCACCCCCGGCCCCTTTTCCACCAGAAACTCGGCCAACCTCGCTTCGGCCGCACGGGCATAAGCCGCCGCCTCCGCGTTCGCCTCGCCTGCCTCAGGCCTTTTAGGCGACGCGACGTTCGGCGATTGCGACGCGCCGTCCGCGTTTCCTTCGATGATCGCCGTCACGACGAAATGCCGAACGATCGGCGCAAGCGTGCTGAACGTCTTGCGGCCGGTCAACCGGTAACCGCCCGGTACCCGCACCGCCCGCGTTTCGGGAAGTCCGCCGCGGCTCGGGCTGCCCGTCTTCGGTTCTGTCGCAAAATGGTTGATCATCGCGCCATGCTCAACCACCTGACGAGCGAACCAGGCCAAAAGCGGCTCCGGCCAACGCCCCGACTCCCGATAATGAAGCATCAAGCCGAGATGCCATCCGAGACCGAGGGCCGTCGACCCGTCACCGCGCGCGATCCGCTCGATGACGAGGAGAAGCGCATACAGCGAAAGCTCCTCTCCGCCGTACCGTCTGGGGACCGTGAGCCGTAGAAACCCTTCGCGCCTGAGCGCTTCAAAATGTTCGAACGGAAAGGCGCCCCTCCGGTCGTACGCGGCGGCGGTTTTCGCCAACTGCGCAGACAGGCGCTCGGAGCGCGCCGCCCATTCCGCTTCGGTCTCGGTGCGCACGAAGGCATCGAACGTTCTTTCGCTCAAC
>JADBKT010000026.1 GCA_014896255.1 Hydrogenibacillus sp.
GCGCCACGCTCGTGCGCGTCGTCTCGTTCGACTGGACGCGCCCTTGAGCGATGCGCTATTGCCGGATGAGCCGCGCCGAATTGCCCAGGATGGCGACATCCGGGACGGACTGCAGTGCCGCGGCGAGAACCGGCGGCAAAAGCCCCACTGCGGCCAGCGCGAGCCCGACGGCGCTGTAGGCGACGGTAAAGCCCAAATTGCCTCGGATCACCCGCACGGTCCGCCGGGCGATGCGAAACGCCTCCGGAATGAGCCGCCAATCGTCGCGCAAAAGTACGACATGCGCCGCCTCGGAAGCGATGGCCGTCCCCGCCTCGCCCATGGCGATGCCGACGTCGGCCTGCGCGAGGGCCGGGGCGTCGTTCACCCCGTCGCCGACCATCGCCACCCGCCGCCCTTCGGCCTGGTACGCCTTCACGATGCGGATCTTCTCTTCCGGAAGAAGACCCGCCCGGTAGGCCACCCCAAGCCGCGCGGCGAGCGCGCGCGCCGCCGCTTCGTGGTCGCCGGTCAAGATGACGATCTCGCTTACGCCGAGCGCGCGCACCGCGGACAGCGCCTCCGGCACCTCCGGACGCATGCCGTCGGCGGCCGCCAAAAGCCCCGCCGGTTCGCCGTCGACGGCGACATACAGAAGCGCCTTGCCCTCGCCGGCGAGCCGCGCCGCCGCCGTTTGCAGAACGCCCGACGCTCCCTTCAGGTCCGCCCGGTCCAGCACCCACCGCGCGCTCCCGACGATGATCTCACGACCGCCCACGCGCGCCCGCACGCCCCGGCCGGGCAGCGCTTCAAACGCTTCCGGCTCCGGCACGACAAGCCCGCGCGAGCGGGCGGCCTGCACCGCCGCCTGCGCCAAAGGATGCTCCGAGTAGCGCTCGGCGGCGGCGGCCAGGGCGAGGAGTTCCGCTTCCGAGCGGCCGTCCAGCGGGACGACGTCGGTGATCTCCGGCCGCCCGAAGGTGAGCGTCCCGGTC
>JADBKT010000027.1 GCA_014896255.1 Hydrogenibacillus sp.
ACCTCCTCCGGCGTCCCGACCTCGACGATCTCCCCCTGGTCCATGAAGACGACCCGGTCGCCGACTTCGCGCGCAAAGCCCATCTCGTGCGTCACGACGACCATCGTCATCCCTTCGCGGGCCAAATCTTTCATCACGTCGAGCACTTCCTTGACCATCTCCGGGTCGAGGGCGCTCGTCGGCTCGTCGAACAGCATTACCTTCGGCTTCATCATGAGCGCTCGGGCGATCGCCACGCGCTGCTGCTGTCCGCCGGAGAGGGCATCGGGGTATGCGTTTTCTTTTTCCGCCAGACCGACTTTCTGAAGCAGTTCGCGCGCCTCGCGCACCGCCTCCTCCCGCGGCCGGCGGCGCACCTTCATCGGCGCGAGGATGAGATTCTCCAACACCGTCATGTGCGGAAAAAGATGAAAGTGCTGAAAGACCATACCGAGTTCGCGCCGCACGGCGTCGACGTCCGTCTTCGGGTCGGTAAGGCGCACGCCGTCAATGACGATCTCCCCGGCGTCGATCGTCTCGAGGAGATTCAGGCAGCGGAGGAGAGTACTTTTCCCCGAACCCGAGGGGCCGATGACGACGACGACTTCCCTCGGGTAGACGTCGAGGTCGATCCGCTTCAGCACGCGATGGGCACCGAACGACTTTTCCACGCCGCGCACGGTAATGAGCGGTTCCGACATCCTTCAAACTCCTTTGAACGTCGCCTCATCATCCGCTTCGCCCTTGAGCGAAGCGCGCTTCGACCCGGCTGACCAAATAGCTGATGACGAGCGACAAGATCAAATACAGGACGAGCACCGTCATGAACGCTTCCCACGGCCGCTGCAGGGCGCCGTTGACGATGCGTCCGGCGTTCGCCAGCTCCGGCGTCGCGATGGCCGAAAGGAGCGACGAATCTTTGAGCACGATCAAAAATTCGTTCCCCAGCGGAGGGATCATCCGCCGAAGCGCCTGAGGCAGAATGACGTAGCGCATCGCCTGGACGTGGCTGAGGCCTAAAGAGCGGGCCGCCTCCATCTGCCCGCGGGCGATCGACTGAATGCCGGCGCGGAAGATCTCCGCGATGTACGCCCCGCTGTTTACGGCCAGCGCCACGATGCCGGAGACGATCGGACTTTGCGACTGACCGAGGAGTGTAGGCAAGACGGCAAAATGAATCAGCAAAATCTGTACAAAAAGCGGCGTCCCGCGAAAAAACTCGATGTAGATGATCGTCGGAATGCGCAGCCACGGAAACCGCGACAGTTTCGCCATGCCGGCGAACAAGCCGATGACCAGCCCGATCGCCACGCCGGCGACGGATAAAATAACCGTATAATAAGCGCCGCGGATGAACAGTTCTCGATAATCCCAGATAATCTCCGGACGAAAATCGAGCCATTCCAGCACGAACCCATACCTCCCGCCGGTACGACACGCACGTTACAACGACGCGCTCGGCCAAACCCGGGCAATGCGGCATGATCGTAACGAATCCGTCTCAATGCTTCTAAGCTAAACGATCCAAAGCTTGCCGTCAAGCGCAAAAACATGGCGACGTCCGAGCGCGGAGCGGCCAAGCAACACGATTTTGTTCACAAAAAAGAACTGCCCTGCCATCCTCGGCAAGACAGCGCATGAATCAGGTCCAACGCTGGGCACCGGCCTCTTCCGCCCGGTTCACCGACAGTCGTACCGCCCGCGATCCTCGTGCGGTTTACTCCACGTCGGCGCCGTAGATCTCCTTAATGACGCCTTCCGCCTTCGCCTTTTCAATCGCCGCGTTGATCATGTCCAGCACGGCTCGATTGCCTTTCTTCACCATAATGCCGTAATACTCTTTTTCAAACGACGGGTCGTCGAAATAACGCAGTTTCACTTTCGGATTGTTCTTCACGTACTCCACGACCACGGCATTGTCGGCGATGACGGCGTCGGATCCGCCGTTTAGCATATCCTGAATGGCGAGCGGCGTCGACTCATACGATTTGATCTTCGGGCTCGTCTTCCCGAGCAGGTTTTGAGCGACGATATGTCCGGTCGTCGCGTTCTGCACGCCGACATAGCGCACGTTCTTCAGATCGTCCAACTTCTGAATCGGCGAATCTGCTTTGACCAAGACGAGCTGATTGGCGACGAAATACGGTTCACTGAAGTCGTACGTGTCCTTACGGTCTTCGGTAATCGTGATCGCGGAGATGGCCGCATCAACGCCGCCGTTTTTCACCTCTTGAAAAAGAGAATCCCACGGCAGGTTGCGGATCTCTACCTCAAAACCGCCCAGTTCGCCCAACTTCTGGATGAACTCGATGTCCAAGCCGACGATTTCATTCTTGTCGTTGACGTATTCAAACGGCGCATACGCCGCGTCCGAGCCGACGACGATTTTCTTCGGCGCCTCGCCGGCTGCCGCGTCGGTCGAGTCGGTCGTGCCGCTCGATGGCGAACTCGCCGCGCCGTCCGTCGGCCGGGCGCCCCCGCCGCACGCCGCAAGTGCCGCCACCATCACCAACACGATCGCGATGAGCCCGAAAGTTTTATGGACAGCGACGGCGGGCGCGTGATTCTTCGGCATTTTCTCTTCCCCCTTGTGTTTCCTATCCTCTTTCATTTCACTTGCATATTTATGCTTAAACGCACATCTGCATACGTCTTATTCTACGTCTTTCTTCGCGTTTGTCAAGCTTTTCCCTCATTTTTGGACAAAAAAGTCCTGCCGCCTTTGTCCGGCGCGGCCGTTCGCCTGATCGACACGCGCCCGGCAGCACGCCGGATGGCGACAGGACGAAACCACCGAATACGGCACCCGACGTTCTCCGGCGCACCTTACGCCGTGAGCTGCTTGAGAACCGTCTGTAGGATGCCGCCGTTCCTGTAGTAATCGATCTCCACGACGCTGTCGAGGCGGCTTTGCACCCGGAAGGTGACCGCGCTCCCGTCCGGGCGCGTCGCCCGCACGGTAAGCGTCGCGCCGGGGGCGATGTCGTCCTGCAAGCCTTCGATGTCGTACGTCTCCTCGCCGGTCAAACCGAGCGAGCGCCAGCTCTCGCCGGGCATGAACTGAAGCGGGAGCACGCCCATGCCGACGAGGTTGCTGCGGTGGATGCGCTCGAAGCTCTCGGCGATGACCGCCTTCACCCCGAGAAGGTACGTCCCTTTCGCCGCCCAGTCGCGCGACGAGCCGGTGCCGTACTCTTTCCCGGCGAGCACGATGAGCGGCGTCCCTTCCGCCTTGTAGCGCATCGCCGCGTCGTAGACGGATTGCACCTCGCCGCTCGGAAGATGCTTCGTCACCCCGCCTTCGGTCCCCGGGAGCATCTGGTTGCGGATGCGGATGTTGGCAAACGTGCCGCGCATCATCACTTCGTGGTTGCCGCGCCGCGAGCCGTACGAGTTGAAATCGCGCCGCTCGACGCCATGTTCGAGCAGATAGCGTCCGGCCGGCGAATCGGGCGCGATGGCCCCGGCCGGAGAGATGTGGTCGGTCGTCACCGAGTCGCCGAGGAGAAGGAGCGCCCGGGCGCCGCGAATCTCCCGGATCCCGCCTTGTTGATCCAGGTTTTCGAAGAACGGCGGGTGCTGGATGTAGGTCGATCGCTCATCCCACGCATACAGCGTCCCCTCCGGCACGTCGATGGCGTTCCAGCGGGCATTGCCGGTAAAGACGTCGCGGTACGTCTCGCGGAATTTTTCCGGCGTCACGGTCTTTAGGATCGCATCCTGCACTTCTTTCGACGTCGGCCAGATGTCCTTCAGGTACACCGGTCGGCCATCTTGATCCGTGCCGAGCGGTTCGTTCGCGAAGTCGATATCCGCCCGTCCGGCGATGGCATAGGCGACGACGAGCGGCGGGGAAGCGAGGAAGTTCGCCTTGACCTGGGCGTGGATGCGTCCTTCGAAATTACGGTTGCCGCTTAAAACCGCGGCGACGGTGAGATCCCCCTCGCGGATCGCCGCGCTCACCTCGTCCGGCAGCGGACCGCTGTTGCCGATGCACGTTGTGCAGCCGTATCCGGCGACGTAGAAGCCGAGCGCTTCCAGCGCCGGGAGCAGCCCCGCGTCTTCCAGGTAACGGGTGACGACCTTCGACCCCGGGGCAAGGCTCGTCTTCACATAGGCCGGCACCTTGAGTCCCCGCTCCACGGCCTTCTTGGCCAACAGTCCGGCGCCGATCATCACGCTCGGGTTGGACGTGTTCGTGCAACTCGTGATCGCCGCGATGACGACCGAGCCATGCCGGAGCGTCGTCGTCTCGCCGCCGGGATGGCGCACCTCGACGGTCCGCTTTCGATCGGCTGCGCTCAAGCCATATCCGCCTTCAGAGACGGGTTTTTCCAGCAACGATTCGATCGTCGCTTTGGCCTGATCCAGATCGATCCGATCCTGCGGGCGCTTCGGACCGGCGATCGTCGGCACGACCGTCGACAGGTCGAGCTCGACGACGTCGGTGTACACCGGATCCGGCGTCCCCTCGTCGTAGAACATGCCTTGCGCCTTGTAATACGCTTCGACGCGCCGGACGAGCGCCTCGTCACGGCCGGTCAGGCGAAGATAGCGGATCGACTCCGCATCGACGGGGAAGTACCCCATCGTCGCCCCGTACTCCGGCGCCATGTTGCCGATCGTCGCGCGATCGGCGAGGGAGAGCGTCCGGACACCGGGGCCGAAAAACTCGACGAACTTGCCGACAACGCCTTTTTTGCGCAAGATGTGGGTCACGGTCAGCACGAGATCGGTCGCCGTCGCTCCTTCCGGAAGCGTGCCCGTCAGGCGAAAACCGATCACCTCCGGCAGCAAGAAGTACAGCGGCTGGCCGAGCATCCCCGCTTCCGCCTCGATCCCGCCGACGCCCCAGCCGACGACGCCGAGGCCGTTGATCATCGTCGTGTGCGAATCGGTGCCGACGAGCGAATCGGGGAAGAGGACGACCCCCTCCGGCGTCTCCTTTTCCCGTACGAGCGTGGCCAGATACTCCAGGTTCACCTGATGCACGATGCCCGTCGCCGGCGGGACGACGCGGAAATTGTCGAACGCCGTCTGCGCCCAGCGGAGGAACCGGTAGCGCTCCAAGTTGCGCTGGAATTCGATCTCCATGTTCCGCTCCAGCGCTTCTTTTTCGCCGAAATAATCGACCATGACGGAGTGGTCGATGACGAGGTCGACCGGCACGAGCGGGTTGATCCGCTTCGGATCCCCGCCCCGCCGCTTCACCGCCTCGCGCATTGAAGCGAGATCGACGACCGCCGGAACGCCGGTGAAGTCTTGCAGCACGATGCGCGCCGGCAAAAACGGGATTTCTTTCGTCTTGTCCGCTTTTTCCCAATCCGCGATCAACCGCACGTGCTCATCGGTGATCGCCCGCCCGTCGCGCTGGCGGATGGCCGCTTCCAAGAGCACGCGGATGGAAAACGGCAGTCGCTCGGGGCGATAGCCGAATTCGGCAAGCTTCGGCAAACGGATATAGCGGTAACGTTTCCCGTCGACCTCAAGCGTTGCGTATAAGGCATTCCAATCCATATGCCGCCTCCTCCTTTGCTGCGTGTTCGTCCACCGGGGCATCGGCGATGCGCCCGCGGTGAACCGCTCGTTGTTTCGACACATGGAACCATGTTTCTGTAGTTAATACCATTATACCGGATTTGGAAGCGTTCGTCACTGATCATTTTGTCCCGGAAGTCGGCCAGGCCATCGTAGGTGCGTTTTTTGCTCCAAGTGGATGCATAGAACCGTCATTACCGCCACGAAGGATCGGAAACCACAAAAAACGCCCGGGCATCCGCGCCGAGCGGCGCGGGTTTCCCGCGGCCGAATTGCAGATGAGGCTTTTGGAGTTTGCCATCGCACAAGGCCTTCCGGTCGGTCGGACGGTGAAAGAGATCGGTTCCGGCCTGAATGGGAAACGAAGGGAACTCCTTAAACTACTCGCCCACCCGAACGTCACGACCATCGTCGTCGAAGAAAGAGCAATCGACGACGACCTCGTGCGGGACATGACCGGGGCCTGACTTCATGGGCCGCAAGCTTTTTTACGGCAAGCACTCGGCCAAACGCCGGGCCAAAAAGGCGTTGGAGGCGCTGCAAAATGAAGATTCATAAATCCTATCGCTACGAACTCGATCCAAACGCCGAACAGCGCCTCCCCCACCAAGCACGCCGGAGCTGCACGCTTTGCCAATCTTTGATGCCTCGCCCGGTGGAAGGAGATTGGCAAACGAACGGCCAGAGGATCGAACACCCCAAGTTTCGAAAAAAGGGCCAATCGTTGGTAACCTGCTTCCCGGAAGCATCCACGAAGCTCGCGTGCGCCCGACGTTCGCCTTCGGCGGTGTCGGACAAACTTTCGCATCGGGTTTCGGATGAACGTCCAAGATTTACGAAGGGTATGGGGGCTCTGCTGAAGGCCCTGTTGGGTCACCGGAACGGATGGGCGTCTCGCCGACGGAAGAAGCACGTCCCGAAGCTGCGAACAAAATGGCAAAAAAACACGGCGAACCGAATCCACGTTTCGATTTTTCTGTTTGCGTTTGCCATGTTCTCCGTGTCGGGCATGAAGTCTTCCCGACGCAACCCCCCTTCCGCGACAGAGCGGTGTGGCGGGTTTATGATTCCGATCGACCCGGAAGGGACGGCCCGCGTCTTCGAGACGATCGCCAAGATCGCGTCCGGACGGACGCTCGTCATCGTCGAACACAACATCGAACAAGCGCTCCCGCTCGTCGAGCGCCTCATCGTCCTGGACGAACGTGGCCGGATCGCGCTTGACGGAGACGTCGCCCGCACGTTCGCGCGCGCGAAGGCGGATCTGTTGCGCTATGGCGTATGGTATCCCGGCGCCTGGGAGGACATGAAAAGGCTGCGTCCGCCGCTTCCCCCACCTGAGATCGGCGGGTCGCCGAGGCTAGAGATTGCCGATTTTGCCGGCTACATCGGGCGCGAAGCAAAGATCGTCATCGAACGGGCGACGGTTCGGCCGGGAGAATGGATCGCCATCACCGGGCCGAACGGAGCCGGGAAAAGCGTGCTCCTCTATGCCCTCCGCGGCCTCATCCGCACGTCAGGGACGTATCGTATAGACGGTCGGCCGGCAACGCAGACCGACCTTACGCGCATGTTCGGTTTCGTCTTCCAGAATCCGGAATTTCAGTTCGTCGCGCAGACGGTCGCGGCGGAAATCGGCTATACGCCCGCCGCGCTCGGCGAACCGCCGGCACGCGTTCAGTCGTGCGTCGCGTCCGCGCTCGATGCCTACCGCCTCGGCCCGTACCGCACGCGCCACCCGTTTCATCTCTCGCTCGGGCAAAAGCGGCGGCTCAGCGTCGCCGCCGCGACGGCTCATGCCCCGCCGCTCTGGCTGCTCGATGAGCCGACGTTTGGCCAGGATGCGCAAAACGCCTTTGCCCTCCTGGACGCGATCGAGCACGCCAGGGAGCACGGTGCGGCGGACGATCCGCTACCTGCTGCCGCTCTTTGCCGCAAGCATCCGACGCGCCATGCGGCTTGCCTTAAGCATCGAAGCGCGGGCGTTTGACCCCGCACGACAAAGAACGTACTACGATGTCCTGCGCATAAGCCCGGCCGATGCGCTGCTCGCCCTCCTTTTGCTTGCGGTCTTAAGCTTTGCCTTGGGCCACGCGCTCCCTCTCTTCCCCGTGCACGACGTGCGGCCGGCGGCGCAGCCCCTGGAAGCGATGGCACCGCATTACGGCACCTCGACCGGATCGAGCGGGGCCTGCCCTGTGAGCACCGCGGCAATGTTTTGGACGGCGCGGCGCGCCATGGCGAGGCGCGTCTCCACCGTGGCGCTGCCGATATGCGGCAGCAAGACGACATTGTCCAAGGAAAGCAGCGGGTGATCCGGCGCGATCGGCTCCCGTTCATAGACATCGAGCCCCGCCGCATACAGCTTGCCGCTTGCGAGTGCCGCATAAAGCGCCGCCTCATCGACGATGCCGCCGCGCGAGACAGCGATCAAGATCGCCCCGTCCTTCATCATGGCAAGCGCCGCCGCGTCGATCACGTGATGGAGCACAGGCGCGTAAGGCACGAGCACGACCAGGATATCGGACGTCCCCAAGAGCGTCTCCCAGTCGACGTACGTCGCGCCGAGCGCGTCTTCGATCTCTTTCGGACGGCGCCGGCGGTTGTGGTAGATGATGTCCATGGCAAAACCTTTCGCCCGGCGGGCGACGGCCTGCCCGATGCGCCCCATGCCGAAGATGCCGAGCCGCTTGCCGTAAACATCGCGACCGGCAAAATCAAACGGCGCCCATCCCGACCACTGCCCGGCGCGAAGCGCCCGCTCCGCCTGCGGCAGGCGCCGCGCAGCGGCGAGGATAAGCGCAAAGACGAGATCGGCCGTCGTCTCGGTGAGCACGTCCGGCGTGTTTGTCACGATGACGCCGCGCGCATGCGCCTCGGCGACGTCGATGTTGTTGTAGCCGACGGCCATGTTGGCGACGACGCGAAGCCGCGGCGCGTCGGAGAGGAGCGCGCGGTCGACCGTATCGGTGATCAGCGTAAGGAGCGCATCCGCCCGCGCCGCCTCCGCGCGCAACACATCCGGCGGCACGGGCACACGCTCCTCGGGCCAAACGACGACCTCGCCGAGCGCGCGCAGCGGGGCGAGCACGTCATCCGGCAGCTTGCGCGCGACAAACATGCGCGGCATCATCATCACCTCTCCTGGCATTGGCTTGTCCGGCGGACCGGGTTTGACCCTCTCCCCGCCGCGGTAATCTTGCTCAAACCTTTCGCAGCGGGTGCATAACCGCAAAGCAAAGCGATCATCGGTAACTCGGCGGCGGCGACCGCGTAGCGGACAAACGTACAGCTCTTCGTCTCAAGACGCACGCGCCCGCGACGGTAAACAGCAGCCGGTAGGCAGCCGCAACCGCCGTCGGGAACTCGGCATGATCATCCCCTGCGCCTGTCCCCCCGATCGCCTAAACGACCGCTCAGTCAGCGGATGCCGCCCCGCCGCCTGTTGCCGCCGGTCGCTCCGAAGCCGCCGCCGCACCACCTTGCTGCATGCGGTACATCGCCGCATAGAGGCCGCCCCGCGCAAGCAGCTCCGGATGCGTGCCGCGCTCGACGATTTCGCCTTGGTGCAGGACGAGGATGAGATCGGCGTCTTGGATCGTCGAGAGGCGGTGGGCGATGACGATCGTCGTCCGGCCCCGTCGCATGCGCGCGAGCGCTTCCTGAATGAGCCCTTCCGTCTCCGTGTCGATGTTCGCCGTCGCCTCGTCGAGGACGAGGATTTTCGGCTGACGGACCATCGTCCGGGCAAAGGCAATAAGCTGCCGCTCGCCGCTTGACAGCGTCGCGCCGCGCTCGACGACCGGCTCCTCATAACGTTGGGGCAGCCGCTCGATCAGCCGATCGGCCTGCACGAAGCGCGCCGCCTCCTCAACCGCCTCATCGCTGTAGTCGTCGTGCAGGCGAATGTTGAAGGCGATATCGCCGACGAACAACACCGGATCTTGCAGGACAAGCCCGACCTGACGGCGCAGCGCCGCCTCGTCATACAGCGCAAGCGGCACGCCGTCGATCAAAATCTCGCCGGACGCAGGACGGTAAAAGCGGAGCAGGAGATTGGCGATCGTCGACTTGCCGCTTCCCGTGTGGCCGACGAGGGCAACCGTCATCCCCGGCTCGGCGACAAACGAGATGCCTTTCAGCACCTCCTGCTTCCCGTCATACGAAAACGTCACATCGCGAAATTCGACGCGACCGTGCGGGATCTCGAACGCCTCCGGCGCCTCGGGGACGGGCTCGCGCTCGTCCATGTCCATCAGGCCGAAGACGCGTTCACCGGCGACGAGCGCCTGCTGGAAGCTCGTCAAACGAAACATCATCTCGTTGATCGGCTCAAACATCCGGTCGATATAGCTGATAAACGCGTACATCACACCGAGTTCGACCGGCCCGTGCCATGAGCGGACGCCGAAAACGGAGAGCAAGACGACCGCGGCGACGAGGTAGAGCACGTCGACGGCGGGCCGGACAAGCAACCCGTTGATCTTGATCTGGCGCAAAAAAGAATGAAAATAATCCGCCGACAGCGACGCAAAACGCGTCCTGAGACGCTCTTCCTGACGAAACGCCTGCACGATCGACATGCCCATGAGCATCTCGGACAACATCGTGTTCACATCGCTTAACTTCTCCCGCGTGCGGTGGATGATCGGGCCGCTCACGCGGCGATACACCCACATGAGGAGCAGCACGACGGGGACCACCCAGGCCAGATAGAGCGCCATCCCCGCGTCGAGATAAAACATGCCGATAAACACGCCGAGCAAAAAAACGATGTTTTGCACAAACGCGGCGAGCACGCTGACATAAAGTTCCTTGATCGCCTCCGTATCGTTGGTCACGCGCGAGACGACCCAACCGACCGGCGTGCGGTCGAAAAAGGAAAGCGCCATCCGCTCTACCTTGGCAAACACATCGACGCGAATCGCGCGGATGATCCGCTGCGCCGCTTCGTTAAACTTGACATACTGCAGGTAATGAAAAGCCGGCGAGACGACCAGCAACGCGAAATACAAACCGGCGAGCGCGGCGACCGGACCGAACGGAAAATGAAGCGGCGTCAAATAGCCGTCGATGAAATGCTTCAGCACCACCGGGCCGCCGACGTCGGCGAGCGTCGCGATCGCAAGAAAGAAAAAACCCAAAAGAAGCGTGCGCCACTCCGTGAACGCATAAGCGAGAAGGCGCCGCGCGACGCGCGGTTTGGCAGATCGGGGCGGCTTGGCCTGATCCTCATGATGAACGTGCGGCATGTCCGCGCAAACCCCCTCCCGCTTCGACGAACGCTTCGAGTTTTTGTTTCTGGTACATCGCCGCGTACCAACCGCCCCGGCGAAGCAGCGCGGCATGGTCGCCGTGCTCGATGACCCGCCCGCCGTCGAGGACGATGATCTGATCGGCGTGCTCCACCGCACTCAGGCGATGGGCGCTGATCAGCGTCGTCTTGCCCTGGCGCACAGCCTTAAGATTGGCGATGATCGCCGCCTCCGTCTTCCCGTCGACGGCCGACAAGGCATCGTCTAAGAGCAGGATCGGCGGATTCAAAATGAGCGCGCGCGCGATCGCGAGGCGCTGTTTTTGTCCCCCGGAAAGCGTCACGCCGCGCTCGCCGACGACCGTGTCGTAACCGTCCGGAAAACGGGCGATGTCTTCGTGGATATGGGCGAGCCGCGCCGCCCGCTCGATCTCCTCTTGGGTCGCGTCCGGCTTGGCGAACGCGATATTTTCCCGCACCGTGGCGGAAAAAAGAACGTGGTCCTGCGGCACATAGGCGACCGCACGGCGGAGCGCATCGAGCGTGACGTCCGTAATCGAGACGCCGCCGATCGCAATCTCTCCCTCATCGATGTCGAATTCGCGGACAAACAGGCGCATGAGCGTCGACTTGCCGCTTCCCGTACGTCCGACGATGCCAAGGGTACCGCCGGCAGGGAGCGTCACGTGAACGTCCCGAAGCGCCGGCGTCTCCTGCCCCGGATACGTAAAGCGGCCGATGGCGATCACCACATCGCCGTCAAGCGCGACGTCGCGGGCGCCCGGCCGGTCGGCGATCGCCGGCGGTTCGCGAAGCAGCCGCTGGATGCGCTCGTAGGAGGCGCTGCCGCGCTCCATAATGTTGAACAAAAAGCCGAACGCGAGCATCGGCCAGATGAGATGCCCGAGATAGATCGTAAACGACGTAAGCGTCCCGAGCGTCATCGATCCCTGAACGATGAACAGCGCGCCAAACCCGACGGTGAGCATGTACGAAAGCCCGACGAAAAACGTGATCACCGGGCCAAACAGCGCGTCGACCCGGGCGACGGCGACGTTTTTGGCCACGACGTCATCGGTCAAGCGGGCGAATTGGCGGATCTCTTGATCCTGCTGGCCGAACGCCTTGATCGCGCGCATGCCGCCGATATTTTCCTGCACCTTGCCGGTCAGTGCGCTGAACGCCTCCTGCGCGCGCTCAAACCGGACGTGAATGAGATCGGCGAGACGCCGCGTCGCGAAGGCGATCGCCGGCATCGGAACGAGCGCGATCAGCGCGAGCCGCCAGTCGAGGGTGAGCATCGTCACAACGACCAGGCCGCCCATGCTGAACGAGTCGACAAGCGTCATCACGCCTTCTCCGGCCGCGCTTTCGACCGCCTGCACGTCGTTGGTCGCGTGCGCCATCAGGTCGCCGACGCGGTGGCGGTGATAAAACGCGGGGGAAAGCCGCGTAAACTGATGAAACAAGCGGTTGCGCAGGATCATCCCCAGCTTGAACGCGCTGCCGAAAATGAAAAGACGCCAAAAATAGCGCAGCACGTAAGAACACGCCGCGACCGATAGGATGAGCGCGATCGTCCAAAGAAGCTCGCGAGGGGTAAGCGTACCGAAGCGTATCCCGTCGACGACACGCCCGATGAGATACGGCGGCAGCAGGTTGATGAAGGCGATCACGATCAAAAAAAAGGCCCCGAGCGCGTAGCTTTTAAACTCCTGTTTAAAAAACCAACCGAGCTCACGAAAAATGCGCAAACAACGGTCCTCCTTTAGGCGCCTCCCGCCGCCCTCCGTCCGGCGCAAAACGACCGCCCGCACGCGCCTAGCGTCGCTTTGCGCGTTCCCACATCGACGGCGGGATCTTACCGACCGTCTCCATGAGGAGATCGTACAGCACCGCGTCGGAAACGGCGAGGCGTCCGTCGGTGAGCCGCTCGACAGGCATGCCGGCCGCCTCGAAGAGCTCCGACAGCGTCATCTGCTTGTCGCGAAGCGTCCGCATCGCCCGCCGCCAGCGGGGGACATGCGGCCCGTGATAATCATAGAGCGTCTCCCACTTTTCCCGGTCGATGGCGAGCACCGCCTCCCACATGTCCGAGACGACGTCGACCGTCGCGCCTTGCGCGCCCTTCTCAAACAGCCGCTGGCGGAAAACGTTTTTGATCAGCGCCTCTTCGCTGAATTCCAACAAAAACGGCGGCATGACGTACCCGACCGGCAGCGAGGAACGCATCGCCTGCAGCTGTTCGGGGTCGTCGTTCGCCTCCGAGCGGGTGACGGCCTGTACGACTTCGCGGATACGCGGGAGATTCATTTCAATATAGCGCTCCGGATGCTTCGCCTCCACCGGCACCTCGTACCCCCACGGCAGATTCGCCCGCTGCCCGGCGGCGATGCGCGTCGTCCGCCCGACGCTGTACGTGACCAGGTGATCGTACACCGGCTTGCCGACGCCGATATATAAAAACAGCACCGACTCACCGCGGATCGGTTCGTACGAATGTTCGGCGCGCACCATTCTCTTCAAAAATCGCTCCCGGTTGGCGAGATCGTGATAATTCCCGAGATAAATCGCCGCCTTGAACGCCGACACCAACCGGTCGTCGTCGGTGGCCCGGAGCGCCACCACCCGCCGGTGCTGAACGACCGTCTCCCCGCGGGCGACAAAAATCTCGTTGATCGCCCGTTCAATATCATCCAGATGCCGATCGATCGGAATGAGATCATGCAAAAAAATGACGCGCGGATGCGCGTAGATGGCCTCTCGATCGAGCCGAAACCGTCTTCTCTCCATCCTCGTAACCTCACATCGCGCCTCGTAACCCCAACGTCACGATGCGCTTCGCTGAACTCTCCGCAGCCTCGCATGACGTCACAACCGTCATCTCGACTCCGGAACGCGTCCGAACAGGTGTTCCGAAAGCGCCAGATAGACGCCTTCCTCGTTGTTCGAAGCGGTCAGCGCATCGGCCCGCGCCTTGACGTCGTCCGGGCTGTTCGCCATGGCCACGGAAAAGCCGGCGAGGGCGAACATCTCCAGATCATTGTAATAATTGCCGATCACCAGCGTCCGCGCAAGCGGGATGCCGTACGCCTCCGCCACCGCCCGAAGGCCGGCGCCCTTATTCGCTCCCGGATGCACGACGTCGATGTACGTCTCCCCGCTTCTGAGCACGCGGTAGGCCGGAAAACGCCGAACGATCTCCGGATACAGCCGATCGACGTCCGCCTCCGCGCCGACCATCGTCACCTTGATCACCGGCTCGCGGACTTCCCGCCAATCGTCGACGACGATCGGCTTGGCGTAATACGCATCATATAAGGCGGCCATCGCCGGATCCACGCGATCGACGTACAGGTGGAACGTCGTATTCACGTCATAATGCAGCCCGTTTTGCCGCGCGAACCGAAACAGCCGATCCAATCCTTCCCAACCGAGCGAAAACGTCAAGAGCGCCTCGCCGCTCCGCGGCCGAAAGACGAAAGCGCCGTTGTGCACGATCAGCGGGCCGTCGATGCCGAGTTCGACGAGTAGCGGCACCGTCCCGCTCGGATTGCGCCCGGTGGCGAGCGCCACAACGACCCCCGCCTCGTACGCCTCGCGGATGATGGCCCGCGTTTTCGGCGGAATTTGGAACGCGTCATCGATCAGCGTGCCGTCGACATCGATGGCCACGAGGTCATATGGAAGCAAAAACGGCCCTCCTTCCACCGCGCTTCATCCATTGTACGCGATCGAAGGCGCCGTAATCAAATCGCCTGCTTGAATCGCCCGCGCACACAGTCCGCTTCAACGGACATCGCGGAGGTCGAACTGTTTGATCTTATAATATAGCGTCCGGAGGCTGATGCCCAGCGCTTCGGCCGTCTTGCGGCGATTGCCGCGGAAAAGCTTCAGCACGTAGGCGATGTGCTTCCGCTCGACCTCCTGCATGGAAATCGGGTACGCCTCATCTTCACGCTTGTCCGACAACTGCTTGAGCACAATCTCGCGCAGGCTGTCGATCGTCACCGGCTTGGCCAGATAATCGTTGGCCCCGGATTTCATCGCCTGCACCGCCGATTCGATCGACCCGTAAGCGGTGACAATGACGATGCGCGTCATGAGATCTTTGTCGCGCACTTGCTTGAGCAGGTCCAAGCCGCTTTCATCCGGCAGGTTGAGATCCAGGAGCACGACGTCGTACCGATTGCGCTTGAGCATCTCCAAGCCGTCCAAACCGGTTTCCGCCGCATACACCTCGATCCCTTCCGGCTCCAGCGCCTCGCGGGCAAGAAGCTCCAGCTCCTTCTCGTCGTCGATGACGAGCACTTTTTTCTTCACATCGCTCACCCTCAATCCAATGATAATATGCAACCATGAATGAGCACGATTTTCGCCTCTTTTATTGTACCACATCATAGAAAAGATGCAATGCACCTTTTGTCGGAGCTGTTGGATTAGGCGGACAAACGCGCCTCGTCCCACATACGCTATAGCGACGAGGCAACTCGAGGTGGGGGATGATGAAGCCGATGAAAAAGAAACGTTTGTCGCTCGATTTGTTGCGCGCCCAGTCGGCGCCGCCGGCGGTGCATCCGGCCAACATCTTCGTGGACGTCATCGACAAAGTCAAGGACACCATCGTGGCCATCGAAACCGACCGCGCGCGGGCCTTCGGGCCTTTCGCCCCGTTCTTTTTTTCGTTTTTCGCCATCGATGAAGAAGAAGACTTCCCGCCGGGCAAAAGCTTCGGCTCCGGCTTCGTGATCCATCCGCGCGGCTATGTGCTCACCAACCAGCACATCGTCGACGGCGCGGCCGAAATTCGCGTCCGCCAAGGCGACTTTACCCGGCCGGCGCGCGTCGTCTGGCAAGACAAGATGCGCGACTTGGCCGTGCTCAAAATCAACGCGCCGATGCTGTTCAAGCCCGCCGTCCTGGGCAGTTCGAAAAAAGCGCGCGTCGGCGAATGGGTGATCGCCATCGGCAATCCCCTAGGTCTGGAGAACACCGTCACCGTCGGCGTCATCTCGGCCAAAAACCGAGCGCTGAAGACGGCCCAGCATCTCTACGAGGACGTCATCCAGACGGACGCGGCGATCAACCCGGGCAACAGCGGCGGCCCGCTGTTCAATCTGTACGGCGAAGTGATCGGCATGAACGCGGCGATCGTCCGCGATTCACAAAGCATCGGCTTCGCCATCGCCATCGACGGCATCAAGCCGCGCATCGCCGCTTACCTCCCGCGTTAGACGATCCGCTTCCAGGCGCTCGATCGCTTCCGCGAGGGCGCGCCGCGCGACCAAGACCACGGCCGCCGGATCCGCCGCACGTTCTTCTACCGTCGCATGTTCTCCGTCCGCCGCCTCTGCCTTGGCGCCGCGCGTCTCCGGCGCCGTAGAGCGCACCTCCCGCATATCTTTCGCCAAGCGAAAGCGCGCCTCGAGCGCCGCTCCGGCCTCGCGAACGGCGGTGAGGCCGAAGTAGTGGGCGCCCGAGTTCCCTTTGAGCGCGTGCCCTGTCTGCGCAAGCGCCTCCAGATCCCCTTCCGCCCAGGCGCGTTCGATCGCCTGATCGGCCTCTTTGAGCGTCCGCATCAAACTGTCGCGAAGCCGCGCCTCCGCCTCCCGACTGAGCAACCCGGACACCTCCCCAAAAGTCGCGCCCGATGCACGCTTGGCGAATCGCCAATCGACTACTTCAGGCGCCGGCCCCGCATCGGGGTTACCCGGCCGCGATCCATTTCCCGAGGCGATCCGAACGAAAGCTTCGGCTCCTCCCCGATCAGAAGCCGCCGGATGTTCGAACGGTGCAGCCAGATCGCATACGCGCCGATGGCGTAGGAGATCAAAATAAAGAGCGGATCATGCCGAAACAGCGGCGTGAGCAGCGGGTAGACGGCGCTCGCGGTGATCGAGCCGATGGAGACCGTCCTTGTCCAAGCGACGACGATGAAAAAAACGAGGGCGGTCAGGAGAATCGCCCACGGGTTCAAATATAGGAGGACGCCGAACGAGGTGGCGATCGCCTTGCCCCCGCGGAAACGCAAGAACAGCGATTTGGTGTGGCCGACGATGATGAGGAGCCCGACCGTATACAGCGCCCACGGCGACGCGACCAGCGGGGCGAGCATCACGGTGCCGATGAGTCCTTTTAAAATATCCGCGACGAGCGTAAGCACTCCGACGACGGGCCCGGCGCAACGAAACGCATTCGTCGTGCCGATGTTGCCGCTTCCGCAGTTCAGCAGATCGACCCCCACCGCCCGGGCAAACAGGAACCCGAACGGAATCGAGCCGATCACGTACGCCGACACAAACGCCAAAACCGTGCTCATCGACGAACCTCCTTGACGTGAGCGAGAAAGCGCTCCAGTTCGCGGACAATCGTCGTCTGGTGCATGTCGCGCTTCAGCGGTTCAAAACGCGCCTTCATCGCCGCGCGCAAGCCCGGTTCCTTCATCCAGCGCTCGAAAAAGGCGTGAAGATCTTCCATCTGCCGCGTCACCACGGCCACCCCGGCCGCCGACAAAAACGCCGCGTTCGCCGCTTCCTGGCCGGGGATCGGCTTGAAGAGCACCATCGGGACCTCCATGGCCACCGCTTCCGACGTCGTAAGCCCCCCCGACTTGGTAAACACGAGGTCGGAGAGGCTCATCAGCTCGGCGATATTGTCCACGAAGCCGAACACGCGCATCCGATCCATGGCCCCTTTGGCGACCTCGGCCATCGTCTCATACAGCCTGCGGTTCCGACCGGTGACCACGATCACCTGCAGCGGGTCCGGCCGATCGAGCAAATATTTTCCCAGCGCGACGATCTGTTCCGATACGCCGAACGCCCCGGCGAGGACGAGCACCGTCGGGATCTCCGGGCGAAAGCCGAGTCTCTTGGCCCCTTCGGCGCGGTCGTACGTCAGACGGAACGGACGGCGCACGGGAATCCCGGTGACGCGGATCTTCTCCGCCGGGACCCCTTCGGCGAGCAGATCGTCGCGCACGCGCGACGCTCCGACAAAAAAAAGATCCGTCTCTTGATGAATCCACTGCCGGTGCGCCGCGTAGTCGGTAATCACCGTAAACGACGGCACCCTCGTCTCCCCCTGCCGCTTCAGTTCGGCATGGGCGCCGGCGGACGACGGGAAAGTATGAATGACGACGTCCGGACGAAAATCGTTCAAATATTCCAGAAGTTTTCGCCCGCCGATGATGTGGCCGATCCTGCTCATGCTGCGGCTCAACGTCGAGTCCGTCGGAATGCGGTTGAACTGTTTATAAAAAAAGCCGTACAGCACGGGGGCATGTTTGATCCCCTGGATGTAAAAAAACTGCGCAAAACGACTCCATGCCGGATTGATCGTCTGCATGTAGTCGACAATCTCCACCGCCGCCTGCGGATGGTGGTGAAGGAGTTCTTCTTTGATCGCGCGCGACGCCTGGCGATGGCCTTCGCCGAAGCTCGCGCTCAAGATGAGGACGCGGTATGGCGCCATCGTACATACCCTCCTTCATGTCTATAGTATGCAGGCGACGACGGCAAAAATCAATAAGAACGCCCACAAAAACAAAACCGCCGACGTGAACGGCTTCACTTCGGCGGCGTATGAAGGCGCCCATGTGGGCGATCAGGAGCACTATAAGCCAGATTCTGTCCTCCCGTACTGCAAACGGGTGCCCAGCCCTCGTACAGGAGGCGTAGCCATCTTTCTATCGGCCGCCTGAGTGCGCTGGAGCGACCCGGTCGACCGATCCCTCCGCCGATTCATTTCTCCTTGGAGGGTTCCCCTACCATGATTTGGGTTTCTCGCTTGCGGGGTTTACCGCGTTCCACCTCTTCCGTCGCCGGAAGAGCTCGTCTCTGTGGCACTTTCAGGCTACTGGGAACTCCGGGAGTTCCGTTCACCGCCGTCGACGAACCCGGCTCCCGGACCGCCTCTTTCGGACGCCTCATGCGCCGAAGCGCGCCTCGAAGCGGTACGGGCCGCTCGCCGCCCCGGCTTGCGCCGGGCGCAAACACTCCGAGCATCGCAGCTCGGGCGAGTCTGGACTTTCCTCTACACCGCGCGGCTCGCGCCAAAAGCGCGAGCAGGCGATGCAGCGGCTACGCGTGCCCCTGATGCGCATGGGCGCTTGTTCACGGGGGTTATGGGACGGACATGGTGGAGGAGGTGGGATTCGAACCCACGTGGGCCGCATGGACCCCAACGGTTTTCAAGACCGCCCCGTTATGACCACTTCGGTACTCCTCCGCGTGCGACCGAACGCCGTCACCGCCCCCTTGACCTCCAAGCGGCCGGAATCACCGACGCCTCTGCGCCCCGTTCGCTGCCGCGCCACCGCGTCATGCGTGGTGGGCCCTGCAGGATTCGAACCTGCGACCAATCGGTTATGAGCCCTGCTCTATCCTGTTGAGCTACATTGGAACGCATGGAGGGAGCACCCGGATTCGGAACCGGGATCGAGGTTTTGGTGACCTCTGCCTTTACCGCTTGGCTATGCCCCCCACCTCGCGCATCCATGATAAAGCCGTGAGATGCGAACCGCTCGGGTAAGATATGGCTCGCCCCGGAACGGGCGAAGCGATTGCGGCGCCGCGCCGCACGGGTATATGGCAGGGGCGGTAGGAATCGAACCCGCGCCTGCGGTTTTGAGACCGCCGTTCTTACTCATTGAACTACGCCCCTCAAGGCCTGGTGGAGTGAGAGGGACTTAACCCTCGCCGGGCAACGCCCACTAACGGTTTAGCAAACCGTCCCCTTCGGCCTCTTGGGTATCACTCCACGGCACCAAAGACGTAAAAAAGCCCCGCTTGAGGCTTCGGCAGATGATGAAATTGGTGGAGCCGACCGGGATCGAACCGGCGACCTCGTGAATGCCATTCACGCGCTCTCCCAGCTGAGCTACGGCCCCACTTCACGCCGGCACGAACTAATGTATCACGCCTTGGAGAAAAAATCAACCCCTCACCTCGTTTTAAGGGTAGCGCAAAAGTTTCCTTGCCCAAACGTCGGCGCCTCCGCATGCCTCGCCGTCCGGATAACGCTCAAGCGTCGGGCTGCGCTTTGGCCCACGGCGCCAAAATGTCGATGAGCTCCGGCGCCACGTCACGGTGCGCGGCGAGAAAGCCCAAACGCGGAACTTCCAGAGACAGCGGCGTACCCAAAAAATCGACGACTGCCCCGCCGGCTTCCTCGATGATCAGCTTTCCGGCCGCAAAATCCCACGGCGAAAGCTGAAGGGACAGGTACGCATCGAGCCGACCGGCGGCGACGTAGGCCGTCTCCAGGGCGGCCGCACCGAGCGAGCGGATGCCGCGGGAACGCTCGCCGATCGTCCAGATCCGGTCGACCACGCCGGCCTTGCGCGCCCGTTTGATCCACGTGAGGCTCGTCCCGATGAGGCTTTCTCGGAGCGTCTTCGGCGCGTCCAGTCGAAGACGACGATCATTGAGGTACGCGCCGACACCGCGGGCCGCCCAGAACAATTCCTCCCGCATCGGATCGTAGACGACGCCGACAAGCCCCTGGTCACCTGCGTAAAGCGCGATGGACACGCAAAAGTTGACGCGCTGATGAATGAAGTTCGTCGTCCCGTCGATCGGATCAAGCACCCAGACGAGACCGCGGGCTTCGGGACGGCCCGCTTCCCTGGCTCCCTCCTCGCCGAGCACGCCGTGCGCGGGGTATTGGTGCCGAATCCGGCTTACGAGCAGCGCCTCGACGGCGCGGTCGACGTCGGTGACGAGATCGCTCGGTCCGGATTTGGTGCCGATATCGATCCGCGTGCCGTTCTCCGCCGCTTTAAGCCGTTCTTTGATCAAAGCGCCGGCGTCGCCCGCCAATAACCGGGCAAACCGGAGCCACTCGCCGATCTCATGCCCGTCAAGCGTATGCGCCGTCAAGCCATCCGTCTCCCTTCTCGCGATGCCCCGTAAAACGTTGTCGGTCGATATCCGGAAGCCGCCAGTCGATGGGGCCGCGCCCGTGTTCGAGCAAAAAACGATTGGCTTCGGAAAACGGCCGCGAGCCGAAAAATCCGCGCGACGCCGAGAGCGGACTCGGATGGGCCGAAGCGATGATGAGATGATTCGGGTGGGTAATGAGGTGCCTCTTGGACTGCGCATCGCGCCCCCAGAGGAAGAACACGGTCGGCGTCTCCCGAGCGCCGAGCGCGGCGATCGCCGCATCGGTGAATTTTTCCCATCCGCGGCCGCGGTGTGAGCCGGCTTGGCCGGCGCGCACGGTGAGCACGGTATTGAGCAAAAGCACGCCTTGCTTCGCCCAATGCACCAGATGGCCGTGTCGCGGCACAGGAATACCGAGATCCGCCTCCAGCTCCTTCAATATATTGACCAACGACGGCGGAATTTCCACCCCGGGCCGGACGGAAAAGGCGAGCCCGTGCGCCTGATTCGGCCCGTGATACGGATCCTGACCGAGGATGACGACGCGGACATCCCGAAAAGGCGTATAGTGAAAGGCGTTGAAGATATCATACATATCGGGATAGACCGTCGTCGTGCGGTATTCCTCGATCAAAAAACGGCGCAGCGCCTGATAATACGGCTGTTCAAATTCGCGCCCCAGGATGTCCTGCCAGTCGTTTTTCAAAATGGCCACAGAATCACCTTCCTTGCGTGCGCCTCTTTGGACGTCAGTCGATGCCGCCGAGGATCGCCTCAAGCGCCGCCCGATCCAGCCTTTTCACCGCGGCGATGAGGAGCGCCTTGGCCGCTCGGTAGTCGTCCAAATCGATGATCGATACGTGGCTGTGGATGTAACGCGCCGGAATGCCGATCACCGCCGACGGGACGCCGATGCCCGTCGTATGCACGCGGCCGGCGTCGGTTCCGCCTTGCGAGACAAAAAACTGATACGGGATGCCTTCCGCGTCGGCGAGATCGATCAAAAAGTCACGCAGTCCCCGGTGCGTGATCATCGTGCGGTCCTTGACGCGAAGGAGCACCCCGCCGCCGAGTTTGCCCATCCCGGTTCCGCCGGGCATGTCCCCCGCCGGTCCGGCGTCGAGAGCGAAGAAAACGTCCGGTTTGACGAGCCGCGCCGCCGTTTCCGCGCCTCGCAGGCCCACTTCCTCTTGTACCGTCGCCCCGGCGTAGAGCGTGTTCACCCGCGGCGCGCCGCGCATCACTCTTAAGAGCTCGATCGCCAGCCCCACGCCGTAGCGATTGTCCCACGACTTGGCGAGTATCCGGCGGCCGCCGAAAAGGGGCGTATACGCACCGACCGGTACCACGGGATCGCCCGGGCGGATGCCTGCCTTCGCCACGTCGTCCCGAGAAGTCGCGCCGATGTCGACGAAAAGTTGATCCAAGGCGATCGACTGCTTCCGCGCGTCATCGCTCAACCCGTGCGGCGGCGGAGCGCCGATGACGCCGGGAACCGCCCCGGCTCGTCCAAGGACGACGACGCGCTGGGCGAGGAGCACCGGTTCGTAGAAACCGCCGAGCGCCGTCAGGCGAAGGAATCCGTCATCGGTCACCTCGCTGACCATCAGCGCCACTTCGTCCAGATGTCCGGCGACCATGACCTTCGGTCCGTCCCGAGGGCCGTCCAACACGCCGAAGATGCTCCCCAGCCGATCGCGCACGATGCGATCGACCACGCCTTCCATCGCCTTTTCCGCGATCCGCCTCACGTCGCCTTCGAATCCCGGTGCAGCGGTGCTCTCCGTGAGCGCCCGGAACAGCGCCTCATCGTACGGCAAATCGTCGGCCATCCGTCCAACCCCTCTTGGTTGATTTCCGCCTTCTGCCCGCCGTTTATTGTACCACGTTTAGCCGGGCGAATGAACCGCCCCCTTGTCGTTCTTTCAAAAATGTAGTACCATAGATGCGACACCCGGTATGTGTAACACAATCAGCTGTCTTACCTGAACCGATAAGGAGTGATGGGCATGGGCATCATCGCCGAGAAGGATAAAGAGACGATCCGCGACATGTTCGGCAAGATGACGGGACCGGCGCACATCGTCTTCTTCTGGAGCGACGAAGAAAACAAGGAGTACGGCGAGGCGACGAAGCAGATTCTCGAAGAGCTCAGCGCACTCACCGACAAGCTCCACGTTCAGTATCACAAGCGCGAAGAAGCGAGCGCGCTCGCCGAGCGCTACGGCGTCGACAAAACCCCGGCGATCGTCTTCGTTCAAGCGGACGGCTCGGATACGGGCGTACGCTTCTACGGCATCCCGTCCGGATACGAATTCACCACGTTGATCGAGGACATCATCGATCTCGGCAGCGGCACGCACGGCCTCTCCGAAAAGACCGTCGAAGAGCTTAAGCAGATCGACAAAGACGTGCACATCCAGGTGTTCGTCACGCCGACCTGCCCGTACTGCCCGCGTGCCGTGCGCATCGCCCACTTCATGGCGATGGTCCATCCGAAAATCCGCGCGGAGATGATCGAAGCGACGGAGTTCCCGGAACTCGCCAACGCGTACAACGTCTACGGCGTGCCGAAGACGGTCATCAACGACGGGGCCGAAGAACAGGAAGGCGCCGTCCCCGAGCAGGTCATCCTGCAAAAGATCCTCGCCGCCGTCCGCTGAGCGGGCGGCTTTTTCTTGCGGATCGGAATCCGTCAGCATCCGCCCGCGCGAAGCGCATCTTCCCGTTCCTTGAGCGCATGAAGCGCCTGCGCAAGCGTCTCTTTGTCGATCAGGCGCGCCTCATACAGTTCACGCAGCTCATCCCGCATGAGCTCGATTTCACCGAGCGCATCGCCCGTATAGATGACCGTCCTAAAGCGGCGAAGCAGACGGTGCACGTCGTCCGCCGTGCGGATCGGACCCCACATGGCCATTCCCCCCATAAAATCGGAAGGTGAAGCGATGGTCGTGACCCAGAAAACATACGCATCCCCATCCGGCGTCTTATCGCCTCGGGATCGCCCGCCGCTCCCCGATGCGTTCCTTCGACGACTGCGCCGGGATTTCGGGGAGGCAGCGGATGCGCTGCTCGAAAGCTTGACCCGACCGCCGGTCTTAAGCCTCCGCGCCAATCCCTTGAAAATCGATCGGGCCGAGCTCGCCGTACGCCTCGGACGCGCTTACCATCTTCCCCCGCAAGCTTTCGAACCCGTCCCGTGGTCCGACGAAGGGCTCTATTTTCCCCGGACGATCGAGCCCGGCAAACACCCGTATCACGCCGCCGGACTGTATTACATTCAAGAAGCGAGCGCGATGGCGCCCGTTTTCCTTCTCGATCCCGGGCCCGACGAACGCATCCTCGATCTCGCCGCCGCACCCGGCGGAAAAACGACGCAGATCGCCGCGCGCCTGACGGACGGCGGCTTCGTCCTGGCCAACGACATCGATCCCGGTCGCGCCTCGGCGATCATCGAGAACGTCGATCGGCTCGGACTTCCCAACGTCCTGGTCACCGTGCTTAATCCGCGAAAGCTCGCCGAGATGCTCCCCGGTTTTTTTGACCGCGTCCTCGTCGACGCGCCGTGCTCGAGCGAAGGGTTGTTCCGCAAAAAACCGGAGGCGATCTCCCACTGGTCGGAAGCGGCGGTCGACCGCGCCGCGCGATTGCAGGCGGAGCTGCTCGACCTGGCGGTCGAGCTCGTCAAACCCGGCGGGACGATCGTCTACAGCACGTGCACGTGGAATCGCCTGGAAAATGAAGAGACCGTCGAACGGTTTTTATCTCGCCACCCGGACATCGCGCTCCATCCGCCGACCGAAGACGAAGCGGCGCGGCTCGTCGGCGCCGATTTTACCCCCTTCGGCGTTCGGCTCCTGCCTCACCGCGCCCGCGGCGAGGGACACTTCATCGCCCGCTTCCGTCGCACACAAGACGCCGACGGACGTTTATCCGCCGCACCCGGCATGGGCACGGACATGCCGGCCGAGCGCTTTCGGCCCGTCTTCCCTCTTGCCCGTCCGCTCGAACGCCGAAGCCCCTCCCCGGCGAAAAAAGCGGCGCGCCAAAGAGCGCTTTCGCCTCCCGACGCGACCATCGTGCAGCTTTTGAAACGGTTTTTTGACGATGCGCTCCCGGAAAGCCCCTTACGGCCGGATGACTCCGGCCGCGTCGCCATAACGCGCGGCGGCATGACCCTCATCTGGGATCCGCCCCACGTCGAGGCACTGCCCGCGACTCTCGTCGCCGCCGCGCTCCATACCCTCCCGCTCCGCCTAAGGGGCCTGCGCCTCGGGGAAATGCGCAACGGTCGATTTCTCCCGTCTCACGCGCTGGCGCTCGCCCACCGCCCCCATGAACTCACCGGCGGGCGCCTCGTCCCGCTCGATCTAAGCGCTGCCGAGCGTTACCTTCGCGGCGAGACGCTGGAGCGCCCCGGCACTCCCGACGGGTATGCCCTGGCCGTCTTGGACGGCTTCCCGCTCGGCTGGGTCAAAGCGACGGGCGGCACGCTGAAAAATCACTACCCCAAAGGACTTCGCCGGAACGTCGGCAAACCTTGACGGACAAGCCGGATATGGCCTGTTTATGTCCCGTTTGCCGCACCGTCGCCGGAAGAATGAACGTCCCCCGCGCCGCCGGCCGACGCCGCCTTGCGCCCGCGGCGGACATAGCGCTCGACCGCCTCGACGAGCGTCTTGATCTCCACCGGTTTGGTGAGGTAGTCGTCAAAACCGGCGGCGTACGCCTCCTGAATCTCCCGTTCGGTGACCAGGGCCGACAGCCCGACGATCGGCACGTCGTCGAACTCCGGCGTCGAGCGAATGGCCCGGGCGACGGACAGACCGTCCAGCCCCGGCAGGTGAATATCGAGCAAAATCAAATCATAACGACGTTCCCGTTCGAGCAGCGCAAAAGCCCGCTCGCCGTCCGGCGCCACATCGACCGCATACCCGCGGGCGGTGAGCACGTCACTGAACAATAAGGCATTCGTCTCATTGTCTTCCACGATCAAGATCCGTCCGGCCATCGTTCCCGGTCCCTCCTGGATATGGGACGATCATCCGCAGCATGCCTGTCGGGCAGGTTGAGCGCTTCGGCGGAAGAACGTTCGACGACGTCCCGTTTTAAATACGGCTGAAGCGCCCGAAGCACGGCCTCGCGTTCCGGCGGAACGATCGCCTTGGCCCATCGGAACAGGTGGGCTTTCGCCGAAAGCGAAAGCTTGGCCGGCGTCACGGCAATGATCTCTCCGCCGGCCGACGAAAGCCGCTTCAGCACCTCGGTCGCGCCCTCCGGCGCGTCAAAGCCGTAGACGACGACCGCTTTGGCCCGCAGAGACCGGCGAACCGCCGATTCCGCCGCCGTAAGATCTTCGACGACGATCACGGAAATCTGTTCCTCCTCCAACCGCACCCGAAGCGCATCGGCAAGCGGCGGTTCAAGGCCGGCGAGGATGACCCCAGGCGGCCGCGAAAGCAAAGTCGAGCGGACGTCGAGCGGATGAACCGACCGCCCGTCTTCACACGGCGCTTCCGGAATCACCACCGTAAAGCGCGAACCCGCCCCCGGCGCGCTGTCCACCTCGATGCGGCCGCCGTGAAGTTCGACCAACCGTTTGGTGAGGCTCAAGCCCAATCCCGTCCCCTCATACCGACGGCCGAGCGCCGAATCTTCTTGTACGAACGGGAGAAAAATGCGCTCCAGCGCCTCGGGGCGAATGCCGATGCCGGTGTCCGCCACGTCAACGACCAGCGCGCCGTCTTCCCCGTCCCGCAGACGAACCGTCACCGTCCCGCCGGTCGGCGTGAACTTCACCGCGTTGGAGAGAAGATTGTTCATGATCTGCCGCATGCGGAGGGGATCAAAGCAGAAGCTCTCGCGGCGGGTCTCATGTTGGAAGCGCAGCGTGATCCCGCCCTTTTGCGCCCGTGCCTCGACGACGGTGAGCGCCTCGCGGAAAAAGTCCAAAATCCGAACTTGCTCGCGATTGAGCACCATCGCGCCGGCCTCGACCTTGCTCAAGTCGAGCAGATCGTTGATCAGCGCGAGCAGATGCTGGCCGTTGCTTAAAATGCGCTGAACGTATGTTTTTTGCTTTTCGTTCAACGTACCGAAATCATCGCCGAGGAGCACCTCGGAAAACCCGATGATCCCGCCCAGCGGCGTGCGAAGCTCATGCGAGATGGTCGCCAGAAACTCCGACTTCGACCGATCGGCAGCTTTCGCCCGGGCGCTTTCTTCGGCCAGATACGCGTTCGCCGCGCGCAACGCCTCGACGAGGGTTTGAATGCGGGATCCCATCACGTCGAACGCATCGGCGAGAGCACCCAATTCATCGCGGCGGGACAGGTTCAAACGTTCTTCAAACTCACCGCGCCGATACCGCTCCGTCGCCGCCCTCAGGCGCGCCACCGGCCGCTCGATGGAACGGAACAAGAGCATACCGACGAGCACCGCGACCGACAGCTGGATCGACCAGATGACGCCGGTCGCGATCACCGCCTCACGCCCGTAGGCGGCCGTCTCTTCCGTGAGCGTCGCGATCTCCGTTTCTTTCTTTCGGCTGAACGTCTCCAGCCGGGCGAGGAGCGTGCGCGCTTCTTCTTCGACGTCCGTGAGCAAAGTCTCCCAGGCATCGTTAAAGTTTCCCAATTCGTAGACCGGTATGACCCGGTTACGGAGCGTGAAATCAAACGTTCGCTGATCACGAAAAAAATCGGCGAGCGCCGCTTTTTCCGCGCCGGACGTGGCTTGTTCCAGAGAACGCTCCAAGACCGCGACGCGCTTGGCGGTCTCTTCAAACTGCTCGCGATACGCTGGATCCCCGGTGGCGATGTACGCCGTCACGGCGTGAATGCGCGCATAGATGGTGTTTTTGTATTCCATCTCCCAAAACCAGATGTGCTGCGCCGTCATCACGCGATCGTACGAATGAATGATCTTCACGAACAAAAAAACCGAGAGCAACGTCGAGAGCACCGTCATGCTGACGATGGCGCCGATCGTCAAAAACAGCTTACGCGCAAGCGGAAGATCGAGCCAGAAGCGGCGCCAGCCCGTCACGACGATTTCTGACTCCCCGACACAAGCTCGGCTTCCGTGATCCGCCCGCTTTGAAGCGCCTCGTAAAGCGCGCGCATCTTCTGTTCAACGTCTTTCGGCACCATCGGTCCAAAGGGCGAAAGGCGCTCCCCGCCGCTTTGCACATCCAATACCTTGCCGCGCAGTTCGCCGAGCGTGCCGTCGCACGCCCGGCGGTAGATGTCGTCATACAGCTCGCGAACGTTCTGCATGACGCTTGTGACCACCGTGTTGCGCGCGATGAACGATTGATCTATGATGAATCCGACCGCATAGCGACCGCTTAAGCGCGCGACATCGATCACCTCGATGGCGAACGCGTCGCCGGCCGGAAAGAGCACTTCCGCTCCCTGGTCGACGAGCTGCTTCGCGGCGGCCCGACCGCCCGCCCGATCCCCCCAGCTGCCGACAGCGGCGGTGAGTACGCGGGTATCGGGGTTCACATAGTGGGCACCGTCGCGAAAACCGTCATTTTCCGCCTGCTCAGGGTAAGCGCTGACGATGCCTACGATGCCGTGGCGGGACATGAGCGCGGCCATGGCCCCGGCCAGAAAACCGGTGGAGTAGCCGGAATAAAAGAGCGGCACGACGTTCTCCCCGTCGGCTTCGCCGTTGATCGAGACGAACATCGTCTGAGGGTAACGACGGCCAAGCGCCTCCAGCACCGGAGCAAACACGGCGCCGTGGCCGACGATGAGCGTGCGCCCTTCGGCGATGAGCCGTTCGACGGCTTCCCGCACGCGCACGGGCGTCGCTCTATTGTGAAATTCCACGTATGTCACGTCGGCCCCGTACGTTCGATCGAGCGCCGCAAGCGCAGCATACGCTTCCGAATCCCAACCCTGATCGTAGACCGAACCTTCGATCAGAACCGCCATGCTGAGCGGAGCGCGTTCCGCCGGACCGGAATTGTCGTACGACGGCGTCTTGATACAACCGCCGAGCAACAGCATTCCCACAACCGCGATGACGAACGCCCGCTTTCGCATCATCCGCTTCCTCCCCGTGGCATCGACAGCTTTATTGTAGCACGTCAAGCAGCGTAAATTGAGCCCATGGAGGAGACGACTTCTGCACCGCGCTATTTTTACCCGAGTCGGATCCCCGTCCAGAACGAGGGAGTTGTACATGCGAACCGTACATACATCGCTCATCGAGGCGCTCCGGCCGTGGTTCGCACGCCGCCGGACGATGCATGCGGCGGTCCTCAGACTTCGGCAACCGCTTAGCCCCGAGGACCGCCGAGCGCTCGGCACCGTCGCCGAAGCGTACGGGTTGAACGGCGTTTGGCGCTTTTTTCGATCGCCGACGCCGCCGTCGGACGGACGCGTTGTCCGCGAGACGCTCAGCGATCCTGCGGACGACCGGGCGCTGTTTTGTTTTACCGCCCCCTTTTTGAAACATGCGGACGACATCGATGACGCCGCGTCCGGGCTCGTCGACGCCTGGCTACAGGAAGCGCACCTCACCGTCGCCCTCACCTACGACGGCCCTTTCGACGCGGTGGAAGTTTTCGCCGCCGTCCTGCCCTGGATGATCCGCGCCGCCGAACATGTCCCCTTCGGCGCGGCCGAACCGTGGCCGCGGCGACTCGGCGCGCTCGTGGTCGATCTCCTTGCGGACGACGCCCGAAGGCCACTGGCCGAAGCCGTCCGGGCACGCTACGGCGCCCGGTGGCCGGAAGGCACCTGGCCCACCGTCCGCGCCCTGTGGGCCGAGCGCCTCAACGTCTCACGCGCGGCGCGCTCCCTCGAGGTGCACCGCAACACCTTGCTCTACCGTCTCGGACGATTAAAGGAAGCCACCGGTCTGGATCCCCGCCGCTTCGACGACGCACTGGCCTTGTACATCTTGGCGCGGCTTGCGCCGGACGTCGACGAGCGGCCGTAAAACATCCGGCGGCGAGACGACCGCTTTTTTGTGCACCTTGTCCATTGTCCGAATGAACCGGGTGCGTTAGGTTGGGGATGCGTCTATCGACAAAGACTTCGAAGAAAGGAGCATCCCCATGGCCTCCGTCACGTTGAAAAACATCACCAAGCGCTACCCGAACGGCTTTGTCGCCGTCAAAGACATCAACCTGGAGATCAAAGACGGTGAATTCGTCGTGCTCGTCGGCCCGTCCGGCTGCGGCAAATCGACGACGCTCCGGATGGTCGCCGGGTTGGAAGAGATCAGTGAAGGAGAACTTTACATCGGCGAGCGGCTGGTGAACGACGTGCCGCCGAAAGATCGGGACATCGCCATGGTGTTCCAAAACTACGCGTTGTACCCGCACATGAGTGTGTACGACAACATGGCCTTCGGCCTCAAACTCCGCAAATTCCCGAAAGACGAGATCAAAAAACGCGTCCACGAGGCGGCGCGCATCCTGGACATTGAGCATCTGCTCGACCGCAAACCCAAAGCGCTCTCCGGCGGGCAGCGGCAGCGCGTCGCTTTGGGCCGGGCGATCGTCCGCGAGCCGCAGGTGTTTCTGATGGACGAGCCGCTCTCCAACCTCGACGCCAAGCTCCGTGTGCAGATGCGCGCGGAGATCATCAAACTGCACGAACGGCTCGGCGCGACGACGATTTACGTCACCCACGACCAGACCGAGGCGATGACGATGGGCGACCGCATCGTCGTCATGAAAGACGGCGTCATCCAGCAGGAAAGCTCGCCGGACGACATCTATCACCACCCCGTGAACATGTTCGTCGCCGGATTTATCGGTTCGCCGGCGATGAACTTCGTGAGCGGAACGATCCGCGAAGAAAAAGACGGCCTCGTCTTCCAAAACCCGCACCTGACCGTCTCCGTACCGGAGGCCAAAGCCCGCGTGCTGCGCGATCGGGGGTACGTCGGCCGTACGGTCGTGCTCGGCATTCGGCCGCAGGACATCGTCCGAGACGGGCCGGAAGCCATGCGCTTCACGGCGGAAGTGGAAGTGGTCGAAAACATGGGCTCCGAACGCTATCTGTACCTTGCGCTCGACGAACAGACCGAAATCGTCGCCCGCGTCGACGCGGCGTTCAACCCGGCGCTGCACGAACGCGTCACCCTCGCCCTCCATCCGGAAAAAATCCACTTTTTCGACGCCGATACAGAAGCGGCCATCCGCTGAAAACGCGGCGACGTTTCTCCATGCGGCGACGTTTCTCCATGACGCCCGACGGCTGCGCGCAGCCGTCGGGCGTTTTTGGTACCGCTCGCCGCGTGCTATGCTTCTTTTTGCGGTGTCGTGTGCTTTACTTCGGCGCGCTTAATTATTATAATTCTAATGTAAGTGTTAGACTAAAAAAGAAGACCAACGGGAGGGCTCGTTCATGGTTTATACATCGGACAAAGCACGCGCCGCCGAAGCACACGTGAACCAAGCGCGTTCCGCATGGGCGCTCAAGTGGGCGACCTACGGCGAGCTCGTCCTCGCCCTCGCCAGCGGGATATTGACGGCGATCGCTTGGACATCGGACGTCTTTTCCGCGCCGGCGACCGTCGTCGTGCCGCTTTTTCTGCTCGCCTACGTGATCGGCGGATACCACAAGGCCAAAGAAGGCCTCCGCACCTTGGTCCGTGAAAAAAAGCTCAACGTCGACGTGTTGATGATCGTCGCCGCCGCCCTTGCCGCCTCGATCGGTTACTGGACGGAAGGTTCAAAACGCGCGTCTATGAAAAATGGTTCGGCGAGGCGTCGCATGCCGACGGCGATGTCGATCGCCTGCATCACGCCGTGGTGGAGGCGGATGACCCATCAGGGCCCGGGAAGGCGCGGCACGGTCCGAACGTCGTGGATGGGGAACGCCTTACCCGACGGCGCGCGTTCGTTCCCTTTCAGCCGGCGGTCCGCCGGCGCCGAGAACCCGTCAAGTGGGTGTTGTCGATCCTTTCGGCGGTCGTCTTCGGGGCGCTGTTCGGATACATTCTCCTTTGGCTGTGGATCGGCATGGACGGAACGTTCGCCCGTCTGCCGGGCCGGACAGGGGCGCCGCGCGCACCGGAACAAGGCGCGCGCGTCGTGGACAACGGAACGAACGCCGGGACGCAAGGCGCTTCCAACGTCGCACCGTTCGTCGGTTCGGGAATGCTGCCGTCCCAGACGTTTTACGCCATCCAAGGCGGGGTGTTCAACGATCGCGCATCGAGTGAGCCCCTGTTGAAGCGCGCCGAATCCGAATCGGTCCCGGCGACGCTCGTCGAGGGCGAACCGCTGCGCCTCTTCTACGGCGTCACATACCGCCTGGACGATGCGACGGAGCTTGCCGCGTACTACGTGGGGAAAGGCTTTGACGTGTACGTGCGGCCGTATGCCCTCTCCGGCGGGGCCATCCAGGCGACGTTCGATGCGGAGGACGCATCGCTCATCGGATCGTTTCTCACGCACGGGTTGTACTTGTTCGATTTGAGCGGCCGTTGGACGGCGCTGGGGCTTCATGAACCGGTGGTCATCGATGACGCGTCGTGGAAAGCGTTCAAAGAGACGCATGGTCGATTCCTGGAGGAGGGCAATCGGCTGAAAGATCGGCTGAACGGAGCGGCCGGCAAAGACGTGGAGACGATGACCACGGCGCTCAATCAGGCGGTCATGGGTCTCGTCGAATATATCAAAGCGCCCAGTGAGGCGTACCTCCTCGCCAATGAACAGGCGCGACTCGATTATTTCAAGGCGCTTTTGGCCTTTTATGAACATGCGGTGGCACGTTAAGGATCGCCGGAAGACACGCGGGCGATTTTTGTGATCGCCCGTTTTTTGTTGTGCGTTGTGTTCGTTTGCCGAATTCCGATATAATAAACCTGATCGGTCGAACGACGCCGTTCGCCAAAGCCTGACAAGCCAAGCTCACGAAGGCGATGACGGGGGATTCTCACCGTGGCCATGAAACCGCCGATCGTACTCGCTTCACAATCGCCGCGCCGCGCGGCGCTGCTTCAGATGATCGGTCTGCCGTTTGCTGCCTTGCCGAGTGAGGTCAGCGAAACCCTTGATCCGGCCGAATCGGCGGAAGCGAATGCCGTGCGCCTGGCGCGCGCCAAAGGGGACAAGATCCGCGCGCTCAGACCGGAGGCGCTCGTCCTCGCTTTCGACACGATCGTCGAATGTGAAGGGCGCCTGTTCGGTAAGCCCGAAAACGATGAGGCGGCGGTAGAGATGCTGCGCATGCTTTCGGGCACGACGCATCGGGTCGTCTCCGGGCTGTATGCGGCCTACGGGACGCGGACGGAGACAGCGTACGAAGTGACGCGGGTGACGTTCGATCCCCTTTCCGATGATCTCATCCGCGCCTATGTGCGCACCGGAGAACCGCTGGACAAGTCCGGCGCCTACGCGGTTCAAGGGCGCGCGGCGTTGTTTGCCTCGCGCTTGGAGGGCGACTATTATAATGTCGTCGGTCTCCCGCTTTATGCGCTCTGTCGATTGCTGCTACGGCTGGACATCGACCTCTGGTCGTACATCGCTCCGCAATCGGCGAAAGCGTAGGCGCCGTAAACGGGGACGGCCGGTTGATGCGCCTTGGATGCCCCCGAGGAGACGTCGGCGGAACAATGCCGGAGGGAAAATGGAGAAAGGCGGTGACGAAGCCCCCATGCGCATCAAGGACGTGCCGGAAGAGGCCCGACCCCGGGAGCGCCTCAGGCAGCTCGGTCCGGAAGCGCTCTCCGACGTCGAACTCATCGCCATTCTGCTCCGCACCGGGACGCGGGGGGAGAGCGTCCTGCGCCTTGCGGAACGCATTCTCGGCACTGCCGGCAACTTGCGTGCGTTGCTCGGCATGGGGGTGGAAGAGCTTTCGGCGATCCGCGGGGTCGGTATGGCCAAAGCGGTTCAGCTGCAGGCCGCCTTTGAACTCGGCCGGAGGCTTTCCCGGGCGTTGCCGAAGGCGCGCGTCATCCGTTCGGCGGGCGACGTGGCGCAGGTGATGATGGATCGCATGCGCTATTTGAAGCAGGAACATTTCGCGGTTCTTTTTTTAAATACAAAAAACGAACTGATCGGCGATAAGACGGTGTTCGTCGGCACGCTGGACGCCTCCCTCGTTCATCCGCGGGAGGTGTTCCGGGAGGCGGTGCGCAAAAGCGCCCAGAGCATCGTTCTTGTGCACAATCATCCGAGCGGCGATCCGACGCCGAGCCAAGAAGATCGCCGCGTGACGGCGAGACTCGTGCGCGCCGGACGCATCATGGGGATCGACGTGCTCGACCACGTCATCATCGGTGACGGCGATTACGTGAGCTTGATGGCGCTCGGTCTGATGAACGCGGAAGATCATTGAGGTCGTGTCGACGGCCTAAAAGGGAAGGATGAACATCCATGTTGTTTGCGATCGCCCGCGACATGGCGATTGACCTCGGCACCGCCAACACGCTCGTCTACGTCAAGGGCAAAGGCATCGTCGTCAAGGAACCGTCGATCGTCGCCGTGAACACGAAGACCGGCGCGATCGAGGCGGTCGGCATAGAGGCCAAACAGATGGTCGGTCGCACGCCGAGCAACATCGTCGTCAAGCGGCCGATGCGCTCCGGCGTGATCGCCGACTTCGACACGACGCAGATGATGCTCCGGTATTTCATCCAGAAGGCACAACGGACGCGCGGCCTCATCAGCCGCCGGCCGAACGTCATGGTCTGTATCCCGTACGGGGTCACGCCGGTGGAAAAGCGGGCGGTGGAAGAAGCGGCCCGGGAGGCCGGAGCGCGCGAGGCGATGACGATCGAAGAGCCGTTTGCCGCGGCGATCGGCGCCAATCTGCCGGTGTGGGAACCGACCGGAAGCATGGTCGTCGACATCGGCGGCGGGACGACGGAGGTGGCGATCATCTCTTTGGGCGGGATCGTCACCAGCCGCTCGGTGCGCACGGCGGGCGACGAGATGGATGAAGCGATCATCCAGCACATCAAGCGGCGGCACAATCTGCTCATCGGCGAGCGGACGGCGGAAGCGCTGAAGATCGAGATCGGCGCCGCGCGCCCACCGCGCAAGGAAGCGACGATGAGCGTCCGCGGGCGGGACCTCATCACCGGTCTGCCGAAGACGATCGACGTCACGGCGACGGAAATCGCCGAGGCGCTCTCCGAAGTGGTCGGGTCCATCGTCGAGTCGGTCAAAGTGACGCTGGAGCAAAGCCCGCCGGAGCTGGCGGCGGACATCATGGATCGGGGGATCGTCCTCACCGGCGGCGGCGCGCTCCTGCGCGAGCTGGATCAGCGCCTTTCGGAAGAGACGGGCATCCCGGTCTTCGTCGCCGAAAATCCGCTCGATTCGGTGGTCATCGGCACCGGACGGGCGCTGGAGAATCTCGATCAGTACAAAAAACACCTGTTCGATCCCAAAAAGGCGGGGAAACGCTCCTTCTCCGGCTGATGCGGGGAGGCAAACCCGATGCACCGCTTTGGCCGCCGCATCATCATGTTGTTTATGGCCTTCATCGCCCTGGCGGTGGCGCTGGCGTTCACGCCGGTGCCGCGCGGGGTACTTTCGCTTCCGGAACAGTTCGTGAAAGATGTCGTCGGCGTCGCCGCCTGGGCCGTCCAGCAGCCGTTCGGCTGGGCGAAGATGTGGGCGAAGCGCATCGCCGATCTCGGCGATACGTATGCGGAAAACGAGGCGCTCAAGCGCTCGCTCGTGCAATTTGCGCGGCTTAAGGCGGAATACGACCTCGTCCAGGCGGAGAACGAAAAGTTGCGCGCGCTTTTGGAAGTCAAGGCCACGAGCCGCGATTACGCGCTTTTGGCGGCGGAAGTGATCGCCAGGAGCGATGATGCGTGGTATCATCAGTTTACGATCAATCGCGGGCAAAAAGACGGCGTCATGCCGCGGGAAGCGGTGCTTTCCGAAGGCGGCGTGCTCGTCGGCGTCGTCGATCGGGTATCGGCGTTTACGAGCGACGTGCGGCTCATCACCGACCTCGAAGGGATGCTGCACATCGCGGCGATGACGGTCGGCAAGACGCCGGCCTACGGCGTCATCGACGGCACCGACGTCGAACACGGATGGCTGACGATGAGCAAAATTCCGCTGGACGCAGACGTCCCCGTCGGCAGCCGGGTCGTCACCTCCGGCCTCGGCGGCGTCCTCCCGAAGGGGATCATCATCGGCGAGGTGGAACGCGTCGTACCGTCTGGCGACATGCTCACGTACACGGCGATGGTGAAGCCGGCGGCAGATTTGTACCACCTTGACTGGGTGCTCGTGGCAAGCCGCTTGGATCGCGCGCCGTCGGCGACGGGAACGGAGCATCGGTGATGAGAGGTTTTTTGTCTTTTTTGCTGTTTTTCGGGGCTTTGGTCGCCGATTTTACTCTTGCCCACCTCCTCCTTCCCGGATCGCTCGTGTCTCAATATCCGGTGCGCCTGCGTTTTGCCTTGACGTTGCTCACGGTGTACGCCTTCGCCCGCGGCGCCGAGCGCGGGGCGGCGGTCGGCGCCGTGCTCGGTCTCGCCACCGATATGGCGTTCGGCCGGGCCATCGGTCCGAACCTGTATTTCGACGCCGTATGGGGACTTTTGGCGGGCGAAGCGCGGCGGATCGTCTATCGCAACATTTGGACCGCCGCCCTGCTCTCGGGCCTCGCCGCGTTGTTGAACGACGCTTTTTTGTACGGCCTCTTTCGCCTTTTTCGCTGGACGGAGGTCGAGCCGGAGTACTGGTTCCGGCATCAGGCGATGTGGGATGCCCTGCTCGGGGCGGCGCTCTGTTTGCTGTTGTATCCGCTGGGAAGCGTGTTCCGAGATTCGGATGCGGAAGCGACGGAAGCCGCGGACGGAGAGCAAGAGGGGGCGCATGAGCGGTGAAACGCGTCGTACGGCGGTTCAACCTGTTGTTCATCTTCATCTTTGTGCTGTTCACCGCGCTCATCTTGCGGCTCATGCAGCTCATGCTCGTCGACGGCCCGATGTACGCCAAGGCTGCGGGACAAGTCAATATCAAACAAGTCTCGGAGGTCGCGCCGCGCGGGTGGATCTACGATGTGAACGGCGTTCCGCTGGCCCAAAACGTGCCGGTTTTCCGGTTGTCGTTTTTGGATGAGGGCTTGAGCCGAGACGACATCATCCGCACGGCGATCGCTTTGGAAGCGCTGCTTCGGCCGCTCGGTCCGTCGCTGAACAAGGGGCTGAACAATCGCGTGGACATCTTGGAGGCGCTCGATGTCGGCTGGCGCTATGTGCCCGTTTCGGGCGACCTGAAGGCGGCCAGGCAGGCGCTCCGCGACGGGAAGCCGTTTCAAGATGCGGAATGGAAGCTGGAAGAAGCGCCGCTCATGCTTCCGCGCCACCTGCCGCGGATCATCGCATTCGGCAATACGCCCGTCGATCTGCCGGAAGACGTCGTTTTTCAACTGGGGGAACGGCTGGACGATTTTCCCGGCGTGCGCGTCGTCACTACGGCGGAGCGCATCTACCCGTACGGGGACCTCGCCACGCAGGTGATCGGCTACACGCGCCCGGTGAAAGTGCGCGCGCCGGAGCGCATCGAAGAGCTTCTTTCCGCCGGCTACAGCATGGATGAACCGTACGGCGAGATGGGCGTCGAGGCGTCCTACGAATCGGTGCTGAAAGGCATGCCCGGCGTCGCCGAGGTGCATGTCAACAATCTGACCGGACGGCAAACATTTAAGCCGGTCTATGCGGCAAAGCCGGGAAACAACATCGTGCTCACGCTGGACGCGCGTTTCCAGCGTACGGTGGAGTCGATTCTGAAAGAAGAGGCGGAGCGTTTCAACGCGATTCCCGAGCAACAAAAGGCCGGCGCGCTCACAAGAGCCATGGCCGTGGTCATGAATCCGTGGAACGGGGATATTCTCGCCATGGCCAAGTACCCCGGCTATGATCTGAACTGCTGGAACAAGCCGTCCACCTGTGATTGGGCGACGATCGATCAGTTCAACAGCTTGACGGGCGGCGGCTATCTGCCCGGTTCGACGTTCAAATTGATCACCGTCATGTTCGGCCTGAACGAAGGGCTGATCGGACCGCAGGAGAAGGTCTTGTCGACGGGGACGTACCGCATCGGTCGGGACATCAAGAAAGACTGGAAAAGCGGCGGACACGGCTGGACGGACGGCATCAAGGCCATCAAAGAATCGATCAACACGTATATGTACGACATCGCCATGCGCTTGTACCGCCGGAGCGGCGATTACGCTTCGCAGTTCGACGTCGTCCGCCGCTTTGCCGCGCAGTTCGGGTTGGGCGTGAAAACGGGCATCGATCTGCCGGATGAGGGGACGGGCAAAAAAGAAAACCAACCGCTTCTCGGTCGATTGGCGGACATGATGATCGGACAGTACGACAGCTACACGCCGATTCAGCTCGCTCAATATGTCTCCACCATCGCCAACGGCGGCCGGCGCATCCGCCCGCACGTCGTCCATTCGGTGAACCTCCCGGTGGAAAACGCCAAGGGTCCCGGTCCGGTGGTCTATGAGATCCAGGGCGAAGTGCTCGGGCACGTGGAGGTCGATCCCCGCTGGCTCGACTATGTCAAGGAAGGCATGCGCCTGGTGACCGAGCCCGGCGGAACGGCAGGCGGGACGTTTGTCGGATCGGCGGTCAAGGTGGCGGCCAAGACAGGGACGGCGCAAGTCAAGCTCGGCGTCAACAATTCGCTGATCATCGGTTATGCGCCGGCGGACAAACCGGAAATCGCTTTCGCCGTCGTCGTGCCCAACGTGAGCGCCAATGCGGAAAAAATCGGCGGACCGATCGCCCATCGCATCGCCCGGCGCATCATCGACGCCTATTTCGGCGTCACGCCGCTCGAGCCGCTTCATCCGGTCGTCCCGTAAAGACCGCTGGGGGACGTCGGCAGGAAATCGACCGCCCAAAAGCGAAATGGATAGCGGAAAGCGAGGGGACGTCTGTTGGCGGCGACAGCACCGCGCATCCACATCAAAGGCACACGCGACGGGCTCGTCTTTTATTTCGATCCGACCTGTTCGATCGATGAACTCCTGAGCACCCTGTCCTATCGCCTTGAGGAAGGGCTCGATCGACTGGCGGGGCGGGGCGGTCCGACGCCGGTGGTGCTTCATTTCGGTTCCCGTTACGTGCCCGAGGACGTCCTTCGGGCCATTCTTGCCGAATTTGAGCGCCGTCCGTCGCTCGCCGTGCGGGAAGTCGTGCGCGACGTCTATCTGAAAGAAGAGGTCGAGGCGATGCTTCGGCGTGCTAGGACGCATACGGAAGTGGGCATCATCCGCTCCGGGGAGCTCGTCGAAAGCGAGGGAGATATCCTCATCTTGGGCGACGTCAACCCCGGCGGGGTCGTGCGCGCCGGCGGGAACATCTTCGTCTTCGGCCAGTTGGCCGGCTGCGCCTACGCCGGCGTCGGCGGCCGGCATCGGCTCATCGTCGCGCACGACATGCGGGCGACCCATTTATCGATCGCGGACGTGCACGCCGAAGACGTGCCCCCGGCGTACTACGGCCGCGGGGCGTTCGTTCGGTTGGAAGACGGGGCGCTCACCTTTCACCCGCTTACGGCGCTCCGGACGCTTGACGTCTCCTCGACCGCTTGAGTGGCCTGCCGGGTATGGCCTGACGGCAGAATCAAACGGGTGTGCATGAGATGACGCGAGATGGAAACAAAGGAGCGTTCGGCATGGGAGAAGTGATTGTCATCACCTCGGGCAAGGGCGGCGTCGGAAAAACGACGACCGTCGCGAACATCGGAACGGCGCTGGCGATGCTCGGCAAGTCGGCGGTGCTCATCGACACGGACATCGGACTGCGCAATTTGGACCTCGTGCTGGGGCTTGAGAACCGCATCGTCTATGATCTCATCGACGTGGCGCAGGGGGAAGCTCGACTGGAGCAGGCGCTGGTGCGCGACAAACGTTTTGACAATCGCCTCGTGCTTCTCCCGGCGGCGCAGGTGAAGGACAAGTCGGCGTTGGAGACGGAAGCGTTCGTGCGCATCGTCGACGTGCTTGCCCCGCAGTATGATTTCGTCCTCATCGATTCTCCGGCGGGAATCGAGCAAGGGTTTCAAAACGCCGTGGCCGGGGCAAAACAGGCCATCGTCGTGACCACTCCGGAAGTGTCGGCCATCCGCGACGCCGACCGCGTCATCGGTCTGTTGGAAAAACGCGGACTATACGGCCCGAAGCTGATCATCAACCGTCTGAGGCCGCAGATGGCCCGGGCCGGTGAGCAGGTGAGCATCGAAGAGATCGTCCAGATCCTCGGCGTCGATCTCCTCGGCGTCGTACCGGACGATGAGGCGGTGATCAAAATGACGAATGAGGGAACGCCGGTCGTCCTCGAGGCGAAGACCCGCGCGGCGCTGGCCTATCGGAACATCGCCCGGCGCATGCTCGGCGAAAGCGTACCGCTGATGAATTTCGAAGAACATACCGGCCTCTTTTCGCGGATGCGTCGGCTATTCGGATGGTGATGGGCAATTCGATGAACGCGCGGTGGATGCTCGAACCGTGGCGTCACTTCGATTGGATGACGATCGGGCTCATCCTCTCTTTCGCCGTTTTGAGTTATCTGGGCATCAGCGGCGCGAATCCGTCGTACGGGGAACCGTTCAAGCAGATCGTCTGGTACGGCATCGGCTTGGTGCTGCTTCTGGCCGTCCAATGGTTGGACGGGCGGACGGTCATGCAGCTTACGCCTCTTTTTTACGGTACGGCGCTGTTTCTTTTGCTCGTCGTATTGGTTCTGGGATCCTCCACCGGTGAAATGCGCTGGCTGGAGTATAAGGGCATCAAGCTGCAACCGGCGGAAATCGCCAAACTGGCGACGATTTTGATGGGTGCCCGGTGGTTTGCTCTGCGCGAGGAAGAAGGGCGGGAGTCGGAGCGTTTTTGGGACCTGTGGCCTTTTTTTGCCTTGTTTGCCGTTCCGGCCGTGCTCATTTTGCTCGAACCGGATCTCGGCAATACGATCGTCTTGCTCTTTGTCCTCATGGCCGTGTTGGCCGTGGCCGCGCGCGTGCGTCACGTGCTCGCGGTGATCGGGATATACGCCGCAGGGGTGCTCGCGCTCGGCGGGCTTTATTGGTTCGCCAATCCGCTTTTTTTCAAGATCATCAAAGTGTACCAGTGGAATCGGATCACGGCCTTTTTGGTCGATCCGCCGAACCCCTCCGATCCGGATCAATATCAGATCTATATGTCGCTTCTGGCCATCGGTTCCGGCGAGATGTCCGGAAAGGCCGGTTCGGACGCCTATTTGCTTACCCAGCATCACTGGGTGCCGGAAGCGCAGACGGATTTCATCTTCGCCGTGATCGCCGAGCATTACGGCTTTTTGGGCGGGGCCACGGTGGTTTTGCTTTACTTTTTCTTGATGTATCGTTTGATCCGCATCGGCATGGAAGTCCGTACGCCGTTCGAACGCTACGTCGTCGCCGGATTGGTGGGCATGTGGACATTCCAGATTTTTGAAAACATCGGCATGACGATCAAACTCACGCCGATCACCGGCATCACATTGCCGTTTTTGAGCTACGGCGGCAGTTCGCTGACGACGAATTTGTTCGCGCTGGGGCTGGTGCTCGCTTTCGGCTGGCGTGCGCGGCGCGCGCCGCGCGTTTGACCGGAATACTTCCCCCGGGGATGTACTATAGATGCATCAGGGGGAGAGGTCATGCGCGGCGTGCGCCGTTTGTCGTTTGCGCTGAGTGCGCTTTTGGTGTTGATCGTCGGGTGGCGGGAAGCCGGTGCAAACGGTTCGCCGGGCCTGCTCCAGCGCTTCGGCGCGTTTGAACGCGTGTTGATTTCGGTGAACGATGGACGCGTTCCGCACTTTGAGACGCCCGATCTCGGAGCGGCGGCGCTCCGCTTTCGGGAAACGCTATTTACGCTGTTTCCGGCGTTTCGGACGCGGGAGGGGCGGTCGAAGGTCGTCTACCGTTTTCCGCTCGACGGCGCGGTGTACGCATCGCCAAGCGCCGGAGATGCCGTGGTCATTGAGACGCGGGCCAAAAGCGCGGTGCACCCGATTGCGGAAGGTTGGGTGCTGTCGGTGACGGACGACGCCGCGCTCGGGACGACGATCACCATCCTGCACGCCGACGGAACGGTGAGCATCTACGGCTATCTCGGCGCGAACGCCGTGCGTCCGGGCGACTGGGTCTACCCTGACGGGGTACTTGGCCAGGTGCGGGAACAGTCGCTGTACTTGGCCATTGAGCGCGCCGGCCGGCGACTGGACCCACGGGACGTGATCCGCTTTGAAGGGCGCTGAACGGGTCCGGCTCCGCGTACATCCGCTGTTTTGGCTCGTCATCGCGCTCGGGCTGATCGGGGAACGGCGGGCGGAGATCGTGCTGTTGTTCACGCTCGTCCTCGCCCATGAGCTCGCCCATGCCATCGTCGCCGAAGCGCTCGGTTACCGCGTCCGCTCCATCGTCCTGCTCCCGTTCGGGGGGGCGCTCGAAGCGGATCCGCCGCCGCTTGCGACCGCCCGCGAAGAAGCGCTGGTGGCCATCGCCGGTCCCTTCGTCCATCTGCCGCTCCTCGTCGTCGGCGCGGCGCTCGCCGAATGGGGCATCTTGCCTGAATCGGCGGCGCTCCTCTGGCAAAACGGAAATGCGGCCTTGCTTGCGGCCAATTTGCTGCCGTTGTTTCCGTTGGACGGCGGGCGGATTCTCCAGTCCGCGCTCACCCTTTTTATGCCCTATCGCCGGGCGCTCGTCATCTCGTACGGTTCGACGATGGCCATGGCGTGGGCGCTTCTCGCGTTGTTCATCCGGGCGCGGCAGGACGGATGGGCCGTGGCGTCGCTTTCTCTTTGGCTGATCGTCGTCTTTGCGGCTTGGACGAGCGTTTTCGCCTGGCGGGCCTTGCCGGTGACGATGGCCGCTTTCTGGACGGCTCGGCGGGTGTTTGCGACGGACGTTCGCCGGTATCGCTTGAAAGTGATCACCGTTTACGAACCGCTTCCGATCGTTCGGGCGCTTAGTCTTCTCTTTCGCGAGCGCTACCACCGCTTCGTCTGTCGGCCTGGCCCGCGGCGCGTCTTCGCAGGCGGCCGAACGACAAAGACATCGTCAGAACGGCCGGCGGAATCGGCGACCCGCGGGTACGCGGTCGATGAGTTTGAGTTGATCGACTGCCTCTCGGAAGCGGACGGCCAAAAGGCCACCTTCTGCGGTGATGGGCGTGACGAGCGTGCGCATTGAAACTTTCTCCGCGGCGCTGTATAGTGATACCGTGTGAACGCGCGAAAGGGGGATGCGGCGTGACGGAACAACCGAAAACGGAGCGGGTGCCGCTGGCCTTGCCGGCGTCGGTGCCGATCGCGGCGTTCGGGGTGCGGACCGGGCTTATCCTCCCCAACGACGACATCGCCGCCATCGTTGCCGAGGCGGTCGGCGATTGGGTCGAGGACGGCGATATCGTCTGCGTCACGGAGGCCGTCGTGGCCCGGTCGCAAAACCGCTATATCGATTGCCGCACGTTGGCCGAGGACATCCGTCAAAAACTCAAACTCAAGCCCGGCGCGCGGCTCGCCGTCGTCTCGCCGATTGCCAGCCGGAACCGTTTTGCTCTTGTGCTCAAAGCGGCGGCCATGAGCACCGGCGGCGGGACGGTCGTCGTCCAGTTCGCCTTGCCGCACGACGAAGTCGGCAATCAAGTGATCGATCCGGAATTCGCCTGGGCGCGCCTGCGGCTCAAAAAAGTGTACAAAAGCTTGCAGGAAGCGCGGGAGAATACGCCGCATCTGAACATCTTGATCCGGGAAATCGTCGCCGCCCTCGTGCTCCAGCAGCACGGCCTGGCGATCATCGGCATGCGCAAGATCATGGGCCGGGGCATCGCCGACCTGACCGTGCGTACGTCCGAGGGGGCCGTCGCGCCGGTGGAAGTGACATTTTCCGACTTGGACAAGGCTGCGGCGAAGTCCGTCGAATTGAAGGGCGATATGCCGGACGCCACCCGCGCCTATGCCGCCGGTGTGGACCTCGCCCGGCGGGTCGTCGCGCTTTACGACGCCGAGGCGTACGTCGGCGGGCGCACGGAGGCCCTGTTCGTCTACGACTATGGGGACGTTGAGGCGGACATGCTCGATCCGGAGGCGATTGCCGAGGCGGAAGTCGGAGAAGGGGCGTTTCGTCACCCGATCACCGGCGTCGACTACCGCCGCCTGTACAAGGAGATGATTCAGTCCGCCGGCGCGACGGCGGAAGTGTGGTTTTCCAACAACCCGCTCAAAGTGTACGATCGGGGCTTTTTGGACGGGGTGATCATCGGCGAGGTGCACGGCCGGGAAGCGTCGCGCGAGTTGTTTACGGCGTTCGGGGCGAACGTCCCGATCGTCACGCTGGCCGACATCGGTCCCGCGCCGTGGGGCGTCATCGGTTCCAATGTGTCGAATTATGACGATTGTCGCTTGAAGCTCCTCCCCGAAGACGCCGACGCTTCGGCGGAAGCGATCCGTCGGCGCGTCGCCGAACGGAGCGGCAAGGCGGTCGAAGTGCTCATCTTCGGCGACGGTGCGTACAAAGACCCGGACACGGGCATCTACGAGCTCGCCGATCCTTATCCGGCGCTCGGCTTGAGCGAGGGCTTGCGCCAGGCCCGGCTCAGGACGGGACGAAAGCTCAAGATGCACGTCGATACGCTCCATCAACAGGGCCTCACCCGCGAGGCGATCGCCGAGCGCCTGGCGCACGCGGATGCCGCCGATGCCGGTGAGGTCGGCACCACGCCGCGGAACCTGTCGAGCATCGTGGCCACGGTCGCCGATCTCATCGCCGGGAGCGCCGATTCCGGAACGCCGATCGTCGTTGCCCGGGGTTATCTCCGGTAACGGTTGATCATCCTCGACATTTGTCGTAAAATACTTGTAAAGTGCGCCGATCTTGCGATCGGCGTTTTTGCTGACGGTGGGATGATTGATCCGATCGAGGGAGGTCCGCATGGAAAAAACGATACGCCGTTTCACCAAAGTCCTGGTCGCCAACCGCGGCGAGATCGCCATCCGCGTCTTTCGCGCATGCTCGGAGCTCAAAATCCGCACGGTGGCGATCTACTCCGAGCAAGACATCGCCTCCCTCCATCGTTACAAAGCCGACGAGGGGTATCTGGTGGGCGAAGGGAAGGCGCCGATCGAAGCGTATCTGGACATCGAAGGGATCATCGACATCGCCAAGCGGCACGGGGTCGATGCCGTGCATCCGGGATACGGTTTTTTGGCCGAGAACGCGCATTTTGCCCGTCGCCTGGAGGAAGAAGGCATCGCCTTCATCGGCCCCCGGCCGGAGCATCTGTTGATGTTCGGGGATAAGGTGGAGGCGCGGAAACGGGCCGTGGCGGCGGGTCTTCCGGTCGTCCCCGGTACGGAAGAGCCGGTTCGGGACTTGGCCGAAGTGGAAGCGTTCGTCCGCGAATACGGCTTTCCGGTGATCATCAAGGCCGCCGCCGGCGGCGGCGGGCGCGGCATGCGCGTCGTGCGCGAACCGAAGGCGCTTAAGGACGCTTTTGAGCGTGCCCAGTCGGAGGCGAAAGCGGCCTTCGGCGACGACCGCGTGTATGTCGAGAAGCTCATCGAGCGGCCCAAACATATCGAAGTTCAAATTTTGGGCGATCGTTACGGCAACGTCGTCCACCTGTACGAGCGCGACTGTTCGATCCAGCGCCGCCACCAGAAGGTGATCGAGGTCGCGCCGGCGCGGACGCTTTCTCCCGAACTCCGGGAGCGAATCGCTCAAGATGCGGTGCGCCTCATGCAGTCGGTCGGTTATGAGAACGCCGGGACGGTGGAATTCCTCGTCGGCGAAGGCGGCGCGCACTATTTCATCGAAGTGAACCCGCGCATCCAGGTGGAGCATACGATCACCGAGCTCATCACCGACATCGACATCGTCCAGGCGCAGATTCGCCTCGCCGAGGGGTATGCGCTCACCGACCCGGAAGTCGGCGTGCCGCCGCAGGAGGCCATCCGGACGAAGGGCTACGCCATCCAGTGCCGCATCACGACGGAGGATCCGGAAAACAACTTCTTGCCCGACACCGGGCGGATCCTCGCTTACCGTTCCCCGGGCGGCTTCGGCGTGCGCTTGGACGGCGGGAACGGGTTTACCGGAGCGGTCATCACGCCGTACTACGATTCGCTCCTCGTCAAGGCGAGCACCTATGCGCCGACCTTTGAACTTGCCGCGGACAAGATGCTCCGCGTGCTTCGGGAATTTCGCATCCGCGGGGTAAAGACGAACATCCCGTTTTTGGAAAACGTCATCACCGACCGCGAATTCCGCGAGGGGACGTACGATACGCATTACATCGACAATCGTCCGGATTTGCTCCAATTCCCGGTGCGCAAGGACCGCGGGACCAAGCTGCTCAAATTCATCGGCGAGGTGATCGTAAACGACCGCCTGGCGCCGGATAGGCCGGCCTTCCGCCGTCCGCCGAAGCCAAGGGCCACGCCGGAGATGAAAGAGGCGCTCAGGCGGCAGCTTGCCGGCGAAGGCACCGTGCCCTCGACCAAGGTGCTCCTCGATACGCTGGGGCCGGCTGGGCTCGTCGAATGGATTCGGCAACAAAAACGGCTGCTCCTCACCGACACGACCTTCCGCGACGCGCACCAGTCGCTTCTGGCCACGCGCGTGCGCACGTACGATCTGGTGCAGATTGCCGAAGCGACGGCACACTATGCCCCGGAGCTCTTTTCCCTTGAGCTGTGGGGCGGGGCGACGTTCGACGTGGCCATGCGCTTTCTCAAGGAAAGTCCGTGGGATCGGCTCGATCAGCTGCGGGCGCGCATCCCGAACATCCTTTTTCAGATGCTCATCCGCGGGGCCAACGCCGTCGGTTACACGAATTATCCGGACAACGTCGTCCGCGCCTTCATTCATGAAGCGGCCCGGCGGGGGATCGACGTCTTCCGCATCTTCGACAGCTTGAACTGGATCGAGGGAATGCAGGTGGCCATCGAGGCCGTGCGCGAGACGGGCAAGATCGCCGAGGCGGCGATCTGCTACACCGGCGACGTCCTCGATCCGGCAGAAAAGAAATACACGATGCGCTATTATATCGATCTGGCCAAGAAACTCGAAGCCGCCGGTGCGCACATTCTCGGCATCAAAGACATGGCCGGGCTCCTTAAGCCCTACGCGGCGTATGAACTCATCCGCCAGCTGAAGCAGGAAGTGTCGCTGCCCATCCACCTGCACACGCACGACACGAGCGGAAACGGCCTCTCCATGCTCATGAAAGCGGCGGAAGCCGGGGTGGACATCGTCGATGCGGCCCTTTCCTCGATGTCCGGGATGACCTCGCAGCCGAGCCTAAACAGCCTCGTCGCCGCTTTGAAACAAAGCGAGCGCGACACCGGTCTCGATCTCGACCGCTTGCAGAAACTGAGCGATTATTGGGAAGCCGTACGGGCGTACTACGCGCCGTTTGAAAGCGGCATGAAGGCGCCGGCGGCGGAGATCTACAAGTACCAGATGCCCGGCGGGCAGTACACGAACCTCGAGCAGCAGGCGAAGTCGGTGGGCTTGGGCGATCGCTGGCCGGAGGTGAAAGAGGCGTACGCCCTCGTCAACCGCCTGCTCGGCGACATCGTCAAAGTCACGCCGTCGTCGAAGATGGTCGGCGATTTTGCCCTGTTCTTGGTGCAAAACAACCTGGACGAACGGTCGCTGTTCGAACGCGGGGAGACGCTCGATTTTCCGGCGTCCGTCGTCGACTACTTCATGGGTTATATGGGCCAGCCGCCGGGCGGCTTTCCGGAGCGGTTAGGGCGTCTCGTCCTGAAAGGCAAAAAGCCGCTTACCGAACGTCCCGGCGCGATTCTCGAGCCGGTCGATTTCGAGGCGCTTTCGCGCGAGCTGGAGGAGAAGCTCGGCCGCCCGGTGCGGCACGAGGAAGTGCTGTCGTATGCCTTGTATCCGAAAGTGTTTCTCGAATACGCCGAGCACGTCGAGCGCTTCGGCGACGTGTCGGTGCTCGATACGCCCACGTTCTTCTACGGCCTCGAGCCGGGCGAGTCGACGACGGCGGAGATCGAGCAGGGCAAGACGCTCTTCATCCGGTTTTTGTCCATCGGGGAGGTGGATGGGAAAGGGCACCGCACGCTGTTCTTCGAACTGAACGGCCAGCCGCGGGCCATCGACGTGCTCGACCGGACGATCGCCAAGGAATTGAGCGTCCGCCCGAAGGCCGATCCGAAGAACGCCGGGCACATCGGCGCGTCCATGCCGGGGAAAGTGTTGAAAGTCTTCGTCCGGCCCGGCGAACGCGTCGAGCGCGGTCAGGCCCTTCTCGTCACCGAGGCGATGAAGATGGAACTCACCGTGCAGGCGCCGCGGGACGGCGCGGTGGCCGAGGTGCTCGTCCGCGAGGGAGACCCGGTGGAAGCCGGGGACCTCCTCATCGTTCTGGAAGCGTAAGCGTGATCGGGAGGCGCAAGCGGTGTAACGTACGGCGAAGTTGCATCTGAACGTCTTGAAAACCGCCCTGCGATGATTTCCGGGGCGGTTTTTGAAATTTGAGGCATTATGACGAAGAGAGGCATTATGACGAAAACGGTCAGTCGGTCGAAAACGCGACGGAACGGAACCGCGGGAACGCAGAAGGGAGATGTGGCGGAAGGGGGATCGACATCGGGGTGACGGCGCGCAAAGAGCGGCGAATTTCGCTGCCGTTGACATCTTTGCGAAGGTGTGATAACGTACTGTCGTTGGTGTACTGCCGTTAACCGCATGCGTGCGGTCGAAGCGCGGGAGGCATAAGCGCCGTAAGCGCACCTGCGCACCGCCCGCGGCGAGTCCGAATCGAACGAAGGGGGTGTCGGCGGTGTACGCGATCATCGAAACCGGCGGCAAGCAGTACCGCGTCGAACAGGGCGACATCTTGTTCATCGAAAAACTGCCGGCGGAAGTCGGCGAGACGGTCGTCTTCGACAAGGTCTTGTTCGTCAACGCGAACGGCGAGGCGAAGATCGGCACGCCGTACGTCGAAGGCGCGCGCGTCTCGGCGAGGGTCGAAAAGCAGGGGCGCGGCAAGAAGATCATTGTCTTCAAGTATAAGCCGAAAAAGAACTACCATAAAAAGCAAGGGCATCGGCAGCCGTACACGCGCGTGCGCATCGAAGCGATCGAAGCGTAAGGGCTGCGTATGCCGGCGCTTCGTGCGCCGAGGCGGCGTCGGTCGCTCGGCGCGCGCCGGAGCGGTTTCGAGGGGTTGGGGACGGCGATGATTGAGGTTCGCGTGACGCGGAGAGGCGGCGCGCTCGTCGAGGTCGCCATCGAAGGACACGCCGATTATGCCGAACCCGGCGAGGACATCGTCTGCGCCGGGGTGTCGGCGATCACCTTCGGCGCGGCCAACGCCGTCGTCGCGCTCTCCGGCCTTGATCCGGTGAAAGCGATGGGACAAAGCGGATATTTGCACTTTCAATTGCCGGCGAATCCGTTGCCGGGGACGCCGCCGGAGCGCCTCCGCGACGCCGCCCTCCTTTTGGAAGGAATGATCATCGCCCTCAAGGCGCTCGCGGAAGGGTACCCGGCGCACGTCGCCGTCATCGACCCGGAGGCTCCGGAAGGATCGCACTCGATTGCGGAAAGGAGGTTGAGGCGAGATGTTCCAGTACGGTCTGGACCTGCAGTTCTTCGCTCAAAAGAAGGGCGTCGGCAGCACCAAAAACGGCCGTGACTCGATCGCCAAGCGGCTCGGCGTCAAGCGCGGCGACGGGCAATTTGTCTTGGCCGGCAACATCCTCGTCCGCCAGCGCGGGACGAAGATCCGTCCGGGGATGAACGTCGGACGCGGCAAAGACGACACGTTGTTCGCCTTGATCGACGGCATCGTGCGCTTTGAGCGCGACGGCCGCGATCACAAAAAGGTAAGCGTCTATCCGCGGGAAGCGGCGGAGCGCGTCGCCCCCGCTCAGTAAGCGCGCGCCCAACAGACGATTCGACGGGGAAACGACCGCCCATCGGGCGGTCGTTTGTCGCTGTGGATCACCAGAACCAGGGAGCTTTCGGTGCCGCCGGTGGACCTCCCGGCGGGGCGCCCCCGTACGGGGCGTGATACGACGGCGGACCGTACGGCGATGCGCCGTAGGGGGGCGCGCTCGGCGCGCCGTGCATCCAGGGGAGCAGTCCGAAGACGAGGATCGGGTATAAGATGAGCGGCAACGTCGGATTGAGCCGGCGCCCATCGACGGTGGGATCGCCCGGCTCGTTCGCCTGCTGCGGGTCGCTGCGCGGATCATCGCCGCTTACGTTTTCCCCATGCGGGATCGAAAAAAGCGGTGCGGCGTCCGCGTTCATCCCGGCGGCGGCCGGATGAACGACGGGGATATAGGCGATCATCGGCACCCATTGCATCGAGCCATCTCCTTTCGACGGGTCGTCTTGCCGTCCTGCGTCGTTACGGTGTTCTAAACGGGTTGACGACGGATGCGGCGGCATTGTAGCCTATGCGTAAGGCTTGATCGATGCTTGCGTGCCGACGAAAGGCGGGTCGAAGGTGCCTACGGAACAAGACGTATTGGCGCTTCTGGCACAGCGGCGCCACGATTGGATAAACCGCTTTCAGCTGTTGTACGGCGATCTCGCCCTTGGGGAGACGAAGCGGCTCAAACACCGGTTGGACGCCATTGTCGCCGACTTGCGCCGTGAACAGCGCCTTGTCCGTCTGGGCGATCCGGTCTTCGCCTATCGGCTGCTGGAACGCGCCTTTCGCGCGGAGGGGACGCCGGTGTTCTATGCGGTGCTGGAAGGCGGAAAGCTGCCGCCGCGCTTCGGAGACGATGAGCGCTCGTACGTCTGGGCATGGCTTTCGCGCCTTGAGTCGGTGCTCGCGGGTGAAGCAGGCGGTTCTCGAACGCCGTCGCCCACGCGTTCGGCGGAAGACGTCGCCGAAGGGGATGGCCCTCCTTTGGCGCTCGTGGTCGCCGTCGATGCGTACGGACACATCGGTTATTTTCTTTACGGGCATGCTGAGGCCAAAGCCGTGCTCGGCGCGGTGCGCGCTGCGCTTGAGTACCGCACCCGAGAACTCGGGTGGTCGGTCCGATCGGCGGAGATCGAAGACGTCGCGGCGGTGTACCGCGAAGCGTCCGGAGGCTTTGCGTTGAACGACCTGTACCGTGAATTTGGGGACGTTGCCCTGAAGGCAGAGGCTTCGGAACGGACGGCACGCAACATCAGTGCCGCGGGCCTATGGCTCGTGGGGAGGTGAGGGCATGTTCGTCGATGAGGTGAAAGTGTTTGTCAAAGGCGGCGACGGCGGCGACGGGGCGGTCGCTTTCCGCCGGGAAAAATACGTTCCCTTCGGAGGTCCGGCGGGCGGCGACGGCGGGAGGGGCGGGGACGTCGTGTTCGTCGTCGACGTAGGGCTACGCACGCTCGTCGATTTTCGGTACCGAAAGCATTTTAAGGCGGAGCGCGGGGAAAACGGCCGCGGCAAAAACCAGCACGGCCGCTCGGCGAACGATCTCCTCGTGCCCGTGCCGCCCGGAACGCGCGTGTACGACGACTCAGGAGCGCTGCTCGCCGATCTCATCCGTCCGGGTGAGCGTTTCGTCGTCGCTCGCGGCGGGCGCGGCGGCCGGGGCAACGCCCGTTTTGCCACGTCGACGCACACGGCTCCGCGGTTTTCGGAAAAAGGTGAACCGGGGGAAGCCCGCTGGGTGCGCCTGGAGCTCGTGCTGCTTGCCGACGTGGGGCTGATCGGCTACCCGAACGTCGGCAAATCGACGCTTTTAAGCCGCGTGTCCGGCGCGCGGCCGAAAATCGCCTCCTATCCGTTTACGACCTTGTCGCCGATTCTCGGCGTCGTCGATCTGGGTGAGGGACGGAGTTTCGTGATGGCCGATCTTCCGGGGTTAATCGACGGAGCGCACGCCGGAAGCGGCTTGGGGCATCAGTTTTTGCGTCATATTCGACGGACGCGTCTGCTCTTGCACGTGATTGACATGTCCGCCGCCGAAGGGCGCGATCCGTACGGCGATTATGGGCGCATCAACGAAGAACTTAAGCTCTACGATCCCGACCTGGCTCAGAAACCGCAGCTCATCGTCGCCAACAAGATGGACGTACCGGAGGCGCAGGCGCACTTGGACGCCTTTCGCGCCCGGCTCGACGAGGAGACGCCGATCTTTCCGATTTCCGCTGCGACGGGGGAAGGCATTCCGGCGCTGCTCGAAGCGGTGTGGGCGCGCCTTTCGGCGCTTTGGGCGGAAGCGGAACCGGCGGTGGAGGCGCCTACCGTCGCGGTGCACCGTTTGCCGGACGCGGGGGATGCGGCGGCAGACGCGGATGTGCCGCCGTTTACGATCCGCCGGGACGGCGATGTGTTCATCGTGGAAAGCGAGAAGCTCAAACGCGTCATGGCCCGATACAATTTCGACCAGGAGGAAGCGGTGAAGCGCTTTGCGCGCCTGCTTCAGCGGATGGGCGTGGAACAGGCGCTGCGCGAAGCGGGAGCCGAAGACGGCGATGAGGTGTGGATCGGGGAGATGGCTTTTGAGTTTTCGGACGAAGGCTAAGCGGTGGGGGTGGGCGACGCGCATCGTGCGGGGCGTTCTGACGGCGGCGATCGCCGGAAGCCTCTGGGCTGTCGTCGGTGACCGCGCGGCTTCGTGCGCCGAGGCGTTGAACCATCCGACGGTGCCGTTTCGCCTTTATGCCGCGCCGGGTGCGCACCTTCCCGAAGGAGAGCAGGCGAACGTCCCGGCGCTTTGGGCAGGGCTGCCGAAGGGGTGGAAGCGCGTGGCGCATGAGACCGCCGCGTCGGGGACGGTCAGGGCGACGGCGGCGTTGGTGAGCCCGGACGGGTCATTGAGGCTCATCCTTCAGCTGATGAGGCTCGATGACGTGCGCACGTATATCGGACAAGGGTTGGAGAGCGCGCCGAACGCTTTTGCGGTGTCCGTTCTTCCGGCGACGCCGGGCGGGCGAAGCGGCTACACCGTCCGCTATCTCTCGGGGAATCCGAACGGGAAGTGGACGGCGGCGTTGGAGTACTGGGTCGCTCTGAATGAAACGGAGCGCTCGGCGCTTAAACTGGACGGCGCGACATATGTGCGACTGGCCATTTATGGCGATGGGCGCATCGAATCCGGTGCCGCGGCCAAGCTGCTCCGGATGGTCGAGTCGCTTTCGGTCGGCCCTCGTCCGCCGCGAACGGCTTTACCCTCGACCACGGGACAAGGATGAAAGGAGGGTCTCGTTGGCCCGCGACGACTGGATTTACGCTTCATACATGGCCGCGCTTCCGTACATCCGCGGACGGCGCGACGTCGACGTGCGCCGGGTCGATTTGGCTGAGAGGCTTCTCGATGCGCTCGGCGCGCCCCACGCGGGGTTGCCGATCGTCCTCGTCGCCGGGAGCAAGGGCAAAGGCTCGACGGCGGCTTTTTTGGCCGGTTTGCTGCGCGCCGCCGGGTTGTCCGTGGGTTTTTTCTCCAGTCCTCATTTGCTGTCTTTTCAGGAGCGCATCCGGGTCAACGGGCGGATGATCGACGCGGCGACGTTCGACCGCCATGCGGCGACCGTCCGCGAGGCGCTCGAAGGGTTTGACGTGCGGCCGGAACGGGGCGAATATATCGGGCCGATCGCCCTCTGGGCGGCGGTCGCCATGCTCGCCTTTCGCGAGAGCGGGATAGACGTCGCCGTCGTGGAAGCCGGGCGCGGGGCGCGGTACGACGATACGGCGGCGCTCGACGCCCGGTGGGCGGTGATCACGCCCGTTTTCGAAGAACATCGCAAGGAGCTCGGGCCGACGCTCGCCGACATCGTCTGGCACAAAGTCGGCGCCGTGGGGCCCGCGGTGACCGATGTGTTCGTCGGCCGCCAACGCCCGGACGTTATGGCGCGCATTCGCGCGGAGCGCATCGCGGGAAACGCCGGATCGCCGGAGGTCCGCTGGCATGCGTTCGGCCGTGATTTCGGCGTGCGCGCGGTGACGGCGCGGCGCGACGGGACGGAGGCGCACGTGTTCCTCGGCCCGCGAGACTGGCGGACGTCCCTCAGGATGCTCGGGAGGTACCAGGCGGACAATTTTGCTTTGGCTTTGGCTGCCGCCGATGCCGTCTTACGTGCCCTCGGCCGTGGGCCGCTTGCCGATTCGGCGGTCCATCAAGCCGCGCGTACGGCCGTTTGGCCCGGTCGGATGCAGCTTCTTTCACATCGGCCGCCGATCCTCGTCGATGCAACGATCCACCGCAGCGCGCTCGTACCGGTGTGGGAGTGGCTGGAGCTCGTACGACCAAGGTGCGTGTACGCCGTTCTCGGGTTGATCGAGGGAAAAGATGAAGGGTTGACCTTCGCCCTCGCCGCGCGGGTCGATGCGCTGTGGATCACTTATCCGAGCAATGCGCACTACGCGCGGCCGGATCTGGGCGAACGGTTCGCGCGACCGGCGTCTTACGGCGCTTTCGGGCATGCCCGAGTCGTCGTCGAACCCGATGTCCGAGCGGCGATCGCCAATGCATGCGCGACGCTTCCGGATGACGGGGCGCTCGTTTTGCTCGGCACCATTTCCTTTGTCGCCGATGTCCTTCGTTTTTTCGGTGCCCGGACGGGGGATCTGAGTGATCCGCGGATCGCCGATGCCTCGTCAAGCGGCCGGTCATCGCTCGAAGCGGCGCGTGAGTACGGCGACGACTTGATACATGGCGGCCGAGAGGACGGCGATGAGGACGATCGAGGTCATCACGAGGTTGAAATTGAAAATCTGGAAGCCGTAGATGATCACGTATCCTAGCCCTTCTTTGGCGGCCAAAAATTCGCCGACGATGACGCCGATCCACGAAAGGCCGACATTGACTTTCAGCGCCGAGAGCATCGACGGACGCGCCGCCGGAAAGACGATGGTGGTGAAGATCTGTCGGCGGCTTGCGCCGAACGTCCGGGCGAGCTTGATGTAGTTCGGATCGGTCTCTTTGAAGCTGCCGTGGACGACCAGGGCGGTGACGATGACGGAGACGGCGAGGGCCATCATCAAGATGGAGGTCATGCCGCTGCCGAAGGCGACGATGAACAGGGGACCGAGGGCGACTTTCGGCATGCTGTTCAAGACGACCAGATACGGGTCCATGACGCGGGCCAGAAACGGCGAAAACCAAAGGGCCGTGGCGATGAGGATGCCGCTTGCGGTGCCGAGCAAAAAACCGGCGACGGTCTCGGCCACGGTGACGGCGATGTGTCGGGCGAGCGCGCTTTCGTGCCACAGTTTTTGAACGGTTTCGAGGACGGTCGTCGGCCGGCTGAACAGAAGCGGGTCGATGCGCTTTGTCGCGGATGCCCATTCCCAGCCGGCGATGAGGATACCCAGCAGGATGATCTGGGTGATGAGCACGATGATCATTTGTTTTTGCTCTTTTTTGCGGTATGCTTGATAAAGCGCCCGTTCTTCGTGGCTCATGCGCCTTCCTCCTCCAGCACACGCCAGACGGCGTCGAACAGCGTCTGAAAGGTCGGATGCTTGCGCCGTCCGAGGGGCGTGCGCGCGCGTATGTCTTCCGGTACGGGGATGTGCGCGACGATGCGTCCGGGGCGGCCGCCGAGGACGTAGATGCGGTCGGAGAGGGCGATCGCCTCGGAGATGTCGTGGGTGACGAGCAGGACCGTCTTGTGGTACCGGTGTAAAATTTCAAACAAGAGCTCTTGAAGTTTGAGGCGCGTCGTATAATCGAGGGCCGAAAACGGTTCGTCGAGCAACAGCACGTCGGCGCCGGTGACGAGCGTCCGGACGAGGGCGGCCCGCTGGCGCATGCCGCCGGAGAGCTCGTGCGGGCGGCGGCGTTCCGTCCCGACGAGACCGACTTCGGCGATGAGCGCCCGGGCCCGGTCGATGTCATCCGGGCGCACCCGGCGGCGGAGTTCGACGCCGTAGAGGACGTTGTCCAAGATCGACCGCCAGGGCAGAAGGTAATCCTGCTGCAGCATGTAACCGACCTTGGACGAAGGTCCGACGACCGTTTCTCCGTCGACGGCGACGACACCGCGACTCGGCCGGATGAGCCCGGCGATGAGCGAAAGAACGGTGCTTTTGCCGCCGCCGCTTTTGCCGACGAGGGTCACGAATTCGCCGGGGAGGACGGTGAAGCTCACGCCGCGCAAGGCCATATGCGCGCCGCGGTGCGTCACGTAAACGAGATCGACGTTTTCCAAGGCGATTTTGGGGGGATGGGCCGACATGGCGGTTCACCTCATGTGTATCCTATGCGCGGATGGGCGGATGTGCCTCGCATGGGAGACGGACATCAGGCGTCGGAACGGAAAGGAGAGCGGTCGCTGATGCGCGTGCTGTTGACCGGAGGGGCGGGGTATATCGGCGCCCATGTGGCCGTCGCGCTTTTGGCGCGAGGGCATGATGTGGTCATTTTGGATAATTTTTCCAACTCCAAACGCGCCGTTCTGGAGCGCATTGAACGGATCGCGGGGCGCGCGATGCCCTCCTACGCCGTCGATCTTGTCGACCTTTCGGCGACGGCGGACGTTTTCGAACGCGAGGCGATCGACGGCGTCGTGCATTTGGCCGGGCTCAAGGCGGTCGGCGAGTCGGTTGAACAGCCGTTCCGCTACTATCGGAACAATCTGATCGGAACGCTTCATTTGCTGGAGGCGATGCAGCGCTTCGGCGTGTCGGTGCTCGTGTTCTCCTCGTCGGCGACGGTGTACGGCGACGTAAGCGCTCCGCCCTTTACGGAGACGATGCCGACGGCGCCGACGAATCCGTACGGGCGGACGAAGCGGATGATCGAGCAGATGCTGGAAGATATCGCGGAGAGCCGGGCGGACGTTTCGTTTATTGCGTTGCGCTACTTCAATCCGGTCGGTGCCCATGAAAGCGGGCTGATCGGCGAAGATCCGGCGGGCGCTCCGAACAATTTGATGCCGTATGTGGCGCAGGTGGCCGTCGGCCGGCGGGAGCGGCTGTATATTTTCGGCGACGACTATCCGACGCCGGACGGGACGGGGGTGCGCGACTACATCCATGTCATGGATCTGGCCGAAGGGCACGTGCGGGCGCTGGAATTCGCCGCGGAGCGCCGCGGATACGACGTCTTCAATCTCGGCACCGGGCGAGGAGCGAGTGTGCTCGAGGTCGTACGGACGTTCGAAGCGGTGAGCGGACGGGAGATCCCGTACGTGTTCGCCCCGCGTCGGCCGGGAGACGTGGCCGTCTCGTACGCCGATCCGTCGAAGGCGGAACGGCTGCTCGGCTGGCGGGCGACGCGCGATCTTGCCGCCATGTGCCGTGACGCGTGGCGTTTTCAAGTGCGCCATCCGTACGGCATCGATGTCGGAACGGCGGCGAAAGGTGAGCGCTCCTGAGTGCGGATCGACCGATGAACGGTCGAGGAGCGCGGCGAAAGATGAGCGGGCCGATGAGCGCGACGGGGGACGGAGCGACCGGCAAGCGCGACGAGGGAAGGGAAAGGAAAGAGCGATGCGTGAGAGGACATTGATGTCGGCGTCGCGCGCGATCGAATCGGAGACGCCGGATGTGTCGCGGTTCGTCTTGACGCTTGCCGGCATCGAGACGCCGGACGGTCTTTTCAATCCGTGGCGTGATGTCGACGTCGACTGGGATGTCGGCCGCCGGGCGCCGTGCATCCGCCGGGCGCAATTCGCGCTGTATCTTAAGATGCGTCTTGGGCACGTCGACTGGCTGTGGGTCGGCGAGGCGCTCGGGTATCGCGGGGCGCATTTTTCCGGCGTGCCGTTCACTTCGGAGCGGATGCTCCTCGGGCATCATCCGCGCGTACGGCCGGAGATGCTCATCGGTCGACGCGGGCTGCGCACGAGCCGGGCGGATCACCCGGAGATTCCCGGGAAAACGTCCCGCGCGACGCGAATGATGGGCTTTGCCGAGGTGAGCGCGACCGTCGTCTGGCGCGCCGTCCTGGACAATGATCTTCGTCCGGAGCGCGTGCTTTTTTTTAGCGCCGTCCCGTTCCATCCGTACGACGTCCGCCGGGGGACGCTCTCCAATCGCCCTCCGAAGAAAGCGGAGATCCACGCCGCGCTCTCCTTGATTCGGGCGCTCCTGGACGAGATCGCGCGCCATCAGGAGCACGACCCGCGCATCGTCGCGGTGGGAAACGTCGGCGAATACGCCCTTCAGAAACTGGGCCTTCCATACGCCAAAACGGCGCATCCGGCCCAAGGAAACGCCGCGCGTTTCCTCGCCGAGATGCGCCGTATCGTCCAAGGTGGAAAAGTTTAACCGTTAAGGAAAGATCACGAAGCTGGAGATGACCGGCCGAGGCTTGCCGTCCGACGGCCGGTTCAGCACTTGGCCATTGTACACGAAGGTGCTGGAGCCGCCGCCGTCCAAGTTGTAGGCGTCGCGGATGTTTAAGCCGAGCAGTTTGGTCTGCGCGTCTTCCAAGGTGACGCCTTCGCTGTAGCCTTTCTGCCGTCCGTCGATGACGATCATGAGGACGTCGCCGTTGGTGAAATGCCCGATGAGCGTCCGCGGTTCCTTTTTACCCGCCCAATCCTTCGGGATCGCCTGCGCTTTGCCGTCTTTGATGAGCGTCGGGAGGAACGACGCTCCCTCGCGCACGCCGAGCCGTTCGATGTCCGAAGGCGTCATCGCCGGTCCGCCGACGAGCCGCCCTTCGCGGTTGAAGCCGATGAAACTGACCGCCTGGTTGCTCGATTGGGAGATCAGCTTGCCGTCGGAGACGGTGTTGCCGATGGGGTAGATGCGGTTGCCTTTGGCAAAAAAGCCGCCGGCGTTGATGGCCAGTACGCCGCCGGTCCGCTTGGCCATAGAGAGGACGGTCTCGCCCGGGGAGCCGAGATCGTCGCCGAGGGGCGAGGCCATGACGAGGCGGACGGCGGACGGGTCGTGCAGTTTGACTTTGGCCATATAGCCTTGATAGCCGACTTCTTTCAGCGAGAATACTTTGATCGTCGCCCGCTTGCCGAATGTCTGGCCGATCGGGTCGCCGAGCTTTTTGGCCAAGATCACGTCCAGCGTATCCTGCGTTTCTTTGACTTGCGCCCGGCTCCTGGAGACGATGGCGGCGAGTTCCTCGCCGGAGGCGGCGTCTTTGGACCGTTCGCTGTCGGCGAAGGTGCGCACGGCGGCGAGGTGGGCGCGGATCGCGTCGGCGTCTTTGGCGATTTGATCCTGATCGACGTGGAACTGGTCGATGAGTCGATCCGTTTCGGCAAATCCGTCGATGAGTTCGGAGGATGCCGAATCCCGCGCCTCGGCCGTCGCTTCAAGGGCCGAAAGCGCCGATTCGATCGCCTCCCGCTCGGCAAAAAGCGGCCAGACGGCGACGGCGGCGACGGCGAGCAAACCGTACAGCGCGGCTTGAATTTTAGTAAACACGGGCCGCATCCTCCAGCTTTTGCAGCTGCACGCGCAACCGCTCGAGTTCTTTGCCGAGATCGGTGATCCGCTGGCTGAGCGCCTGGCGGGTGGCGTCCGTGGATTGGATCGCCTTTCCGGTCTTGGTCAACTCTTCTTTGACCCCGGCGAATTCCGTCTTCACGTCGGCGAACGATCGGGAAAGTTCCTCCAGCGCTTTGTTTTGCGCTTCGATACGCGCGGAAAGCGCCTCGATGTCGGTCCTTAAGGCTTCGTTTTGGCGGCTGAGTGCGGAAAGACGCGCGTCGTAGGCGGCGATCGTCCGTTCGACGGCCTGGTAGCCGAAATAGGCGATAAGCCCCCACAGCGAAAGCGCGATGACCCATGGCACGGCCCGCAGGATGAGCGGAGCGCGTTCGCGGGTTCGGGTGCGCAGCCGCTCGAGGGATTCTGCCAACAGGACATCGGTCTCGTCTTCCGCGCTTACGGTCGGATCGGCGTCGAACGTTCCGCCGGTCTCCAAAGCTTTCGCGGTATTCAAGGCCGCGGCGGTTTCTCGTGCGCCGGATTCGATCCGTTTACCGCGTCTTAAGTTCATCCGGATCCCACCTCGATCTGATCGCTATAATACTTGGACGAAAGAAAGAGAAAAAAGTTGCGCATGCTGTGCAGGCGATACGGTTGCAAAACGGAAGTTCTCCCGGTATACTGTCTTCATAATGGGCACAACTGTCTGTCAAGGAGGGGCGAAGATGGCCGAGGCGCGCGCGCTCAGGTACTACCTCGTCCGCGAAGATTTGCTGCCGGAGGCCATGGTGAAGACGGCTCTGGCCAAACACCTCCTCGCGCGCGGGGCCGTGGCGACGATTTTCGATGCGGTGCGCGCGGTCGGCTTGAGCCGCAGCGCATACTATAAGTACAAGGACGGCGTCTATTGGTACGATGCGTTGCAGGGGGCGCGCATGTACGTCTTGTCGATGAATCTCGACCATCGGACCGGCGTTCTGTCGCGCGTGCTCACGGCGCTTGCCGAATTGGGCGCGAATATTTTGACGATCCATCAGACCATTCCGTTGCAGGAAGTGGCGCACGTGACCGTCTCCCTCGAGCTCGGAAACGGTGAAGAGCGCCCGATCGACGCCGACGCTCCGAACGGGGGTCTCTCGCGGGAGGAGCCCGAATCCGTGCTGCTCAAGCGGCTCTCCGGCATCGACGGTGTCTCCAAAGTGGAAATCATCGGACGGGGCAGTCCGAGCGGCGCGCTCCATGAATCCCGTTGACGCCGAGCCGGATTTCGTTGAATGTGGATCGATCACCCGACAGACAGAAGGAGTGGAGAACAATGTTTTCAACGCCGCCGCTCGCCGATGACGGCATCATGGCGCGCTACGGGTCGTACCTGCCGATTACGGAGGAGACGCCGAGGCTTTCGCTGGGGGAGGGCGGGACGCCGCTCGTCTTTGCCTCTCATTTGTCGGAGATGCTCGACATCGCGCTTTATCTGAAACTCGAGGGGTTGAATCCGACCGGATCGTTCAAAGACCGCGGCATGGTCGTCGCCGTCGCCAAAGCGCTGGAGGCGGGGAGTCATGCGATCATCTGCGCTTCGACCGGCAACACGTCGGCCTCCGCCGCGGCGTACGCCGCCCGAGCGGGCATCCGCGCGGTGGTCGTCGTGCCTCAGGGAAAGATCGCCGTGGGCAAACTCGCTCAGGCGTTTTTGTACGGCGCCGAAGTGGTGCAGATCGACGGCAACTTCGACGAGGGGCTGGGCATCGTCCGCGCGCTCGCCGACGCGCTGGGGATGACGATCGTCAATTCGATCAATCCGCATCGCTTGGAAGGGCAAAAAACGGCGGCTTTCGAAATCGTCGACGTCCTTGGGCGCGCGCCGGACGTGCTCGCCGTCCCGGTCGGCAACGCCGGCAACATCTCCGCCTACTGGAAAGGTTTTACGGAATATCTGCCGCAGGATGCCCGGCGTCCGCGGATGCTCGGTTTTGAGGCCGAAGGAGCGGCGGCGATCGTCCGCGGCGCGCCGATCGAGCATCCGGAGACGATCGCCACGGCGATCCGCATCGGCAATCCGGCGAGTTGGTCCTTGGCCGTATCGGCGGCGCGGGATTCCGGCGGCTTCATCGACGCCGTGAGCGACGATGAGATTCGCGAAGCGTACCGGTTGCTCGCGGCGCGGGAAGGGGTGTTCGTCGAACCGGCTTCGGCGGCGTCCGTCGCCGGCGTGATCAAATCCGCCCGTGACGGGCGCATCGCCCGCGGAGAGACGGTCGTCGCCGTGCTCACCGGGCACGGGTTGAAAGATCCGGACATCGCGTTTCAAGAAGCCGAAGCGCGCGTGGTGACGCTCCCGGCGGACCTCCGGGCCATCGAACGGCATCTGCTTTTGAGCGTGGAGGAGAGAAGATGACGGCGGACGAGAGGTCCAGGATGACCGCGGAAAGGGCAGAGAATCGGGCCGTGACGATCATGGATCCGATCATATCGCCGTCGCCCGGGTCGTCGTCGACCGCGGAGTGGACGGTTCGCGTACCGGCGTCTTCGGCCAACATCGGTTCCGGATTTGATACGCTGGGGCTTGCGGTCGATCTGTATTTGACCGTGCGGGCCGTATTCGATCCCGGGCGCCCGGGTGACCTGAAGGTGCACGTGATGCGCGGAGACGCGTCTATACCGCGCGATGCGGGAAACTTGATTTATCGGGCGCTGTGCGCTGCTTTTGCTGCGGCTCACGAGGAAGTTCCGGGGGTTCTGCTCGCCGTCGACAGCCCCATCCCCGCCGGGAGCGGTCTCGGTTCGAGCGCGGCGGCGATCGTCGCCGGTCTTGTTTTGGCACAATCCGTGCTCGGTCCGCGTTGTCGCAAGGCGGAATGTCTCCGCTTGGCGACGTCGATGGAAGGGCATCCGGACAACGTCGCCGCCTCGTTTTACGGCGGACTTGTCGCCGCCTGGCGGGACGCCGCCGCCGGCGACGTCGTCGTGCGCACGATCCGCCGCGACGTGCCGCTCAAACTGCTCGCCCTCATTCCTCCGGAGCCGCTCGCCACGGAACGGGCGCGCTCGGCGCTTCCCGACGCATATGCCCGTGCGGACGTCGTCGACGCCCTCGGCAAGCTCGCGCTCATCATCGCCGCATTTCAGGACGGCGATTTTTTCGAGCTCAGGCGCCTGCTCGCCGATCGGCTGCATCAGCCGTATCGTTTTCCGCTCATCGCCGGCGCCGATGAAGTGTTGCACCGCGCCGCCGACCCGCGTTGCCTGGGCGTGTATTTGAGCGGCGCCGGCCCGACGTTGATGGCCTTGTTCGCCGACGAGGCGGCGCGTGAAAGCTGGGAACGGGACATCCGAACGCTCCTCGACGCCCTCGGCTGGCGGGCGATGCGCATCGCGCCGTCTCCGGTCGGCGCGGTCGTTGAAACGCCGGAAGGGAGGACCATACCGTGGTGACGCTCGCTTATCTCGGGCCGGAAGGATCGTATTCCGAAGAAGCCGCCCGCCGAGCGCCGCTTCCCGGTGCGAAGCGCATCCCTTTGGGGACGATTCCCGACGTGCTGGAAGCGGTCGACCGCGAGGAGATCGACTATGGCATCGTCCCTGTGGAAAATTCCATCGAAGGTTCGGTGACGCAGGCCATCGATTGGCTGATCCATGAGGTTTCTCTTGAGCTGTACGCCGAAATGGTGCTCTCCATCGATCACGGCCTGTATACGTCCGCGTCACAGGCGGACCTTCCGCTGGAACAAATCGCCCGTGTCCTGTCCCATCCGCAGGCCGTCGCGCAGGCACACCGCTTCATCCGGCGGACGATGCCCCGCGCGGAGATCGAACTCGTCGCCAGCACGTCCGAGGCGATGCGCCGCGTGGCCGAAGCGCCCGAGGCGCCGTGGGCGGCGGTCGGTTCGCGCCGAGCGGCTTTGCGTTACGGTCTGGTCGAACGCGTCTACAAGGTTCAGGATTATGCTGAAAATGCAACGCGATTCGTCCTCGTCGGTCGCCGAAGCCCTTTTCCCCCGGAGGCGTACCGCGAACGGCCGTGGAAGTCGTCGGTCTTGGTCACGCTCGGTGCGGATTTTCCGGGCGCGCTTCATCAGGTGCTGGCCTGTTTCAGCTGGCGGCGCATCAACTTGAGCCGCATCGAGTCGCGTCCGACGAAAAAAGGTCTCGGCAGCTATCACTTTTTCATCGACATCGAGCGCGGAGAAGACCGCCTGCTGACCGCCGCTCTGGAGGAAATCGAGGCGCTCGGTTGCCGGGTCCGCTTCTTGGGCAGTTATCCGGTGTTTTCCGCAGATTTCGTACAAGCGGAACAAGGGGCATCGACCGACCGCCAGGCATAGAGTGTAGCGACAACGCCTGCGGGAGGTCAAAGCCCTTGAGACTGCACATCGTTCAACCGAGCGAGACGTTGGAGATCATTGCCGAGCGTTACGGCCTTACGGTCGAAGCGTTGAGAGAAGCGAACGGCCTGAAGGGCGACGCGATCGAGCCCGGCGTAAAGCTCACCCTCCCTGAGCCGAACACACCCCAATCGGACAACCGGGGGGTAAAGCAGGCGTCGAAAACGTCGTTCCGACTCATGCCGCCGACGTTCCACCGGCCGAATTGGTTCGGCGACGCCGCCCCGGCGATCGAATCCGGCGCCTCCGCAGAACCCGTTCAAGGCGAAGCGTTGCCGGTCGGTGAGCGTCCGGCGGGAGGGGGTACGGTGAAGACGCCCGCGGTGTCGGGCAAAAACGGCGTCGAAGAGGCGTCGCCGGCGACGGGCGAAACGGACGCCGCCAAGGCCGAGGGGAAAGCGAAACAGGCGGTCTCGAAAACGCCCCCGTCGGTTTTCCCCGGGGAGTGGACGGCCTACACGTATCCACCGGCGCCGCCGGTGCTCGACCCGCTTTTCGGGATGCCGCCGCTTCCGATCGCGCCTATGCGTCGAGCGGCCGTGCCGCCTCCCGTGCCGTCCCCGCTGCCGCCGTCTGATCGACCGATGAGATTTTTGAACGATCGGCCGCCGGCCCTACCGACGGGTTCGCCGATGATGCCGCCGCCTCCGGCGGGCGCGCCGTGGCCGTGGAGGACGAACGCCCCTTGCGCGCCGTATCCGCCGTACCTGCTGCCGGTTGTTCCTGTCGCTTATCCGCTGCCGGGCGTGCCGATGCCGCCTTTCCCCTGGATATTCGGGCCGCCGCAGGCGGCGCCCGCTCCGGCGGCCCCGGCGGCCAAGCGGACCGACCGGCGAGCGAAGGCCGTCGATCCGGAAGGCCTGCGGAAGCCGGCGGCTCATGCTTACGCGAACGCGCCCACAGGCTTCAACGTGGAGACGTGGGTTGACTCCGGGGAGCCGGACGGCGGGACGGACGTGGAAGACGCCAAATGACATCCATGCCGAGACGCCGCAGCGGTACGGCCATGAAAACGCGGGGCACACGCCCTGCTTTTTTGTTATACTCCTTGTTGTAAGGGGGGACGACGTTTGGACGCCTTTGTCGAAGCGCTTTCGGCTTACGAGCGGCGGGTGGCCGAAGATGCGACGCGGCGGATCGAATTTATCCGCGACATCGTGGCGCGCGCCGGCGCAAGCGGTGCCGTCGTCGGCATCTCCGGCGGCCTCGATTCGGCCGTTGTGGCCGCGCTTTTGGTGCGGGCGTTAGGGACATCGCGGACCGTCGGGTTGTGGATGCCGATCGCTTCTTCGGCGATGCACGCCGAACATGCCCGTTTGCTCGCTTCAACCTTGGATCTGAAGCTGCTCGAAATCGACTTGGGCGCGGCGTTCGAGGCCTTCGCCGCGGCGATGTCGCCGCACGCGCCGCTGGATGAGCTAAGTCTCGGCAACACCAAGGCGCGCCTCCGGATGACGGCGCTTTACGCGCTGGCCAATGCGGAAGGCCTTCTGGTCTCCGATACGACGAACCGTTCGGAGGCGTATGTCGGCTATGTGACCAAAGGCGGAGACGCCGTGGCCGACTTTAACCCGCTCGCTTCGCTCACGAAAAGCGAAGTGCGCATCTTGGGCGCTTATCTCGGCGTGCCGCAGGCGATCGTGCACAAACCGCCGAGCGCGGACCTCTGGCCGGGCCAGACGGACGAAGCCGAGCTGGGCGTGACCTACGAAGCGCTCGACCGTTATCTCTTGACCGGCGAGGCGTCGCCGGAGGTACGCGCCCGGATCGAGCGGCTGCATGAAGCGTCTCGACACAAGCGCGAGGCGATGCCGGCGATCTGACGACGATCAGGGACCGATCGGTTTGAGGTGGGAGGCATGGCCGGTCATTCAAAGTGGAAAAACATCCAATATCGCAAAGGGCGTCAAGACGCGCTCAAAGCGCAGCGCTTCACAAAGATTTCCAAAGAAATCTACGCCGCCGTCCGCCGCGGCGGCGCCAATCCGGAGACCAACTTCGCCCTTCGCGCCGCCATTCAAAAGGCGAAAGAGATCAACATGCCCCTGGAAAACATCGAACGGACGATCAAAAAGGCGACCGGCGAGCTCGGGGGCGTGACGTACGAAGACGTCGTCTATGAAGGTTACGGACCCGGGGGCGTGGCCATTCTCGTCGAGGCATTGACCGACAACCGCAACCGCACTGCCGCCCGCATTCGCCACTTGTTCGGCAAATACGGCGGAAATCTCGGTGAAAGCGGCTGCGTGGCGTATCTGTTTGCCCTAAAGGGCGAGATCGTCGTCGATCACGAAGACGGCGTCGACGAAGAGGCGCTTTTTTCCGCGGTCCTCGAAGCCGGTGCCGAGGATGTCGACACCGGAGAAAGCGAATCTCTCGTCACCACGCCGCCGGATGCGGTCGAGGCCGTCCGTACGGCGCTCGAAAAGCGGGGATTTCGCGTGCGTTCGGCGAGGATGACGCGGGTCCCGACGGTGAGCGTCACCGTCGCCGGCGAGACGGCCGAGGCGAACTTGGCCTTGTTGGGGGCGTTGGAAGAAGAAGACGACGTGAGCGAAGTGTACGCCAACTTGGAGATCGACGAAACGGACGCGCCGACGGCGTCTTAAGCGCACCGTGCATAGCCTCCTCGCTTTTCGCGCACACTAAACCTACCAAAAGCGAAAGAAGGGGTTATCATGCGGCGCTGGTTGAGACGCTGGCTGCGCCGTTTGTCCGGGCGCCCCCCGGCGCATATTTTTGCATGGCGAAAACCGATGGTATGGATGACCGCCGTCATGCTCATCGTCTTTCCCGTTCACGCCGCCCCGGCGAACCCATCGGACCGGGTGGACGTCGTCGTCCACGTCGTCTATTCCGTCGGCGGCGTCGAAACAAAAAGTCGGCGCCTCACCCGCGACGAGCTTGCGTCGCTTTTCGCGCGTTACCCGACGATGAAGTTGATCGCCGAAGAGGACGGCCGGCTGATCTACGAAGCGCGCGTCCCCGATCTCGCGCCGTCGCTCAAGGAATACGGCCGGATCGGGCTGAGCCCGGACGGCACGCTCATCTTTTATCTCGACGCGCCGGAGGGACCGAAGATCATCGAGACGTTCTTCCGCCTCGATCTCAAACGGATCGAAGTGGCGTTGCCGAATGACGACCTCGAGCGGCTCAAGAGGGGCATCCCGGTCCATTCGATGGCGGAATACGAAACGATCGTCGAAACCTACCGGCCGTTCAGCGTTCCTTAAACGAAGGCGGGATGATGTTCGCGACATGACGTCCGGGCGTTCCGACGCCCGGATTTTCGCTTGATGTTGTTCGCGGAGGCAGCAACTGGTACAATGAGCATGATGCAGAAGGATTTGTTTGAAGGGACGATCGGACCAGCGGAGGGCTTCATGTGCGAATCATCGGCATCGATCCCGGATTGGGACGGGTCGGCTACGGCGTGATCGAGGCGCGCCGCGGCCGTTTCCAGGCTCACGCCTACGGCGTCATCGCCACCGACCCGAAGGCGCGCCCGGCGGCGCGCCTGGAAGCGATCCATGCGGCCGTTTCGGCGCTCATCGACGCTGAACGGCCGGAGGTCGCGGCGGTCGAGCGATTGTTCTTCAATACCAACGTGACCACGGCGATGGCGGTCAGCGAGGCGCGCGGCGTGATTTTACTCGCCTTGGAGCAGCGAGGACTTGCCGTATTCGAATATACGCCTGCGGAAGTGAAGCAGGCCATCGCCGGTTACGGGCGTGCGGACAAAAGCCAGATGCAGGCGATGGTGCGCGTCTTGCTCGGTCTCGGCACCGTGCCGCGCCCGGACGACGCCGCCGATGCGCTGGCCGTGGCCCTCGCCCATGCCCAGCATCAGCATTTCGCGCACGCGCTCGAAGTCTCCGGCGCCACCGGCGCGCGCTCGGGAGAGGGACGGCGTGTTTGATTTCCTTCGCGGCCGCGTCGCCTACGCTGAGGACGGTCTCGTCGTGGTCGACGTGGGTGGCGTCGGATACGAGGTCCGGACGGCAGAAGACGGTCGAACCTTTGCCATCGGCGCGGACGTCGCGTTGTACGTCCATTTTGTGCTTCGGGAAGACGAAGCCGCCCTGTACGGCTTTCCCGAACGCGAGGCACGCAACATGTTCCGCCTGCTCCTTGCCGCAAGCGGCGTCGGACCCAAAGGCGCGTTGGCCGCGCTGAAGCATTTCGCGCCGCAACGCCTGGCCCTCGCCATCGTACAAGAGGATATCGAGGCGCTGACGCGCATCCCGGGAATCGGCCCGAAGACGGCCCGTCGGCTTGTCGTCGAGCTCAAAGATCGGTTGAAGAAAACGCTGTCCGACGGTGCGCTGCGCCAAGCCGCAGGCGGCGAGGGGCGGCGCGGGCGCGAATGGGCGCCGGATCCTGTCGTCTGGGAGGCGGTAGAAGCGCTCCTCGCGCTGGGTTTCAGCGCGCGTGACGCCGAGGCGGCCGTACGGGCAGCCAAAGCGGAGGTGGAGGCGGAATGCCGGACGGAGGGCGCAAAGGCGGCGGAAGCGGACGGAGGCGCGGGAGGGGACGCGGTCATGCGGAGGACGGATGGCCGCCTCACCACAGAAACGCTCGTCCGCTCGGCGCTTCGACGCTTAGGCCCAACCGGCGCCGCGCAGAGGTGAGCCGTGCGTCCAACGGGTGAATCCGGCAACGAGAGGAGGTGCGACCGGTTCCGGCGACGGACCGGGGAGCGATGCGGGATGAACGATTGGTGACGGTCGAGCGCCTGCCGGAAGATGAAGAAGCTAAGGCGCTCCGGCCGCGCACGCTCGACGAATACGTCGGGCAGTCGCGGGTGAAGGACAATTTGCGAATTTTTATCGAGGCCGCGAAGCGCCGCCGGGAATCGCTCGACCACGTTCTTCTGTACGGTCCGCCGGGGCTCGGCAAAACGACGCTCGCCGGGATCATCGCCGCCGAGCTGGGAGTGCACCTGCGCGTGACGTCCGGACCGGCGATCGAACGCTCGGGCGACCTCGCCGCCATTCTGACGAATTTGGAGCCGGGGGACGTGCTGTTCATCGATGAGATCCACCGCCTGGCGAAGAGCGCCGAAGAAGTGCTGTATGCGGCGATGGAAGATTTTCGCTTGGACATCGTCATCGGCAAAGGTCCGATGGCCCGCGCGCTCCGGCTGGATCTCGCGCCGTTTACGCTCATCGGCGCGACCACCCGGGCCGGGCTCATCTCCGGTCCCTTGCGCGACCGCTTCGGCGTCATCCACCGCCTCGATTATTATTCGGTCGAAGAGCTGGTGCTCATCGTGCGGCGCTTGGCGGAGCGCCTGGGCGCATTCATCGAACCGGAGGCCGCTTTGGCGATCGCCGAACGCGCGCGCGGTACGCCGCGCATCGCGGGTCGCCTTTTTCGGCGCGTGCGGGACTTCGCCGAGGTGCTCGGCGACGGGGCGATCACGCTCGACGTGGCCCGGGCGGCACTGGATCGGATGGAAGTCGACCCCCTCGGCCTGGATCTCTTGGATCGCCGCCTGCTTCGCGCGCTGATCGAGACGTACGGCGGCGGCCCGGCAGGTCTGGAGACGCTCGCCGCGACGATCGGCGAGGATGCGCGAACGCTGGAGGAAGTGTACGAGCCATATCTGCTCAAGCTCGGGCTGATCGGGCGCACCCCCCGCGGGCGCATCGCCACCGCCGCGGCCTATCGATATTTCGGCTTTGCGCCGCCCGGCGAGGCGGCCTCGGAAGAGACGGCTTGCGCCGAGTTTTCTTTCCGGGCGGTCCCCGCGCGGGCGACGGACGGCGAAGACGGTTAAGCGGCTTCAATCCGCGGCGTCGCGTCCGTGCGAGCGGAGGGAGATCCAAACGGCAGGAACAGTACCGGTCGGTCGGTGGGAGGTGAGAGCGTGAGCGCGCCGGCCAAGTGGCTGATCGTGATCGGCTTGGTGTTCATCGCCGTCGGGCTCCTCTGGCAGTTCGTCGGCCGCTTTCTCCCGCTCGGACGTCTTCCGGGAGACATTTATTGGGAAAAGGACGGCGTCTCGTTTTTCTTCCCGATCACGACGTCGATCATCGTCAGCATCGTCTTGAGTTTGCTGTTGACCTTGTTGTTCCGCCTGCGGTAAGCCCGTTTTCCATGAGCGCGGTTTTCGACGGACCGCGTTTCAGCGTTTTAGCGTTTTACGGAAGGGAGAGACGACGTTGCGGCGCATGCGCCTGCTCAAATGGTTGATCATCGTCATCGTCCTCCTGCTCGCCTTGTCTTTCATCTTGCCGTTTTTCAGCCCGTTTTTCGCTTCGGCGGAAAGCGCGGCCGGAGGACCGCCGATCCGCGTCGCGCTGTTTTTGCAGACCGATAAAGGGCCGACATTGCCGACGGCGGACAGCGTGACCTTGACCGCGGTCGATCTGAGTCAAAACGAACGTTCGGACTATACGCTGTCCGTCCACTTCTCCGGCGTCTCCCTGGGGCCAAGCGCCTCCGACCGCTCCGCCGTCCGCGTGAGCCTAAACGGCTACCGTCTGCGCCTTGCCGAAACCAAAGAGGCCACCCGCGCGTATGCCTTGGCACAAGCCCTCGCCGCCCAAAAACTGGAGGCGGTGCTCACGGCCGTACGACGCGGCAATGAGACGGTCTATCGCTTGGAAAGCGCCGCCTATGCCACGTTGTCCCAGTTGGCCGCGGTCGAAGGGACCTACCGGCAAATCGCCCAAAGCATCGATCCGACGAGTGCCCCGAAGCGGGTCGGACCGTACGCCGTTCTCGCCGGCCAGTTCGATACATACGAGGCGGCGGAGGCCAAGGCGGCGGTGTACCGCGCTCGAGGATTCGATGCTTACCCCGCCTATCGCCTGAAAGGAGGGCAGTTCCATTACGCCGTCGTCGTCGGCGGCGCCGTCGATGAAGCGGGGCGTATTGCGCTGCTCTCCGAATTTGCGGCCGCCTATCCGGACGTCGCCTATGAAGTGTTCGCCCCCAGCGATGCAGTCATCATCAGCGAGCGCGACGTCTTCCTCGGCGCCGGCGCGGGCACCCTCGAACGGCTGCGCATCCCCTTGGCGGGGGAACTGACGGTCAGCTCCGCAGCCGGCGGGGTGCGCATCGATGAAAAAAAAGGCGGACAAGCCTATCGCGGAGCGATCGCCTTAAGCGCGCAAAACGGTCGCCTGGCGGCGATCAACGTCGTGCCGTTGGAACATTATCTGTACGGCGTCGTCGGCGCGGAGATGAGCGCCGGCTGGCCGCTAGAGGCGCTCAAGGCGCAGGCCGTTCTGGCCCGCACGTACGCCCTCGGCGCGGGGAACAAATACGGCGTGGCCAACCTTTCGGACACGACGTATGATCAGGCGTACGACGGCATCGCCCGTGAAGCGCCGGACGTGCGCAAGGCCGTCGATGCCACGGCGGGCGAAGTGCTCACCGTCGCCGGACGGCTCGTACAGGCGCTTTATTCGAGCAACGCGGGCGGGATGTCGGCTCACGGCGCGGAGGTGTGGGGGAACGACGTGCCGTATTTAAAGCCCGTCGCAAGCCCGGACGATGCGCCGCTCATGAACGCGCCCGTCTGGTACCGCATCGCCCGCGCCGACGGCACGATCGGATACGTTCATGGCGACTACGTCCGCGAGACCGGCGCGACGAACGCCGCCGGCTTTGCATACGGGATGATCACCGCCGCCGACGTCAACTTCCGCCCTTCGCCGGGCACGGAGCGCGCTCCGATCGGCAAACTGCAACCGGGCGAGTACGTCGTCCTTCTGGAAAAAGTGCGTCAGAATAACGCTTATCGCTGGATCGACCGTCCCTATAACGGCGCCGAACTCATGGCCGTCCTCAATGCGCGCCTGGCCGGCGCGCTGCCGTTTGCATTCACCCAGCCGATCGAGCGGCTTTCCGTCGCGGAACGCGGTCCGAGCGGCCGAGTCGTGGCGGTGAATATCGACGGCTTTTTGTTCCGTCCGTCCAGCCCGGACAGCTTTCGCTCGTATTTTGTCCCGCCGGGGGAAGCGGGGCTGAGGAGCACGAAATTTGAAATCGAAGCCTACGGGGATCTGACCGTGCTCGGCGCCGGCGGAACGACGCGCGCGTTGCCGGAAAAAAACGCCCTTCTGGCGGCCGTTCAGGCGGGGGGGAAGACGACGACGGGCGTCGGCGCACCGGACGGCCAGATCGTCATCATGGGCGGCAAGGGCAACGCGGCGCGCGCCGGGGATCCGCTCAGAACCGGCGCCGCTTCCGCCGGCTCGACCGCCACTCCGGCCGGCACGGCTCCCGGCGGCTGGGCGGCCGCCCTGACGGCGGACTTTCGTCCGGTCGATGGGGAAGGGGCGCTCGCACCGGAGGGCACCCGTGTGCGCGTGGCCGCCCTGGTCCCGATGTTCCGCTTCGCGGGCTTCGGTTACGGTCACGGACTCGGCCTTTCGCAATACGGAGCGAAGGCGCTGGCCGAGCAGGGCGCCACCTATGCGGCGATCCTGCGACATTATTTCGGCCAAAGCGCCGGATTGTCCAAGACGGCGCGGTAGGCGGCGACGTAGCCTTCGGCCATCGTCCGGTAGGAGAAGCGCGCCTCGGCGCGGGCGCGGATCGTTCGCCGGTCGAGGCGAGCGGCGCGCTCCACGGCGATGACCGCTTCGTCCGCCGTTTCGACGACGAAACCGGTCACGCCGTCTTCAACGATCTCCGGCACCGACCCGCGGCGAAAGCCGATGACCGGCGTGCCGCAGGCTTGTGCTTCGACCATCACCAAGCCGAACGGTTCCGGTGCGCGAATGAGATGCAGAAGCGCGCAGGCATCGCCGAGCAACCGGTCGCGTTCCCGCGGTCCCACTTCGCCGACGTATTCCACCGTTCGCCCGTCGATTTGGGGCCGGATGCGCGCCTCAAAAAAATCGCGCTCGACCTCCGGCACCGGACCGGCGATGATCAGCTTCCGCCCGGCGCGCCGGGCCACTTCGACGGCGATGTCCGTGCCCTTGGCCGCTCCGACGCGGCCCAAAAAGACGAGCGGCTCTCCGGGCCGCTCCGTCGGGGTGAAATCCTTGAATCGAATGCCGTTGTAAACATTGGCCACGTAATGGAGTTCCGGCGCCCCGGCGCGTTCCGCATAACTGATGGACACATACGGCAGCCGGGCAAAATGGCGAAATGCCGTGCGGGAATCCGCCTCCAACAGCGCCGCGCCGTGCAGGGTGGTGATGAGCGGCGTACGCGTCAAGGCGGCAAAAGGGAGCGGCAAGTAGTTGAAATGATTGTGCAAGATATCGAGTCCTCGGGCATCGGCTTCTTGGAGGGCATGCCCGATGTGCATCAACTCGTACGGTCGGGCCGGAAGATCGGCGCGCCGGGAAAGCGGCCCGGGCACGACGGCGGAGAGTGTCCCGGCCGGGCGGCTGTCGGCGGTGGCAAAAACGACGACGTCGTGACCCAGCTCGATCAGTCCCTCGGCCAAGTTGGCGACCACCAGCTCCCACGGTCCGTAACCGTCCGGCGGCGTGCGATGCGCCACCGGCGCCAAAAGGCCGATCTTCAACCGTGTCATCGAAGTCCCCTCCTGCGGTCTTGGGCCGCGGCCGCGCCGCCGCGGAGCGGGGCGGATCATTGCACCGCGCGTGCCGCCGCCCGCCGTTCGATGACGAGCGTTTCGCCGTCGGCGCGGATCATCCATTCTTCGTGCGGCACGCGGCTCATGCGGAGCGCGGTTTGATATACGATCCGTTCGGTGTGGAGGAAACTCAGGAGCGCCTCGGCTCCGGCGTTTTCGTTCGGTCCGTCGGGGGTCAAACCGTCGTAGGCCGCGCCTTCCTCGACGTCGACCATCATCACGCCGAGCGCGTTTTGCCCGTAGAACCACCCGTGGGCGGCGCGTACGACGTCGAAGTAGCGTCTGTCGTTCATTAAAAGCCCCGCCTCATACGCGGCAAGCGCCAGTTTGAACACGTCGAGCGGTTGGGCGTCCCATTCGGCGATCTTCCGGCGATCTCCCCAACCTCGGTTGCCGACCGGGCGAATGATGGGCGATCGGCCGTAGAAGGTCATCCCCAGCAGGAAATCGAGCGCTTCTTTGGCGACGCGTTGTACCTTACGGTCGCCGAGCGCGCGCGCCGCCTTCATCAGTCCCCACGGGATGACGGCGTTGGCGTAGGTCAGCGTCGGCTCGAACCACCGCCAGCGACCGTCGGAAGCGGAATGAAAGCGTTCGACGAGGATGTCCGTCCCGCGGCGCAGGAACGCCTGAAGCACGTCGCGTTCGCGGTCTTTCTCCTGCTCATCCGCGCGTTCCGGCGCGCGTCCATGGGCATGACCGCGGATCGGATCTTCTGTGCGAGCGTCGCGCGTGAGGTGATCTTCCAGGCGTTCGGCGGCGGCGGCCAAGGCATAGGCGAGCCCGCGGCTCGCCGAAAGCTTCGGCAGTACGGTCAGGCCGCGCCGAAAAAGATCTTCCGCGTGCGCGCGCTGCCACCGCCGGGGAAGCCGACGCGCGGCATACGCGAGCGCGTAGAGCGCCCGCCCTTGGGTGTCGTCCGACGGCGGGCGCGCTTCTTTTTCTCGCGTGTACAGGAAGTCGTTGTGAAAATGCCCGTCTTCTTCCTGCGCCCAGGCGAGAAAGGCGAGGTATGTGTCCGAAAGCGCCGACAACCGTGCCGCAAGCGGGCTCTCCGGCAGAACATCCGACCAGGCGGAGACGAGCCAAAGCGCCCGGGCGTTGTCGTCGGTCGTGTAACCTTCTTTGCGCCGCGGTACGAGATACGCGGCATGCTCCAGGAGGCCGGTGTCGTCGGTCAGACGGATGAGATGGCGGAAGACGATGCGCATCTTATCCATGAGAGACGATCCACTCCTTTCGGTCCGCGATCTCTTTGGCCAGCGCGTAAAAGCGCTTGCCGACCGTGCTCCAGCGCATGTCTTTGCCGATCGCCGCGATTTTCCGGGCGATGGAATCGCGTGTCTCGTCGTCTTCAAGCAGCCAGACGAGCGTTTCATGCCACTGTTTGGCGTCGTCGAACGGGACGAGGAGTTCCGGGAAATCGCGCAAAAGGTCGCGGGCATAGGCATACGGCGTCGACACGATCGGTCGGCCGAGGCCGACGGCGTAGGCGAGCGTCCCGCTCGTGATCTGCGCGAGACCCGGATAGGGCGTGACGTAGACGTCGGCGAGGGAGAGCAATTCCACCAATTCGGGCTCGTCCAAAAAACGGTCGATAAAAAGCACGTTGGAGGTGATGCCGAGGCGTTCGGCGAGCTTGACGAGCCTCGTCCGATAGGCCTCGCCTTCCCGTTTCTTCACTTCCGGGTGCGTCTGTCCGGCGATGATATAGACGGCTTCCGGGACGTCCCGAGCGACGCCGGCGAACGTCGGCAAAAAGCGGTCGATGCCCTTCCCGGGCGAAAGGAGGCCGAACGTCAAGAGCACTTTGCGTCCCGAGACCCCCCACTTGGCTTTCAGCGCCTCCGGCGTGGCCGCCGGCGTCATCGGCGCGCCGTGCGGGAGAAAACGCACGGCGCGCGGATGAAGCGCATACTGCCGCGTGAGCCATTCGATGCCGAGGCGGTTCATGACGATGAGGCGCGTGCTCAAGCGTACGATGTCCCCGAGCACGTCGGAATACGGCGGCGTCGGTCGATCGAACACCGTGTGCAGCGTGGTGATGACCGGTTTTTTGAGGGCGGCCAGAAAACGGACGATGTACTCCCCGGCCTCGCCGCCGAAGATGCCGAATTCGTGCTGTAGGCTCACCACGTCGATGTCCGAGGCGTTCACCCGTTCGGCCGCCGCGACGTACCCTTCTGCGTCGGTTTTGGCCAGCGGGATGACCTCCGGCGTCGAAGCCGTCCAGCGGTCGGGGTAGACCGACAGAACCGGCAGGCTGGCGGGGCGAAGCGAAAGCGCGCGCATCATCCCCTCGCGCAGATGGGAGGTGTAGGTGGCGATGCCGCATTTGGTCGGGGGAAAGGTGCCGACGAACAGCAATTTCATGATCGGGCCACCGCTTTCTCGGGAAACGGTGTCTCGGCGATACCGTCGGCGAGCGGGCTTTCCGGTACCCGGGCGGTGAGGGCACGACGCGCGGCGCGGCCGAGCTTGATCACCGCGCCGGCGATGGTGAGGCCGACGCCCGTTTCCGTGAGGTCGCCCAAGATGCTTTCGGTGATGGCGCACTCCGGCGCCACGACGGCGCCGTTCCAAAGGATGGTCCGGGTGAGATGCGCGCCTTCACCGATCCGCGCCCCGTCGCCGATCACGGCGTACGGACCGATGACCGCGCCGTCGCCGACGATCGCCCCGTCGCCGACGAGAACCGGGGGGACGAGCTTAATGTGGCGTCCTAAACGCACCCGCCGTCCGATGCGCACGCCCGGCTCTTTTTCCGGCGGCAGAAGGGGCAAACTGAGTTTTCCGTCCAGAAGGTCCCAATGGGCGAGGCGATACCGTTCCGGCGTCCCCATGTCCATCCAGTAGCCGCTCAGACGGACGCCCAAAACGGGGAGGCCGCTTTCGATCAACGCGGGAAAGGTTTCGCGCTCGATGGACACTTCCCGCCCAGCGGGGATGGCGTCCAAAACATTTTTTTCCATGACGTAGACGCCGGCGTTGATGAGCCTCGACGGCGCCTCTTCACGGCGCGGCTTTTCGACAAAGCGGAGAATCCGCCCGGCGTCATCCAGCGCCACGACGCCGTAGGCGCTCGGATCTTCGACTTCGACGAGGCCGATCGTCACCGCCGCCCGTCGCATATGATGATGGCGGATGATCTTCCGCACATCGATCAAATGCACGACGTCGGCGTTCACCACCAGAAAACGGTCTTCAAGGAGCGCTTCGGCGTTTTTGATCGCCCCGGCGGTGCCGAGCAACACGTCTTCTTTCGCATAGCGGATTTCCACGCCGAGGCGATCGCCGGCGCCGAAATGGCGTTCGATCGCCTCCGGAAAATGTTTGACGGCGAGGACAAATCGCGTGACGCCTTCGCGTTTCAGGTGCACAATCAGGGATTCCAACCAAGGGCGATTGCCGAGCGGTGCCATCGGTTTGGGCAGATCGTCCGTGAGCGGCCGGAGCCGCGTTCCTAAACCGCCTGCAAGAAGCAATGCCTGCACGTGAATCCCTCCCTCTGTGTTGTGCCTTCATCGAAGCGCAAGATTATGTCAATACCATTATGTTCATGTTTTTCCCTTTCGTCAAGCGTTCAGTCAAAAAAGGTCAAAATCCGCCTCGACGCGACTGCGCTCCTAGTGTGTCCCCAGAATACCGCTCATTATCCGCCGGCGGCATTTCTGTTCCGCCGCCGGCGGTGCCTTCACGTCGGCGTGCCCGGCGCATGAGGCGGATCAGGACTTTTTCCCTCTTTACAGTCTTACGTTCGGACGTTATATTATGGGGAGGTTGCCGACGTCCACGTCTGGGACAAATATCGAACAGGGCAGACGTATACAATAGGGACGATCAGGTGAGACGATCACGGGCCGAGGAGGGCTTGAGTTGTCTGACGCGGGGGGGCGGCCGAAGAGCTGTGTCGAATATCGAGACATGTGGCGCGAGCAGAATGTGGCGACGCGCGCCGAACCCTTACACTTTTTGGGCGTCGCCGATCGGGACGTGTACAACATCACCGCCCCTTTTCTCGATCGGGGTCGGTGGGTGATCGCCGGACGCGTCGAGCGGCGAGAAAGCGAGCAGTCGGAGGTCTACTTTTTCGTTCAGCACGGTGACGCCTGGCATCCGTTGGAAGGAGCGCCGGTCTTCGCGCTTCAAGACCCGTTCGTGACGCGCATCGGGGATGAACTCATCTTCGGCGGCGTGGAGACGTTCATCCATCCGCGGGGGACGCCGCCGAAGTTTTTGTGGTGGCGGACCATCTTGTTCCGCGGGCGCGACGTGTTTGATCTTCGGCCGTTTTTCATCGGGCCGGACGGGATGAAGGACTTACGTTTGGTGCAGCTTCGGGACGGTTCCGTCGGCGTCTTTACACGGCCGCAAGGGAAAAAAGGCGGGCGCGGGAAGATCGGCTTTACGCGGGTACCGCATCTCGATGCGCTGACCGTCGAAGCGATCGACGAGGCCCCCCTGCTCGAAGGTCTTTTTTTGGACGAAGAATGGGGCGGGGTGAACGCCGCGTATCTCTTGCCGGACGGGACGATCGGGGTGCTCGGACATATCGCCTGTTTCGACGCCGAAGCTCGGCGCAATTATTACGCACTCGTCTTTTGTTTTGATCCCGAGCGGCGCGTCTATTCCGACGTGCGGGTGATCGCCGAGCGTCGAAACTTCCTCGCCGGTCCGGCGAAGCGGGAGGATCTGACGAACGTCGTGTTTCCCGGCGGATTGATCCGCCATGAGGACGGCACGGCGGAGCTTTACGCCGGCGTCAGCGACGTCGGCGCGCAAAAATTGATCATTCCCGATCCGTTTGCCGGATCGATGCGCGTGCCCGCGTCGACGAGCGACGAGCGCAAAACGTCATAGATCGACGGACGAAAGGACGTTGAACGGTTGGACGTATCGCTGTTTGACTATGATTTGCCTGAAGCGTTGATCGCCCAGAAACCGCTTGAGCGTCGCGACGCCTCGCGGCTCATGGTCCTCGATCGCGCCCGGCAGTCGATCGCGCACCGTCGTTTTGACGAGCTCCCGAACATCCTCCGGCCGGGCGACGTGCTCGTGATGAACGACTCCAAGGTCATTCCGGCGCGGTTGTTCGGGGAAAAGGCGGACACCGGCGCGCATATCGAAGTTCTCCTTCTGCACCCCTTGGCGGAGAACGCCGACACATGGGAAGCCCTCGTTCGCCCGGCGCGGCGCGTCGGGCTCGGAACGACGCTCATCTTCGGCGCCGGACGCGGTAACGCGGCGTCGGGGGATGAGCGCCGGGCACCGCTTGTCGCCCGGGTCGTCGGCGTCGGCGAGGAAGGCGTCCGGCAACTGTCTTTTCGGTACCGGGGGCGTTTTGAGGACGTCTTAAGCGCCCTCGGAGAGATGCCGCTGCCGCCCTATATCCGCGAAAAGCTCGACGATCCGTCCCGCTATCAGACGGTGTACGCTCGAGAGCGCGGTTCGGTCGCCGCGCCGACGGCCGGGCTGCATTTTACACCGGAGCTTTTGTCGGCGCTTCGCGCGCGGGGGATCGATTCGGTCATGCTCACGCTGCACGTGGGGCTGGGCACGTTTCGCCCGGTGCAGGTCGAGGCCGTCGAGGAACATCGCATGCACAGCGAATTCTTTCGCTTGACGCCGGAGGCGGCCTCGGCCATCGCCCGCGCCAAGGCCGCCGGACGGCGGATCGTCGCCGTCGGCACGACCGCCCTTCGGGCCTTGGAGTCGGCGACCTCTGAAGACGGCGTGATCACGGCCAAAGAAGGGTGGACGGATCTGTTCATTTACCCCGGTTATCGTTTCCGGGCCGTCGACGCTTTAATCACGAATTTTCATCTGCCCCGCTCGACCCTCCTCATGCTCGTCGCTGCGTTCGCCGGGCGGACGTTCGTCTTGGACGCCTATCGCGAGGCCGTGCGGAAGCGGTATCGTTTCTACAGCTTCGGAGACGCGATGCTCGTCGTGTGACGCGCATGTCGCCTCGTACATCGACCGCTTGCGGTGAAGGAGTGAGCGCATCGTTGGCCATCCGTTTTGAACTCGTCAAAGAAGATCCGCGGACCGGTGCCCGCGTGGGTCGTCTCGTCACGCCGCACGGCGTGATCGAGACGCCGGCGTTCATGCCCGTCGGAACGCAGGCGACGGTCAAGGCGATGACGCCGGAGGAGCTTTATGCCCTGGGGGCCGAGATCGTCCTCTCCAATACATACCATTTGTGGCTCCGGCCAGGCGAGGACGTCGTCCGGGAAGCGGGGGGACTGCACCGCTTCATGCACTGGGAACGGCCGATCCTCACCGATAGCGGCGGCTTTCAGGTGTTCAGCCTGCAAAAAATACGCAGAATCGAAGAGGAAGGCGTTTATTTCGCTTCTCATCTCGACGGCCGCCCGCTGTTTCTGTCGCCTGAAAAATCGATCGCCGTGCAAAACGCCCTCGGCGCGGATATCATCATGGCCTTCGACGAATGCGCGCCGTATCCGGCGGAGCGTGCCTATGTCGAGGCTTCTTTGAAGCGCACCGCGCGCTGGGCGGAGCGAAGTTTAAAGGCGCATGCGCGCCCTCGGGAGCAGGCGCTGTTCGGCATCGTTCAAGGCGGGATGTACGCCGATCTTCGGAAACAAGCCGCTCGCCATCTCGTTTCCCTTGACTTTCCCGGCTATGCTGTGGGAGGATTAAGCGTAGGCGAGCCCAAACCGCTGATGTATGCCTTGCTGGAAGAGACGGTGCCGCTTTTGCCGCGTACGAAGCCGCGCTATCTGATGGGCGTCGGTTCTCCGGATGCCCTCCTCGAAGGGGTCATTCGCGGTATCGACCTGTTCGACTGCGTGCTGCCGACGCGCATCGCGCGGAACGGCACGCTTTTGACCCACCGGGGAAGGCTCGTCGTCCGCAATGAGGCGTATGCCCGCGATTTTTCCCCGCTTGATCCGGAATGCGACTGCTACACGTGCCGACACTATACGCGGGCGTATGTGCGCCACCTCATCAAGAGCGACGAGATCTTGGGCCTGCGCCTGGCGACGATCCACAATCTTTATTTTCTGATCCGTCTGATGAAGGAAATCCGCCGGGCGATCGCCGAAGACCGGCTGCTCGAATTTCGCGACGCTTTTCTCGAGAGGTACTACGGCGAAATGCCGCACCGCGCGTTTTGATCGTGCCTGCGGGGCAACTTCGGACCATGGAAAGGAGATGCCGTCATCATGTTCGGACGTTTTGGACCGTTTGATCTCGCGCAGGCGGGGGCCACCGCCGCGGAGGCGAATCCGTACGCCCAGTACATGAGCTACATTTTTCTCGGCGCGATGTTTCTCATCTTCTACCTGCTCCTCATCCGTCCGCAGCAAAAACGGCAAAAAGAACGAAACCGCATGTTAAGCTCGCTCAGCAAAGGCGATAAAGTGGTGACGATCGGCGGACTGCACGGGACGATCGATCAGTTGACCGACGATACGGTCGTGCTTCGCGTCGGCGACGGCGTACGACTGACGTTCGACCGCCAGGCGGTGAATGTCGTCATCCGGGATAAGACGGAGGCGAAGAACAAGTAGGACTTTGTGGCGGACAACATGCAAGCGACGTCCTTTTCGAGGACGTCGCTTGCAGGCGTGCCGATTGTGGGCGGCGCAAGGGAGGGTTTGCCCGTTAGCCGTTGTTTTTGCGTCCCACGCCGACCATGCCGCCGGCGGTGGCGAAGGCCGTCCCGAGCAGGGCGAGGGCCCACCCTTTCCCGTCCGGCACGGCGTCGTAGGCAAGGAAGCCGACCAGCCACAACCCGGCGGCGTACAGCGCGCCGAGGATGAGGCCGTGCAGCCACCCCCGCTCTCCGATGCCGCTGCCGACGATGACCCCGCCGATGACGAGGGCGATGAGGTGCAATCCGTAGACGACGGGCAGGGCGTTTTGTTCGGAGAACGGTCCGAAGGCGACGGCGAGCGTGAGGGCAAGCGTGCCGGCGACGACGATCGCCGCCATGACGACGAACGCCCGAGCGTAATGCGGCAAGACCGGCGTACGCATGACGTTGCTCCTTTCCGATCGGTCCTCTGTGCGCTTTCTTTCGACCATTGTATGCGGCCGAGCCCAGAACTTGACACGCGGTGAGCGGTATAGGACGTCCCTGATCCATGGAAACTAATCCAAAGGACGAACGATCCGTATCGGAAGGGGACGCCGGATGCAGGAGCTCATCGCCATGCTCACGAGGACGCTTGTCATGTACGCGTTCATCCTCGTCATTTTGCGCATCATGGGCAAGCGGGAGATCGGCAAGCTGTCCGTCTTCGATCTCGTCGTGTCGATCATCATCGCCGAGATCGCCGCGTTGACCATCGACGACACGAAAATGCCGCTGTACAAAGGGCTTGCGCCGATCGGGCTTTTGGCCGCCGTGCAGATCGCCTTTTCCTATGCCTCGATGAAAAGTCGCCGCTTCCGCGAGCTCGTCGACGGCAAGCCGAGTCTGGTCATCGAAAAGGGCAAGATCCGCGACGAAGAAATGCGCCGTCACCGCTACAACATCGACGATTTGCTCATGCAGCTCCGGGAAAAGGACATCGCCGACGTGGGGGAAGTCGAATTTGCGTACCTCGAACCGACGGGCAAGCTCTCGGTGATCAAGAAACGGTCCAAGCGGCCGGTGACGAATGAGGACCTGGGCCGAAACGTCCCGGAGGACGGGCTTTTGCTCCCGCTCATCGTCGACGGAGCCGTCATCCAGGACAACTTGGCGCGGCTGGGGAAAAACGAATGGTGGCTCAAGCAGCAGCTGCATCGCTTCGGCTCAACGGATTTTTCCCGCGTCGTGTTCGCCGGTGCCGACGAGACGGGGCGCTTTTACGTCGACTATCGTGATGAACCGAACGGCTGACCGTCTCATCACCGCGGTTTCAGCGTCCACAGGCGGAGCAGGTCGCGGCGCGTGATGCCGCCGGATACGAACAACAGCACGGCGTAAACGGCGGTGCCGATGATGCCCGCCGCGGCGAATGCCGTGCCGCTCGTGACGACGGCAGAAAGGGGGACGTAGACGAACACCCTGGAGGCGAAAAAGGCCGTTGTCGCGGAGATGAGCGCGGGCACGACGTCCGACGGGCGCGGAGACCAACCGATCTCGCCGTGCAGCCGGAGCGCGTGCAACGACGTGACGAGGGCGAGGCTCGCGTTCAAGGCCCAAGCGACGCCAAGGACGCCCAGTTCCGGCCGGCGGGCGAGGACGGCGATCAGGGCGAGCTTGACGGCCGAACCGACGAGCGTGTGGATGAAGCCGATGCGCACGCGATCCAGTCCCTGCAGCGCGGCGCCGAGCGGGCCCTGCCAGTATAAAAACGGCGCGAACGGGGCGAGCGTCTTGAGAATCGGCGCCACCTCCGGCGTACCGAACAGCGCGGTAGAGAGCGGTTCGGCGAAGAAGAACACGCCGGCCGCGCTGGGGAAGGCGATCAGGGCGGTGGCGCGCGACGACTGGTGGAGGCGGCGGATGACGCCCTCCGTTTTTTTTTGGGCTTTATATGCGCTTACGGCAGGGATGAGCGTCACCGACAGCGAATAGGTGAACGTGGTGGGGAAGTACAACACGAACACGGCGAGGCCGCTTAGCATCCCGTATGCCGCGCTGGCTGCCTCGCGGGTGAGTCCGGCGGCCTTAAAACTGTGGGCGACGACGGACGGCTCGAGGGCATAAGCGAGCGTGCCGACGATGCCGGTCAGCCCGACCGGATAGGCGATCCGCCACAAATCGCGGAAGACGTCATGCGTTCCGCGCGCGTCTTCCACAGGCGTTTCGCGGTCGGATCGCGCGCGTGCTGTTGTTCGGCGATCGCCTCGATAAAACAGAGCGACGATCGCAAAAAGGCCCATCAGTTCGCCGGCGGCGATGCCAAGGGTAAGTCCCGTGGCGGCGACGGCTTCGCCGTACGGAAAAAGGGCGGCGGAGAGAACGAGGGCGGCGCCGACGCGGACGCCGGTCTCGACGATGGCACAGACCGCCGTGGGCCGCATGTCGCCGAGTCCCTGGAAATACGCGCGAAACACGTTGGCCACGGCGATGAGCGGAACGGCCGGCGCGATGCCCCACAGCGGCCAGACGAGACGGGTGTCGAGGTAGAACGATTCGGCCAAGGTCGGCGCGATCATGACAAGCAGCGCCGAAAGCGGCAGCGACACACCGAGCGCAAAGGCGAGCGCGACGCGCAAGATGCGCCGAATATCCGCGGTGCGCCCGAGGGCTTTGGCTTCGGCGACGCGTTTGGCGACCGCGACGTTCATCCCGAAGCGCGATACGGCGGAAAAGAAGACGAGCGTCGGGTAGCTCATCTGGTACAGCCCGACGACATCCAGACCGACGGTGCGCGGGAGCACGACTTTCGGCACCACGCCGAGCAGACGGGCGAGACCTAAGGCGGCGGTGAGCGTGAGCGTTCCGGCGAAAAACGATTGCATGTCCTCTCTCCTTCGTGACCAGGGGCGACTCCGCGGCGATCACATCTTATGCGGCCGCGCGGACGGACATGCCGCAAGGAGAAATCGACGATGGGCATACAGGACGATTTTGATCTCGATCATGTCATCGCCGCGTTGACCGCCCGAGACGGGAAGACGACCGGTCGTCCGCGTCTCGAGGCGGCGAACGAAAAGGCGCCGGCGGAAAGGGCGGCCGCTTGCGACCCGCTGTCTCGTGCGTTCGATCCGGAGACGCGGAAGAGCTTGCGGGCGCTTTGCAACTCCAAGGCGGAAGAATTGCGTATGCTCGGCTTGGAAGGCGTGACGGGCGACGACGTCTGGCGGCATTTCGCCGCGCGTTATGCGCGCGGCGTACCGCCGCTTTACCGCGTCGTAGGCGACATTCTGGCGCTCCGGGCGAATGAATTCATGACCGCGGCGACGCTGAAGGCGCTTCGGGACATGCGATAACGAAGCATCGCCCCGCACGCCTCGGTTGCCGCGCGAGATCAAGGCATGCGGCTTGCCACGCCGGTCGGATCCGCCTATAATAAGAAAGTGTTTTTCGGCGGAACGGAAGCATGGGCGATCGGGCTTAGGCAGCGTGCGCACCGTACGCGCCGTGCGGTGCGCGTGAAAGGAGCTCAGGTTGGACGAATGCGACAGATTATCGAATTTCTCCTCATCGTCGTCTTGCTTCTCGCTCTCATCGGGGCGACCTTCTGGCCGCTCGCCCGCGGCATCACCCTCGGGCTTGACCTGCAGGGCGGTTTTGAACTGCTCTACACCATCGAACCGCTCGACGGTGGCGCGGTGACGCCGGAACTGCTCAAGCAGACGGAAACCGTCCTGCAAAATCGGATTAACGTCCTCGGCGTCGCCGAACCGATCATCGAGCCGGAGCCGCCGAACCGCATCCGCGTGCAGTTGCCCGGCGTGACGAACGCTGACGAGGCGAGAAAAATGCTTTCCGCCGAAGCGCGGCTTTCATTTCGCAAAGTGACGATGGACAACCAGAACCAAATCGTGGAAGAAAGTCCGGACCTTCTGACCGGGGCCGATTTGAAAGAAGGGGCGGCGAAGGTCGTTTTTTCCGATCGAACCAATGCGCCGATCGTCTCTATCGCCGTGAAAGACCCGAAGAAGTTGGAAGAGATCACCCGTTCCATTCCGCACGGCGATCCGCGCTATCGGCTGGGCATCTTTTTGGATGACCGTCCGATCTCGCTGCCTACGGTGAACGCGACGATCACCAACGGGCAGGCGGTGATCGAAGGCGGTTTCACGGTCGAAGAAGCGCGAAATCTCGCCGGGCTGCTCAACGCCGGCGCCCTTCCCGTGAAGATGACGGAACTCTCCTACGCCTCGGTCAGCCCGACCCTCGGACAAGCGGCGCTCATGCGCGGCATCGAGGCCGGGGTGGCGGCGCTCATCTTCATCGCCTTGTTCATGCTCATCGTCTACCGCCTGCCGGGCTTTGTCGCCGTCATCACCTTGCTCGCGTACGTGTACCTGATTTTCTTTTTCTTGTGGGGCATTCGGGTGACCTTGACCTTGCCCGGCATCGCGGCGCTCATCCTCGGCATGGGCATGGCCGTCGACGCCAACATCATCACCGACGAGCGCATCAAAGACGAGCTTCGGAGCGGCAAGTCGATACCCTCGGCGCTTAAGGCCGGTTCCCGGCGGAGCCTTTTGACGATCATCGACGCCCACGTGACGACGCTCATCGCCGGCATCGTCCTGTTCGTCATGGGCGGGGCGAGCGCCATCCGCGGATTTGCCGTCATCCTGATTTTGAGCACGGTGCTCAATCTGGTGACCAACGTCGGACTGGCACGCTTTCTGTTGCACCTTCTTATATCGAGCGGGCGTTTCGGCCGCCTCGGGTTTTTCGGCGTGAAGGAGCGTGAAGTCCGTGCCTCATGAACCGTTCTACTACCGCGTTGATTTCGTCCGCCGGCGGCGCGTCTTTTTTCTGCTTTCGTTGTTGCTTCTCGCCGTCGGTTTGATCTCCCTCGCCGTGCGCGGGCTCAACCTCGGCGTCGATTTTACCAGCGGCACGCGCATCGAAGTACAGGTCGGCAAAGAGTTTGCCGATGCGGAAGTCTACGCCTTGTTCCGCGAGCAGCACGCCCCGGAGCCGTCGCAGATCGCCAAAACCGGAAGCGGCACGTCGACGACGCTTGTTCTCCGTTATAAGGGCGCCCTGTCCCAGGACGAAGAAACGGCGGTACGTCAGGCCGTAGAGACGCACTTCGGGCAAGGCATCCACTTTGCCGTGAGCAAGATCGACCCCATCGTCGGCCGCGAGCTGGCGCGCAAGGCCGCCTATACCCTCCTCATCGCCGCCGTCGGGATCGTCCTCTACATGTCTTTGCGGTTCGAGTTCCGCATGGCCGTGTCGGCGATCGTAAGCATTTTAAACGTCGTCGTCACCGTCATCGGCATCATTGCCTTCCTGCATGTGGAGGTCGACGTGACGTTCGTCACCGCGCTGCTCACCATCGTCGGTTATTCGATCAACGATACGGTGATCATCTTCGACCGCATCCGCGAAAACGTCCGCCACCATAAGCTCAAGCGCGCGGAAGACGTCGAGGCGGTCGTCAACCAGAGCATCCGTCAAGTGTTCGTCCGCTCCGTAAACACCGTGGCGACGGTCCTCTTCGCCGCCTTGGCGTTGCTCGTCTTGGGGGGCGAAGGATTGTATCTGTTCTCGCTCACGCTCTCCATCGGGCTTGTGCTCGGCGCCTATTCGTCGATCTTTACCGCGGCGCAATTGTGGGTCGAATGGCGCTCGTGGGGCATCCGCCGTCGGAAAACGGCCGGTGCAGAGTCATAGTGCCGTTCGGACGCGGCCTCGGCGAACGCGACGTGGGTCATTGCGCGCACGACAGAAAGGAGCGAATGCTGTGGATTTTAAAGGCAAGATCCGGATCATCCCGGACTTTCCGCAGCCCGGCGTATTGTTCAAAGACATCACCACGCTGCTCAAGGACGGCGAGGCCTATAAGGCCGCCATCGACGCCCTCGTCGAGCGCATTCGTCCGCTTAAGCCGGAGATCATCGCCGGACCCGAGGCGCGCGGCTTCGTCATCGGCGCGCCGATCGCCTATGCTCTCGGCATCGGCTTTGTGCCGATCCGTAAAGTGGGCAAGCTCCCGGCGGAGACGGTGAGCGTTCCGTACGACAAAGAATACGGCCGGGATGATCTGGCCGTTCACCGCGATGCGTTCGGGCCCGGAACGCGTGTCTTGGTCGCCGACGATCTCCTCGCCACCGGGGGAACGATCGGAGCGACCGTCGATCTGGTGGAAAAGCTCGGCGGCTTGGTCGTCGGTGCGGCCTTTCTGATCGAACTGACGTATTTGCACGGACGTTCGGCGCTCACCGCAAAACTCGGCAACGACAAACCGATTCACGCGCTGATTCAATTTTGACGGGGCGATCTTCCGGTCCATTTTGCCCTGTCGTCCGGCACACTTGGTAGGCCGACGTCATATGGTAAAACGTCCAGTATTCCCATCGCCGGGAGGGATTCGATTGTATTCACAGGAGCGCGTGTATCACCCTTATGTCGGCCCGTTCGATCCGTGCTCGCCGCATACCGCCAAAACGTACGTGCTCCCGCCCGAGGTGTTTTTAGGGTTTCAGCCGCCGACGCTTGCGCAATTTCCTCCGATGGAAGCATTGCGGCGCGGCGTGCTTTGGCCGATGTTGTACAGTCCGTACCACGGGCGAGGGGATCGCCCTGAAGCGAGGGATGCCGAGTGAGCGATCCCAAGCGGATGGACGCCCGGTATTACGAACTCCTGGAGCAATTGCAGGCCGTCGATTTTGTGCTGGTGGATCTGAACTTGTATCTGGATACGCATCCCACGGACGTCCAAGCGATCCAGCAATACAATCACTATGTGCAAGCGCGCTGGAACTTGGCGCAAGAGTTTGAACGCCTGTACGGCCCGTTGACCCACTTCGGCCACAGCATCTCCAACGCGCCCTGGCGGTGGAGCGAAAGCCCGTGGCCGTGGGAAGTGTAGACCGCGGGATATCGGTTTGAAAGGGGCTGTCAAGGTGTGGAAATATGAGAAAAAATTGCAATATCCGGTGCGCGTCAGCCGATGCGATCCGTACATGGCCAAGTTGTTGTTGGAACAATATGGCGGTGCGGACGGCGAACTGGCGGCCGCCCTGCGTTATTTGAATCAGCGGTACACCATTCCGCCGAAAGTCATCGGCTTGCTGACCGATATCGGCACCGAGGAATTTGCACACTTGGAAATGATTGCCACGATGGTGTACAAGTTGACGAAAGATGCGACCGCGGAGGCGTTGCGTGCCGCCGGACTCGGGGACCATTACGTCAACCACGGTCATGCGCTTTTTTACCAAAACGCGTCCGGCGTTCCGTGGACGGCCACCTATATCCAGGCCAAGGGGGATCCGATCGCCGATCTGTATGAGGACATCGCCGCCGAGGAAAAAGCCCGTGCCACCTACCAGTGGTTGATCGACATGACGGACGATGTGGATCTGCAAGACAGTCTCAAATTCTTGCGCGAGCGGGAAGTGATTCACGCGCAGCGCTTTCGTGAGGCGGTAGAAATATTGAAAGAAGATCAGGAAAAGAAGAAATTTTACTGAACAGCTGCCGCAGCCCGGCAGAACCGACGGGAAATGCGTTGAACACATCTTAAGCGGCCGTTCTTTACAAAACGGCCGCTTTTTAAGATAATGGACGTAAGGAGGACGTCCGTTTGTCTACGGCCGACGGGGAGGTGAAGGACATGCCGCAGGCCGTCGGGTCGACGCCGTCGATGGCGTCGCTCGAAGCGACGCTCCGGCAGTACATGACGGAACAAGACATCGCATCGGCGCGCCGTGCCTTTGAATTTGCCGCGAGGCACCATGAGGGACAATATCGAATCTCCGGCGATCCGTACATCACCCATCCGCTGGCCGTGGCGGAAATTTTGGCCGACCTCCGGATGGACGCGACGATCATCATCGCCGCGCTTTTGCACGACATCGTGGAAGACACTTCGGCCACCCTGGAAGACGTCCGCACGATGTTCGGCGCGGAAGTGGCCACGCTCGTTGACGGCGCGACGAAGCTCCGCCGCATCCAATTTCAATCCAAAGAAGAGCAGCAGGCCGAAAACTACCGCAAGATGCTTTTGGCCATGGCGCGCGACGTGCGCGTCATTTTAATTAAACTCGCCGATCGGCTGCACAACATGCGCACGCTCAAATTCCGCACGGAAGAAGACCAGCGGCGCATCGCCGAAGAGACGTTGGACATCTACGCGCCGATCGCCCATCGCCTCGGGATTTCGAAGATCAAGTGGGAGCTGGAGGACATCGCCCTGCGCTTTTTGAATCCGCAGTCGTATTACCGGATCGTCCATCTGATGAAAAAAAAGCGGGCCGAGCGGGAGGCGTACATCGCCAAGGTCAGCGAGACGCTCAAGGCGAAGCTTATGGAGATGGGCATCCAGGCGGAAGTGACCGGACGTCCGAAGCATATCTACAGCATCTATCGCAAGATGCGCGAACAGCACAAGTCGTTCGACGAGATCTACGATCTCCTCGCCGTGCGCGTCATCGTCGACAGCGTCCGCGACTGTTACAGCGTGCTCGGCATCGTGCACACGCTGTGGAAACCGATGCCCGGGCGGTTTAAAGATTACATCGCCATGCCCAAGGCGAACATGTACCAGTCGCTGCACACGACGGTCATCGGGCCGGAAGGCGAGCCCCTCGAGGTGCAGATCCGCACCCGGGAGATGCACTATACGGCGGAATACGGGATCGCCGCCCACTGGGCGTACAAGGAAGGCAAATCGGCGAAAAACGCCGCCGAAGAGGCGAAGCGCATCCGCTTCATCCGGCAACTCCTCGAATATCAACAGGACGCGCCAAGCGCCCAGGAGTTCGTCGAGTCGCTGAAAATGGACCTGTTCTCCGACGTCGTCTTCGTCTTCACCCCGAAAGGCGACGTCATCGAGCTGCCGGCCGGGGCGGTGCCGCTCGACTTCGCCTACCGCATCCACACCGAGATCGGCAACCGCACCGTCGGCGCCAAGGTGAACGGCAAAATCGTTCCGCTCGACCATCCGCTTCGGACCGGGGACATCGTCGAGATTTTGACGTCCAAGCAAAGCTACGGCCCGAGCATGGACTGGCTGAAAATCGCCAAGACTTCCCACGCTCGAAATAAAATCCGGGCCTGGTTCAAAAAAGAGCGGCGCGAAGAGATGATCGCCCGGGGTCGCGAGCTGTTGGAGCAGGAGGCCCGTCGCCACGGACTCGCGCCGAAAGACGTGTTCAAAGAGGCGTATACGAAAGACGTCCTCAGCCGCTTTAACCTGCAGTCGGTCGATGAACTGCTTTCGTCCATCGGCTTCGGGGCCATATCCGTCGGGCAGGTGATGGGCCGCTACCTCGAGCACTATCGAAAGGATCATACGGAGGCGCCGATCGCCGCGGAGATCAAGACGGCGAAAACGCGGCCGCCGCGCCAAGGTGTAAGGGTCAAAGGCGTAGAAGGCGTCCTCGTCCGCTTTTCCCGTTGCTGCAACCCGGTCCCGGGAGACGACATCGTCGGTTTCATCACCCGCGGCCGCGGCGTCTCCATCCATCGCCTCGGCTGTCCCAACGTGGCCAAAGAAGACCCCGAGCGGATCGTCGAGGTCGAGTGGGCGCCGGAGGCGGAGTTCCTCTATCCGGTGGAGATCGAAGTGTTGGCCATGGACCGTCAGGGGCTCTTGAACGACGTCCTGCAGGCGGTGAACGAGACGAAGACGAATTTGACCCAGGTGACCGGGCGCGCGGACAAAAACCGCATGGCGAAGATCACCATGACCATTTCCATCCGCCATCTCGATCATCTGCAGCGCGTCGTCGAGCGCATCAAACGCGTCAAAGACGTGTTCAGCGTCCGCCGCCTTCTCCAGCCTTGAGGCGCGATGCTTGATCAATTGATCAAAGGGGGGTCGTACGTGCGCGTCGTCCTTCAGCGCGTCCGGCGCTCACGCGTCACGATCGGCGGGGAGACGGTCGGACAGATCGGCACAGGCGTTCTTCTCCTGGTCGGCTTTACACCCGGCGACGACGAGGCGATGGTCCGCAAGATGGCCGACAAGATCGCGGGCCTGCGCATTTTTCCCGATGCGGCGGGAAAGATGAACCGTTCGCTCGAGGAAGTCGGCGGACGCGTGCTCTCCGTATCGCAGTTCACGCTGTACGCCGACATGCGCCGCGGACGAAGGCCGAGCTTTACCGAGGCGCTCGAACCGAAAGCGGCATCGCGGTTGTACGAGGCGTTCAACGCCGCCCTTCGGGACGCCGGGCTGGTCGTCGAAACCGGGCGCTTCGGGGAGGAGATGATGGTCGAACTGGTGAACGACGGTCCTGTAACGCTCATTTTGGATTCGACGGAGATCGTCGGAAGATCCTAGCGCACGGCCTTTGCGTTTTGTTGTTGTGCAAAATATTGAACCAACCCTTCGACGATGCCTTCCGCTTCCCGGTCCTTGATCTTCGGATCGCGCAAGCTCTTGATTTCTTCGGCGTTGGTGAGAAAGCCGAACTCGACGAGGGCGGACGGGACGGTGTTTTCACGGAGTACGTAATAATTGCCGTATCGGGCACCGAGATCGCGGAAGCCCGTCTTTTGGACGAGGGCGTTTTGAAGCGCTTGGGCCAGGGCGAAATCTCGGTAGTAGAACGTCATCGTACCGCGCATGGTCGGTGTCGTGTACGCATTGTGATGTAGGCTGACGAAAACGTCGGCACCGGCGCTTTTGGCCCGGGCGACGCGATCGGCGAGCGATAGGTAGACGTCGCTGCGCCGGGTGAGGATGACTGTGGCGCCTTCCGCTTTGAGTTTCGCCTCGAGGCGCAGCGCGACATCGAGGTTTAACGCTTTTTCCTTGCTCCCGTCGACGCCGGTGGCGCCGTCGTCGCTGCCGCCGTGGCCGGGATCGACGACGATCACCTTGCCGAAGAGCCGCCCGTTCGTCACGCGGTCGATGACGCCGTCCGTGGAGACGATCCAAGCGGCGACGTACGCGACCGTTCCGTCTTCCAGACGGACGGCGTACCAGTCGTCCAGCACTTCGACGATCGGATACCGATCGCCGAAACGGGCTTGTTTGATGACGTTCGCCTCAAGGCTCGGCGCGGCGCGCAAATTCGTCCGATCGGCGACGATCGACACCGTCCCGAGCGGAGGCTTGTCCGACCGGTCGCCGTCATCGGGGGCGACGAGCCAGCCGGCCACCCAGCCCTGTGTACCGTCGTCGAGGGCGATCTTCAGCCAATCCCCTTCGGTGGCGATCACGCGCGCCGTTGTCCCGCGCATCAGTTTGCCGACGATGTTGGCATCCAGCGTCGGCCCGTTCCGCAAGTGGGTCACGTCCGTGTCGATGCGCACCGTGCGGGGACCGGCCTGGGCCGTGTCGTTTGGGGCGGCGTTCGCGGCGTCGGTCGGCGTTTCCTCTCGCGGCGCGGCGTTTTCGATGCGCGTTGAGAACCATGCGGCGATCCAGCCGCTTTGCCCGTCGGGGAGTCGGATCTTCCGCCAATCGCCCTGCTCGCCGACGAGCGGGTAGCGCGTTCCCGGATTGATCTGCGTGATGACCGGCCAGTCGGTCCCCGGACCGTTCCTGACGTTTAAGCGTTGGACCGTCGCCTCGACATATGCCTGCGGATATTCCGGGGCGGCGACGGCCCTTGCGCCGGCCGTTTCTCCGTCCGCCGGCCGTCGGATGACGAGCCAGCCGGCGACCCAGCCGCTTTGCTCGGCCGTGTACGCGATGCGCAGCCAGTCGCCCTGAACTTCGAGCAGGGCATACCGCTCGCCCCGGCGCACTTGCGCCACGATGCCGTACTGCGTTCCCGGCCCGCGGCGGACGTTCACCACGTCGCCTTGAATTTCCACGACTTCGTCGGACGCCTCGACGCGCCCCGCGTCGATCGGGAATAAGGCGCCGAACGCTGCGCCGATGCAGGCGGATAAAAGAGTGATAAATGTGAAAAGTGCCGCATTTGTTGGATGTCGACGATTGCTGATCATCGGCGGTTTCTGCCCTTTCCGTCGTTCTGATTGCTCTTTGCCGTCGCCCGCTTCGCATCCGCCGGTTGGGTCGCTATCCGTTGTACGCCGATGAACGACGGCCGTTGCGCATCATGCTCGACACCGATCAAAGCAAAAATAGCAGTCTACAACCGCCCGCTCGACCGTTGTTTTTCCCTGGGACAAGCGCTATACTGTTCCTGACCCCACATATAGGGTTTTATTGATTATAACACCACACATATAGTTTAGAACGTTTGTTCGAGGCGCGCGTCACCTCGGAGGCATGCCGAAGAGCGCCATGCGCGCGGGATAGAGGAGGATGGACGATGACGCTTGATGCGATGGCGCGGGCGGTCAAATCCGCCGGCGGAGCCGTGCGCGAACCGCTGATGTTGATCGAAGACGAACTCTCCCGCACGCTCCCCGCTTTTCCGGAGCTGGATCCCGAGCGGGTGGAGCGCTTCACCGCCCGCGTCCGACGGTACGTCGAAGAGGCGTGCGCGGATCCGGAACTCAAAGAGACGCTGACCGAAAGCGCGCTGTATGATCTCCTTGTCAAATACGCCTTGGACGAAGTGTCGATCGCCTCGCCGCGCTGGTCTTTTGTCGCCGCGCGCTTTTACCTGCACCGGTTGTATCGGGAGGCGGCGGAAAACCGCGGCTACGATCCGGCAGCGTTGTACGGCGATTTCCCCGCCCTCGTCCGCCATCTCCACCGCGAAGGCGTCTACTCCGGGCACGTTCTCGAGGCGTACAGCGAGGCGGAGCTTCGGGAAGCGGAGAAGATGATCGTCCCCGAGCGCGATCACCTCTTTAACCTCCCGGGGCTGCTCACCTTGGCCACGCGCTACCTCGCCCGAGACAAGCAGAAGCGCACGTTCGAACTCCCGCAGGAGCGCTTCCTCGTCATCGCCTTGTACCTCATGCAAAAAGAGGACCGCGCAAAGCGGATGGACCTCGTCCGGGAAGCGTACTGGGCGCTTTCGAACCTCTACATGACCGTCGCCACGCCGACTTTCGCCAACGCCGGAAAGGCGTGGGGGCAGCTGTCGTCGTGCTTCATCGACGTCGTCGACGACTCGCTCCGCGGCATCTACGACTCCAACACCGACGTCGCCCTCCTCTCCAAGGCGGGCGGGGGGATCGGCGTGTACATGGGCAAGCTCCGCCCGCGCGGCAGCACGATCAAAGGCATCCAGGGGCTTTCCTCGGGCATCGTCCCGTGGGCGCGGCAGCTCAACAACACGGCGATCTCCGTCGACCAGCTCGGCCAGCGCCAGGGAGCGATCGCCATCTACCTCGACGTCTGGCACAAAGACATCTTCGAATTCCTCGACCTAAAGCTCAACCACGGCGACGAGCGCTTGAGGACGCACGATCTTTTCACCGGCGTCGTCATCCCGGATCTCTTCATGGAAAAGGTCGAGGCGCGGGAAGACTGGTATCTCTTCGACCCGCACGAAGTGCGGTCGAAAAAAGGCTGGTCGCTCGAGGACTTCTACGATGAAGAGGTCGGACGCGGCTCGTTCCGCGACCGGTACGAGGAGCTCGTCCGCGACCCGAACGTCTCGAAGAAGGTCGTCCCGGCGATCGAGATCATGAAGCGCATCATGCGCTCGCAGCTCGAGACCGGCGTGCCGTACATGATGTACCGCGATACGGCGAACCGGATGAACCCCAACAAGCACGCCGGCATGATCTACGCGAGCAATTTGTGCACGGAGATCCTGCAGAACAACTCCGCGACGACGGTGATCGAGGAGCACCTGGAGGACGACGGGACGATCGTCATCAAGAAAAAGCCCGGCGACTTCGTCGTCTGCAACCTCTCCTCGGTGAACCTGGCCCGGGCCGTCACCGACGACGTCCTCGAACGGCTCATCCCCATTCAAGTGCGCATGCTGGACAACGTCATCGATCTGAACCGCATCGAAGTGCTGCAGGCGCAGGTGACGAACCATAAATACCGCGCCATCGGCCTCGGCACCTACGGATGGCATCATCTGCTCGCCTTAAAGCACATCCGCTGGGAGAGCGAGGAGGCCGTTCGCTATGCGGACGAGCTGTACGAGAAGATCGCTTATCTGACGATCAAGGCCTCGAACGAACTGGCCAAAGAAAAGGGCGCTTATCCCTTGTTCCCCGGCTCGGAATGGGAAAGCGGCGCCTACTTCGATCGGCGGGGATATACGGGCGAGGCGTGGCGGGCGCTCCGCGCGGACGTTCAAAAGCACGGCGTGCGGAACGGCTACATGATGGCCATCGCCCCGAACGGCACGACGGCCATCGTCGGCGGCTCGACGGCCTCGATCGATCCCATCTACCGCAAGGAGTACGTGGAGGAAAAGAACACCTACCGCATCACGAACGTCGCCCCGGACATCGAACAGGGCCTCATGTGGTACTACAAGAGCGCCCATGAGATCGACCAACTGTGGACGCTCCGGCAACAGGCCGCGAGATCTCGGCACATCGATCAAGGCGCCTCTCTCAACCTGTACGTGAAAAACGACATCAAAGCGAAAGACTTGTTGGATCTTCACCTTACCGCCTGGCGAAGCGGCATCAAGACGACATACTATGTCCGCTCGACATCGGTCGAAGTGGAAGAGTGCGAGGTGTGCCAGTCGTGACCGTCGCCGTCTTTTACACGAGCTTAAGCGGCAACACCCGCGAGGCGGCGGAGATCGTCGCCGGGGCGATCGGCGGAACGCCGGTGGACATCGTCCAGGATGCGGCCGAGCGCGAAGCGCTCCTCGATGAACTTCGGGCCGGGCGCTTGGCGATGGCCTTGTTCGGCACGTATACCTGGGGCGACGGGGAACTCCCGGAGGCGATGCGCCGCTTTTTGCGTCGGCTGCTCATCGAGGAGGGGCATCTCTACCTGCCCGCCATGCCGCCGACGGCCGTCTTCGGCACCGGCGATTCGATCTTCCCCCGCTATTGCCGGGCGGCCGATGCCGTTTATTATCATCTGGAAAAGCACGGCGTGCGCCTCGTTCTTCCGGTGATGAAGATCGAACAGTCGCCCTACGGCTTGGATCAGGCACCGCGTCTGGAAGCGTGGGCCGAGGCGGCCCAAGCGGCGGCGGGTGCCGGGCGCCCGACGGCTCGCGCGCTGCGCCGATCGGCGGCGGCGCCGCTTTTGACGCGGAACAAGCCCCGAGGCTGATGCGATGGAGGGACGAAGAAGATGACGATCCACGGCGCGGAACTGAAAAAAATCCGCCTCCTTACGCCGGGCAAGCCCAACCGCGCGACGGCCATCGTCGGCGGGGAGGCGAGCGGCATCGTCAACTGGAACGACATCCGCTATCCGCAGTTTTACGACGTATATAAGACGCTGCTTCGCAACTTCTGGATTCCGGACGAGATTCCGATGACGAAAGACGTCAAAGAATGGGAGACGCTCACCTCCCGGGAACAGGAGGCGTACCTCAGGACGATCGGGCTCCTTTCGAACCTCGACTCCGTCCAGACGCGCTTCATCCTCGAGGCGAGCCTGTTCGTCTCCGATCCGTCGGTGCATGCCATCCTCTCCATCATCGCCCAGCAGGAGGCCGTGCACAATCAGAGCTATTCCTACGTCCTCTCTTCGATCGTCCCGCTGGACGTGCAGAACAAGACGTTCACCCGGGCGCACGAAGACCCGGCGGTCATCGCCCGCAACCAGTTCATCGTCGATCTGTACGAAGGCTTTCGGGCCGAGCGGACGGCTCGCCCGCCAAAGCCTGTCGGCTCGCTCATCTTGAGGGGCTGAACTCTCTCCGGTTTCGCCTTCTTCTACAACCTCGCCCGCAACCAGAAGATGCTCGGCACCTCCACGATGATCAGCTACATCCAGCGCGACGAGATGCAGCACGGCTATTTCGTCGCCATGCTGCTTCGGGCCATCCTCACCGAACGTCCGGAGCTCGACCGAAACGGCGAATTCACCGAGTTCGCCCGGGAGACGATCGGCAAAGCGGTCGAACTCGAGTCGAACTGGACGCGGGAAGTACTTCGGGGCCTTCCGGGCATCGACCTGGAGGAGATGCTCGGCTATGTCAAGTATCTCGCCAACAAGCGCCTCTCCATGCTGGGGCTTCCGGACTTGTATCCCGGCTACACGGAAAACGTCATGCCGTGGATTCGCGCTTACAGCGATGAGAACATCAACAACATCAAAACCGACTTTTTCGAGCAAAAAGCGCGCGCATACAGCAAAGTGACCGACGACAACGGTTTTGACGAATTGTGATCGCGGCGACCCGTTCGGGGGCCTTGCGTCTCAAACGGGTCTTTTTTGCTGTGCCATGCAACTTCTGTTGGCCGCGCGCGTCAAGTTTACCAAACGATCGAGGGGGTGAACGCCGGATGAAATCTTTTTTTCGCAACATGCTTGAAACGCGCGAACCGTGGCGCGCGACCGCCGTTTTGATCCTCGCGTTGTCCCTGATCTTGGTAGGCGGCGTGCTGTGGTCTTCTCGCCTCCCGCATACGGACGCCGCCGGAGATCCCGCCGTCGTGAACGCCGGGCAGGACGCCAAACCGTCGATCCAGGTGGAAGGGCACGGGCGTATCAGCGGAACGCCGGACGTCGCCTGGGTGACGCTGGGTGTCGAGACGGAGGCGGAGACGGCCGAGAAGGCGCTTTCCGACAACGCCCGGGTCATGGATGACATCCGCAAGACGATCAAAACGCTCGGCATCGACGACCGCGACGTGAAGACGGCCGTCTTCAACACGCAAGCGGTCTATGACTACAACGAACGCCGGCGCGTGTTGCGAGGGTATCAAACGATCCATCTGCTCCAGGTGACGGTGCGGCGCGTCGATCGCCTCGGCGAATTGCTCGATCGGACGGGTGCCGTCGGGGCCAACCGTATCGACGGCGTGCAGTTCGGCGTGGAGGAGGCGGCCGCGCTTCAAAAAGCGGCTCTTGAACGAGCGGTGTCCGACGCCCGAGCCAAAGCCGAGGTGCTGGCCGAAAAGAGCGGGCTGAAAATCGTCGGCGTGCGGACCGTCGTCGAGTTGCCGAGCAATCCGTCGCCGATGCCTCGCATGATGTACGATATAAAGAGAGAAGCGGCTTACAGCGGAGCGTCGCCGGCGACGGAAGTTTTGCCGGGCGAGCTGGTGTGGGAAGCCGCCGTGCAAATGGTCTTCGACGTCCGTTGAATGTCGAACATTCGCCGAACGCGCGTCGCCGGCCGGCGCCTATCGATTGCCTGCCGGCGACGCGTCGTGTACAATGGAAAACAACATCGGCTGAAAACGTCAATCCCGCCGATGAATTCGCGCTTCGCCCGCGCCGGATGGAAGGAGGACAGGCGTTTGGTCACGATCAACGCCGAAACGGAGCTGTATGCGCTGTTCGGCTCTCCGGTCGGCCATTCTTTATCGCCGGAGATGCAGACCGCCGCTTTCCGCGAGCGGGGGCGAAACGCCGTTTATTTGGCCTTTGACGTCAAATCCGAGCGCCTCAAAGACGCCGTATCGGCGATTCGCGCCCTCGGCATCCGCGGGGTGAACGTCACCATCCCGTTCAAAGAAGCGATCATTCCCCATCTCGACGCCCTCGATGAAAGCGCTCGCCTGTACGGCGCGGTGAACACGATCGTCGTTCGGGACGGCCTACTGGTAGGGCACAATACAGACGGCGCCGGTTACATCCGTTCGTTGGAGGAACTTTTTTTGATCGATTGGCCGAAGCAACGGGTCGTGCTGCTCGGAACGGGCGGAGCGATGCGGGCGGTGGCCATTGCGCTCGCCCAAAAAGGCGTACGTTCGATCACGCTCCTAAACCGCACGGAGGAGCGGGCGCAGGCGTTGGCCGTCGAACTGAGCCGCTTCGACGTCGAGATCGACGTCGAGCGTTGGGCCAACCGCCGTCACGTGCTCGACGACAAGACGCTCGTCGTCAACGGCACGCCGCTCGGCATGATTCCCCGCACGGACGAGTCTCCGCTGCCGAAAGAGGCGCTCCATCCCGGGCTGATCGTCAGCGATCTCGTTTACAATCCTTTTAAGACGCGCCTGCTTATGGATGCAGAAAACGTCGGTGCCCGGGTGCATCCGGGGATCGGCATGCTCGTCTATCAGGGGGCGCTGGCGTATGAGTTGTGGACCGGAGAAAAGGCGCCCGTACCGGTCATGTACCAGGTGGCGCGATCAAACCTCGTGCACTTGAAAGACGCGGGCAGAAAAGACGCAGAACACCGCATCCATGCGACGATGTCGGAAGCCCGTCAAAAGGAGCCAGAACGTTGAGCGCACGGATCGGCCTGTTCGGCGGGACGTTCGATCCGCCCCACCTCGGTCATCTCATCGCCGCCGAGCGTGTCCGCGATGTGCTCGGTCTGGATGCGGTGTGGTTCGTTCCGAACCACATCCCGCCGCATAAAAACCCTGCCGCGCATGCCTCAGCCGTCGATCGACTGCACATGGTTCAGCTCGCGATTGCAGGCGTCGATCATTTTGCCGTCTCGACGATCGAATACGAAAGGGATACGCCGTCGTATACGATCGACACCGTAACGGCGCTTAGGGCGCGTCATCCTGACGTCTCCTGGACGTTCATCATCGGCGAAGACGCCCTCTCGGGCCTTTTCCGCTGGCATCGGGCGGCGGAACTCATCCCGCTCATCGATTGGGCGGTGCTTCGCCGGCCGGGGAAACACGAGGGACATCCGGCGCCCGATGCGGACGTCGATGCCTCGCGGTTTCATCTCGTCGACATGCCGCGCATCGACATCTCCTCATCCGTCATCCGCGCGTTCGTCGCGCGCGGTGCGTCGATCCGCTTTCTCGTGCCGGAAGCCGTCCGGCGGTACATCATCGAAAGGGGGTTGTATCGCCGGTGACGGATGCCGCAGACGTCGAACTGTTGGAGCGGATTCGACGCGACCTTCGAGCGTCATTATCCGAACGCCGCTACCGCCATGTGCAAGGCGTCGTCGAGACGGCCAAACGGCTTTCGCCCCGCGTCGGCGTGGACCTCAGGCAGGCCGAACTTGCCGCGCTCCTGCACGACCTCTGCAAGGAGTGGCCGACGGATTCGCTGTCCGATGTCTTGCGGCGCCACCATGACACGGTGTGGCTGGATTTTTCCCCGCTGATCTGGCATGCGCCGGCGGCGAGTTACGTGGCCCGAGAACGATACGGCATCGAAGATGTCGCCGTGCTGGAGGCGGTGTATTACCATTCGACGGGCCGCGGGGCGATGGGACCGCTGGATCTCGTCTTGTGGGTCGCCGACTACATCGAACCGGGACGCGACTTTGAAGGCGTAGAAGTGGCCCGTCGCCTGGCGGAAGTGGATCTCGCGCTGGCGTTCCGTTATGCGATCAAGGAGACGATCCTCGACCTCCTCGAACGCGATGAGACGATCCACCCGACGACGTGGCAGGCCTACAACGCCTATACGCGGAAGACGAAACGCGGGGCGCCGTTCCGGATCGACCGCTTCACGGAAGCGTAGAAAGCGAAAAGGAGGGAACCTCGTTCTTGCGGGAATTCGACGTGGAGAACGATGCGGAGACGTTGGCCGTCAAGGTCGCCGAAGCGTTGATCGTCAAAAAAGGGCAAAAGACGCGCATTCTTTCCCTTCGGGGCTTGAGCATCATCGCCGATTACTTTGTCCTCACCAGCGGTACCAGCCGTCCGCACGTGCAGGCTTTGTTCGAGGCGGCTTGTGACGTGTTTCTGGCAACCGGCATCCGGCCGCGCATCGAGGGGGCTGAGGCACGCCGCTGGGTGCTCGTCGACGGGGGGAACGTCGTCGTTCACATTTTTCATGAAGAAGAACGAGAGTATTACGGGCTGGAGCGGATCTGGTCGGATGCCCCGGAAGTGGTCTTTCCGGCGAGCGGTGTCCCCGAACGCCCGGTTTCCGATTCGGTGCACGTCGGCCGTCACGAATCGCGCGGGTAAGTTCCCCCCTTGCACTTTTGACAGAGGCGGCCGAATCGATTACAATATCAACCAGGTCGTGGAACAGGCGGAACAGAATGTCCGTTCGTCAAACGCGATGCCCGGGCGCCGCGCCGCGGTGCGCCTCGCAGAGAGTTGGCGGTCGGTGCAAGCCAACGGCGTACGCGGCGCGTCCTCATCCGGAAGCGGCCGATGCGAAGCTGTGAATCGTCGCCGAAGCGGACGATCGCGGCGGTAGTGTCGGACGTCGTCCCCGCGTTAAGGGGAAAGAGCGGCCCGACGCCGATGGTCCGTAAGGCATGATCCGCTGCTAAAGGACATGCCTGAGCGCCAGGGCGTCGTCGGCAAGAAGGGTGGTACCGCGGAGCGCATCCGTCCCTTGGGGATGGGGCGCTTTTTTCATTTTAAATCGCGAACCTAAGGAGGAGAAAGACGCCGTGGCCGTCTACGATCACAAGGCGATCGAGCGCAAATGGCAGCGGTATTGGGAAGAAAACGAGACGTTTCGGACCGACGATGCGGATCGGTCGAAGCCCAAATATTACGTCCTCGACATGTTCCCTTACCCGTCGGGCGCCGGGCTGCACGTCGGGCACCCGGAAGGATACACGGCGACGGACATCATCGCCCGGATGAAGCGGATGCAGGGCTACAACGTGCTGCACCCGATGGGCTGGGACGCCTTCGGTCTGCCGGCGGAGCAATACGCCCTGGACACGGGCAACAATCCGCGCGATTTTACGCAACAGAACATCGAGCATTTCCGCCGGCAGATCAAGTCGCTCGGCTTTTCGTACGATTGGAGCCGGGAGATCAACACGACCGACCCGAAATATTACAAATGGACGCAGTGGATTTTTCTCAAGCTGTATGAAAAAGGGCTCGCCTACATGGCCGAAGTGCCGGTCAACTGGTGCCCGGCGCTCGGCACGGTGCTCGCCGACGAAGAGGTCATCGACGGCAAAAGCGAGCGCGGCGGGCACCCGGTGTACCGCGGGCGCCGTCGATCAGCCGGACGATGTCCGCATCCGGAGCATTTCCGAGGCGCGTGAAGTAGACGGCGTCGATCCGCGAGACAAATGCCACGCGCGTCGGCGCTTCGGTGCTGCCGTAGGCGTATCCCAGAAACGCCACCAGCGTTCCGAGAAGGAGCATCCGACGCCCCGCCCGCACATCCGTCTTCGCTCGTCTCTCCAACCTTTGCCGCTCCTCCTCTCTCCGTCATCGGCGGATCAACGATCGATTTGCGAGCAGCGATCGCCGGCTTTAAATGCCGACCAATTCATCCGTCCCCAGCAGGACAATTGATCGCGCCCCGCCGATGGGTCGTATTCCCTCTTGAAAGTGTAAATCCGTTCGATCGACTCGTCGGGAAGCGGCAGGCGCGGAAGTTTCGGCATCTGGAGCGTAAGCGTCAAGGCATCGGAGACGAAGACCTCTCTTTCACGCCGAAAGCCGCTTCCGGATGACGAAAGCGTGATCGTGCCGGCAAACGCGCCGGATTCCAGCCGCCTTCCGGCCGCCGCGTGTTCGACGAGCGGCGCTTCATCCGGCGCATCCCCCGCATACGGCACCGCAAACACGAATGCTGCCGCGCTTTTGGTCAGCGCCTCCAGATCGGCTTCCGCCCAGGCCAAGATCAACCGCTCGCGCCGGTCGATGAGCTGGGAAAGCGCGGCGAGCGTAGCCAAACTCACCAAAGCCACGGTCATCAGTACGAGGGGAAGCACCCAGCCTTCTTCTTTTTTTGCGGCGCTGTCCGATGCCCGGATCACCAAAGCCGCCTCGCCCCTTTCGCCGGCACAAGACCACGCACCGCTTCAAGCGTTTCGCCGCTTCGAATCGTTTCCTCCGACCCTTCCCGAATGCCGCCGGGACGACTTTTGATCCAGTAGCCGCCGACCGGCCAGGCGGTCAAGAGGGAAATCCGGAAGTCCCGCACTGCCGCCTGTCCGCGGGCATCGGTCACCGCCCGGTTCCAGGCGACGGTCACGACATACGGAAACTCGGGACGATCCGCGGACGACCTGGAAGCGAAGTCCAAGGCGCTTTTGACCACCGAGAGCTTCGGCGCCGGCGAAACGCCGGCGAGGTCTTGGATCGTCTCGATCTCTTTCTTTGACCACTCGATGAGCGTACCGTCGACTGCTCCCGTCGTCGCCGCCCACCGAAGACGCTGTCCGCGCCGGGCGGCGGCGAGGCCGTCACGCTTGGAATTGCGCGCGGGATCCTGTATTTTCAAAACATACGTCTGATCCTTCGGAAAATCGGCGATCAGCACATCTTGCTGTTCGGAACTGCGGCTGACGATCGGATCAAACGGTTGATCGGAAACGGTCGTCGGATCGACGGCATCGCTTTTGGGCAGCCCGTCGGCATAACGAATCCACTCATTGCGCAACAAGCCGGCGACGTACAGCGCCTCGTCCTCGGCCCGCGCTTCACTCTCGAGCCCGCTCAGCCAACCGATGGCCCGAACATAAATGCCGAAGACGATCGGCGCGATGAGCGCGACGACGGCCAGCGCCGTCAACAGTTCGATCAGCGAATATCCCGTTTCATCGTTCTGTAAATGCATCTGTTCGCCGTACTCCTTCGGCATCGCTTTCCCGTGCGACCAATACGGTCGTCCAGATTTGAAACAGCACCGCCGGACGGTCTAATCTCCATGCGTTCGGTCTGCCTGCCGGGGATGAATCGACGAAGGCCAAAGAACCTGTCACGGGAAACGCATAACGCCAATAATGACCATCGTAAGCGGACGAAACGCCTCCCGCGCCGATCTGAAGATCGAGGCGGATCCGCCGGCGGGGGCCGGACGCCTCCGCCTCGGCCTTTTCAAAATCGGCGCGCAGAGCGTCCAAGTAAGCCTCCAGCCTGAATTCGGCGTGACGCGCCGCCTCGAATTCCGTCTCCGATCGATGCGCGACGTGCTCATCGGGCGCCATGACGTCCTCGAAACGATCGCCGGTCGTATCCGGATCTTCCGGTGACGACGGTTCAACGATCAAAACGGGGTCTCCCTCCAGCACCGGTTCTAAGCGGGCGAGCACGTATTGATAGGCGTGAAGCAGGGCCTGCTCGTCCAAAACGCGTAAATGCTGACGTGCCATCGCCGCCCACATCCCGGTCGCCGTTCCGATGAGCAAAGAAACGATGAACAGGGCGACGAGCACTTCCAAGAGCGTATATCCGGGATCGCGTGACGACCTCTTCATCGCCCGGCACACCGCCAAAGTCACTTGCAATACTTTTCATACATCCGTGCGGTCAGCGCGGACGGCCCATAGCAGCGCGCCTCGTTCGACACCCGACCGGTCACGTTGAGATCCGTTGCCGCAGCCGTGCGACGGCCGTTTTGTCCGATGCTCCAGGATGTTCCTTGGGCCCTCTGAAGCGCCAACAGTCGGCTCCAATCTTTCGCGTTCCGGGAAACGATGATCTTCCCGCCGACGATCACCTCGTAACGGGTTCCGACACCGGGGGCATCTTCCGGAAAGCGCACCATGACTTCCTTCGTCCACAACCGCGCCACTTGTTGCATCTTGAACAGATCGCGCTCGAGCGTCGATTCGAACGCGCGAAACGAAAGTTTCTCCATCGTCTTCAGGCCATGGCGGATGAATGATCCGGCAAGGGCAAGGGCCCCGGCGATCAAGCCGATGACGATGAAAAGCTCGATCAGCGTATAGCCGGCTTCCCGCCGACGACGCCTCGGCATTTTTTCCGGAGAAGTCCGACGTTCCATGGATTCAGCGCCCTTTCGAACGGCGATTCCGCCTTCTTTGCGATCACAGCCGTTCCAAAATGTCGAGCATCGGCATGAACATGTCCATCGCCAAGTAGAACACGACCGCGCCGATGGCGATGAGCAGCGCCGGCTCGATGAAGGTGAGCAGGCGGTTCAAACCGTCTTCGACCATCGACTGAAGTCGCCCGGCGTACGCGAGAAGTTGCTCCGCGAGGCGTCCGGAACGTTCTCCGCTCTCGACGAAGATCGCCCACTCCGCATCCAACCAAAACACGCCGGCCGTGGCCGCCGTCAGCGTCTCCCCGGCGAGCAACCGACTTTCCAATCGGCCGTAAAACTCCCGGAGCGCCGGCCGGGCGGTCTCTGCTTTGAGCATTCGGACCGCGCTCAGGATGTCGTATCCGGCGCGTAAGGCGACACCGAGCTGCTCTGCCGCTTCCCGGGTGAGCATTCGGCGGAGCATGGTCCCCCAGACCGGAAGGCGCACGATGAGGCGAAGCGTATGCTCCGTCGGCCGGCGCGAGAGCACGGCGGCGGCGATGATCGCATTTCCGATGCCGATCATCGTCATGAGAACCAAGCGCGGCACGACGAACGGATCACCCGACGGCACCGTCGTCGCCGCGTCGAGGACGGCGAGCTGTTCCCGGACGGCGCTGAGCTGGGGGATCAGGTAGACGAGCAAAAAGATCAAGAGCAAAATGACGAGGCTGACCAAAACGAAGGGGTACGCCAGCCGGCCGTACAGCGCCCGTCGAAAACGAAGGCGGTCTTGGTAGTACTTCCGAAGATGAGCGAGCTGGGTGTCGTAATCCCCCGTCCGATCGGCGAGCGCCAACGCGGCGACGGCATAATGAGGCCAGCGGATGATCGTAAACGCTTCCGAAAGCGGCGTTCCCGCTTCAACGGCGATGCGTACCGCGCGGATCGCGGCCGCTTCCGGCCGGCGAAGGCGTTTTTCGACGAGGCGAAAGCTTTCGGTGAGCGTAAAACCGCTTGCAGCGAGCGGCTCAAGCTGGAGGAGCACCCGTTCCATCATCGCGTCCGACCAGCGCCGCGGCAGACGCGACCTGCGCCGCCGAACCGTCTGAAGACGCAATCTCCATTCTTTGAACCATCCCCAGCGCCACTGGCCCCCCCTCGGCCTCTCCACGCGCCGACCGTCGTCGTCTCGTCTCGCTTCCCGCTCCATCATCGACGCTCACCCTTTACTCGGTCGTCCACCGGTATCCCCTTCGTCGCCCGCCTTGACGCCCGTCGCATTCTCCTTTGCACGAAAACCATCGAACTTTTTCAGCATTGCCGCAACCGGCCGCCTGTGGCCATCTACGCCGTCGTCGCCGTATTTCGCTTCTTCGGTCAAAAGCGCCTTCAGCGCTTCGATGCGTCGATCCAAGAGATACGGAACATGCGCCGGTCGCGGGACATAGAGCTCAAATTCGGGCCGCGGAATAACCCCAAGACCGCGGCACATCGGGCAATCAGCGGGTCGGCCGCCGCACGCCGGACAAACCGGATGACGCATCCGCTGACCGATCACCCCCCGCAGCGCAGAAACGACGAGATATGGTTCGACGCCGAGTTCAAAAAAACGGATGATGCCGGTCAAAGCGTCCTGGGCGTGAACCGTCGCCAGGACGAGATGACCGGAAAGCGCCGCCCGGACGACGATATCCGCCGTCGCTTTGCTGCGGATCTCGCCGACGACGATGACGTCGGGGTCATGCCGAAGGAGCGCTTTGAGTCCCGTTTCGAAGGTGAGGCCGATCGCTTCGTTCACCGCCGTCTGGTGCGCCAGCGACAGGCGGACTTCCACCGGATCTTCGATCGTGTAGACGCTGTGCGTTCGGCGATCGATCAGCCCGAGAAGCGTGTATAGCGTCGTCGTTTTGCCGGATCCGGTCGGACCGGCGATGACGACCATCCCGCTATCCGCCGAAAGCCACCGGCGGATGACGTCCTCCTCTTCCGGACGCATGCCGAGTTCGGTCAGCCGCTCGTACTGCGTCATCGGGTAGATGATCCGAAGCGTGAGCTTTTCTCCGTTGATCGTCGGCAGCGTCGCCAAGCGGATTTCATAGCTTCGGCCGTCGGCCGCTTCGTAGAGGAGTTCCCCGTCCTGCGGCAGGCGGCGCTCGGCGATGTTCAGCTTGGCGAGCACCTTGAGACGTTGGACGAGGGCCTCGCCGTCGCGCCGCTCCAACGTTCCCAGCGGATGGAGTCGGCCCCCCACACGCACACGCAAAAGATACATCCCGGCGGATGTCGGTTCGATATGCACGTCGCTCGCCCAGCGCGCGATGGCCCCTTCCACCCAGCGACGCTCCGGCGCCTGTTCGGTCGCCACCATCCATCTCCTTTCTTCCGCGAAGTCTTTTTACGGCCGCTTTGGCCACGTAAGCTTCGGCACACGGCCTTGGGTGTCGAGATCGAAGGATTTTCCGGCGCATCGATTCTGTTCGTCGATGCCCAAGTCTTCGCGCCGAATATACGTGATTCCTGTCTGATGATCGTCATCCGCCAAAGCGCGGATCACGGAACCGACGTCGCTCCCCGGGCTTTCGCCGTGATCCATCACATACTCCACAATCGCTTGGTTGATCATCTCCGCTTTCGATTTGCAGAGCTTTTCTTCCGCGCGTTCCTTTCCGGCCAAAATCCGCGGCGTCACCAAACCCAAAATCAGAGCGATGAGGCCGATGACGATCAACAGCTCGATCAACGTAAAACCGCCATCCGCCATCCGCGTCCGTTTCCTTCGTGACGACGCCCGCCGCCCCACACCGATCCCCCTTTCGCGCAACGGATCGCGTAGACACGTGCATACATATGTTCTAACAACGACGCGAACATAAGTTCATTAAATTTTCTGTAAAAAATATCGGCAGTTGAAAGCGATGCCCGAAGACCACCTCCTCTCCGATATATTATAACACCCTGCCGAAAAGCGTCAATCGAAAGCATGTTTTGTCGACTCTGCAATCGCCCGCTCGGCGAGGCGCTGGATCACCACGTCGTCCATCGGCGGGTTGTGGAGTCCTGCCCGGACATCCCGATACAGCCGCTCCAGCGGTAACGACCGGGCAAGGCTCGCCCCGCCGACGATGCGCATGGCCCGATCGACGACATCGATGGCGACATTTGTGGCCACCGATTTGGCCACGCCGATGTCCAAGGAAAGCGCCGCGCGCCGAGCCGCGTCCCGATCCCAGCGCTCGGCGACGCTGTAGACGAGCGTCCGGGCGGTCAACAGATCGCGCTCGATTTCTCCGATTTTGGTCTGGACGTGGGGCAGGTCGGCGATCGATCGGCCCCCTAAACTGTTCGGACGATAATCGACGGCATAGCGCACGGCAAAATCCCGCGCCGCTTGGGCGATGCCGAGATAAACGGCCGGAATAAACAACTGCCACCCATCGCCGTCCTCCCGCTTTCCGGACGAGTCGACCTTGTCCCGATACCCGATGAAACGCGCATCCGGCACGAAAACTTCCTCCAGCACGACGTCATGGCTGCCCGTGGCGCGCATGCCGAGCGTATCCCACGTCTCTTCAATGCGCACCCCCGGCCCCTTTTCCACCAGAAACTCGGCCAACCTCGCTTCGGCCGCACGGGCATAAGCCGCCGCCTCCGCGTTCGCCTCGCCTGCCTCAGGCCTTTTAGGCGACGCGACGTTCGGCGATTGCGACGCGCCGTCCGCGTTTCCTTCGATGATCGCCGTCACGACGAAATGCCGAACGATCGGCGCAAGCGTGCTGAACGTCTTGCGGCCGGTCAACCGGTAACCGCCCGGTACCCGCACCGCCCGCGTTTCGGGAAGTCCGCCGCGGCTCGGGCTGCCCGTCTTCGGTTCTGTCGCAAAATGGTTGATCATCGCGCCATGCTCAACCACCTGACGAGCGAACCAGGCCAAAAGCGGCTCCGGCCAACGCCCCGACTCCCGATAATGAAGCATCAAGCCGAGATGCCATCCGAGACCGAGGGCCGTCGACCCGTCACCGCGCGCGATCCGCTCGATGACGAGGAGAAGCGCATACAGCGAAAGCTCCTCTCCGCCGTACCGTCTGGGGACCGTGAGCCGTAGAAACCCTTCGCGCCTGAGCGCTTCAAAATGTTCGAACGGAAAGGCGCCCCTCCGGTCGTACGCGGCGGCGGTTTTCGCCAACTGCGCAGACAGGCGCTCGGAGCGCGCCGCCCATTCCGCTTCGGTCTCGGTGCGCACGAAGGCATCGAACGTTCTTTCGCTCAACAGTTCATCGCTCCTTCTCTTCCCGTCGCCGGATTCACGATAGACGCCAAGACCATTATACAACGTCCCGCCGGCGACCGCTTAAAATCCCTCCGGCCTTCCCTGTTCGCGAATTCGTCAAGACCGCAAAGGTTTTAATTTTGCATGCCTTGCGTGAGTTTTTGCTTCAACCACCCGACATCGACGACGACCGGTTCCCCCGTCCGCACGTCAAATCCCGGACGATCCGGTTCGCCGAGGTCGGTGACAAGCGCCCAGGCGCGGTCGAAATGCTCTCCGCGCGTATAGTGACTCGGCGTCACGACGACGCGGAGCCCCGCCATCACCCCGGCGATGAGACCGTTTTCCGAATCCTCGAAGGCGATCGCCTCATCCGGTCGGACACCGAGCCGATCTAAAACGTAGGCATAAATATCCGGCGCCGGTTTTTTGCGCGGCACGACGTCGCCCGCGCCGACGACGTCGAAAGCGTCCGAAAGTCCTGCCCGCGCAAGGAGCGCATCGACATTGTCCGGACTTGTCGTCGTCGCGATGGCGAGCTTAAGGCCGAGCGCCTTCGCTTCGCGGATGAGGCGCCGCACGCCGGGACGGAGACGGACGGCGCCGCTTTGCACCCACGCCGTGTAAAGTTCCGTCTTCCGCCGGTGAAGTCGGGCGATGTCTGCGTCGGTCAGCGCCGAACAGTCCGGGCGCTCCGCCAAAAAGCGGCGGATGCGTTCTTTGCCGCCGGTGACTTTAAGAAGTCGTCCATACGTTTCCTCATCCCATTGAAACGGCAAACCCGCTTCGCGAAACGCCTGATTGAACGCCGGTCGATGCCCGTCTCGCTCCGTCTCGGCGAGCGTTCCGTCGACATCGAAGATCAGCGCTTCCAGCACGGTTCTCCCTCCTATGATCGTCGCGCGCTTCCGCCCCCCTCGGACGCCGCCGCGCGAACCGCAGAGATGACCGCAAACACGCGCGCCGATGTTCCTTGACTTCGCCGGCTGTTTGCGATATGTTAAAAGACGTGATTTAAAGCGACCGACGGTCACCCTCTCCATGCCGGGAGCGTCGCGGGGCAGCGGCTGAACTTTCCCCACGATCGGCTCCGGCGAAACGGTCGCCGCCACGACCATCCGACAGAACTCCTGACGTTGCACGCTGTACGCCCATCCATGATGTACGCCTATCCGCGCTTTGCGTCTGTTGCTCACATTTCTTAGTTGTACGAACAGGAAAGGAGTCACGGCAACCGATGTCCCGTTACACCGGTCCCACCTGGAAAATCAGCCGCCGGCTCGGCATTTCCTTATCCGGTACCGGCAAAGAGCTGAAACGCCCCTACCCGCCTGGACAGCACGGCCCAAATCAGCGCAAAAAACTGAGCGAGTACGGTTTGCAGCTACAAGAAAAGCAAAAATTGCGTTTCATGTACGGCTTGAGCGAGCGGCAGTTCGCCAATCTCTTCCAAAAAGCTTTGCGCATGAAAGGCAACACCGGTGAAAATTTCATGCGGTTGTTGGAGCTGCGCCTCGACAACATCGTCTATCGTCTCGGGTTTGCCCGCACCCGGCGCGCCGCGCGGCAGCTTGTGAATCACGGGCACATCACCGTCAACGGCCGGCGCGTCGACATCCCGTCATACTTGCTCAAGCCGGGCGACGTCATCGGATTGTCCGAAAAGAGCCGCGGGCTGATCGTCGTCAAAGACGCCTTGGCCCAACGGGCATATCTCCCGGAATACTTGTCTTTTGACGAGAACAAGTTGGAAGGGACGCTCTCCCGCCTTCCGGAACGCGCCGAGCTTCCGGCCGAAATTCAAGAAAGCCTGATCGTCGAGTTTTACAGCCGGTAAACCTGAAATCTGCGAACCGACGTATGCAAAACCCCGGGCGACGACCCGGGGTTTTGCATGCCACAAAGCCGTTGATCGCCTTACCGCACACGATCGGAGGATCCGTCATCGTCGCCCAACGCGACGCGGACGATGTGGCGCTTTCCGACCCGCACGACCATTCCGGGCCGGAGTTCCACCCGCGCTTTCGGATCGTCGATGCGCACTTCATCGATGCGCACCGCACCCTGCTCGACCATCCGCCGCGCTTCCGAGTTGCTCGGCACAAGGCCGAGCGCGGAGAGCAACGTAAGCACGCCGATCGTGCCCCCTGCGGCGAGCGCAGCCGGGATCGACCGCACCTCGATGTCTTCCGGCAACTTTCCTTCCTGGAAAACCGTGCGAAAATGCCGCTCCGCCCGCTCCGCCGACGGCGCTCCGTGGTACATGGTGACGATCCGCCGCGCCAGGCGCATCTTTGCATCCCTCGGATGAAGCGCGCCGGAAGCGAGGTCCGCCTCGATCGCCTGCACTTCCGCCTCCGAAAGATCGGTGACGAGCGTATAATAGCGGATCATCAAGGCGTCGGGAAGCGACATCACCTTCCCGTACATCTCCTCCGGCGGCTCGTCGATACCGATGTAGTTACCGAGCGACTTCGACATCTTCCGCGCGCCGTCAAGCCCTTCCAAAAGCGGCATGGTCATCACCACCTGCTGCGGAAGGCCGTAGTCGCGCATGAGCTCTCGGCCCATGAGCAGATTGAACGTCTGATCCGTCCCGCCGAGCTCGATGTCTGATGTGAGCGCCACCGAATCATAACCTTGCATGAGCGGATAAAAAAATTCATGCAGGCTGATCGGCTGCCCCGCGGCGTAACGTTTTTGAAAATCGTCCCGCTCCAACATCCGGGCCACCGTCGTCTTCGCCGCCAGCTGGATCACCTCGGCGAAGGTGAGCGGCGCAAGCCACGTGCTGTTGTACGAAAGCTCGACACGGGACATGTCCAGCACCTTGCCGAACTGCCGTACGTATGTCTCCGCGTTCGCCTTGACCTCTTCTTCCGAAAGCTGCCGACGCGTCTCCGACTTACCCGTCGGATCGCCGATGCGGCCCGTAAAATCGCCGATCACAAGCTGCACGATGTGTCCCAGCTCTTGGAACTGGCGCAATTTCTGTAAAACGACCGTGTGCCCGAGGTGTACGTCCGGCGCCGACGGGTCGAGACCGAGTTTGACCCGAAGCGGCCGCCCGGATGTGACGCTCTCCGTGAGCTTCGAGCGGAGACCGTCTTCCGGGATGATCTCCACCACCCCACGGCGGAGGATCGAAAGCTGCCGCTCGACCTCCTGCTCGACCGCCCGATCGACGGCACCTCCGACCCGATCGGCGACCTTTTGCCGACCGGCCGTCTCCTCGCTTCGACGTCCGTCCATCCATCCCACTCCTTTTGCTGCCCTTAAGTATATCGACCGCGTCCAGGCGGCGCAACTTCCCCGACCGAAACGCGTCACAGTATGCTATAATAGGCGCGGACCAAAGGGGGGTCACAGATGGCGGCTGACAAGCCGAAATCGACCAAGCCGAAACTGAAGACCGGCATGCTCATCCTCCGCTTCGCCCAACTGCTTTTTCTCCTCGTCATCGCGACACTCTTCCTCGGCGCCGGCGTGGCCATGGGCTTCGTCGCCTCCGTGCTCAAAGATCAGCCGGTGCTCACATATGATAACATCAAGGAAAAAATCGACGAACTGAAATCCGCCACCAGCTTCGTGTACTTCAACGACGGGACGCTCATCGGTCGCCTTCCGACGCCCAAAGATCAGCGGACGGTTCCGCTGGACGACATTTCACCGTACGTCATCGACGCCTTGATCAGCACCGAGGACAAAAACTTTTTCCGCCATCCCGGCATCAGCCTGCGCGGCACGGCGCGCGCCGTTTGGCAGCAACTCACCGGCAGCGACGTCCAGACCGGCGGTTCGACGATCACCCAACAGCTCGTCAAACAAACATTGCTGAGCGACATTTACGCGCAAGAAATCAGCGGCAACCTCCAAGGCGACGCCTTAAAGCGCCTGAAATACCGGCGCAAACTGAACGAGATCTTGTTCGCCCTGCGCGTCGAGCGGCTGATGACCAAAGAGCAAATTTTAGAAGCCTATTTGAACACGATGTACTTCGGCAAGAGCCGTTCCGGCTCCAACTTGTACGGCATTCAAGCGGCCGCCCAAGGCTATTTCGACAAAGATGCCAAAGACTTGAACCTCCCTGAAGCGGCCTATCTGGTCGGCATGCTTCAAGGTCCGGGCAACTACTTGCCCTATCCCGCCGACGGCGAAACATACCAAGCCGGTTTGAGGCGCATGCAGCTCGTTTTGAACGAGATGAAAAAAGACGGCAAAATCAACGACGACGAATATCAAAATGCCCTGACCTATGATATCGCCGATCACGTCGTGGCCAACAGCGACAGCGACAATTTATACAACAAAGCGGAATACCGCTATCTTTATCATGAAGTGGAAAAACGGGCCGTTCAGGCGCTTGTCGAGCAAGACCTCCGCGCTCGGGGCATCGATCCGGATCATCTCGGCACACCGGAAGATCAAAAACTGGAGGCGGAGCTGCGCAGCCGATATCAGCGCGATCTCAGCACCAAAGGGTATCACATCTACACCACCATCGACAAAACGCTCTATGAAGCCTTCCAGGCGGTCGCCAAAAACGACAACAACTTCTGGACCAATCCGCCGAGCTACACCGCCGCGGGCGGCAAAAAGATCGAAAAGCCGTACCAGCAAGTCGGCGCCGTCCTCGTCGACAACCGCACCGGCGCCATCTTGGCTTTTCTCGACGGCCGGGATTACGATCAACGGCCCAAAAACTTCGCCGACAACCCGCGCTCCCCGGGCTCCTCGATCAAGCCGATTCTCGCCTACGCGCCGGCTTTCGAGGAAGGCGTGCTTTTAAGCCCCGACGTCATGCTGGACGATACGCCGCTCGTCCTCGACACCGGCCAGGGCGAGTTTGCCCCCGCCAACTGGGACAACAAATTCCACGGCCTGAGGCCCGCGCGGGAGATGCTCGCCAAGTCATACAACATCCCGGCACTCAAATTGTCCTATAAAGTCGGCCTGCCGAAGGCCCTCGATTACGCCCGGCGCATGGGGCTCAAACACATCGTCCAGGAAGACTTGCAGGCGCAGACCGCCGCCATCGGCGGGCTCACCCACGGCGCGACGGTATATGAGATGACGCAGGCGTTTACCGTCTTCGCCAACGGCGGTAAGCTCATCGAAAACTATATGATCGAGAAAATCACCGACGACGCCGGCAACGTGATCTACCAGCACGAGTCGAAGCCCGTGCCCGTCTTGAGCCCGGAGACCGCCTACCTCATGACCGACATGCTCACCAGCGTGCTCAACATGCCGGGGGCGACCGGCGCGGGCATCCGCGCGGCCGTCGAAAAGGCGCACGGCAAACGGGCGATGGCCGGCAAGACGGGGACGTCAAACCACAACGAAGACTCTTGGTTCGTCGGTTACACCCCGACGCTCACCTTGGGCGTCTGGATGGGCTTTGAAGACCGCCTCCCGGACGATTCCAAGCTGACATTCAAGCCCACGCGATCGGCCACCACTTTCTGGCCGCTGCTCATGAACAAGGTGCTCGAACTCAAGCCCGAACTGTCGCCGAAAGACGCCGTTTTTCAAAAACCCGGCGGCATCGTCTCGCTCAGCGCCTGTACCATGTCCGGCAAGCTTCCGAATGACGCCTGCCGGGAGGCGGGTTGGGTGCAGACGATGATATTCAATAAAAAATACGTCCCGACGGAGACGGACGACCTCGTCCAAAAAGCGCGCATCGTCGTCGTGAACGACAAAAACTACATCGCCTTGGACCAGACGCCGGACGACCTGGCGATGGAAAAAATTCTCGTCAAGCGCGAACCGTACCGCGTACCCAAAAATCCGCGCTCCGGCGTCAACTACACCGTTCCCGACCGGGATCTGACGCTCCCCGCGGAACTCGATCCGCGGCAGGAAGACGGCGCCACGCCGAGCGCGCCGAAGGGGCTCAGCGCATCGTACGACGCCGCCACCCAAACCGTCACCTTGACATGGACCCCCAACCCGGAAGGCGACATCGCCGGTTACCGGATCTACCGCAATCACCTGTTGGGCATGGAACGCGTGGCGAGCATCATGAGCCACCTGCCGACGACGTTCAGCGAAAAACTGAGCGATCCGTTCGCCGTCTACACCGTGACGGCGGTGGACATCGTCGGGCATGAATCCCCGCCGTCCGAATCCGTAAGCCCCTACGGCGGACCGCCCGACGCGCACATGGCGCCGAATCCGCCCAAGGGACTCAAGGCGACGTTCACCGACACCGGCGTCGTCCTCACCTGGAATCCAAACCCCGAGCGCGAAGGCGTCGTGCGCTACCACATTTACTACAGCGATCAAAAAGACGGGCCCTTTGAAGAACTCGGCACCGCCGACGGACCGTACTTTCAATACCTCACCTTCAACGACGGCGGCTATTACGCCGTGAGCGCCGAAAACGCCCTCGGCGAATCGAAATTGTCCAAACCCGTAAGCCCCAAACCCGAATCGCAATCGAATAAACCGGATCAAGGCGCCGGCGATCGAGGCGAGAACGGCACTCCGGCCAATCCGCCGGAACCCCCGGGAGGTGCGCCGGGTACCTTGCCGATCACCCCGCCGTCTGACGGCAACGACACCACGCCACCCAATCCCCGCCAAAGCGGCCAAACAGACTCCATCATCAAGGCCGTCGCCAAACAGAAGCCCGGCAAACCGAAGAAACCGTAAACCACCGACTTTCCGTTCAACCCGCCGAGCATGCGCGACGGCGGGTTGAACCATGTATTTTTTACCCATTGACAATGAGGGGCCGATGGATTAAAATAAACTTCGCATTCGATGCGGGTGTAGTTCAATGGTAGAACTCCAGCTTCCCAAGCTGGCGGCGGGGGTTCGATTCCCCTCACCCGCTCCATAAAGAAGCCAGGAATGACGCCGGTTACCGGCGTTTTTTGTTTTGTATTTCGCCGAATTGGGGACAAACTGGGGACGCTTTTTTCTCGGGTTTCTTTGTTCGCAGTTCGTTCCGTTCGCCAACAAAAAAAGCCCCACCGCGAAACACGAGATAGTCTATTGTTCTTTTGGGGGCGGTTTGGGGGCGGAATTGAGTCATCGTGAGTCCGATTCTGTCCTGAGCTACCCTTTAAGACAAATTAAAGCCCGGGGGTATTTTCCCGGGCCCACATTTCGCGTCCGTTTTCGGGCGCGTGTGTTTGCTAACGTAAAAGTTGACCACCCCGACACCTCTTTCCTGTACCCTGGAGTTTGGCCCGAACCCTGGGGGACAGGAGGAAAGGAACGTGCTCGAGATGGTC
>JADBKT010000028.1 GCA_014896255.1 Hydrogenibacillus sp.
TCGACCCGCCGATCCCGACGAGGCCGGAGATGAACGACCCGACGAAGCCGATCACAAACAGCGTGACGAACATGCCCCACGTCATATCCATCCGATCCGCCCCCTGCCCCCGTGCCCATGGCGATGCCAAAACGCCGCGCCATCGGGCGCGCGGCACGCGATCACTCGGCGGTTACTCGAGATCGCCCTCCCAGAGGATCAACCCGCCGACCATGTTTTTGACGTTGGAATAGCCGTTGGCCTGTAAAAACTGGCATGCAACGTGGCTGCGGTTGCCGCTGCGGCAAACCAGGACCGCTTCCTTATCCCGATCGATTGCTTCAAGGCGCTCGGGCAATTCGGACAAGGGGATGTTCAGAGCGCCGGGAATCTTCCCCATGGCCACTTCCATCGGTTCGCGCACGTCGATGATCAGCAGGTCTTCCCCTTTCGCCAGGCGCGATCGCACCTCCTCCGGCGTGATGGTCGAAATGCCGAGTTGCTGACGCTGAAACATCCAAACGCCTCCTTTGCGCTTCGTTGCCGACACCGAACATACCATACAGGGTATCCATGGATTACAACCATCATTATAATCAAAACCGCTGCGCTGTCAAATGCGGTCTTCACCAATCCTTAACGACTCCTTCATGTCTTCTTTACAAAAGCGTGCTATAATGAGCGGGGACCATCCAGACAAGTCCCGAACGATTGCGCGATCCATAAGGAGGGGTCATGACGTGCACAAACGCATCGGTCTCATCGCCATCGCCTTCGTGGCGCTTTTTGCCCTTGCCGCCTGCGGATCATCGACGAACAAAACGAATCACGAAGGCGACGGCCAAACGCCGACGGGCCAATCGACGACGGAGCAACCGCAACAGCAAGAACAGGCGCCGGCCAAACTCGTCGTCGGCTTCGTCCCCTCGCAAGAGGCGGAAAACCTCGACGCCAAGGCCAAACCGCTGGCCGACCTTTTGACCGACAAGCTCGGCGTGCCGGTCGAAGTGTTCGTCGGCAGCGACTACACCGCACTGATCGAAGCGATGGGTGCGGGCAAAGTCGACATCGGCTTTTTGAACCCGCAAGGCTACGTCCTGGCCAAAGACCGCGGCTATGCCGACGTCCTCTTGAAGGCCGTCCGCCACGGATCCGACTCGTACCGGGCGCAGTTCGTCGTGCTCAAAGATTCGCCCATCCAATCCATCGCCGACCTGAAAGGGAAGAAGATCGCCTTCGTCGACCCGGCCTCGACGTCCGGCTATGTATACCCGGTGGTGTTGCTGAAGAAAAACGGGATCGATCCGGAAAAAGACATCACCCCGATCATGTCCGGCGGGCACGACAAGGCGATCCTTGCGCTCCTCCGCGGCGACGCCGATGTCGCGGTGAGCTTCGACGACGCGCGGACGATCGTCGAGAAAACGGATCCGGATGTCATGAACAAAACCCGCATCCTCACCTATACGGACAACATCCCGAACGACACCGTCTCCGTGCGTTCTTCGCTCCCGGAAGCATGGAAGGAGAAAATCAAGGCGGCCTTCCTCGGCATCGCCGAGGATGAACACGGCAAGCAGATCATCCAAGACATCTATTCTCACGACGGCTACACGGAAGCGAAGGACAGCGACTTCGACGTCGTCCGCGAAGCGAACCGGCTGATGGGACAGTAATCGCCAAGGGGCAACCCAAAATCCGCAGCACGGTGAAAAGGGGAAAGGGGACACCCCTTTCCCCTTTTCACTTTGTCGGAAAACTTTAAGACCGTATCAGGCACGATCAGCGCGAAGAGGAGGAGGCTTCGTGATCGAGTTCGAGCGCGTGCGCAAAGTCTATCCCAACGGCACCGTCGGCCTGGACGACGTCTCGCTCACCATCCATCGCGGCGAATTCGTCGTCATCGTGGGCCTAAGCGGCGCCGGCAAATCGACGCTGCTCCGCGCCATCAACCGGTTGATCGACGTCACTTCCGGCGACATTTTGATCGACGGCCGCTCCATCGTCCGGGCCAAACCGAAGGAACTTCGCCGCATGCGCCGGGACATCGGCATGGTGTTCCAAAGTTTCAACCTTGTCAAACGCATGAGCGTCCTCCGGAACGTCCTTGCCGGGCGCGTCGCCTATCATCCGGCCTGGCGATCGATGCTCGGACTGTTTCCCAAAGCGGACGTGGCCATCGCTTTTGACGCGCTTTCGCGCGTCAATTTGGAAGACAAGGCCTACCAGCGGGCCGACCAACTGTCCGGCGGCCAGCAACAACGCGTCTCCATCGCCCGGGCGCTGGCGCAACAGCCGAAGATCATCCTCGCCGACGAGCCGGTGGCGAGCCTCGACCCGGTGACGACGGACGTCATCATGAAAGATCTAAAGCGCATCAATCGCGAGCTCGGCATCACGACCATCGTCAACCTGCACTTCGTCGATCTGGCCCGCGCGTTTGCCGACCGCATCATCGGGCTTCGTGCCGGCCGCGTCGTCTTCGACGGCCCGGTCGAGCAGGCGACGGACGCGGTCTTCGAAGACATCTACGGACGCGCGCTCACCGCCGCCGATCGCACGCCGGAAGGAGTGCCCGCCGTTGCCCAATCCTGAAGCCGAACGCCCTCATCCTTTGAAGCCTCCGCCGCGCTGGCCGCGGATCGTCGGCTTGCTGCTCGGCGTGTGCGCCGTCTTCGCCTCGGCATGGCACATCGGCGTCGATTTCCGCCTGCTCGGGCGCGGAAGCGGCCATATGTGGCGGCTTTTGACCCAATTCTTTGCCCCGAACTGGTCCTACATCGAGAAAATCATGCCGGCCATCTTCGAAACCCTTCGGATGGCCGTCCTCGGCACGACGCTCGGCGCGATCATCAGCATTCCGATCATCTTCGGCGCCGCCCGCAACGTCACGCAAAACCGCATCGTCCGCACCGCCTCACGGGCCGTGTTGAACGTGCTCCGGACGATTCCCGAGCTGCTTTTTGCCGCCATCTTCGTCGCCATCGTCGGACTCGGCGCGACCGCCGGCGTCATGGCGATCACCTTTTTCTCCTTCGGCATCATCGCCAAATTGACCTCCGAAGCGGTGGAAACGATCGATCCCGGCCCGATGGAAGCGCTCACCGCCGCCGGCGCCTCGCGACCGGTGCTCGTCGGTTACGCCGTAGTCCCGCAGATCTTGCCGCATTTTATCTCATACGTCCTTTATACTTTTGAAATCAATGTGCGCGCCGCGACCGTCCTCGGCCTCGTCGGCGCCGGCGGCATCGGCGTTCCGTTGAACACCGCCCTGCGTCTCCTTCAGTACGACAAAGTGGCGAGCATCCTCATCGTCATTTTCGCCGTCGTCCTCGTCATCGACGGCTTGAGTCAAACGCTCAGGAGGCGACTCCAATGATCGAACGCATCCCGCCGGATCCGAGGGCCGCACACAAACGCCGGCGCAACGGGCTCATCGCCGCGTTGCTCATCGCCCTGTACGCCTGGTCGCTCGCCGACATCGAACTCAGTACGCGCGGACTCGCCCAAGGCTGGCTGATCACGAAAAACATCTTCCGCGGCATGTTCACGCCGGAATGGTCGTTTGCCGGGGAAGTGCTGTTGCGCTTGCTCGAAAGCATCGAAATGGCCTTCCTCGGCACCGCCGCCGCAGCCGTTTTGGCCGTCCCCTTCGCCTTTTGGGCCGCCTCCCGCGGTCGATCGTTCGACTTCTGGCCGCTCACCGGCAAATGGTCGCTCTCTGCCATCCGCACCTTTCCCGAACTGATCCTGGCCATCATCTTCATGGTCGGCGTCGGGCCGGGAGCCTTTGCCGGCGTGTTGGCCCTGGCCGTCCATTCCGTCGGCATGCTGGGAAAACTGTACGCCGAAGCGATCGAAAACATCGACCGCGGCCCGATCGAAGCGCTGGAAGCGACCGGCGCTTCGCGCCTGGTGACGTTCCGGTTCGCCGTGCTCCCGCAAGTGCTCCCCGAGTTTGCGTCCGTGGCCATCTACCGTTTTGAGATCAACGTGCGGGCCGCCGCCGTTCTCGGCGTCGTCGGCGCCGGCGGCATCGGCACGCCGCTTCTGTTCGCCCTGCAGGCTTATGCGTGGGAACGCGTGGGCATCATCATGCTCGGCATCATCGCGAGCGTCATGATCATCGACACGTTAAGCGCCCGCATCCGGGCCAGGCTCGTCTGATCCGCGCTCATTCTTTCATCCCGGTGAAGGTGATGCCTTCGACGAAATAGCGCTGCGCGGCAAAAAACAAGATGAGCACCGGCAAGGCGACGACGATCGACATCGCCATCAAGTAATTCCAATGCGGCTGTTCGTTTGCCCCGCCCAAGAAGAAATACATGCCGAGCGTCATCGTGTACTTGTCCGTATCCGTCAGATAAATGAGCGGGCCGAGAAAATCGTTCCAGTATCCGCGAAAAGCGAAGATCGCCACGGCGAACAGCGCCGGTCGGATTTGCGGCAAGATGACGTGCCAAAACGTCTGCCAGGCGTTCGCCCCGTCGATCGCCGCCGCATCTTCCAGCTCACGCGGGATGCGCAGCATGAACTGCCGGAGCAAGAATACGTAAAACGGCCCCCACGCCGTCCAGGCGCGCAAAACGAGCGGGTCAAACTCCCCCACGAGCCCGAAGGCCTGCCAGATCAAATACGTGGGGATCAGCGTCACGTGGAACGGCATCATCATCGTCGCCAGCAAAACAAAAAACAGAACATCCCGACCGGGAAATTGAAAACGCGCAAAACCGTAGGCGACCAAGGTCTCACTGGCCAGCTCCGCCCCAAGGCCAAGAAGGACCACGAAGAGGGTATTGAGCAGATACCGGTTGAACGGCAGAGCTTTCCAGGCGTCCGCGAAATTGTGCCACTGCGGATGCTTCGGGATCCACTCCGGCGGCCAGGCGAAGATGTCGGCCTCCGCCGTGAGCGCCGTGGAGAGCATCCAGAAAAAGGGGATCAACAAGACCACGGCGATGCCCACCAGGACGGCATACAACACACCTCGCTTGATCACGCGCAGCGCCATCATACGGTCTCCTTTCTTTATTTTTTTTTTTTGCGTTTTGGGGTGTCCGATGTCTCAGCGCTCACGCCCCTCGTAGTAGACCCATGCCGGTGAAGAACGGAAGATGATGAGCGTCAAGATCAAGATGAGGAGAAACAACACCCACGCGATCGCCGACGCTTCCCCCATATGTAACTGCGTAAAGCCCCGTTCGTAGACGAGCTGGTTCATGAATTTGCCGGCGGCCGACGTCGGGCGGACGAACATCGCCACAGTAAAAATCTGCAGCGCACTGATCATGCCCATGACCACCTGCAAGAGGATGATCGGCGAAATCTGCGGGATGGTGATGTAGATGAGCTTTTGCCAGCCGACGGCGCCGTCGATTTCCGCCGCCTCGTAGAGACTGCGCGGCACATCGGTCAGGGCCGCGAGGAAGATCACGGCGTTCGTGCCAAAGATGCCCCACAAGCTCATGATGATAAATGCCGGCAAGACGTAGTGCGGATCTCCGAACCAATCGGGCTGATCGAGCCGTAATATCCGGAACAGCGGGGCCAGCAGCCGATTGATCAACCCGGATTCGCTGTTGAACAGCCAGCGCCAAAGCAGTGCCACGGCCACTTCCGGCAGGACGGCGGGGAGATAATAAATGGTCCGAAAAAGGCCGATCGCTTTCACGCGCTGGCTTAGAAGCAGTGCCACCAAGAGCGCACCGACGACGCCGATCGGCACGGTCAACAAGGCGTACAGCACCGTGAGGCGCAGCGACGGCCAAAACTCACGATCGCGGAAGAAGAGACGAGCGTAATTTTGAAGGCCGACCCACCGCGCCCCGGAAAAGATGCTGAAATCCGTAAAGCTCAAGTACAAAGAGTACAGAAGCGGAAAGGCCATAAAGACAAGAAAACCGACCAACCAGGGCGATACGAGCGCCAAACCGAAGGCCGGCTTTGGCCGCCAGCCGATCAGACGCAGCATGCCGTAGAGCAAAGCGGCGATGAGCAATAAAAAGACGGGGACAAGCGCCCATCGAATGAGCGTTGCCCCATACGCGCCCATATTCGCGAACATCGTCAGCACCCCGCCATCTCGTCGATGTTCATATCTCTTCCATGTTTACTTTGCACGCTGCAAGACGGCATCGAGTTCCGGTTTCACTTTCGGGATGAGGTCCGACGGAGCGGCCCTGCCGTTTACGATCGGGTCCATCAGTTCGTTCCAGAAAATATTGTCCCAGTCCGCATAGTGCTCAAAGTAGCGATAGGGCCGGGCGAAAGACATCGAAGCGATGATCGCATCCAGCGAATGCGCCTTTTCCGGATGGAGCTTTTTGAGTGTCTCCGCCTCTGCCAGCGATTTTCTCGGCGGCATGATCTTCCAGTGGTGAATGGCGTCCGTGAGATCCAAAAGCGCCTGGAACGCCGCATCGGGATGCTTGGTCCTTGCGCTTATGCCCATCCCGAGGATGTCGCCGAACGTCGCCTGTATGCCGTCCGGTCCTTTCGGTACCGGGAAAGCCTGCGAACGGAAGTCGACGGCATAGTCCAAATTATCCGCTGCGCCTCCCATGAACATCGCCACTTCTTGGCTGCGGTACATCGCGTCAAACCCCCGATCGCGGATGGTCGACTGCGACGGCGTGAACGGAAAGCGGAGGAGTTCGGCATAAAAATCAAACGCTTCCGTGGCCTCCGGGGTATCGATCGGAGAAGATGAAAAATCCGGCGCGATGACGTCCCCGCCGTTCTGCCAGACGAACATCTGCACCGGCGGCCAGCCGTTGACCGTAAATCCCCACTGCTTGATCTTCTTTTCATCGAAGCCCGGCTCTCCGAGACGCCTGCCGTTTTGGTCGACGGTGAGCTTTTTCGCCGCCTCCACAAAACGGTCCCAATCCCAATCCGTCGTCGGCGGCTCAAGTCCCGCTTGGGAAAACAAGTCCAAGTTCACATAAAGCATCACCGGCTGCTCGATCCACGGCAGACCGTAAATGCGGTCTTCTCTTGTGAACGGTTTCAAAGATCCTTCAAAATAATCGTCGAGTTTCGCCGCCGGATGATCGCTGGCCTTCAAGCGATCGGTGATGTCCAGCATGGCTCCTTGTGCAGCCAGTTGTGCCGCCCGTTGAGCGCTGACCCAGAACAGGTCCGGTCCCGACGCGCCGCTGAGCTGGGTAATGAGGCGCGTCTCGTAATCCGCCGGGTTGGAGTCTTGCTTGATGACATACGTTTCGGACTGCGCATTCAGACGATCCAAAATCTCCTGCAGCTCCTTCGATTCGTCTGCGCCGGCCCACGTGAGAAGGCGGAGCGTCACCTTTTCACCGCTTGCAGATCCTTGTCCGTTCGTCTGCGCCGGCTCCTCACCCGCCTGCCCGGCCTTTTCATCGGCCGTCGCACCACATGCGCTCGCGAAGACGAGGAGCAAGGACAACAAGAACAGAGCAGCTGCCCAACGGTTACGCATAAGTTGTCCCCCTTCTCGCGTAATGTGATTATTCATTGATCATTTTATATCAGAACTGGTGTATTATGCAACTTTCCATCTTTTCTCGGTCGGTTCGCCGGAAACGTGAAGCGCGCGGGTGGGCATGATACGAATGGCGCATGCCGAACGCCGCGCACCGAGACGAGGAGGGTGTCCGATGCTAGCGGGCTTTCTATGCGGAGACGTTCGGCAACGAAGTGTTCTTGACCGACATCATGGGCCCGGTCGACGGGCACCTGACCATCCAAAATCGCATCAAACATAAAAAGACCAGATACCCTCGCTGATGAGGAGTATCTGGTCTTTTCACCTGCGATTCACCTGCGATGTCGCCCGGCAGCGTCCTATTCTCCCGGGGGGTCGCCCCCCAAGTACCTTCGGCGCTG
>JADBKT010000029.1 GCA_014896255.1 Hydrogenibacillus sp.
GCCGCCTACGCGCCCTTTACGCCCAGTCATTCCGGACAACGCTCGCCCCCTACGTCTTACCGCGGCTGCTGGCACGTAGTTAGCCGGGGCTTCCTCGTCGGGTACCGTCCAACTCGCCCTACGGCAAGCCCTCTTCCCCGACAACAGGGGTTTACGACCCGAAGGCCTTCCTCCCCCACGCGGCGTCGCTCCGTCAGGCTTCCGCCCATTGCGGAAGATTCCCTACTGCTGCCTCCCGTAGGAGTCTGGGCCGTGTCTCAGTCCCAGTGTGGCCGGTCACCCTCTCAGGTCGGCTACGCATCATCGCCTTGGTGAGCCGTTACCTCACCAACCAGCTAATGCGCCGCAGGCCCCTCCCAAAGCGCTTGTAGCTTTCCTTGCCCCGCCATGCGGCAAGACAATCTATCCGGTATTAGCACCGGTTTCCCGGTGTTATCCCGGTCTTTGGGGCAGGTTGCCTACGTGTTACTCACCCGTTCGCCGCTGGGGCGCCTCCAGGGCAAGCCCCGAAGTCGCCCCCGCTCGACTTGCATGTATTAGGCACGCCGCCAGCGTTCGTCCTGAGCCAGGATCAAACTCTCCGGCAATTCGGCCGCCCGCGCCGCCGCGCCTCGCCCCTGTCGGCCCAGGCGCGGCTCCGCCGAACGTCCGCATGCTTCATATCGCCCCCGACGTCCGCCGAGCGATCTTCTCCGCTCGGCCTCTCGCCGACGGCGCTTCCGTGTTCAAGGGCCGGGTGCTGTTTAGTTTTCAAGGAACGTCCGCATTTCCTCCGTGCGGAGCACGTGGCGCTCCGCGCGTTTCGCTCGTCGGCCTTCGATGGCGCCGAGCGACGTTTATCACTATATCACGGCGCATTTTCTTTGTCAAGAGGATATGTTGATGCAAAATATACATTATGGGTATCCGGACGATCACGCCCGGACGACCCACGCAAAGTAGATCAGAAAGATCAGCGCCAGAACGTACAACACCGGATGGACGCTTTTGACTTTGCCTTGAACGAGCTTCAAAACGACATAACTCACGAACCCGAAGGCGATGCCGTTGGCGATGCTGTACGTATACGGCATCAGCACGACGGTGATGAACGCCGGCACGGCTTCGCCCAGGTCGGTCCAGTCGATGTGCCGAAGATTGCCGGCCATGAGCACGCCGACGATGATCAGCGCCGGAGCGGTCACCTGCAGGGTGATGATCGAAAGCAGCGGGGCAAAGAATAAGCTGAGAAGAAACAAAATCGCCGTCACCAGCGCCGTAAGCCCCGTTCGCCCGCCGGCGGCCACACCGGCCGACGATTCGATGTACGACGTCGTCGTCGACGTCCCGAACCACGCGCCGGCCATGGTGGCAATCGCGTCCGACGTCAGCGCCCGGCCGCCGCCGACGATGCGGCCGTCTTTCATCAATCCGGCCTGTTGGGCGATGGCCACGATCGTACCGGTCGCGTCGAAAAAGTCGACGAAGAAAATGGTAAACACGATGAACAACATCTCCGCCGTCGGATGGATAAGCGCCGGCCAGTCGAGCTTGGCCAGCGTCGGCGCGATGCTCGGCACCGGGCCGATGACGTCGCTTAGACCGCGCGGGACGGGAATGAGGCCGAAGAGCATGCCGACCGCCGCGGTGATGAGCATCCCGTAAAACACCGCGCCGCCGACCCGCCGGACGAGCAGTGCCGCCGTCACCGCGAGGCCGAACAGCGCCAAAAGCGTCTCCGGCGCATGGATGTCCCCGAGCCGAAGGATGCCGGCCCCCCCGTCGATCACCACCAGACCGGCGTTTTTAAAGCCGATCAGGGCGATAAACAGGCCGATGCCGGCCCCGACGGCCATCTTGAGACTCTGCGGGATGGCATTGATGATCGTCTCGCGGATTTTCGTCACCGTGAGCAAAAAGAAGATAAGTCCGGAAGCGAACACGCCCGCCAGCGCCGTCTGCCAAGGAATGCCCATGCCGATGACGACCGTATAGGCGAAAAAGGCGATGAGCCCCATCCCCGGCGCCTGGGCGATCGGATAATTCGCATACAGCGCCATGACCGCCGTCCCCGTAAACGCCGCAAGCGCCGTCGCCACAAAAACGGCCGCCTTGTCCATCCCGGCGTCGGAGAGCACCGCCGGTACGACGAACAGGGCATAGGCCATCGACAAAAACGTCGTCAGCCCGGCGATCACCTCCCGCCGTACGGTCGAACCGCGTTCGCGGACGCGAAAAAAGCGTTCCAACGCTGACATCGAAGCAACCATCCTTCCATCTCTGCTCAAGCTGCTCATGGACCTCATCCACGCCTCCGACGCCTCCGCAGTTGAGACATCCTTCCGGCAAAGGCACGAAAAAACCGCCGGCCATTTGCCGGCGGCACGGGTAAAACGCCCTCGCCGTCAACCCGAACCGCCGCACCCGCCCGCTCCTTTGCCGGGCGCACGACAACGCGCGGCGGCGGACGGGCCGTGGTGCGGCGGTACGACAGGTCTGGGCGACGAAACGTTTCGCCGTGCGTAGCCAGGCAATTTACGGTTGCCGGTAGAGACGCCTAAGCCGTATTCTTAGGCTTATACGCACCGCTATTCGTCGATGGTCATCGATTTGTCCGTGAGCGCTGAATCAATTTGACGCTATTGTACGCTTCTCAAAGACAAAATGCAACCGCAATGTTTGACATCATGCTCATTCCCATTCGATCGTCGCCGGCGGCTTCGACGTGATGTCGTACACCACGCGGCCCACCCCCGGCACCTCTCGCGCGATGCGCTCGGCGATCCGCTCCAGCACGGCGTACGGCAGGTGCGCCCACGACGCCCGGTCCCCGGCGACCGACCGCACGGCGCGCACGGCGACCGTTTCCCGGTACACGCGCGCGCCATCGACGATGCCGACCGTCGCCACTCCGGGAAGGACGGCAAAATACTGCCAAACGTCCGTACCGAGACCGGCGGCTTCGATCTCTTCCCGCACGATGCGGTCGGCGGCGCGCACCATCTCCAGCTTCGCCGCCGTCACCTCGCCGATCACCCGCACCGCCAGCCCCGGGCCGGGGAACGGCTGCCGGTAGACGATCGACGGAGGCAGCCCGAGCGCCGTTCCGAGCGCGCGGACTTCGTCTTTATAAAACGGGCGCAGGGGTTCGATGAGCGCCAGGCCGAGCCGCTCCGGCAGTCCGCCGACGTTGTGGTGCGATTTGACCGCCACACCGGTATCGGTCGGCAAGCTTTCGACGACGTCGGGCAAAATCGTCCCTTGTACGAGATAACGCGCCTCTTTTAGTCCTGCGGCGATCGACTCGAACTCGCGGATGAACCGCTCGCCGATGCGCCGCCGTTTTTCCTCCGGATCGACGACGCCGGACAAGTCGGCCAAAAACCGCGCCCCGGCATCGACCACCGTGAGCGGGAGGCCCAAGGCTTCGGCGAGCGCCGTCTGCACCGCCTCCCGTTCGCCGGAGCGGAGCAGCCCGTGATCGACAAAGACGGCCTTCAGCCGATCGCCGAGGGCGCGATGGACGAGCGCCGCGGCCACCGCCGAATCGACGCCGCCGCTTAAGGCCACCACGGCGGCGCCTTCCGGATAAGCGCGGCGGATGGCCTCTACCGTCCGTTCGATGACCGCCCTCCACGTCCACCCGCCGCGCAAACCGAGCCGTTCGAACAAAAGCGCCTTGAGCGCCGCGCAAGCCGCGTCGGCATGCGCCGACGCCGCGCCGCCTGCGCCGGCGGAACCCGTCGTTTTCGCGCCCGCGTCCGCGCGCTTCGACGTCTCATCGCCGCCATCGTCTTGATCCGGCGCGGCGCCGTCGGGCGGGGCGAGCCAGACCATTCGTTCTTCGGCGACCGTCCAGCCGTAGGACGCCTCGAGCGCGCGGCCGACCGCCAAAGCGACGCCCGCGCGCAGGGCAGGCTGAGCGTCTCGGGCGTCCGGGATGATGAGCACCGCGCTCGGCGGCCGATCCCAAAGCATCGGTCGGGCAAAACCCGTTTCTTGGAATCTCTCGGGCGCCGCATCGGCGGCGGCCTTTCGGCGGACGTACGCCCAATCGGCGTAGACGCCGAGTGCGCGAATGCGGCGGGCCAGGGACGCGCCGCCGCGCCCGCCGACATCGATCACCAACACCCATTCATCCATTGTCGTCGGCCCCTTTCCGGCCCTATCTTAGCACACGCCCGACCGGAGCGCGAGCGCTCCCGGCTTAAGCGCAAACGTCACGCCCGCCGATCGGCCGACACCTCTGCCCAAACACCTACGCCGTTATTAAACGCGAAGGCCGTTTTCCCGATCGCTGAGCGCCGCCTGCACCGCCTGCGCCGCCGCCGAAAACCGTGCGTATTCGGCGCGCGCTTCACCGTCGGAAAGCGGCGCATAGCGCAACCGCTCATAATGCCGGATGAGCGCGACCCAACGCTCGGCCAACAGCGGCGTGTCGATGGCGGAGGCCACAACGCGAAGGCGCGCTTCGGAGACCGCCGCCGAATCCGCCCAGGCAACGCGCCGGCCGCTCATCCGCCGGAGCAAGCGGCGCACCTTCCGCGCCGCCCGATCGGCGAGCGCCCGCCGCGCCTGTGACCGCAAACGGCGAAAGTACCACACGCCGCCGGTGAGCAAAGAGACGACCAGAACGGCCGCCGCCCACCCGGCACCGATCGCCCATGTCGGAAGACGACCGTCGATCCGCGCCCGGACGGCGCCCCACGCGCCGACGTTGCGCGCGTCCAGCATAGTCGGACGACCCCCGCCCCGTCGATCCGCAGCCGAGGCGTTGTCCCGAGCGGCCTCAGCGCGACCGGCCGCGGACGATGGCCCATCCTGCAGAGACGGCGAAAGCCGCTCTGCCTGCGCCGGATCCCTGAGGCGCGCGAGATCGTCCTCGCCTTGACCGTTCCGCGCCGTCTCGCCGTTCGAAGGCTCAAAATTCACCCGTTCGCGGGCGGCGACGGCCGGCGCCGCCCGCGGCGTCGGTTCAAACGGAACCCAGCCGACGCCGGGCATATACGCCTCCACCCACGCGTGGGCGTCCTTGGCCCGCACGACCGTCACCCAGTCTCCCGACGGGTCGCGGACCGTCTCCCCGGGGCCGAAGCCCTTCACCCAACGCGCCGGAATGCCGAGCGAACGCAACATGACGACCATGGACGACGAAAAATGGTCGCAATACCCTTTCTTAAGCTCGAATAAAAACTGGTCGACAAAGTCTTCCCCTGCGGCGACATACGGCACGTCCCGCGTCGCATACCGGAAGACATCACCCCGGGCCAAATACTGTTCGATCTTCCGCGCCGCTTCATAAGGCGTCGTCGCCGTTTCGGTCAGTTCACGCGCCAATGTTATGACGCGTTCCGGGAGCCGAGCGGGCAGTTGGGTATAGCGCCCGTAAGTCAGGGTATCCAGCTCGTTGGGGTACAACCGCGACCAGTCCGTGCTGCCGACCGTCTCCACCGCCGACGCATACGCGTCGGCGATTTGACGTTCCGACACCGCCGCATCGAGCGCCGTTCGGTATACATACCGCACCGTCTTCGGCAAACGAAGCGCGCCGCTTTCCCCGTCGATGAGAACCGTCGAAGCGTCCCGCCCGCCTTCCGCCGCGAGCGCCTCGTCCGGAATCCACAGTTTCTGCGGCTCACCGCCGTAGACCGCCGTCTCCGTCGGCTGGGACGGCCGCACCTCCTCCAAGACGACATGCGCGGCATTCCCCATCCCGCGCTTCAGAAAGGCGTAGCGATCCAGTTCATACGCTCTTGAGCCTTTTACTTCTCCTTCCGGATCCGGAGCGGGATAGACCGTCGACCACTCGGGATTCGACTGCCAGCTCGAACCGGTATACCGATCGCTGGACATGAGCCGAAAATAATGCGGCGGCGGCGTGCCGCCGTCGAGGTGCCGCACGGTAAAGAGCACCGTATCCGACCCGACGAACGGGCCGCCCAGATGATGGTCATCCCCGCCGTAGCGCCCGATCGTCGGCGCGCCGGGGAGCGTCGCGCCGGCAAAAGCGCTCAAAGCGCGCTCTTTCATCGAAGGCAAAAACGGCACCGGATCCGGCCAAGCCGGTTCGGTTTCCGGCGCAAGGCGCCCCGCGGCCACCGCCCCGGCGGTCGCCAGAACGAGCACCGTCGCCCAAGGAACCCAAAGCGCCGCCTTCCCGCGCATCGCCCGGGGCCCGTCAAGATGCTCCAAAAGGCGGCCGAACGCCGTCCACCCAAAGAGAAGGAGCGCCGATGCCGCGGCCCAAACGATCGCCCCTCGGCCGTCATACGCCCAAAACGTATCCCAGATCGCCAGCACCGAAACGTACAGCATCACCATCCCGAACACTTGCCGGCGGCGCACGGCGGGACCGACCAGTCCCACCACGAAGCCGAACAATCCGAGATCGAACATCATCGTCCGAAGCGCCGGCGACATGCGCGGAAGTTCGCCGCCGTAAAGCGCCGTCGACCCCTGCCGGATTTCCTTCGCCACGTCCAGCCAAAACGCCCATCGCCCGCTTTCCGGCCACCAGAAAAGCGCCCACCAAACGATCATCGCCGCCGCGCCCGCCCCCAGGGCGAAGAGCGCCCACCTTCGGCGACGCGGCCAAAACACCGCCGCCCCGTGCGCCAATACCACCGTGCCGTAGATGTGCCACATGGCGCTCGGTCCGGTATCGGTCACGTACGGCATCGCCGACAAGGCGAGGGCCATCATTCCGCCGAGCAGGAACAGGCCGATGCCGTCATAAAGCCGTCGACCGAGCGTGCGCGTCAACTCCGTCGCCCCCTCGGATCTTGGATTCCCGCCGGGCGCGTTCAATCTCCCGCCACGCATCAACATGCGGCAGGCGATCGATGACGATCGTCCGCACGCCGGCGGAAGGCGTCGCCGCTCCCGGGGGCGGCACCGCCCTTCGACGGCTCGGCACGATCTCCGTCAACACGTCGATGATGCGCCTTCGAGCGGCGGCTTCCCGCGTCGGCGGGATGTAATAATGCCGCTCATCCGACCACGTCCACAAGCCGACCGCCAGACCCTGGGCGCTGAGCCGCTCGGCCCAAGCTGCGGCGAGCGACACTTTGAGCTCAAAGACCTCCCGAGCTTCCCGGTCTTCCCGGCGATCGGTATACAGCACGATGAGCGCTTTGGCCGGCTGCGACGCCGGCGTCTCGACGACCATGAGGCGCGAGGCCCTCGCCGACGCCTTCCAGTGGATGCGGCTTAAGCGGTCGCCCGCCCGGTATGGCCGAAGCTCGCCGACCTCGATCTCCGCCTCGTACCGCTTTCCGCCTTGAACGATCAAACGCCGCCCGTGCTCGTCCAGCAGCTTGGCGAACACCGCCGGGGCGAGCGGTCGCGGGCGGACGCGCACTTCCGCCGTTTCCTCCACCGTCCACCGTCTTCGAAAAAGCCCGAACACGTCGCCGGCTTCCAGCGCGAGCGGCCCCACGCGATGAACGCCCCGGGCAAGCGACGGGATACGGTAGGCGAACGTCCACGTTCGCCGCCCGAGGAACACATGCGCAGCGCGCGTCGCAACGCCGCCGTCGAGGCGATCTTCGACGGTCAACCAAAACAAGCCGAACGGCAGACGGCTTTGCACCTCGATCTCGACGGCGAGCGCGTCGCCGGCCTGAAGCCGCCCCTGCGGCAATCGGCGGAGGATCCGCACCCCGAAGGCGAGGATCAGTTGCGACCACAGCGCAAAGGCGGCGGCGATCAAAAACACGATCAGCAAGAAATTGCTGACAAAACCGCCTTGAAATTGTCGATAACTGAAGAGCACGCCGAACAGGACCAGCAGACGGATCGCCTCGCGCATATGCTCATCCCCTTCCGACGAGATCATCCAGCACCTGCTCGGCGCTCACCCCATCGAACGCCGCCGTCGGGTCGATCACCACCCGGTGGGCAAGCACCGCCCGGGCGAGCGCATAGACGTCGTCCGGCACGGCGTAATCCCGGCCGCGGACGAGCGCCCGCGCCTGCACGGCGCGAAAATAGGCGATCGTCGCCCGCGGGCTCGCGCCCAGTCTAAGGCGGCGATCCTGGCGCGTTCGACGTATAATTTCCAAGAGGATCTTACGCACCTCGGGGGCGACGTACACCGCCTCCCGTTCCGCCATCAGGCGAAGCAACCCTTCACGATCCAACCGCGGCTCCGGAAGCGGCACGTCGTCGCGCCGCCCATAGCGCTCCAAGAGTACCTCTTCGTCCGCCGGGTCGGGATAACCGAGCGAAATTTTGAGCAAAAAGCGGTCCAACTGCGCCTCCGGCAGGGGATACGTCCCTTCGTATTCCACCGGATTTTGCGTGGCAAGGACAAAAAAAGGATGCGGGAGCGGATGCGTCGTGCCGTCGATCGTCACCCGCCGCTCTTCCATCGCCTCCAGGAGCGCCGACTGTGTCTTCGGCGTGGCGCGGTTGATCTCGTCGGCCATCAAGATGTGGGTGAAAATCGGTCCGGGTTGGAACCGAAAGCGCCCTTCCCGCGCATCATAGACGGATACGCCGAGCACGTCCCCCGGCAGAAGATCCGGTGTAAACTGCACCCGTTTGTACGGCATCCCCAGCGCAGAAGCGAGCGCCCGCACGAGCAGCGTCTTCCCGACGCCGGGCACGTCTTCGAGGAGCACGTGCCCACCGGCGAGCACCGAGACGAGGACGAGCTCGATTTTTTCGGTTTTGCCGATCACGGCCTCGGAGACGGTGTCGATCACCGTCTCGGCGACCGGATGTCGGACGTCGATGTCTTTAGACGGCTTGCGCATGTGGGCGCCTGAACGAGGCGTGCACCTCCTTGATCGATTACCTCTCATGATGATTGTACAGGCTCGAACGGCAGAAAAAAAGCCCTGCACGGACAGGACGCGCAGGGCTAATCCGCCGTTTTGGGCATGCTGTTGGGGCATGCTGATGATGTTTGCACGGCTCAAAGTCGGACAAGCGCCAAAACCGAACCCCGTGCATACGGTACAGCACGGCGTCTACCAAGCCCACGGGGAGGTTCGACCATGCCGTGGCTCATCCTTCTCGGTTTTGCCCTCTCATCGAGCGTCGACAACTTCGGCGTCGGCATCACCTACGGCCTGAGGCGCATCCGCATCCCGCTTATGTCGAATGCCCTGATCGCCTGCATCGCCTTTCTGTTCAGCCTGAGCGGGATCTCCTTCGGCCGCTGGATCGGTACCGTGCTGCCCGGGATGCTTCACGTCTTCCTCGGGTCCTTTCTTTTGGCCGTCATCGGTCTTCGGATCATCCTCTTCGCCATGCCCCGCGATTGGATGAAGCGCCGGCGCGAAGCCCATGCGCTCCGCCCGAATGACCTTCCGGCCGCATCGGCAGGCGCAGGCGGCGCGGCCCGCAATCCGCTGCAACGCATTTTGCAGCATCCGGAGCAGGTCGATGTGGATCGATCGCAGACGATCGGCCTCGGCGAGGCGATCGTCCTCGGCGTCGCCCTGTCGGCCAACGCCCTCACCAACGGCGTCGGCGCCGGGCTCATCGGCTTGTCGCCGCTTTGGCTCTCCCTCATCACCGCCGTCGGCAGCTTCGTAAGCGTCGCCGCCGGCGTCGCTCTGGGCGAGCGCGCCTCCCGCATCCGCATCGGCCCGTTTACCGTCGGCCAGTTCGGAACGCTCTTAAGCGGCGCGCTGCTCATCCTCATCGCCGTGCTCGCGTTTTACGGCTGAGGAGCCCGGAAGGCGCGGCCCAGCGCCTTGGCCACCGCAACGAGGAGGGCCAGGCCGCGGCGCACGTCCGGATCGTTGGCCGCGGCGAGAAGGCGGCGCCACTTCGGAGGCGTATCCTCGAGCGCCGATGCCGCCTCCCCCATAAGCGATGAAAAAGCCTCGGGAAGATCCCGAGGCTTTTTGGGCGTTGTGGAAACCGGCGTTCCGGACTTGGGGGTTAGAAATCCATGTTCATGCCGCCGGACGGGTTCGGGTTCGTTTCCTTTTCCGGAATTTCGGTGACGGCCGCCTCCGTGGTGAGGAACATCATCGCCACCGAAGCGGCGTTTTGCAACGCCGTACGGGTGACCTTCGCCGGGTCGACGATACCCGCCTGGAACATGTCGACCCACTCTCCGGTCGCCGCGTTGAAGCCGACTCCCGGCTTTTCACCCTTGAGCCGCTGCACGATGACCGAACCCTCAAAACCGGCGTTCTCGGCGATCAAGCGGACCGGGGCTTCGAGCGCTTTGAGGACGATGTTCACGCCCGTCTTCTCGTCGCCTTCGGCTTGGATTTTCTCCACTTCCGACAGTACGTTCACAAACGCCGTACCGCCGCCGGCGACGATGCCCTCTTCCACCGCCGCCCGGGTGGCGTTGAGCGCGTCTTCGATGCGCAGTTTCTTCTCCTTGAGCTCCGTCTCCGTCGCCGCGCCGACTTTGATCACCGCCACGCCGCCGGCGAGCTTCGCCAGCCGCTCCTGCAGTTTCTCCTTGTCGAATTCGGAGGTCGTCTCTTCGATTTGCTGGCGGATGGATTTGATGCGCGCTTCGATGTTCTTCTTGTCACCGGCGCCTTCAACGATCGTCGTCGTCTCTTTCGTGACGATGACCCGCGCCGCCCGGCCGAGCTGATCGATGCGCGTCGACTTGAGTTCGAGGCCCAAGTCTTCGGTGATCACCTGGCCACCGGTGAGGATGGCGATGTCTTCCAGCATGGCCTTACGGCGATCGCCGAAGCCCGGCGCCTTGACCGCCACCGCCGTGAACGTGCCGCGCAGCTTGTTGACGACGAGCGTGGCCAACGCTTCGCCTTCCACGTCCTCGGCGATGATGAGCAGCTGACGGCCCTGCTGCACGACCTTTTCCAAAAGCGGCAAGATGTCCTGAATGCCGGAGATCTTCTTGTCGGTGATCAAGATGAGCGGATTTTCAAGCTCCGCTTCCATCTTCTCCGTGTTCGTGACCATATACGGGGAGACGTAACCGCGGTCGAACTGCATCCCTTCCACGACGTCGAGCTCGGTCTGGAAGCCTTTCGACTCTTCGACCGTGATCACGCCGTCTTTGCCGACCTTCTCCATCGCTTCGGCGATGAGCTTGCCGATTTCTTCGTCGTTCGCCGAAATGGCGGCCACTTGGGCGATCGCTTCCTTACCCTCGACCGTCTTGGCGATGCGGTGAATTTCGTCCACCGCCGCCTTCACCGCCTTTTCGATTCCGCGGCGGATGATCATCGGGTTCGCCCCGGCGGTGACGTTTTTCAAGCCTTCGTGAATCATCGCCTGCGCGAGCACCGTCGCCGTCGTCGTCCCGTCCCCGGCGACGTCGTTCGTCTTCGTGGCGACTTCCTTGACGAGCTGCGCGCCCATATTCTCAAACGGGTCTTTGAGCTCGATCTCCTTGGCGATGGTCACGCCGTCGTTGGTGATGAGCGGAGAGCCGTACTTTTTCTCCAGCACGACGTTACGGCCTTTCGGGCCGAGCGTCACTTTCACCGCATTGGCGAGCGCGTCCACGCCGCGCAACATGGCCCGGCGGGCGTCTTCGGCAAAGCGAATCTCCTTGGCCACGATCAACACCCTCCTTATATGTGTACTGACGCTTGACGCGCCTTCTTGGCGCTATGCCCGGCGATCTCTTGCGCCTGTTCGAACTCTGCTTACTCGATCACAGCGAGAATGTCCGATTCGCGGAGGATCAAGTATTCCTTCTCCTGGTACTTCACTTCCGTCCCGGCGTACTTGGAGAAGATCACCCGATCCCCCTCCTTGACGTCGAGCGGGACGCGCTTGCCGTCCTCCAAGCGCCCGTTCCCCACGGCGACGACCCGGCCCTCCTGCGGCTTTTCCTTCGCCGTGTCGGGAAGCACGATGCCGCTCGCCGTCTTTTCTTCTTTTTCAGCGGGCTCGACGATAACGCGATCACCCAGCGGACGCAACATGGACGTTCCCTCCTCCTCGATTGATTAGCACTCGCCTTCATCGAGTGCTAACACCAATTCCAATATTAATCACTCCCGCCGGAAAAAGCAAGAGCCTTCCCCCAAAAAATTTTTGCGCGCCGTTCGCGCGCCGTAAAGCCGAATTCAAAACGCCCGCCGCTTCTCCGCCGACGGCGGCGGTCAAAACGGCGGGCGTTCGGGTAGCCGTGCGTGCCGCAAAGTCCTTCGCGATCGGTCGCCGGCCGTCCATCGCGTCTCGGCTCAGGAGCCGGGCGACGATTTGTTTTTGTCGTTGTCATCGTTGCCGATCTCTTGGGCCGCCTTTTTGAATTCTTTGAGCGTCGTCCCGAAGGCCCGGCCGATCTCCGGCAGTTTGTTCGGCCCGAAGATGATGAGCGCCAAGATCAGGATCAAAATCAGCCCCGGAATCCCGATATTCCCAACACCCATGTCCCTCATGCCCTCCTCTTGCCGGCCAAAAGCTCCAACGCCGGCGCGATGAACTCGATGATCGCGCTCAAGCAGATCTCCGCCGACTTCGGCGCCCCCGGGAGATTGACGATGAGCGTCGCCTTCCGGGTCCCGATCACCGCCCGGGTAAACAACTCATTCGGCGACACTTGAGAAGCGCGTCGGCGCATCTCCTCGGCAAAGCCGGGGATGACGCGGTCGACGATCTGCAGCGTCGCCTCCGGCGTCACATCGCGCGGGCCGAGGCCCGTGCCGCCGGTGGTGATGATCAGATCGACACCGTCCCGCTCGATCATGTCGATCATTGTCTCTTTGATCGTCTCGATCTCGTCGGGGACGACCTTATAGGCGATGACCCGTCCTGAAAGCCTTTTCTCCAGCAGTTCGCCGATCATCCCACGGCTCAAGTCTTCCCGCTCGCCGCGGGCACCGCGGTCGCTGCACCACAAGATGCCGAATCGCCAATCCACACCCCAAAACCTCCTGTACCCCAATCATAGTTCATACACCCCAGGATGGCAAGCATAAGTTTCGAATGGCCTGCGCTTTACACGTCGATGCGCGCGTCCGGCGTCACGATCACCGAAACGCGCTCGTCGTGCGCATCATGCGGTATGAAATCCAGCACCTGCCAGGAAAAAGCGACGGCCATCCGCACCGACCGGACCAACAGCGAAAGCGTCCGGTCGTAATAACCTCCGCCGTAGCCGAGCCGGTATCCGCGGCGATCAAACGCCAGCCCCGGGACGATGACGAGATCGATCGACGAAGGCTCGGCCGGCTCGACGCGCGACGGATCAGGCTCCCAGATGCCCAGCTTCCCTTGAATCAGCGCCGAAGAATCGGTAAACGGGTAAAAAACGAGCGACGAACCGGAACGCTCGACGCGCGGCAGGAGGATCGACCGGCCTGCGCGCCGAGCGCGTTCGAACAGCGGGCGGATATCGACCTCCCCCGGAAGCGGCATGTACGCGGCGATGACGCGCGCCCGGGCATATTCCGGCGTCTCGAGCAGGCGTTCGACAATGCGCGCCGAATCCCCTGCGAGCGCCCCCTCGTCTTCGCGCCGCTTACGCATGATCCGGCGCAGCTTCGCTTTGGCCTGGCGTACGTCTTCCACCGACGATCCCCTCACAGAGCAGCGGATAGACCACGAACAAGAGCCCCATCGCTCCGGCGACGACGCCGGAGTCGTTGATCAAAAAGTTGACCACGCTCACCCAAAACACCGCCTGGGCCGCCCGCTTCGCTTCCCGTGGCAGGCACCCGGCCGACCGCATGGCCGCATTCACCACCGCCCCAAACCCCGCCACGCCTCCGAACGGCGGGCGCTTCACTCGCCGCACCCGTACCAGGGCGAACATCGGGACGGCGACGATGAGCGCGCCGACAAAGAAGCGCCCCCACAGAGAATGACGAACGAGTCTGGCGTTCATCGCCGCCTTGCGCACGGCGATCTCCCAGAGCGGTTCGGGCCCCTCGGCGCGCATCGCCCATAAAAGCCGCGCAAGATGGCTCGGCGCGGGGGACGCCATGTGCCAGATCAAAACGCCGCCCAGGAGCGCGGCGAGCACGGCCGCACCCGCAACCGGCCAGGCGGGGAGACGGCCTTCGCGCCACAAGAACACCGCGGCCAGAAGCCAGGCCAAGGTTCCGCCGAAATTGGCCCCGAGCGTCGGCGCGGCCAACAACACGAAGACAAAGACATACATCGCCCAGCGAACGACCGTAGACGCGCCATGGCGCACGATCCACCACAGCGCCGCGCCGACGACGAGTCCCATATATTCATTGCCCAGGCCGTAGTAACGGGCGCCGATCAGCGGATCGTAACCGAACAGACTGTACCGGCTGAAACCGTAACCGCTCGCCTGGTCGATCGCCGCCGACGCCAACAACCATCCCGCATAGGCGGCCAGCGCCCTTCGACATCCCCAAAGACGACAACATAACGCCGCCACGACGGCCCAAAGCGTAAACAGCGCGAAAGCGGTCGGAAGCGACGGGACGTACGCCAGCGCGCCGAGCAGATACGAAAAAAGCGGAGTGCCGAGCGTCCACCCGGCGGCGAGCGCCGTCAAGGCCTTTACGCCCGTTGTCCCGAAAGGCGTCCGGTGAGCGACACGGGCGAATTGCGCGATGAACGAAGCGGCACTCGCCACGGCGGCGACGACGGTCAGTCCGACGGAAACGTTGAGATAAACCGGCATAAACGCCGTCCGCACGGCCGTCAGGCGCTGTGATGCGCGTTCAAGCGCCGCCGCTTCCGCAAACGCCGAGGGCGCCGGCGCTTTCGTCCCGTCCCCCGCTGGATCAGCGCGTTTGAACCCGGCGACCGGTCTGAGCGGCGCGCCCTCCACCGCCCCGGGAGCGATGCCGAGCGCAAGAAGCCACGTCGGGTACAGATCGACCGCGGCCACAATGCCGTCCCAGCGCGTCGTGTCCGTCGTGAGGAGAAAACCTCCCGGCGCCGGCGTCCGCGCGTTTCGCGGCACGTCGGAGGTAAGCGACGTACCGGTGATCCCGCCGGTCCCCTTGGCCCGCCACCAACCGAGCGCCACGCTCTCTGCGCCGGTCGACGTGCCGGGATGGGCGAGCAGATAGACGTCGTACGCCTCCCGCAACGCACGTACCAGCGCCGACAGCACCGCGGCCGCTTGGGACTCGTCCCCGGAGGCCGCCTGGAAGGCCACCCAGATCAAATCCGGCGCGTCGCCATCGATCGCACTTGCCGCCATCGGCCCACGGACGACGAGCGGATCCAGACCCAGTACGCGCGCGGCCAGGTACGCCGCACCGGATGACGCGTCGACGGCCTCGCCCTCCACGGCGATGAGGCGTACCGTCTTTCCGGCCGCATGCAGACGGGCGACGAGATGACCGTCCGAGGGCGCCGTAACGTCTTGCCTCGTCATCGCAGCCTCGCGCATCGCCTCGACCTTTCGGGCGTCCATCCGCCGGCCGTAGACGATCGTCCACAGCACGTTCTCATGCGCCCGGCTACCGAGCGTCCGCGTCGTCATCACCGCCCAGTGGCCTTCCCGGACGAGCGCACGCCACCGCTCGTCGACCTCCGCAAGACGCCCAAGCCGGGTAAAACTCAAACCGCCGACGTCGAGCACGGCGATCCGCCGAGCCGTATTTTCCTCCGCCGCCCGGCGTACGACGCCCGCCGTCGCCTGTGCCGTTGAATCGGCGACGATCGCCCCGTGCATCCCCATCGGTGCCGATCCGAGCGATATCGTCATCGCGATGAAAAAAGCGGCGAAAAGCGGCGCTTTTCGGCGATCCACCGTCCCACTCCTCCGGACAACGGGATTCCCAAGGTTATCCCCATTCTCCCCTCCGTTTTTCCCCATCATCCACAGGTGCTTGTGGACAGCCGCGCGCCTTGTCACAGCGCCTCTCCGCGCCACTCATCCACAGCGTCCACAGATCGTCCACCGTTTTCATCGCCGGCGCCTTTGTTTTCATCGGGAATCGGCAAAGACGGCGGACGGCGGCTGGACCGAAAGCGACGCCGCGCGAAGCGGAAAGTCGGCGACCGCGCCGAGCGACGCATCGGCCGTCACGCCGCGGGTGTACAACACGTCGGCGTAAGCGCCGATCATCGCCGCATTATCGGTGCAATATTCGATCGGCGGCATGACGAACTCGATGCCCGCCGCTTCGCTCGCCGCCCGAAGCGCCCGGCGCAAAGCGCCGTTCGCCGCCACTCCGCCGGCCAACACGAGCTGCACCGCCTGCGTCTCACGCACGGCCTCCATGGCTACCTCGACGAGCGCGGAGACGACCGCCTGTTGAAAACTCGCCGCCACGTCTTCCCGCGCCACCGCCTCCCCGCGTTCCCGCGCGCGATCCAAAAATTGCCGGACGTGCGTTTTAAGCCCGCTGAAACTTAAGGCATAGCGCGTGTCGTCTTCCTCTCGGACGTCGCCGTCCCGCCGTCTCAGGCGTACGCTCGGGAAAGCGTAACGCGGCACTCCGGCCTGCGCCAGGCGATCGACGTGCGGCCCGGCCGGATACGGAAGGCCGAGCAGGCGGCCGACCTTATCGTACGCCTCGCCGACGGCGTCGTCCCGCGTCCCGCCGAGCGGTACGAACTCCCCATGCGCCGGCATGGCCACGAGCTCCGTATGCCCGCCGGAGACGACGAGCGCGACGAGCGGAAAAGCGAGCGGGCGGACGAGTTGGTTGGCGTAAATGTGGCCGGCAATGTGATGCACGGCGAGGAGCGGAAGATCGCGGGCAAAAGCCAGCGCCTTCGCAAACATGACGCCGATCATCAGCGATCCGACGAGCCCCGGACCGTGCGTCACGGCCACGGCGTCGATGTCCCGAAGCGTCACGCCCGCTTCGCGAAGCGCCGTCTCGACGACCGGCACGACGGCTTCGACGTGGGCGCGGGCGGCGATCTCCGGCACCACCCCGCCGAACGCCTGGTGTCGGGCGATCTGCGAACTGATCACATTGGCGAGCACTTTCCGTCCGTCTTCGACGACCGCTGCCGACGTCTCGTCACAGCTCGTCTCCAGCGCCAAAATGCGCCGCGCCATCCGCATCGCCTCCTCGACTCAAGCCGCGATCGGCACTTCGCATAGACCGCGTTTCGGATCCTTCTTCCGCCGCAGAGGGTTCGGCGAGGTCGGCCCACATGATGATCGCGTCTTCTCCGGTGTCTTCGTAATAACCCGGACGCAACCCCGCCGCCCGAAAGCCGAATTTGGCGTACAGCCGCCGGGCGACGGCGTTCGAGGCGCGCACCTCGAGCGTCATCTTGCTGATCGAGTGATCGCGGGCGATGTCCGTCAGATGCTTCAAAAGCCGCGCCCCATATCCCCGGCCCCGGTGCGCGGGGTGTACGGCGATGTTCGTCACGTGCGCTTCATCGAATACGAGCCACATCCCCGCATAACCGATGATCGCGCCGTCGTCTTCCAGGACGACATATCGCGCGAGGGGATTATGGACCACTTCATGGCGAAACGACGCCTCGCTCCACGGCAGCGTAAACACGAGGCGATCGAGCGCCGCCACCGCGGAAACGTCGGCCTCCGTCATCGGGCGTATCGTCGGCTTCATGGGCGCCTGCGCCCCCCGTCCGCCGCATCGGACCGGACGGCGGCCCGTCTCGCCCGATCGTTCCCCGGCTCGTACACCCTGTCCTCCAATCGGCGTTCCGGTTCGCTTTTTTGCAAATACGCCGGGGCGAACGCGGCCAGCGCTTCCAAATCGTCGCTCTCCGCGTTCACCGCCTCTCCGAAACCTTGGTCGACCAGCCAGACGAGCCGCGCGGCGCGTGGGAGGGCGAACGACGAAGGGACGATCACCGCCCGGGATCCGAGCGCTGCCCGAAGCGCTTCACCTTCCGGCACCGCCGGATAGCCGACGACGAACACCGGCGCATCGGCGCCCTCCACCCGCTCCGCCAGGCGGGCGGCAAGGGACACGATCTCCGCGACGTGCTCGGCTTCGACCGTCTCCAGCGCCGCGCCGCGCCAGCGGTACACCGCGGCGTAGGCGCGACCGCGACGCGCATCGACCAGCGGGACGATCCATCCGGGCGTGCCGGGCGGCACGGCCAGCGCCAGCGCCGCCAGACTGGAAATCCCGTGAAGCGGAATCCTAAGCGCATAGGCAATCGCCTTCGCCGCCGTCACGCCGAGGCGAATGCCGGTATAGGAACCGGGTCCCCGGGCGACGACGATGCGGCCGAGCTCCCGTTGATCCCGCCCTCCTTCGACGAACAAACGGGCGATCGCCGGGACAAGCGCCTCCGCATGGCGCATCTGCGCGGCCTCCGTCCATTCCGCGAGCACCGCATCATCGTCGACGAGCGCCACAGCCAGCGGCACCGCCGAGGTATCAACGGCCAAGGTAAGCATCGCCAATCGCCTCCAAAAGGGGCGACCATCGCGCGCCGGTCGCCCGAACGCGTACCGTCCGCGTGGATTCGCCCGCTCCGTCAAAATACAACCGCAGCGCCTCCGCCGGCCAATACGCTTCCGCCGCCTCCGGCCACTCCACCGCGCTCACGCCGTCCCCCTCGAAATACTCGAGAAACCCCAGATCTTCGCCCTCCGAAAGGCGGAACAAATCCATATGGTAGAGCGGGAGCCGGCCGTGATACGTTTTGATCATCACAAACGTCGGACTCGTCACCGGTTCCCGCACGTCGAGACCTTCCGCGAGCCCCTGGACGAACGTCGTCTTCCCCGACCCGAGGTCGCCGAACAACAAAAGCACGTCTCCCGGGCGCAGGCGATCGGCCAAAAAGCGCCCAAAGCCGATCGTCTCCCGTGCCGAACGCAGCACGACCTCCACTTCCGACACCGCGCTTCGCTCCTTTCGTGCCCTCATCATACACCAACCGCCGTCAAAGACAAAAACAGGCCGAGGTGTTGTCAACGCACCTCGGCCTTCCCTTCCGTACCTCTCCGTTCCCGCGACGAGCCATGGACGGCGATCGCCGACGCTTTTCCTCACACCTTAAACCGCTTGACCTTTTCCACCAGCCCCTGCGTCGTAGCCAACAACTCCGCAAGCCCGGCCTTCAGGTCGTTCATCGTGGCGCTCGTCTCCTCGGAAGAGGCGGCCACTTCCTCCGCCCCCGCAGACGTCTCCTCGGCGAGCGCCGCGGCTTCCTGCGCTTGTTCGGCAAGCGCCTTGATCAGCTCCGCTTCTTCCTCGACCGCCTGTACAATCGTCTCCACGGTATGATCGACGTCGCTCATGATCTGCACGAGATTTTGGAACGTCTCTCGCGTCACGCGCGCCTCGCGCCCTTCTTGTTCGATTTCCGCCGCACTGGAGGTGATCGCTTGTTCTACGGTGTTCATCGTCTTTAAGACATCGCGCACGATCGACTCGATTTCTCGTGCAGATTCGGCGCTGTTTTCGGCCAGCTTCCGCACCTCCGCGGCGACCACGGCGAATCCCTTGCCGTGCTCTCCGGCGCGCGCCGCCTCGATGGCCGCGTTTAGGGCCAGCAAATTCGTCCGCGAGGCGATCTCCCCGACCGCCGACGCCATGCGCACGATGGACCGCATCTTCTCCGCCAGAGAACGTACCGACTCGGCATTTTCCGACGATTGCCGGGCCGTCCGTTCGACGCCGGCGATGAGCCGTTCAATCGCGGCGTCGCTTTCCTCAAGCGCCCGGCCGGCGTCGTTCGCCCGACGGCGAATCGACTCCACCGCCTGCCGCACTTCTTCTCCTTGACGGCCGAGCGTATGCACGCTCTCATCCGTTTTTTGCGCAATCAGCGCGTGTTCCTCGGCGCCGCGGGCGATCTCCTCGATCGTCGTCGCCACCTGATCCGCTGCCGCCGACACATCGTCGAACGCCGAAGCGAAATGGTGCACCGTCTTCTCCGACGCTTCGGCGCTCTTTTGCACCGCCTCGACGATGCCTCGGAGATCTTCGATCATCCGATCGAAGGCCAGCGAAAGCCGCCCGATTTCATCCCGCCGGTGTATGCCGACACGCACCGTCAGATCCCCGGCGGCGATCGCCTCCGTCGCCACCAGAAGCTTCCCGAGCGGCACGGTCACCGCACGGGCGGAGAGGAACGCGCCGACGAGGATGAGCAGCACGCCGACGACGAGAACGATCAACATCCAGTTGGTCACCGCCTTCACCGGTCCGAGGGCGGTCGCTTGCGGCGTTTCGACGAACACCGCATAACCGCGTTCGGGGTCGACCGCGTACGCCGCGAGCACCGGTTCGCCGAAGGCGTTTTTCGTCTTCAGCGTCCGGACCTTGCCCGCCACGAGTTCCTGTTGACGAGCGTAATAATCGGCCACCGCGCCGTCCCGACGAATGAAGTCCGTGTTCCATGCTTCACGCGGCAACGCCGTGCCCTTGTCGTCGAACATCTGCGCATTGAGCAGCCGATCATCGTCGGCGGCAACGACCAGGCCGTCCCGATTGAGCAAAAACACCTTCAGATCAGCGCTCGACTGACCGCGCATGATCGGCCAAAGCAGCTGCACGTTTGCCTTCGCCGCCAGGATGTAGCGCGGCCGGTCGAAGATGTCCAGAGCGGGTGCCGCGTAATCGATCTCAAACATCGTGTTGATGCTCTTGTTGGGCTGGATCGGGCCGATATACCCTTCTTTTTTCTGCCCTTCGACGAAATACGTCTCATTCTTGAAGTAGACTTGATCCCCGCTCCGTTCCCCGTCGCCGGTAAACCCGAGGCGCGCCACGACCCGCCCTTCGAGATCGACGAGCGCCATCTCCCGCAGTTGGTTGGACGACGACTTGATGTTCAAAAAGGTGAGCATCACCTCGTTCTCGCTGTTGAGCTTGCCGAACGATTGGGCGACGGCCCGCACCGTGTCGAGCATGTTGTCGTTGAACGTATTGAGGCGATTGAGCGTATTTTGCGCCCTTGAACTCATCTGCTCATAGATGCGCGCTTCGAGCTGCGCGGCGACATACGGCGTCACCACGGCCAAAAGACCGATCGCGATAAGGACGATGACGATCAAAAAGTGAAAAAGGATGCGGAACGAGAGCGATCGGAAAAAAGGCACGCGGCTGCCCATCGTGAACAAGGACGATGCGGCTTCGGCCGTCTTTTGCCGTGCGCGCCAACGTTCGGCGCTTCCTCGGCCGAAGCGTATGAGCCATCGATAGACGCTTTGAAGCAGCCGCACGACGACACGCCCGAACGCCGAAGCGGCCCGAGCGACGAAAGACCACCATTTTTGTACTTGCTGTCTTTTTTGCACGTTCGTCCCCTCATTTCCCCGACTGTTCCTTCTCTTTTAGGTTATCGTCATTCGCTCAGGTTTTTTTATAGGACATCGGGATGAAATAGGACAAAACGGACTGCAAGATAGGCGCGACCCCATCAAAAAGCCGCGCCGTTCGGCGCGGCCCGCCTCCGTGCACGCTTTCCAGCGGATACCGTCAAAAATCGACCAACCCCAGGCTGATCATCAGCGCTTCATTCACCCGACTCATGACCGCATCGTCGAGATGCGTGATCTTGTCCGTGAGCCGCTGTTTGTCGATCGTGCGAATCTGCTCCAACAAGATGACCGAGTCACGATCGAAGCCGTGGGCTTTGCCGTCGATCTCCACGTGCGTCGGCAGCTTCGCTTTTTGGATCTGCGAGGTGATGGCGGCGACGATGACCGTCGGGCTGAAACGGTTGCCGATATCGTTTTGGATGACCAAAACAGGGCGCATGCCTCCCTGTTCCGAGCCGATCACGGGGGAAAGGTTGGCAAAGAAAACGTCGCCGCGCTTGACGATCATCGCTACACCCCACTGACCATCCGAAGTACGGTGAGGTCTGCTTCGTCTTCCGCAGGTTTCGCCTCTGTCGCCATGTGCAAATTGATACGAGCCATTTCCTGATAACCTTCCTGCATGCGTGAGCGTAAGAGCGCCTTGCGTTTTTCCCGCACGTACTGCCACATCGCTTCGCGGATCAACGCACTTCGCGACAGCCGTTCATGCTGGACGAGGCCGTCCACCTCGGCGAGCAGATCGTGCGGGACGGTGACGACGATGCGTTTTGCTGCGCTCTTGGACAACCGACACACCTCCGCTGGACCGTGCTTCCCGCTCAGGCATTCGATGCCATTGTAACAAAGCGCGTCCCGCACCGCAAGAAAAGAACCTTCAAGCGCCATCGCCCGATTCTCTTGGCCGGCTTACGGCGCGGCGTCGTCCGACGAGACGATTACCCGCGGGAGGCGTCGGGCAAGACGCGTTGTCACTTCATAGGGAATCGTGCCCAGCGCCTCGGCCAGCGCTTCCGCAGAGATCTCCTCCTGCCCCTGCCGGCCGATGATGACGACTTCATCGCCGAAAGCCACGCCGTCGATGTCCGTCACGTCGACGACCACGGCGTCCATCGTCACCCGCCCGACGATCGGCGCTCTTTGGCCGCGGATGAGCACCGCGCCCTTGTTCGAAAAACGCCGGTCGTATCCGTCTCCGTAACCGACCGGGACCGTCGCCAGCCGTCGAGGGGAAGGCGCGACATACGTCCCCCCGTAACTCACCGCCGTCCCCGGCGCCACGTCGACGAGCTGGGCGACGATCGACCGGAGCGACAGCACGGGCCGAAGCGGGATGCCAAAATGATCGGCAAAACCCGGTGCAGGCGACAGGCCGTAGAGCGCGATGCCGAGGCGGACGGCGGAAAAGCTGCGCTCCGGATAACGCATCGCGCCGGCGCTGTTCGACAGATGCACAATCGGCGGGAGCAGGCCCTCGGCGCGAAGGACCTCGACAAACTGCACAAAACGGGCGTATTGCTGCTCCGGCGCGTCGCTCGAAAGATCGTCGGCGGAAGCATAATGGCTGTACAGCCCTTCGATCTCCACTCTCCCGAGGGCGCGAAGCGCGCGGATCGTTTCCAACACGTCTTCCGGCGACTGAAAGCCGTAGCGCCGCATTCCCGTGTCGACTTTCAGATGCACTTTAAGCGGCGCCAAAGAAGGGGCCAGACCCTGGCGAATGATCGCCGCCTGTGCCGGATCGAATACGGAGAGGGCGAACGATTGCGCCTGCGCATCGGCGACGCAATGATCGTCGTACGGGCCGAAGACGAGCGTCGGAGCCGTAATGCCGGCGGCCCGAAGCTCCAGCGCTTCGCCGACCGTGGCCACGGCGAGGCGCGTCGCGCCGGAGCGGAGCGCCGCCTCGGCGATCTCCCGCACACCGTGACCGTAGGCGTTGTCTTTGACCACCGCGATCACGCCGACCCCTTCCGGCAGGCGCGCGCGGATCACCTGAATATTGTGCCGGATGGACGCTTCATCGAGCGTAATGTACGTCGAACGGCAGAATGGCTGGACCACGCGCATGCCCCCTACCCGTTCCAATTTCGCTTGCTCCATCTTACCCTGAAACGGGAGGGTATGGCAAGCCGAAGATCTTCCGCCCGGCGATTATTTCTCCGGAGCGACGAGGAGCGATTCGGCGACGCGCACCAGCTCTTCTTTGGGCAGATCGACGGTGGTGAGCTTATAATCGACGCCGCCGTCCGTGAAGCGGAGCGCGGTGAGTTCCCCCGTCTCGGTGATCACGCCGATCGACCCGCCCACCATCACCGGCTCGCCGACCGGGGCGACGACTTCCATCGACCGGGCCGGTGCGGCGGAGATCGTCAAACGGTGCGTCCCGCCGTAGGTGAGCGCGTAGCTGCCGTCGCCCTTGCGGTCCACACCGATGAGCACCATGCCGTTCGGACGATAAGACGGCTCACGGTATGCGACCGCAGCGGAACGGTCCTGATCGTCTCCGCCGGCCATCGTCGGGGCTGACGGGGCGTGCGCGTCCGGCAACGCCGCGTCGGAACTGCCGGAAGTCTTGGTGTCCTTAAAATCATCCGGCGTCAGGGACGGATTCCACTCAAATCGGTCGAAGACCAGCGAGACGAGCACCCGCTCATCGGCGTCGAGCACTTCCACCTTGCGCGGCGCAAGCGTCTTTCCGTCGAACCAGATTTTCTGCGTCACCAGCAGGCGGTTTTGGTACTGGGCCTTCACATGGTACAGGTAACCCTGCTCCGTGGGCGTAAAGACGCGGGCCGGATCGTCGGCGATGTTTTTCACCAGCGACTCGAACAGGTAAATCTGGCTTTGATTTTGCGGCCAGTCGCTTTGAAAACGGTACGTCTTGTTCAAATGCGGCGTGACGACGAAGACGCCGTCGTCGTTTTTCAAGATGACCTGCTTGACGCCGCTTTCCTCATTGGACAGCACCACGCGGTAGTACTGCGGTTTTTTGTGCGATACCTCCACCGCATAGGCGATCGGATGCGCCCCGGTCGCGATGGTCAGCGTCCCGACCCCGCGATAACCCTGCATCGATTCGATTTTTTTGGACAGATCGCCGAGCACGCTTTCGGCGTCTTTTTTCCCCCCGCACCCGCCGATGACAAGGACCGTCAGGGCCAATACCCAGACGGCCGCAAGGCGCCACCTCCGCATCAAACCGCTCATCCCCTTCCTCGAGAGTCAGGCTATCCTAACGTATGAAACGCTTGACCCCGTTATGACAAGCGTGAAGGGGACTTGCAAGAAGTCTGAAGTCTATGGAAGGCCCGCCTCCAAGACGGCGACGGCGACCGTCTGCGTACGCTCATGCGAGATCGAAAGATGAATGACCAAGTCCCGTAGGCGCCCGCTGCGATCGATTTCGACGACGACTTCCGGTGCGCCGTTTTTGCCGATGATGATGCTCACGTCGCCGAACGCAAACCGCCCGCCGATCCCCGTGCCGAGCGCCTTGGCCAGCGCCTCCTTGGACGCAAAGCGGCCGGCGACGTATTCCACTCGGCGGTAAAGCGCTTCCGGCAGCTCGGCGCGTTCCCGCGCGGTCAACAGGCGCTCGATCGCGCGCGGCCGCTCCGCAAGCAAGCGCGCGATGCGGGCGTTGTCAACCAGATCCACTCCGAGGCCGACGATCATCGTCTCCCTTGCACCTCCGATATGTTATACTGTAATCAATCAAGCGTTTGTCACGAAAGGACGATCCACGGTGGCTGATGCGGCGTTTACGTTCGAATACGACGAACGGTTGGGGCTTCGACTTCCGGTGCTCCACAAACCATATGACGCCATGACGGAAGACGAGCGGGCCCGGCTGCTCTTGATCCTGGAAAACGTCAGCGGACGCATCCCGGAGCGCATCCGGGACCTCGAACGGCGCTACTTGGAGCTTTACAGACAAGCGCAATCCGAAGAGGGAGAGGCGTTTTTCCGCATCATGGAGGAAGCGAGCGCCCTCTCGGCGGCGATCGCCGAACTGAACGTCCTCTACTGGAACATTCAAGGCCATTTCTTGACGACGTACGTCGGTTAGCCGACCACTTGCATCGGCCGATTCAGCCGATCGCCGGCATGGACCAATGACGGATGCTCAAAAAACCGGGCCGAATTCGGCCCGGTTTTTTATGACGGCGCGGATACGCGCGACCCCGTTTACTTAAATTCCTTTTCGATCTCCCGGATCAACGCCTCGTCCATCTCGCCTTCCCGAATGTCGCGGATCTTCCAGTCGATGCCGAGCTGCGTCTGGAAGTCGTCGCGTTCCTCGACGTAGAGGATGCCGTGGACGTTTCGGTTGTGCGCCTTTACCACGCGGATGGCCTCTTCCCGCGTCGGCAGCGGTTCATCGATGGCGACGAGCGACTCGCGATAGTAGTCGTACGTGTTCACCTTGTTGTACGTCACGCACGGGGAAAGGACGTTGACCAAGGAAAAGCCCTTGTGTCTGATCGCCGCCTCGATGATCTCCGTCATGCGCTTCACGTCGCCGGAGAAGGCCTGCGCGACGAACGTCGCTCCGTTCGCCAAAGCGATCGACAGCGCGTCCATCGGATATTCTTTGTTCCCTTTGACCGTCGTCTTGGTCACGAAGTCGTGCGGGCTCGTCGGCGACGTCTGACCTTTGGTGAGCCCGTAGATGCTGTTGTCCATGACGAGATAGGTGATGTCCATGTTGCGGCGGACGGCATGGACGAAATGCCCGGCGCCGATACCGTAACCGTCGCCGTCGCCGCCGGTGACGATGACGTGCATCTCCGGCGCGGCCATCTTCGCCCCTTGGGCGACCGGAAGCGCCCGCCCGTGGATGGTGTGGAAGCCGTACGTCCGGGAATACTCCGGCAGCTTGCTCGAGCAGCCGATGCCGGAGACGGTGATCACCTCGTGCGGTTGGATGCCGAGGTTCACGAGCGCCCGCTGCAGGCCGGCCATGACGCTGAAATGACCGCAGCCCGGGCACCACGTCGGCGTATCGCCCTTGAAATCTTTAAGCGTGGGTTTCTTGAGTTCGACCGACACGCCGAAGCACCTCCTTCACTTCTTCGTAGACGCGCGTCACGCGGAACGGATTGCCGTCGTACTGCGTGATCGCCGTCGAGCGGTCGTGAATCGGGAAATGTTGCCTGAGCCAGTTCAACAGCTGGCCGGAGTAGTTGTTCTCCACGGAGACGATCATCCGCTTGCCGTCGATGAACGGCTTGAGTTCTTCCACCGGCAGCGGATGCAACTGTTGGATGAACAGGCCGCCGACGCGCACGCCGTCTTCGTCCTGAAGCCGCCGGACGACCTCTTCGATCACCCCGCGCACCGAGCCGACGCCGACGAGGAGCACGTCCGCATCGCCGTTTTGGACGTAAAACGGGTTCCTCAGACGCGCCGTGCGGATTTTGCCCATCCGTTTCTGCATGATCTGCGTGCGGATGACCGGATCTTCGGTGATATAGCCGTTCTCGCCGTGCTCGTTGGAGCTCGCCGTGTGCACGCCGTACGGGTTGCCGGGGATGGCCCGGGGAGAGATGCCGTCTTCCGTAAAGCGATAGCGCTTGAAGACGAACTCCCCGTACTTCTTGGCTTCTTCCGGCGTCACGATCTTGCCCCGCTCGATCTTGACCCGCTTGGCGTCGATCGGCGGAATCGTCGTGCGGTTCATGCTGAGGGCGAGATCCAAAGCGATGATCACCGGGCACTGATACGTTTCCGCCAGGTTGAACGCCTCGGCGGCGACGTAGAAGGCGTCTTCGATGGAGCTCGGATAGACGACGATGCGCGGAATCTCCCCGTGCGTGGCAAAGAGCATGTGATTCAGATCGCTTTGCTCGTGCTTCGTCGGGAGCCCCGTGGACGGACCGGCCCGCTGCGAATCGACGATGACGATCGGCGTCTCGCTCATCGCCGCCATGCCGAGCGCTTCGGTCTTGAGGGACATGCCCGGCCCCGACGTGGAAGTCATCGCCCGAGCGCCGGCGTACGAGGCGCCGACGGCGAAGGTAATGCCGGCGATCTCGTCTTCGACCTGCATGATCGTCCCGCCGACGGCCGGCAGGTGCGCGGCCATCCATTCCATGATCTCGCTCGCCGGCGTGATCGGATACGCCGAGAGGAAGCGGCAACCGGCCATGAAGCTGCCGAATGCCGTCGCCTCGTTGCCGGAGATGTACAACCGGTCTTCCGAACGCGGAAGCGGCTTGAGCCGTTTCACGTACGCCGCAAGATGCTGTTCGACGATGGCATACCCTTTGTCCACCGCCGCTTTGTTGGAGGCGATGACCGCTTCGCCTTTCTTGGCGAATTGCTGTTCGATGAACGCGTAAAACTCTTCCACCGGGAGCGAGATGAGCGCCCCGCTCATCCCGAGGGCGATCATGTTCTTGGCCAAGGGGTTGCCGAGTTCCGTTGCAATCGCTTTCAACGGAAAGACCGCAAGCAGGTAACCGTCCTCTTCGCGGATCCTTTCTTCCTTCCCCTCCTGGATGACGATCGCCCCGGGACGAAGCTCGTGCTTGTTCACCGCGATCGTCTCCTCGTCGAGGGCCAGCAGGATGTCGACGAAATCTCCGGCGTGCTGCGTGCGATACGGCGTGGCGCGCAGTTTGTAGTTCGTATGACCGCCTTTGATGCGGCTCATGAACTGCTTGTACGTCGTGACATAGTAGCCGTAACGGAAAAGCGTCCTGGTGAAAATTTCACCGGTTGAGTCGATCCCCTCGCCTTGCTGACCGCCGACCTTCCATTCCAAGGCTGTGATCGTCTCCATACGGTCTCACCTCTCTTGTACCAGTACAGGAACTCTTCCTGTATAGTACACGTTTTGCATTTCTAAAGAAATTATAGACCACAACTGGCTTCAAAGCAATATGACAGAAATACACGTATCCCTAGAACAGATTGTTCAGCCGCTCCACCCGTGCGATGCCGTCTTACGCCGTCCGATCATCGGTCACGCCTCATCGGCGGCGTGCGGGGCGCTGCTCCTTTATCCGTCGCGGCGATGTTCTCCGCTCCGTCGTTCGCCGCTGCGTTTTACACCGATGCACTCATCGTAGTAGCGCACCGCCTGAGGGATCAAATCGGCAAGAGACGGTTTTAAAGCCCGCACCTTGTCCATCGCTTCTTGCGCCGTAAGGCCGAGCGTACGAAAATACGCATACGTGCTCACCACTTCCAGAAACGACGCCTGTTCCCGGATGAGCGACCGGTACAGAGTCTCGTCCAGCGGAAACCGGTAGCCGTCGGACTCCAGTCGTGCGAGAAACGCCACGCCCCGCTCCGTCAAGCGGTAGACATAACCGTCATGGTCCAGCTGCTCCTCGACAAGACCACCGGCGACGAGCTGATCGATCTCTTCCTGCAGCGCATGCGCGTACGGTCCGTAGTGATGATAACGAAAAGCGTATGAAAACGGCGCACCGGCGCTCTTCAGCAAGTGGATCGTCTTTTGCAACCGCTTCCGGCCCGCCACCGGCGAGATCGAGAGCAGTTTGAGCAGTGCATACGTCGACTGAAAAACGTCGAACATCCGCCCGACCCCTTCCTCACGCACGTTTGTCTCGTTCTCATGTTCCCCGCAGCGCTTGACGCACCTCGTCACGAATCTCCGCCGGCACGTAAATCCGCCTGAAGGGGTGGGCCCGGCCGCGGAGATAGGCGATTAAAGTCGAAGCTTCAGAAAGCTCCTTAGCGCGCCCTTCGCGGTCGAACAGATAGACCGAGATGGTCGCCTCGGCGTCCGCGTCGCGGACGGCCTCCGCCGCTCGACCGCCCCCGGCCGGCAGGAGATACGGATCTTTATACGTCGTCGTCTGCTCGTTGTCCAGAAGCATCGCATAAGACTCCGGCAGCTTCAACTTGCGGGCAAAATGATGCCGCACTTCATACACCCGTTCTTTAGGGCACTCGTCCGGGCAAGTGACCGCCTTGTACAGATTGCGGCTTAAGAGGCGCCGCGCAAAGTCGCCGAGCACCCGGTCCGGATGGTGCCGCCACTCGAAAAACGCCGCCCAAAGCGTCGCATCGGTCAGCGACAGGAACGCGCCGAGCGCCGCCTCCGGTCGTCCGCGGGCGGCGAGCACGGCCTGAAGCGGCGGCGGCAAGGTGAGTTCCCCCGCCTCGGCGAGCTCCACCGCCCGGAACAAGAGGTGCTGGACGAGGAGTTCCGCCGCCCGCGTCGTCTTATGTAAATACACGTGTTGATACATGTAAAAGCGGGCCATCATGAAATCTTCGGCGATGCTCAAGCCTTTCTCCAGGTCGAGGCCCACTTCGACCTCTTCCCCCGCCGCGGCGCCGTCTTTCCCCGTGCGGGAAGGCGCCGTTCCGAGACGCAGGGCGTGGATCAGCCATTCCAGATCGAGGGCACCGTAACGCGCACCGGTCATCAGCGCATCGCGCAGAAGATAATCGGTGCGATCGACATCCAGCTGACCGGAAAGGAGCTTGACGATCGCCCGGTTTTCATGCGTGCGGCCGATCACGTCGGCCACCTCTTGCGCCATGCCCTTGGCGTACGCTTCGAGACGCCGCGTGATCGCCGTCTCGCCGGTGACGACGGCGCGGCTCCAGACTTCGTGATGGATGTCCGTCACTTTCTCGATGGCGTGGGAAAATGGCCCGTGACCGACGTCATGGAGCAACGCCGCCGCGATGGCGATCATCCGGTCCTCGCTGAGCCGCGGGGCGTACGGCTGTGATCGCCGATCGTCCATGAGCCGAGCCAAAAACCGCTTCATCAGATGGGCCACGCCGATGGAGTGGCTGAAGCGCGTATGCGTCGCCCCGGGATATGTCAAAAACGACAGCCCCAGCTGGCGGATGTGGTGCAGCCGTTGAAATTCCGGCGTATCGATGAGGTCGACGATCAGCCGCTCCTCGTCCATGTCGAATTGGATCAGGTTGTGCACCGGATCGCGAATCGTTTTCACGAAAATTCTCTCACCTTTGACCCAAAAATGAGGGCGAGCCGTTCGCCCTCATTTTACCACATCGAGTTTCATCCGCGAAAGCCGCAGCGCATTGGTCACGACGGAGACCGAAGAGAGCGCCATCGCCCCGCCGGCGACCCATGGGGCGAGAAGCCCCGCTCCGGCGATGGGAATGCCGATGACATTGTAGAAAAAGGCCCAGAACAAGTTTTGACGGATGTTCTGAAGCGTCTTCCGGCTCGCGAGCACGGCTTGGACGACGCGCGTGACGTCTCCGCCGAGGAGCGTCACGTCGGCCGCCTGGTTGGCGATGTCCGTCCCGCTGGAAAAGGCGATGCCGACGTCCGCTTGGGCCAGCGCCGGAGCATCGTTGATGCCGTCGCCGACCATCGCCACCCGCCGGATGGAGCCACGGGGAACTTCGGTCGACAGCTTTTGAATGATCTCGGCCTTCTCCTCCGGACGAACCCCGGCGAAGACGCGCGTAATGCCGACTTCTCGCGCGACCGCCTCCGCGGCCCGGGCATTGTCCCCGGTGATGAGGACGGTCTCGATGCCCAGCGCGCGAAGTGCCGCGACCGCCTCTTTGGCTCCGGCTTTCAGCGTATCGCGGAGGGCGATCACGCCGACCAAGGCACCCCCTCTTGCGACGCCGACAACCGTTTTGCCTTCCGCTTCGAGGCGGGCGATCACCTCCTCGGCCGGATAGACGACGCCGTCCCGGCCGCCCTCGCCGGGGCGATCGATCCGCCGGCCGTCCGATGGGGACGGCTCCGTATCGGACCCCTCAGGCGCCGTGCCCGACCCCGCAGGCGATGCAAGGCGCGAGGCCGGAAGCGGCGTCGAGACGTCCACGCCGAGTTCGCGAAGCCACGCCGGGGAGCCGACGACCACCTCTTCCGCTCCGACGTGGGCCTTCACTCCACGGCCGGCCTGGTTCACGAAGCGCTTCGCCTCCGGCCTCGACGCCCCTCTTTCTTTCGCGGCCTCGACGATCGCCTGGGCGAGCGGATGTTCGGAGTGGGCCTCCAGCGCGGCGGCCAGGGCCAGCAGATCATCTGCACGAAACGCCGCAGCCGGATACACGTCGGTCACCGCCGGTCGCCCTTCGGTCAGCGTCCCGGTTTTGTCGAAGGCGATCGTATCCACGCGGGCCAGTCCTTCCAGCGCCTCGCCGCCGTGGAACAAGATCCCTTGCTCCGCCGCCCGTCCGCTTCCGGCCATGATCGACGTCGGCGTGGCCAGGCCGAGGGCGCACGGGCAGGAGATGACGAGCACGCTGATCATGTTTTTGAGCGCGTGGGCAAACGCGCCGGGATCGAGGACAAAATACCAAAGGAGAAAGACGGCGACGCTCGTCGCCACCACCGCCGGCACGACCACATTCGAGACGCGGTCCGCCAGGCGTTGGATAGGCGCCTTTTCGCCCTGCGCCCGTTCCACGGCGGCGACGATCTGCGAGAGCACCGTCTCCTCACCGACGCGCGTCGCGCGCATGACGAACGACCCGTCCGTATTCACCGTCGCTCCGACGACCGCCTCGCCCGGGCGCCGATGAACCGGGATCGGCTCTCCGGTGAGCATCGATTCATCGATCGCCGCCTCGCCGTCCACGATCTCGCCGTCCACCGGCACCTTTTCGCCCGGCCGAACGCGGATCAGATCCCCCGGGCGCACTTCTCCGATCGGTACGTCGATCTCTTGACCATCCTTGATGACCCGGGCCGTCTTCGCCTGCCGGGAGAGAAGCGCCTCGATCGCCTGCGACGTCCGGCCCTTGGCCCGCGCTTCGAGCGTTTTGCCGAGCAGGATGAGCGTGATGAGCACCGCGCTCGTCTCAAAGTACAGATCGACCGCATGTCCATGGACCGCGTACTCCCACAGCGTGAGGTACAGACTGTAGCCGTAGGCGGCCGACGTGCCGAGCGCGACGAGGACGTCCATGTTGGCGCTTTTGTTCATCAAATTGCGGACCGCTCCGCGGTAGAACGGCCAACCGACGACGAACTGCACCGGCGTCGCCAAGAGGAGCTGTATCCAAGGGTTCATGAGGAGCGGCGGGACGAACGCCTCCCCGCCGGGGATGAGATGGGCGATCATCGTCCACGCCAGCGGAAGCGTAAGAAGGACGCTCGCCACAAGGCGCAGGATTCTCCCCCGCATTTCTCGCGCCCGCGGATCCTCCGCGGCCGCATTGAGCGGTATGGCCTGAAAGCCCTCGCGCTTCGCGGTCTCGATCAACTGATCCTCGCGCACCGTCTCCGGGGCATAGTCGATCACCGCTTCTTCGCTGACGACGCTCACCGTCGCTTGAAAGACGCCGGGAATACGGCGGAAGGCCGCTTCCAAACGGGCGCGGACGGCGTCATCGGAAAGCGTCCGGCCGCCGAGCTTGAGGCGCGCGGTCTTTTTTACCGTGCCGTAACCGAGCTTTTTCACCAGCTCGTCGATGCGCTCCGCGTCGACCTTGCGCGGATCGAGGCGGACCGTCGCTTTCTCCAGCGCCAGATTGACATTGGCCAATGCGACGCCGTCGACCTTGTTCAGTCCCTTCTCGATCCGCGCCGCGCAGGCCGAACACGTCATCCCGGTGATGCCGAGCACGAGTTCGACCACGTCTTCCTCCCGGGCTTCCATCTCAGACGACGGTAACTCGATCGCGCTCATCAGATTCACCCCTTTTCCATGACCGTGAGTCTTCATAGTCTGCTCCGTTCGCTTGAATTCCTTTTCGTCGGAAGATACGACATGGGGGTATGTGAGAAGGGGAAAAGAAAGCGCCATTTCGGCGCTTGAGCTTTTCTGTTGCCGATTATGCCTGTTCTTGCCCGAGCAGCCGATAGCCTTCTTCCTCCACCGCCCGGCGCATCGCTTCGATGTCCACGCGCGACGGGTCGTACGTCACTTCCGCCCGACCGCCGTCCAGTTCCACATGCACCGCTTCGACGCCGTCCAACGCCGACAGCGCCTGCTTTACCGAATGAACGCAATGACCGCACGTCATCCCGCCGATTTTGAGCACCGCCTGCATCGACACCAAGCCTCCTTTTTGAACATGTTCATCACACGCTTCCCGCCGCCGCGCGGCGATCGGTCCGACAGCCGGATCGACGCCCGAACACCGGCGGATCCGCGACAGGTTGTCGATGTTTCGCCCTTATATTACTATACCCTTGTAATGTATGTCAAGCGCTACCCTTTGACCTTCCGCTTGGTGATGCAACTCTTTTCAGACCGACTTCGTCATCGCCCGAATCGTCTTGAGAAATTCCGGCAAAATCTCCGGATCGTCCTCTTTCAGCCGCGGCAGGACACAGGTCTGGATATGGCTTTCCAAAAGCAGGCGGGCCACCGCGCCGAGCGCCGACTGTACCGCCGTAATTTGATGCAGGATATCGTCGCAATAAGCGCCCGCTTCGATCATCCCCTTGATGCCCCGCACCTGCCCTTCGATGCGGTTCATCCGCTTTTCCAGGTCAGACCTCAGTTTGGGCGACATTTTGCCGCGTCGGCCGCCGGGCACGTGACAGCAGACACTCGGATGGTTCTCTTGCGCTTCGGGATCGCGCGTCATCTCATCGTGCGTCATCTCGTCGAGCAGCGCGGCGGCAGGCCGTTCCCGATGGTCGACGGACACCGATGCTTTCTGTTCCGCCATCACAAATCCCTTCTTTCGATCACATCTTTGTGTTCTATTTATGTCTTAGCTTATCATACTTCCCCACCGTATACAACCGAAACGGCAGATCATGCCGTTTGTTGGCGTCGCGTATATTTTGGTGGCATAATCAAGTTCGACCGTCTGACAGCCCCCCTCAAGACGATACGCACAGCGCAACCGGAAGGAGGACCGCCATGCCGCGCGCCGTCTTCACCGGCGGAGGCACCGCCGGGCACGTCGTCTTAAACCTCGCCCTCATCCCGCGCCTCATCGCGCGGGGGTACGACGTCGCCTACATCGGCTCCGAAGGCGGGATCGAGCAGACGATGCTCGCCGACGCCTTCCCCGATATCCCCTACTATGCTGTCTCCACCGGCAAACTCCGCCGCTATTTCGACTGGGAGAACATCAAAGACCCCTTCCGCGTCCTCTCCGGCGTCGTTCAGGCGTACCGCCTGCTCGGTCGGATCAGGCCCGACGTCGTCTTCTCCAAAGGCGGCTTCGTCGCCGTCCCCGTCGTCGTCGCCGCCTGGATGCGGCGCATCCCGGTCATCGCTCACGAATCCGACCTCACCCCCGGCCTCGCCAATCGCCTCGCCTTCCCGTTCGCCCGGGAGGTGCTCGTCACCTTCCCGGAGACGGCCGAACGCCTCCGGCACCCGAAGGTCAAAACCGTCGGCGGCGTCGTCCGCGACGCCTTGTTCCACGGCCGGGCGGAGGAAGGACGAAGGCTCTGCCGCTTCGACGAAGGGCGCGATGCGCGGCGCGGTCGGGCGCAGCCTTCCAAACCGGTCCTCCTCGTCACCGGCGGCAGCCTCGGGGCAAAAAAAATCAACGATGCGCTGCGCGCGCGCCTCGACGACTATCTTCAGACGTTCGACATCATCCACCTCACCGGCGAAAAAGGCTATGACCCCGCGCTCACGCGCCCCGGATACTGCCAGTTCGCCTTCGCCAAAGCCGAACTCCCGCACCTCTTCGCCGCCGCCGACATCGCCGTAAGCCGCGCCGGCGCGAACACCCTCTTCGAACTCGCCGCCCTCGCCATCCCCATGCTCCTCATCCCGCTCTCCCGCGCGCAGAGCCGCGGCGATCAAATTCAGAACGCCGAGTCGTTCCGCCGCCAGGGCCTCGCCCGCGTGCTCGAAGACGAAGCCCTCACGCCGGATACGCTGTTCCGCGAAGTACAGGCGCTCTACGCCGAACGCGGCGCGCTTGGCGCACGCCTTCAAGCGGCCCGAAAGACGCTCATCGCCTCCCCCGACGACATCGCCCGGCGCATCATCCGCCACGCCGAACGGAATTTCCAAAGATGAACTCTGACCGCCTCAAACGGACGGCCCGACCGTCGGCCGAAAAAACCCCGAGACCCCTCGGATCTCGGGGTTTTTAAGCGTCCCTCCCAGAAAAAAGCGATGGTGCGCATCTCATGGTCCGATCCCCTGTGCCTGCGCCGCATGGTCCTCGCGAGTCTCCAGATACGCTTCCAGCGTCTCCTCCCGCGCGGCGATCTCCTGCGCCGCTTCTTTCCCGACGTAGCGCAAATGCCAAGGCTCGTACGCATAACCCGTGACCGGCTCGGCACCTTCCGGATAACGGATGATGAAGCCGAATTCCGCCGCATGCGCGGCGAGCCAACGGCCGGCCGGCGTGTCCCCGAAGCACGGTTCGAGCAGACAGCGTTTCGACGCATCGGCGACGTCGATGGCCAACCCCGTCTGATGCTCGCTCGTCCCCGGCGGAGCGCTGACGCGAAGCGCTTCGGCTTTGCCCTTGGCCCGGACATTGGAATCAAAAATCGATTGCTGCAATTCGTACGAACGAAAGCCGGAGACGCCGATGAGCTCGATGCCGTCTTGTTTCGCCGCGGCAAACAGCGCCTCGATCGCCCGGGCCGCCGGTTCTCGGAGCAGGCGCCGTTCATCGCCTTCCGGCTTGTCGAACGGGATGTCGGCCGGGACGAGATCCGGCGGGCGAAAGCCCGTCGGCAACACGCGGTGCTTATTGACGAGAACCAAGATCGACAAAGGATCGTCGACGACCGTCTCGCCCTTTTCCGCCGACGATGCGGCCGGGAGCGCGTATGAAGCATCGGTCGCGCCTTCACCGGTTCGATCTTCGCCGGCGCGGCGTTCGCCCGGTCGTTCGGCGTCGCTTTCGGCCGATTGCCGATCGGCGGATCGGCTACCGGCGGCGCCGCCGCCGGTGGTCTTTCCGCCGACGTCCGTGACGTGACGCCCGGAAGCGTCAACGGGACGGCTATTTTCCGAATCCGTCACAGCGGCATGGAATGGAGCGCGTCCGTCGTCCGTAGGAGGCCCCCCCTGACACGCCGCGAGCACCGCCACGAGAAGCGCGAGCGCACCCCAGGTGACGGCGACGGTGTTCGACTTCATGTCGTTCCTCCTGCTTGCCCTATTTCGTGATTCCCTCCGCCGCCGCCTCATCGACGATGACGACGACGCGCGGGTGTTCTTTCAGCACCGAAGCCGGAAGATCCACATTCGGCGCCTCGTCATAAAGCCGCCTGATGGCCTCCCGCTTCGACGCCCCACTGGCGAGCAAAATGATCTCCCGGGCCTCCATGATCGTCCCGAGCCCCATCGTGACGGCGTGCGTCGGGACTTCTTCCATTGAATTGAAAAAGCGCGCGTTCGCCTCCCGCGTCGAAGCCGTGAGCTCGACGACGTGCGTGCGCGCCGTAAAGGGCGTCCCCGGCTCGTTAAACCCGATATGACCGTTCGTCCCGATGCCGACGAGCTGCAGGTCGACCCCGCCGAGCGCGCGGATGTGCGCTTCATAGCGGGCGCACTCCGCTTCCAGATCAGGCGCCATGCCGTTCGGGATGTCGTGCGCCGATGGGGGCATGTCGATGTGGCCGAATAGGTGTTCCCGCATGAAATACGCGTAGCTCTGCGGATGATCCGAACTTAGGCCGACGTACTCGTCGAGGTTGACCGCCCGCGCCCGGGCAAAGGAGATCTTCCCCGCGCGGTATGCCTCGACGAGCCGCGCATACACGCCGATCGGCGTCGAGCCGGTGGCCAGCCCGAGCACGAGCTCCGGACGTTCGCTCAAGCGTTCTTGAATGCGCTTGGCGGCGACTTCCGACATCGCTTCGTAATCGCGTACGATGATCCATTCCATTTCGTCCGCCCCCCATGACGTGAAAAACAGATGCATTCGGTCGGCCGTTCATCGCCCCGGCGGCCGGGTTGTCGCGCCGCGCATGCGAAGCGCTTCCTCCACGCCGGGCGCCGCGTAAGCCGGGCGCCCGCGGCGAAAGACGGCGAGCACCTGAAAGTCGGGGGCGAGCAGAACGACATCCGCCCTATACCCCGGCAAAAGCGCCCCGAGGTGACCGTCTAACCCGAGAGCGCGGGCGGGGTTGGTCGAGGCAAAACGCACCGCGTCGACGAGCGGAATGCCCGCCTGAACGAGCCTTTTCAGCCCCTCGTTCATCGTCAGCACGCTCCCGGCCAGCGTTCCGTCCGCAAGCGTCGCCCGTCCGCAGCGCACCGTCACCGGCTGCCCGCCGAGTTCGTAGCATCCGTCCGGCATCCGTTTGGCGCGCATGGCGTCGGTGATGAGCAGCAGGCGGTCGCGCCCTTTGGCGCGGTGGACGAGCCGGTAAAGCGCCGGATGAACATGAACGCCGTCGGCGATGAGTTCCACGGTGAGCCGATCGTCGACGAGCGCCGCGCCGAGCATGCCGGGCTCCCGATGGTGGAGCCCTCGCATGGCGTTGAAGACGTGCGTCACGTGCCGCGCTCCTCGATCTGCCGCAGCGCGGGCGGTCTCATAATCGGCGTCGGTGTGGCCGAGAGAGACGATGACGCCGTGGGCGGCGAGTTCGGCGATCCACTCCAGCGCACCGGGGAGTTCCGGCGCCGTCGTGACGAGGCGGATGAGCCCGTCCGCCGCCGCCTGAAGCGCCTGAAATTCCGCCGTCTCCGGGGGGCGAAGCGCTTCCCGCGGTTGTGCCCCGGCGCGCGCCGGAGAGAGATACGGCCCTTCTAAGTGTATGCCTAAAATCTCCGCTTCGGGAGTCCCCAGCGTTGCATCACTTTCCACATCCGACGTCCCGCTTTTTTGTGCGCGCATGCGCTTGTAAGCGGCGATATTGCGCAACGCCCGCAGCAGCTGTTCTTTCGGCGCCGAAATCGTCGTGGCCAAAAAACCCGTCGTCCCCTCCGCGAGGAGCGTCCGGGCGATCTGCGACAGGGCCTCCGGCGTGGCATCCATGACGTCGGCGCCCGCCGCCCCGTGGATGTGCATGTCGATCATTCCCGGGACGGCGATCACGGTGCGCCCCGAGGCCAACGCTTCGGCCCGCGCATCGACATCGGCGCCGCCCGCACGCCGGTAAGCAGCATAAAGCGCCGCTCCGCTTATGGTCTGCCCGGCATCCGGCACATCGCGCGTGCGATCGACGGGCGGCGCACCGCCTTCTTCCCCGGCGCCCGCCGCCTGATGCGACGCCGGTCCGCGCCCCGGATCCAGCGTTCCGACGGCCCGAATCCTCCCGTCGTCCCCCATTCGGATGAATCCCGGCGAGAGAACTTCATCCGGCAACACGACGTCCACGTCGCGGATCTCCCACATCACTCGTCTCCCCCTTTTCGTACGCCGCCATCGCTTCGCCATTCCCGGCCGACGGCCGACGATGCCCCCGCGTCAGACGAACACGCGATCGAACACGTCGCCGAACACGGCCCGACGCGCCTCGAAAAACGGACGCCGCACGCGGTCGATCACTCCGCCGCCGAGGCAGACCTCTCCATCGTAGAAGACGACCGACTGCCCGGGGGTAATCGCCCGCTCCGGCTCATGAAAGCGGACAAACACCCTTCGCTCGTCGAGCACCTCTACGGCGACCGCCCGATCCGGCTGCCGGTAGCGAAACTTCGCCGTCACTTCAAAGCGACGGCCCGGCGGCGCGCCGAGGATCCAGTTCACACCCTCGGCGATCAGCGCCGTCGCAAAGAGCGCCGGGTGCTCCCTCCCCTGCGCGACAACCAGGCGATTGTGCACGAGATCCTTCTCCGCCACGAACCACGGCTCGCCGCTTCCGACGCCGCCGATGCCGAGCCCGGAGCGCTGTCCGTAGGTGTAGTACATGAGCCCCTCATGCCGCCCGAGCACCTTCCCGTCATCCACGTTCACAATTTCCCCCGGCTGCGCGGGCAAATACGTCTTTAAAAAAGCGCGAAAATCGCGCTCGCCGATGAAACAGATACCCGTCGAATCTTTCTTCTCCGCCGTCGCCAGCCCCGCTTCGCGGGCCATCCGGCGAACGGCGTCTTTCGTATAATCGCCGATCGGAAACAGCGCCCGGGCGAGCTGTGCTTGCGACAACTGATGCAAGAAATATGACTGATCCTTTTTCGCATCGACGCCGCGGAGCAGACGAACCGCGCCGCCCTCCCGCCGGATGCGCGCGTAGTGGCCCATGGCCACATAATCCGCGCCGAGCTCAAGGGCCTTTTGCATAAACTCGCCGAATTTGATCTCCCGGTTGCACATCACATCCGGGTTCGGCGTCCGGCCGCGACGGAATTCGGCGAGAAAGTAATCGAACACCTTGGCCCGATATTCCGCTTCAAAATTCACGACCTCATACGGGATGTCGAGCGCTTCCGCCACGCGGCGCACGTCGGCCAAATCCGCCTCCGCCGGACAATGCCAGGGATCGGCATCGTCCGACCAATTTTTCATAAAAACGCCGATGACCTCATACCCTTCGCGCTTGAGCAGAAGCGCCGCAACCGACGAATCGACGCCGCCCGACATCCCGACGACGACGCGTCCCTTCGACAACGCGATTCACCTCTCCCCTTCCCGCAAAGCATACCAGCCAAAGCCGATCGTCCCTTCGCCGACATGGGTGGCGATGACCGGCCCGAACGACGAGACGACCACGTCGAGGTGCTGATACCGCTCGGCGAGCGTCTCCCGCCAGCGCATCGCCTCGTCCGGCACGTTGGCATGAATGATCGCCACCCGCGCCCCCGGCGCGCCCCGCACGGCTTCGTCGAACAACTCAAACACCCGGGCGACGGCCTTCTTTTCCGTGCGCACTTTTTCCAGCGGCACGATTTTTCCTTCAACAAAATGCAAGATCGGTTTGACCTGCAGCAGGCTGCCGACGACGTACTGGGCCATGTTCAAGCGTCCGCCGCGATGCAGATACGTCAGATCCTTCACCACGAACAGCGCACGCATCCGGTCGCGCACGTCTTCCATGTGCCGCACGATGTCCTTCACGGCGTGCCCTTCATCGGCGAGCCGCATACCGGCCTTGAGGATAAACGACATCGGATACGTGGCGATGCGCGAATCGATCACGTGTACCGGGAAACCGACCATTTCCGCCGCCTGCCGCGACGTCTCCACCGTGCCGCTGATCCCTCCGGAAAGGTGGACGGCGATCCCGACGTCGTATGCCCCTTTCAGCCGCTCGTACAACCGGACAAAATCGCCGAGCGACGGTTGTGACGTCGTCGGGTGCACTTTTGTTTCCTGCACGAGACGATAAAACATCGCCTCGTCGATCTCCTCCCCTTCGCGATAACTGCGCTCTCCGAAGACGACGTTGAGCGGCACGATGTGCACGTTCCGCGCGCGTACCGTGTCCGCTTCCAGATACGCGGTCGAGTCCGTGATCCAAGCGATTCGGGCCACCCCGATTCCCTCCTGCGCGTTTCCGCTCTTGCTTAGCATGTCCTTGAACACATTGTAACAAAAAAAAGCGCACGGCCGAAGCGATTACCGTCGCCGTGCCGGCCTCTCCGTCCGCTCCCAGATGATGAGCCCGTCGTAACGCCGTTCCAGTCTTTCCAGGACGAGCGGCGTCTCGTCGTGTGAGCCGAGGTCATAAGCCACGATGAGGAGCGCGAGCCCGCGCAACTGGGCCGCCCGAGCGAGGGCGCCCACGACATGTTCGAGTTCCGCCGCCGCGTTTTGGACTTCCAGTCGGATGACCGTCGGCGCGGAGCGCCTGACGGACAACCGGCACACGGCCCAACCGCCGATCACGGCCAAGAACGAAAACCAGGCAGCGACGGTGAGCCACCCGACGAGCGCATGCGACATCGTCCATCCCCCCTCTTCCCATCTTATGCGGGAAGAGGACACAAACGCGTTCGGCCGCTACAACGCATCGTTTTTGTTCCTGCGTTACTGCAGCCATCCGTTCTCGTACGCCTTGATGATCAGCTGTTTGCGGTCGGCGATGCGCAGCTTGGCCAAAATATTGGAGATGTGATTTTTGACCGTTTTGTCGCTGATCCCCAGCGCCCGGGCGATGTCCCGGTTCGTGAGCCCACGGGCGATGAGGCGCACCACCTCTTTTTCGCGATCCGTCAGTCGATGCCATTTGTCGCCGATTTGTTCGACCCTGATCGACTCCGGCGGCAGACCTTCGTTCATCCGTTGGAGACGACGCATTTCATTGATCACCAGCGGCGTGAGCCGCGGATGGATGTACCCTTCGCCGCGGGCCACGAGCCGCACCGCCTCGACCAGCGTCGGCGAGTCCACTTCCTTGAGCAAGTAACCCACGGCACCGAGATTGAGCGCGCGGTAGACGTACTGTTCATCGTCATGAATCGACAAAATGATGATCTTGGCATCGGGGTTGCGTTGATGGATGGCCTGTGTCGCTTCGGCGCCGTTTAACCGCGGCATGTTGATGTCCATGAGCACGACATCGGGGTCCAGCGCCTCGACCAATCTCAACGCTTCTTCGCCGTCCCCCGCCTCCCCGATGACTTCGATGTCTTCTTCCAGCTCCAGAATGCGCTTCAAACCTTCGCGAAACAAGGCATGATCGTCGGCGATCACGATGCGGATCGGCAAGCGTTCCTTCATCTTTCGTCCCTCTTCGATTGCAGAGTTTGATCATAGATCGGCACTTCGATTTGGATCGCCGTGCCCGCACCCGGGCGCGTCTGGATGTCGATGTGTCCTTTGAGGAGCTTCACCCGCTCCTTGAGGCCCATAAGCCCCAAAGTCGGCCGTTCCTTCAGCGCTTCCAAGTCGAATCCCTTGCCGTTATCCTTGATGCGCAGGCGCACCTTGAGCGGCAGATATTCGATGATCACGTGGGCCAGCGTCGCTCCGGCGTGTTTGGCGATGTTGTTCAAGCCCTCCTGAATCATGCGGAAGAGCGCCACTTCGATCATCGGCGTCAGGCGCTCCTCATGTCCGATGACCTGAAAATCAATGTAGAACGGGTATTTTTCGTTGAATTCCGCGATCATTTTGCGCACCGTCGGCACCAACCCAAGGTCGTCGAGCGCCATCGGGCGAAGATCGTAGATGATCTTGCGAACGTCGACGAGCGAATGGCGGACGTATTGCTTGAGCGCTCTCAGTTCCTCCCGCAGGTCGTCCGTACTCCGCTGTTCGAGCGTCTTTTCGATGATCTCGACGCGCAGAATGACGTGCGCCAGCGATTGCGCCGGGCCGTCGTGCATTTCCCGCGCCACGCGGCGGCGTTCCTCTTCTTGCGCTTCGATGATTTTCAACCCGAACAGTTGACTGCTCTCCGCCGACGCCAGCGCCTCCGTCATGCGCGCGATATCCCCCTGCAGATAACTCAGGACGACGCTCACCTGAGCCAGCAGGCGATCGGCCTTTTCCAACGTCCGCTCGAGGTTTTTCAGCCTGAGCTCAAGTTCGTCGCGCCGCTTGCGCAAGTAGTTCTCTTTTTCTCGATTCAAGGACAACGCCATCTGCGCTCGATGTGCCGATTCATACGCCTCGCGGATGTCTCTTTCACGATAAAGATGGAAGTTTTTGCTGACCTCCATCAATCGGCGGCGCATTTGCAAAAATTCCTTTTCCAGTCGATCGTTCTGCGCTATGTACACACTCACTTCTTGTCGAATGGCGTCGAGTTCCTTCTTGAGCGCTTCACTCTCCTGCCGCGCGTGCTCGGCGATTTCATAGATTTGATCTCGACTCGTCTCCATCGTCTCTATGGCCCGCTTGATCACCCGGTCCAGCGCCCGGCTTGCGGAATTGTATGCGGCGAAGTCCATAGCGGCCTCCCGACCGACGTCATTTCTATCATTGTAGCATATCGGTCGATCGGTGTCTGCTGTTTTAGGTCATATTTTTTAAATTTTCATCCTCCTTATGTCCCATGAAATCATTCCCATGAATGATATGCACCAAAAAACCGCTTGCGTCTGCGACACAAGCGGCGTAAACGCGGACGAAATTCGGCTCAAGTCGAGGAAGCGAGGTGCGGTTCGGCTGCCGCTTTGAGCGTGTGGGCGACGTCGATCCGCTCCCACGGAAGATCGAGATCCGTCCGGCCGAAGTGACCGTAGGCCGCCGTCTGACGGTAAATCGGCCGGCGCAGGTCGTAGCGGCGGATGATGCCCGCCGGGCGCAGGTCGAAGTGCGCTTCGACCAGGCGGACGAGGACGTCTTCGGGTACTTTTCCGGTGCCGAACGTATCGATGCGGATCGACACCGGCCGGGCGACGCCGATGGCGTAGGCGATCTGCACCTCGCACATCTCGGCGAGATTCGCGGCGACGATGTTTTTCGCCACATGCCGAGCGGCGTACGCCGCCGAGCGGTCGACCTTCGTCGGATCTTTGCCGGAGAAGGCGCCGCCGCCGTGGCGGGCATAGCCGCCGTACGTGTCGACGATGACCTTGCGGCCGGTCAAGCCCGCATCGCCCTGCGGTCCGCCGATCACGAAACGGCCGGTGGGATTGATGAAGTACATCGTCCGCGCGTCGAGGTATTCGCTCGGGACGACGGGGCGGATGACGTGTTCGATGAGGTCGCGTTTGATCGTCGCCTGGTCGACGTCCGGATCATGCTGGGCGGAGACGACGATCGCATCGACGCGCACCGGCTTCGGGCCGTCGTATTCGATCGTCACTTGCGTCTTCCCGTCCGGGCGAAGGTAGGGAAGCGTCCCGTTTTTGCGCACCTCGGCGAGACGACGGGCGAGACGGTGCGCGAGCGAGATCGGCAGCGGCATGAGTTCCGGCGTCTCGTTCACGGCGAAGCCGAAGACGAGCCCTTGGTCTCCGGCGCCGATCGCCTCGATCTCTTCTTCCGACATGAGCCCTTCGCGGGCCTCGAGAGCGCGGTTGACGCCCATGGCGATGTCCGGGGACTGCTCGTTGATCGACGTCACGACGGCGCATGTATCCGCATCGAAGCCGAACTTGGCGCGCGTGTAGCCGATCTCCCGCACCGTATCGCGGACGATTTTCGGAATATCGACATATCCCGACGTCGTCATCTCTCCCATGACCAAGACGAGCCCCGTCGTCACCGCCGTCTCCACGGCGACGCGGGCATTCGGGTCCTGGGCGAGGACGGCGTCGAGGACGGCGTCGCTGATCTGATCGCACATTTTATCCGGATGGCCTTCAGTGACCGATTCCGAGGTGAAGAGGTGGCGGCCTTTGAGGTGACGCATGTCAGTGCCTCCTTTCGCGGCTATCTTGCGCAGACATTTTGCACGGCTTTCTTGCGCGGCTTTGCGGCGAACGAAAAAGCGCCTTCCCCTCCGGCATGTAGAGGAAAAGGCGCATCTTTTGCTTAGGCTCCGTCAGGCGAGCGGTCGCATCTGCTCCTTTATCCTCTCTTATCTCCAGCGCCGCCGGCGGTTCAAGGATATGCCGCTTGTCGGATCGACGCTGCAGGTTAGCACCTTGCTGCGACGCCGGATGCTTACGCCTCTTCGGGGGGCGCACGGCACGCCGACCCTCACGCGGTCGCCGCAGCGGTTGCCGGGCTTCATCGGGCCTGTCCCTCCGCCTGCTCGCGATAAGAAGCGCCGGGAGCGCGTCGTAGCGGTAGCGCACGGATTTCGATCACGAGCGCGGCGCATGACGGGTCGCGTACATGCAAGCATGAGCGGTCGCGTCCGGGAAGATCCTGCGATGACGGCGAAAACGGCGATGCCAAAGGCCAGCGAGGCGAACAGCGACCGCTCGAAAGCGAGCGCAAAAGCCAGCGCCTGAGGCTCCGGCGTCCAGCCGCTCCAGTTCGGCGCCTGATCGGCGAAGCCCCACAGGTACGACGCTTTCGCCAAAAAGAAAGAAAGAAGACCCGGCGCTTTGAGCCGCTCGGCAATGAGCGCCTGCTCCAGTGCCGTTCGCTCCGGTCCAAGCGGCAGCGTCATGACGGCGGTGTAATCGTCGCGCGAAAAATGGCCGATCGTCTCGCGGTTCAACCCGGCGACGAACTTCCAGAGCGGGTCGTGGTTGCCGAGCGGCCGGTCGATCACCCCGGCGGACTTGAGAAGTGCGCCCGTTCCGTCGGTAACCGCCCAAAAGCCGATGAAAAAGGCGAAAAGCGCCGCCCATGAGCGGCGACCAAAAACCGGGACGATCGGCCGTCCGGAGGATTTTCGCCCGACGAACTTTCGCTCGGCGGACATCCGACAGGCGGAATCCCGCCCGGTGGACCTTTGCCCGGAAGATCCACATCCCTCCGATGGGAACCGAATGAATAACGTGAAAAACGCGTAAACGACGACAGCGGCGACCCACACGGCGCCGAGCGGGCGGATGAGATGTCCTGCACCGACAAGCGCCCCGGCCGTCCCCGCGACGAGGAGGGGAAGAAACGCCGGCCTCGGGCATTCTACGCGCGATCGGGCGCTCGACCAGACACGGATACATACGGCCGACCAGACACGGAGCCATACGGCGAGACCGCCGAACAGCAAAAGATCGGCGAGATGCTGGTTCGTGAGCACGCTCGACATCATGATCGTCGACGGGTAGACGGCGGTGATGAGTGCCGCCGCATTTGCCGCCGAAGGATGTCCCGCCGCCGGCCTCAGACGTCCGTTTCCGTCGGCGTCGCCAAAGACGCCGTAAGCGGCGCGGTCGAAGCTGCGGTCAACAGGAGCGCCGACGGCGCGATCGAAGTCACGGCCAAAAGGAGTGCCGTCGACGCGGCCAATGGCGCGCTCAAGGGAGCGGCCGAGGGCGTAGACGACGGCCGGGTGCAGCGCGAGCACGACGACGTTCGCCCATTTGAGCACCATATCGTCCGCGCCGAACAACCGGTAGAGGGCCGCTTCATAGAGCACAAACGGCACCTGATACGTCCAGAGGGTGAAATACGTCTCGCGAAACGGGCTTAAGTCGCCGACCGCGACGGCGCGCGCCGCCTGCGACAAGGTGAGAAAATCATACACCGGTTCCGTCGGCACGGCGAGAATCCACGCCGCACGGAGTGCAAACGCCAGCAGGACCGCCGCCGGAACGACGATGCGCGCCGGGAGGCGCGCCGCCCAAAAGGCGAGCCCAAGCACCCCGGCGGCCGCCAGTGCCCCGCCCGCCGCCGGAAGCGGCCCACCCGTCCGGACGATTCCGCCGGCGTAATGGACGGTGCCGTAGAGGGCAACGGCGACAAAAGCGAAGAGAGAAAGGCGGGCAGCCACCAACAACAATCGTCTCATCAAAACAACCGTTCCGTTTCATCTCCTTGCCGGCCGACGCTTCGGGATCATCGCCGAGAAACGCTTATTGACCCGCTTTCTTCAGCTCATACGGCCCGCGGACCATCACATGGCACGTATCGCTGCCGGTGACGCGGATGCCTCGTCCGTCCTTCGACGGCACGAGCAGCAGGTGATTCAGCTTGATCTCCTGCCCGTTCTTCACGTCGGTCCCTTCGGTCACGTCCGGAAGACCGTTCCCGCCGGCATTGCCGATGGCCACGGCCTTCCCCGTGCGGACGATGAATTCCGTCCCCGCTCCGCCGAGCAGGACGTCACCGGGTTTAAGCGCCAACACTTGGTACGTCAGCGTTGCCGGTAAATCTGAACCGCCCGTACCCGTACCGCTACCTGTCGACGACTGGCCCGATGACGGCGACGGAGGTGAAACAATCGGCGCTTGTGAATTCCCTCTAAGCTCGGCGATCGCCGCCTGAATGCGCTCATCGACGTAGCTTTTCGTGACCAGCGGATCATCTGCCGAACCCGGCACGAAGCCGTCGGCGTAGGTCACCGTGGCGATCGCCGCGAACATCGCGAAGAGCGCCAGCCCTTTCCATCCATTCCGCATCCAACCGCGCACCTTTTGCCGTGTTGTTCGCATCTTCCGACTCCCTTCTTTCTGCTTAACGGCATTCAGAACTCAATGGAATGATGAGTTCGTACCAAAGCCGGTTCCTTACGGCCAAAGACCGGCGATGAGCGCCGCCGCCTCCGCCCGCGTCGCCGTCCGGTCCGGACGCAATGTGCCGTCCGGATAGCCCGACATGCGCTTGGCGTTCGTGAGCAGACTCAGCGCCGGGAGCGCCCAGTGATCCGGCGACACATCGCGGTACGCCTCAGCCGCCGAATCCGATACCGACCGCGGATCGATTCCCTTGACCGGCTGGGCAAGCAGCGCTTTTTGCAAAATGGCGGCCATCTCCGCGCGGGTGATCGGGGCATCCGGGTGTATCCCCCCGTCCGGATAACCGCTCACCCAGCCCGCCGCAGCCGCTTGCGCAAACGCCTGGTAGGCCCAATGCGACGGAGGAAGGTCGAAAAACGACGGGCTCGTCCCCCCTGCCGGCAACGGCCCGAGACGCCGGACGAGCAGCGTGATGAATTCCGAACGGCGGATCGGCCGATCCGGATAAAACGCCCCGTCGGCATAGCCGCTCACCACGCCGCGCTGCTTGAGGGCCGCCAGCGGAGTCTTCGCCCAATGGTCGGCGACATCGGTAAACGGGCCGTCGACGCGCACCGCCTTGAGCGAATAAAAGCGATCGGTAAATGGCTTGCTCGAACCTAAGCGAATGTAGTTCAATCCGCCTTGCAAAGCAAAAACGTGCGTGAGCGTGCCGCTTTCCGGCACGACAAAGCTTTCGATCACCGTCCGGTTGCCGTCATACGCTTCGAGCACCCCCCCGGCCTCCTGCGGGAGCCCGCGGACATCGACGCGCACGTACGTCGGCCGGTCGACGTAGACGTGGTAGTACTCGTTTCCGCCGGCCCGCGGTATGTATCCGAACGCAGCCGCATTCAATTGAAGCACCGCAGATTTGGCGAACGTATCCGGTCGATCGCTGCCGGCGGACGCCGGCGGGCGGTAGTCCAAAGACAGGCGATATTCGGCATTCACCCCGAATTGATAGAAGTTGCGCACCCCGACGCGGATGGACGACCCGCCGCGCACATCGAATGTCGCCTCTTCGTAAAGCCTGCCGTTAAATGGGCCGTTGTCATCCGTGACACGGAGCGATGAAGACGCGTCCTGAACCATCAGCACGAGGTCCAGTCCCGGATCGTCGGTCTCGGCGCGCACGGTGAGACGTCCGTCGGCCGGAAGCTCCAGGCGGAACCACGCCTCGACACCGGGGCGCGGGAGCGTCCCGACGAGCGACGGCGTCTCGGAGAGGTCGATCGGGTAGGCGCGCGCCGGTGACGAATTGTCGCCGTACGGCGCGGTGTAGATCGTAAATCGCGGTCGAAGGATGAACTGCACGGCCGCTTTCGCGCCGTTCGTCAGCCGTATGGTGGAACGACCGCGCGGTACACTGACCGTGACGGATCCCCCGCCCGTCAGATTCGCCACCCGCGACACGCGCCCTTGGCTGTCCAGCATTTCCAATCTCAACGATCCCGTGAGCCCCTCGGTCGAAAACGTCACGCTGCCCGTATACGGCGCATCTATCGTAAAGTAAGCCGAACCTCCGGCCGGAAGAGCGACGCCGACCGCTTTGTCCAGCGGAAGCGGCGCCGCCCGGTTCGGCGCCGTGTTGCCTCCGTAGGGCGTGACGGGTCCGCCCTGCCACGTCGAAAGCGCCGCATACGCATCGACGCGGCCGAACCCGACGGAAGGCCGCGGCGCGCCGGGGACCGGAGATGCCGTCGCCCGCAACTGATCCCGGACGGCTTCCGGCGGGCCGGATTTTTTCGAGAGCAGAAGCGCCGCCACGCCGGCCGCCTGCGGCGCCGCCATCGACGTCCCGGAAAACGCATCGTACCCGCCGGGGCGGGCGGTAAAAATGTTCACGCCGTAGGCGACGACGTCG
>JADBKT010000003.1 GCA_014896255.1 Hydrogenibacillus sp.
GCATTGATGCGGTTTCAGCACCCCTTTTAACACCTCACCGCATTGAGCCGCTTTCGGATCCGTGACGCGAACGCCTTCTACCTGGAAAAGGGCTTCCGCATCCCACCGGGCGAATTCGGGCCGCAGTTTCAACGCCGACTGGGAGATGAACCCGAGTCCCCGCCATTCGAAGAAGGGACGGACTTCAAAGACTTCGTTCATCGCTTTCAGCGCCGGAATGTTCCCTTCCGCAGGAACAACGCGGCTGTACTGGTTTCGACGCCGCCCGGCCTTCTTCGATCTGCCGGACGAGCATCAGATGGACTGCAGCAAATCCAACGGCTCAAAGCCGGAGATGACGACCAGTTTGCCGTAGTGACGGGCGATGACTCATACGGCGGGCGCCGATGACCGTCGACACGTGCCCCGGACCGAGGAAACCGTCGATGCGCATGTCCGGCGAGTGGGGATGGCGCGGATGGCCGGAAGGATCAACACATGATTGGACAGGACAAAGGAATTCCGGACGCCCATCTCGCGCCCGAAGGGCGTCAGCGCCGTCGACAGCCGTCGTCTCAAACCCGATGGCGAAAAACGACCGGCGATCGGGGTTCTGGAGGCGAGCGAGCGCGTCGAGCGGCGAGTAGACCATGCGCGTCCGCGCCTTTGGCCTTGGGCTCCAGCGGGGGCGTGGCTGCCCAGGACGCGCATGACGCCAAACGCCGTGAAGATGACGTTCGGGTCTCTGACCGAGTTGGGCTAATCGTCATCCGCCCCATCGGCAGCACGCACACCGGACAGCGGCCCGTGGACGAGCTCGATGTTTTCCGGCAAGTTCTGAATCCCGAAGCGGAAAATCAAGCGTATGCCCGCCGCATACCTCCATGAAGCGATAGTTCTGGACGCATCGACCAGCGCCGGATCTCCTGCGCCGTCATTTCGATCAACTCCGCGTCCGAAACCATCACATAGCGCATCAAAGCGACACCTCCAGCGCGCGTCCAGGCGCCACGCCCACCCCGAGGAGAATTTCCCCCGTGCGCACGTCGGGGACAAAATCATGCCGCTCGCCCGCGCCCCAGCGGTCTTCGACGTCGCCTCCGCCCTGAAACGGCGATCACGCGCACGGGACGGCGACGTCGCCACCGCGTAGTACAGCCGTCCTCTTGGAGCAGATGCTTCCGTAGCGGTCCAGTTCGACCGGACGGGACCAGCGCGATCTTCCTCTTGCCGTCGCTGCATCGCTCGGCCCTCCTTGCGGTCATCCGCCCGTCTTCAGTCCCTTCGGACGGTACGCGATCCGTCGAAGCGCGTCGTCACGTCAGCCGCCGCCCGCGCCTTCTTCGCCGGCCGAACGACGGATCGAATCGGTATCCGCTCACTTCTCTGAGCGCCTCTTCCTTCTCCGAGCATCGAAAGACCAAGCTGCTCTTCCGCCTGCTCGGCGCTGATCTTGCTCATCGCAAAGCCGACGTGGATGAGCACCCAGTCGCCGGTCGCCATGCCTTCATGTTTCAACAGCCCGACGTTGACTTTCCGGCGCACGCCGGAGACGTCGACCGTCGCGTACCCTCCTTGATCGTCGAGCTCGACGATCTGCCCCGGGATGGCCAGGCACATGCCGCTCGCCTCCTTCAATTTGGACTGGATGAAGACGCACAACCCGATGACGACGCTCAAACGCGCTTCCAGAAAACCACGCGGTTGTTCCCCGAATCCGCCACCGCCAACAAGTCGCCGTGACACCAGATGCCGTACGGCCAGCACAGCGTATCCGGCGCGACGGCCTGCCAGCGGTTCTCCCCGGAAGCGTCGAAGTCGGCCTGCCCGAGCACCGCCTGCGCCGGATGAAAGGCGCCGCGATCCGGCACGTCGGCATAGATGAGCACCCGGTTGTTCGCCGTGTCGGCCACCGCCAGGCCGAAAGCGCACAGCGCGACGCCGTACGGAAAGCGCAGCCGGCGCGGCCCCTGCGGGACATGGGGAAGCTCAAATGAATGGGTAAAATCGCTCTGTCCGAGGACGAGATCGGCCGGGCGATCGACCGCAGGATGCGGGACATACCCGAGCACGCGGTGATTCCCGGCGTCCGCGACGAACAACCGCCCGGCATCCCCGGAGAGCGCGTGCGGCCAGCGAAACGAGTCGGCCGACGTCCCTTTTCCCCGATTTTCCAAGGCGGTATGGCCGTCGGGCTGTCCGAGGACGACGTCCGGCGGGCGATCGCCTTCCGGGATCCCATCCCAAGCGAGCACGCGACGGTTGCCGGTATCGGCGACGTAAAACCGGCCCGCGACGTAGGCCATCCCGTACGGCCAGTACAGACCGAGGGGATGGACCGCGCGGCCGCGATTGGGCCTGACGTCGTCCAGCGTCGCCTGCCCGATGACGGCATCCGGCGGCGCCCCGCTTTTTTCCGGGACCCGGTTCCAGATCAAGAGGCGATGATGCCAAGCGTCGGCCACGAACAGCCGTCCTTCGTAGACCGCCACCGCCGTCGGCAGATGGAGCAGTCGCGGCCCCTCCGACGTAAAATCCGGTTGCCCGAGGACGACGTCGGCCGGCGCATGGTCGCGTTCCGGAAAGCCGTGCCAGATGAGCACCCGGTGGTTGCCGCTGTCGGCGACGATGACCCGCGCGGCGTCCACATAGACGCCGCGCGGCGCATACATCGTCTCCCGTGAAGGGAACGCGGCCGGCAAGGCGAGCCCCCCGGGCGCTGGCGCGCCCAGCAAGCGCAAGGGCGCAAACGTCAGCCGACGCGAATCCATACGCGGCGCTCCTCCACCCGGACGGGGAACGGCTCCAGCTGGACGTGCGGCGCGGTGAGGCACTCGCCGGTCGAAAGATCATAGCGGAAGCCGTGCCACGGGCAGGTGATCTCCACCCCCTCGACCATGCCGCGGTCAAGCGGCATGCCCATATGCGGGCACTCGTTGCGGAAGGCCATCACCTTGCCGTCGACGCGCACGAGCAGAACGGGCGTATCTTCATGCTGGAGCGCCATCGGCTTCCCTTCTTCGAGTTCATCGACGCCCGGCCCTTCGATCCATCCGCTTGCCGCGAGGTCCGGCCGTTCGTCGATCACATTGAGCGGCAGATATCCGGATCCGACGTCGTCCTTGGCCATGAGGACGTGCGTGATCTCCGGGACGCGCGCGCGGATCGCTTCTTCGACCGCATTTTTGAGCGTCACGGCCGACAGCGAGCAACCCGAACACGCCCCGTGGAGGCGCACGTAGACGGCTTCCCCTTCGACCTTGACGAGCTCGACGTCGCCGCCGTGGGAACGGAGATACGGCCGCACTTCTTCCAGGACGATGGACACGCGGGTGGCCGGATCCTGCTTGATGATGCCGTGCATGAGAAAGAGCGCGTAGATCGCCGGATCATCGACCGCCTCGTAGAGCAACGCTTTGCCCGCTTCGCTCTCCCGGAGGCGGCGCACGAGTTTGCGGAGGGCGTGGGCGTGAAAGCGCTCGATCGCCTTTTTGAGCTCCGTCGCCTTGGCGCGCGCGTCGTCGGGCAGGCTCGCCAGCGCCGCCGCCGCCTCATCGACGCGCCGCGCCAGAAGTTCGAAATCTTCTTCCTGCTGCACTTGCTGCAAGATCACTCACCTCCAAACAGGAGCGACTGCTCGAGCGCCTCCTCCGTTTTTTGCCGCAAGAGATCGGCAAAGGCGCGCACCGCCAGCGTTGACAGCGCCGCACCGTACGTCGCCGCGCCCTGGAGCGCGGGCGAGAGCGCGGGTGCATCGAACGGACGGGCGGACAGCGCCTGCACGATGAACGCGCTTCCCGCGGGCTGGTCGAGCAGCGTATCGCGAAAGAACGCCTCGACGAACGCCTCGAGCCGGATACCCTCGCCCTCCGGATCGCTCCGCAACCGTTCCAAGGCGTTCTGTACGCCGGCGTTGCGCTGGACGATGCGCTCACTGAAACGGTCGACGGCCATCTGCAGGAGGATGTTAAAATATTCCTGTTCGTGCGGATGCATCGCCCGCCCCCTATGGCTCCTCGTTGACTGCTCGTTGGCCCTTCTGGTCGCGATGAGACTTCATTGGACTTCTTGCTGCGCCTCGCTTCGGCGCCGGGCGATCTCCCCGAGCGTCTCGGCGAGCGTCTCGGCGGCCTCACGATCGCCGTACGCTTCAAACGTGCGTTTAGCTTCCGTAAGCCGCGGCACCGCCCGGGAGAAGGCCCCCAGATGGGCGAGCGCATTGCCCTGGTTGGCCAAGACGCGCGCCCGGCGAACGGGATCCCGCTGCACCTCCGGCAGGCCGAGCACGTCTTCGTAGAGCGCCACCGCCTCCCACAGGTTGTCTTCGATGTGCGAAGACTTCACATGTTGAATGGCGTTGGCCAGATTGATCGTCGCGCTGGCCCAGAGATCGGGATGCGTTTCTTTCGTGAAATGACGGAGCGCCTCGCGGAGCGATTGCACGGCCATGGCCGCTCTCAGCGCGTGCCGCTCCTCGTGCATCGGCATGGACAAGTAGGCGACGGCCAGATTCATGTGGGCCAAGGCAAACGCTTCCGGATGGCGATCCCGCCGGAGCACTTTCAACGCTTCGTGATAGCAGCGGACGGCCTCCAACAGCTTCGACTTTTGCCCGCCGGCTTCGGCCTGGAGCGCGGATCCGAGCTCCAGCCAGATTTCCCCCCGCACGTCATGCATCGCCGTCGGTGCGAGCAGTTCGAGCGCCGTCCGGTACCCATCGATCGGAGACTGCACTGCCTCGGCCGCGCGCAGAGCCTCGGCATCGCCCGAAGCGCCGCCCGTACCGCTCACCGGCTGGACGGCGAGCGACTGCAACATCGCCGCCCGCTCGGCATAGAGGCGCGCGGCGAAGACCGGAGAGCACGCGTGGACGCTCCGCGCCGCTTCATAGAGCAGCGAGAGCGCCTTCGGCCAATCATGAGACGCCATCGCGGCATACGCATGGGTGGCGAGAAGAAAGGCCCGGACTTCGCCTTCCGTGCCCTCATGGGACGGCGGGTCGACCGGAAACTGCAGCCGCCAGGCGACCGCCTGAAGCAACCGGCGCATGTCGCCGTCCGCGACCGCCTCCGCCGCATGGAGCGTCTTTTCCTCCGGGTTCAAGACGAATCGGTTGAACCGGCCTTCCGGCGTGTCGGGGATGAGCGACCAGACGACCTCTTCCGGTTCTCCGGACAAAGCCGCTTGTAAAAAGCGCCAGGCTTCCGGCCACGGTTCCGGCATTTCGCCGTACAAAAGCCGCCGGAGGAGCGCTTCCGCCCCCGCCACTTCCGGAAGTAAAAAAAAGCCCGCCGCACCCGGGAATACGCCGATCGCCTGGGGTCTTTGCATCGATGGCCTCCTTTCGGATGTCCATCACGTCCGGATGTCCATCGCGGTCAGCTATGCGGGCTCGAGCGGAATGCAGAGCGCGCCCATCCGTTCGTCCCACCGGCCGCTGCGCTTCCCGACCGGGAGGCCCCCCGGCCGGTCGCGCAGGAGCTCCCCGACGTACAAGCTGCGGTCGCCCTGCCGGTTGATCTGCTTCAACAACAGCCCGCCGCTCGCCGCGCGCCGGACGGGCATGAGCCAGAGCTCCTCGCCGCGGACGAGGGCGATGACCGTGTTCGTCGGGAAGCGCGCCGCTTCATCCGCCGTCAAGTGCAGGTAACCTTTTTCCGTAAACTCGATCACCCTTCATCCCCTGCGCGCAACGGATTGGCAACGGACGGCTGTCGGGTCCACACGCGGAGCCGTCCTCGCCGAAGCGCGGGGCCCCTTATATCCCCGCTTTCCCTGAAGTCGCGTCCGAAAGCGATTCGCCCTGCGTGACGTTTTGCATGAGGCGTTCGGCGAGCCGTTCCATCGCCGCTTCGACCTCAGGGCTCAAGCCGAACCCGTAGTCGACGTCCTTCGCTTCGATCAGGTAAACCGTCACGTCTTCGGGGAATCGCTCTTTGAGCAGCCACCGCCCGACGGCGAGGGCATGATCCCAGCGAAAATCGTGCAGGTTTACGCCGGCAAGCGGCGGCGTCTCGGCTTCCTCCCCCGGGAGCTCGAAGATCGTCCCCGGTTCGGCCCCGGTCCGGGCGGCGTCGACGATGATCAGGCGCTTGGCATCTTGAATCTGAAACACGACGTCCAACCCGGCGGTGCCGCCGTCCGCCAGGCGGACGCCGGGCGGCGGCCCGAGCGCCCAGAGCTTCCGGATGAGCGTCGGGCCGACGCCGTCGTCGCGGCGGAGCAAGTTCCCGCAACCGATGATGAGCGTGGACACGTCGACTCCCCTCATCAGAACTTCGTCACTTCGTACTTCGCGATCTCTTGCTTGGTCTTCGCGTCGTAGCGTGGACCGTGCAGACGAGGCACGAGTCGAGCTCTGCGCGATGCGGGCGAGCTCCACCGGATCTTCGGGATTTCGATCGGCGTGCCGATCATCGCCGTCTCGATCGGCCCCCGCTGATCGTGGCGGTCGCGCGGACCGATGTTCCACGCCGTCGGCGTGATCACCTGATAGTTTTCGATCTTCCCGTCCTTGATCACGATCCAGTCGGACAGCGCCCGCGGCGGCTTCCGTCGATCCGAAGCCGCGCCCTTCCGAAGCTCCTTCGGCTTGATGTAGAACTTGTCGTTCAGGTCGATGCGCCGGAGCCACTCCTTGACGCGCAGATAGTACTTCGGCGCCTCGTGCATCCGGGCGAGGACGCGGACCATGACGCTCGGACCGATTTCCTTCACGATATTGTAGATGAGCGGATCATAGTCCTGGTGCGCTTCGGCGCCAGGCCGGCCGGCGATCACCTGGCGCGCCAGCGGCCCCGCTTCCAGCGCGAGCTCGCCGACCCCGGGGACGTCGTAGCGGGGGGCTTTGGCCCACGTGTACTTGCCTTCTTTCGCCCCTTCCTCCGGATCGATCGGATCGGTGACGCCTTCGAACGGATGGAACGCGCCGCCGCCGCGGAAGAAGGAATGCGTATGATCTTCGCGCACGCGCGCCTGGTCGAAATCGTGGAAGTTCTCCCCGTCATACACGCCGGAACGGGCGATGAGCGCGCGGTTGCGCCCTTCGATCGTCGGGTAGCGGTACAGATCCGGTTCGAAGAAGCTACCCGTCGCGAGGAAGCGCCCCGGGCCGCGGCCGTATTGGTCGAGGCCGAGGTCCAAGCTGTAGCGGATAAAGAGGCCGAGGTCGGAATCGCGGTGTTCGGGCTTTTCCTCCAGCCAGTTGAGGACGTCTCTTCCACGTCTTGTTCTCCAGCCAGCGCTCCACCGAACAGCCGAGCCAGACTTTCTCCAGCCAGTATTCGCGGTAGTGCTCGAGGATGGAGATCGAGCGCGTGACGCGTCGGAAAGCGTCGGCGCGCACATCACGCCGCCGGGCACCATGAAGCTGGAGGTGGCCACTGGCCGCCGAAGATGGCGTAGATCTCGACCGGCTTGGCCGATTCGATGACGCCGATTTCGTAGCTCGTGCCCATAGGGCGCCCAGCGCTTCACGACTTCATCGTACAGCGGCGATTTCTTGTAGTTTTCATGGGTCAGGCCGATGGCAAAGAGCGCGTAAAACCAGCGCGGGATGCTCTGCAGCGTCTCCACCGCCTGCGCGATGTTCCGGACAAGCGTCGCGTTCGGCGGGACCTCCGTGCTCCAGGCGGTGTCTATGGCATAGACCGCCTTCGTCAAGTGGCTGCCCCCGCAGATGCCGCAGATGCGCGGCGTGACGATGAGGCCGGCCTGCGGGTCTTTGCCTTTTAAGATGATCTCAAACCCGCGAAACATCGTCGCTTCCGTCCACGCATCGACGACGACGCCGTTTTCGATGGACACGCGGACGTCCAAGTCCCCTTCGACCCGGCCGAGCGAGTGCACCTTGAGATCCTTCCGATCGATCGTCTTGACTTCGGACCCTTTTTGGCTCATCGTTCTCCACCGCCTTTTCGTATCGTTCTGATGATGATCGTCCTGACGCGATCGCCGTGTGCCGGCATGACCACGCGGATGACATCAGGGCACGAACATCTCTTCTTTGGCCCACTTCGGCGCCGCCGCGCGCGACACCGCCGCGCTGATGGAGTAGCTCAAAGCGTCGACGCCCTGCGGCACTTCCTTCGGGATCGAGCCCAGCACCTTCTGCGTCTTGAAGACCGTCCCCGGCGCGAGGTCGAAGAACGGGAACTGCGGTTCGGTGCACCCGATGCAGGGCATCCCGGAGCGCGTCTTCGACGATTGCCGGTTCCAGAGGATGCGGTTGCACGGAGAGTGCGTCAGCGGGCCGCGGCAGCCCTGTTCGTAGAACAGGCAGCCCTTGCGCGTGCCCTGTCCGAATTCTTCCACCGGCTCCTTCCATTCAAAATATTGCACTCGTGTGCAGCCGGTCTGCGTAAACGTCTTGAAGAACGTCTGCGGACGCTGCAGTTCATCGAGCTGGACGTCCTCCAGCCGGCCCGTGGCGACGGCCACGAGAATCTGCGTCACCCAATCGGGATGCGCCGGGCAGCCCGGAATGTTGATCACGGGGAGACCGGCCTTGGAGCGGAAGTTCTTCCCCAAAAACCCGCCGTGCTCGCCTTTTAAGTACTGCAGGCCGACCGACTCCGACGGATTCGGCTTCGTCGCCGGGATGCCGCCCCAGCACGCGCAATCGCCGATGGCGACGACAAACTGCGCCTTGTGGGCCAGTTCCCAGATCCAATCTTTTTTCGGGCGATCGTGGAACATGTCGTAGCGCCCGGTGCCGTTCGGCCCCTGGATCACCGTGCCCTCGAAGACGAAGATGTCGAGCGGGATCTCGTCGTTTAGGATCTGATGCACCAGGCGGTGGACCTGCTCGCCGAACTCCATGGAGATGGAGTGGTGATACAGGATGTTGATGCCGAAGTCGCGCACCAGGTCGATCACCGAAGGCTCATCCGCGTTCAGGAACGACTGCGTGTTGCCGTTACACGCGCCCCCGTGCATCCAGAGGAGATTGGCCATATACCCCGCACCTCCGTCACATGGCTTGATGGATTTGGATGGATTCATTTGACAAGGGCCTGGCGCGCCGCCTTGAGCCGCGCCACCCACGCGTCCATGCCCGAACCGGTGCGCGCGGACACTTCGAGGACGGGGATCCCCGGGCGCACGCGCTCCACGGCTTCGATGAAGCGCGCCCGGTCAAACCCGACCGCCTCCGCCAGGTCGATCTTCGTGATCACCGCGAGATCCGAACTGTTGATGAGCGTCGGGTATTTTTCCGGCTTGTCCTCGCCCTCGGTGACCGAAAAAAGGACGGCGCGCTCGTTTTCTCCGAGGTCATAGCTGGCCGGGCAGACGAGGTTGCCGACGTTTTCGATGAAGAGATAGTCGAGTTCCGCGAGATTCCATCCTTCGAGCGCTCGGGAGATCATCTCCGCCTCGAGGTGGCAGACGGTTCCCGTGGTGATCTGGCGTACCGAGGCCCCGCTTTCTTTCAGCCGCTCGGCGTCGTTGTCCGTCGCCAAGTCCCCGACGACCGCCGCCACGCGGTAGGAACGGCCCAGCCGGCGGAGCAGTTCGGTGAGCGCCGTCGTCTTTCCCGCGCCGGGGCTGGAGACGAGGTTGACGACGTAGACGCCCGACCGTTGGAAGCGCTCCCGCAATTCGCGGGCCAAGACGTCGTTTTTCTTGAGCACGTTTTGCCGGACTTCGACGATGCGCGGGGTGATCGTCACCGCCTTCGACCGCCCTTCCGATTATGGTCCTTACGCCTCCTCGACCCCTTCCAGGGCGACGAGCTCGAGTTCCCGCCCGGCGCGGACGTCGCCCGATCGTGTGCCGCATTCGGGGCAACGCATCGGGACGGGGGCATCCAGCGTCCGTTCCGCTTGACAAGACGGGCAGAAAATCGTCACCGGCACATCTTCGATGATGAGCGCCGCCCCTTGGGCCGGCGTGCCCTCCGTGACGACGTCGAAAGCGAACAATAGCGCCTCCTTGACGACGCCGGAGAGGGCGCCGATGCGCACGTGGAGCGCCGTCAGGCGGCGTAAGCCTTGTGCCTGGGCCGATTCGACGGCCAATTCGACGAGGTTCTGCGCGATCGACAGTTCATGCATCGGAAAGCTCGCGCGACAGGTGACGCGCCAGACTGAAGACGAAGTTGAGCGCCGGCTGCACCTCCGGATCGCTGAGCGCGCGCATGAGGCCGATCAGCCCGACGCGCCTCTGCACCGCCGACGGATCGGCCGTCTCCTGGGCCGCGCGCGTCATCGCCCGGGCCACTTTGCCGACCATCGCCACCGAACGCGTATCGAGGACATCGGACTTAAACAGCGCCTGGACCTGCGGCGAATCCAAAAACTCCTGCATCTTCCGGCCGGCATTGAGCGCCGTCTCGATTCGGGAAACGTAAGCCGGCGTCTTGAGTCCTGCCCTGAGGGTCTGGACCAATTCGTTGACCGAATCGGCCAGCTCCGGCCCCCGGGCCAGGAAAGATTCGAGCATGTCGACCAAAAATCCGATCGTCTCCAGCTTGTCGAGCAACCGGACGAGCTGTTCGATCGTCTTCGGGTCGGACAGCCGTTCCACCAGCACGCGATCGACCGGCATCTCCAGCTGGTCAAGCGCCGCATTCGCCACCGCGATCGACCTCCTTTCGCGAACATGATTGCCAGGCGGCTCACAAGATGCCCTAGGGGGTTCGTTTCATAACTTCTTACAAATTTTTTCTCATATAAATTTTCGAAACTCACCGCCCCGGTTAATTTTAATTAAATGATAACGCTCCAAAACTGTCAAGCGGTGAAAAATTCATTCTGAAATTCTTATTGTAACTGCTTATACAATGATTCGTATTGCGACACGCGCGCTTCGGCCGAAAACAGGCGCGCCACGCGCGCCCGCCCGGCGCGTCCCATGCGCGCGCGCAAATCCGGATCGTCGAGCAGCCGGCGGACATAAGCGCTCATCGCCTCGACATCGCCGACTTCGGCCAAAAAGCCGGTCTCCCCGTCGGCCACGACTTCGGCGAGGCCGCCGGCGGCGGTGGCCACGACGGGCGCCTCGCAGGCCATCGCTTCCGCCGCCGCCAGTCCGAAGCTTTCCGTTTCGGAAGGCAGGAGGAAAACGTCGGCGATCGAGTACAAGGCCGAAACGTCGTCCACCTTGCCGAGAAAAAGGACGTCTTCTTCGACGCCGAGCGCTTGGGCATCCGTCCTGGCACGGGCAAGCTCCGGCCCGTCGCCGACCATAAGGAGCCGCGCCCGATGCGTACGACGGACGCCCGCAAAGACCTTCACCGCATCCGTCACGCGTTTGATCGGCCTGAAATTGGACACGTGCAGGAGGAGGGATTCGCCGTTCGGGGCCAGGTGCCGCCGGAGGACGGCGTCCTCCCGCCGCTTGTAGTGATCCAGATCGACAAAGTTATAAATGACCTCGATCGGCCGGTCGATGTCGAACGCCCGCCGCGTCTCCTCGGCGAGGCTGTGCGACACGGCGGTGACCGCATCGCTCTTTTCGATCCCCAGGCGGATCGCGGCGGTGAGCGAGAGATCATAGGCGTGGATGGAGATGTCGGTGCCGTGCAGCGTCACGACGGTGCGCACCGGGCGGCGCGGGCTCATCGCCCGGGCGAGAAAGGCGCACGCGGCAAAGGGCACGGCGTAATGGACGTGCAACACGTCGAGTGCGTGGTTTTGGATCACGTCGGCCATTTTGCAGGCTAAGGCGACGTCAAACGGCGGATAGCGAAACACGTCATAGCTCGGGACGTCGACGACATGCACGACGATGTTTTCTTGAAACGCGCTCAGGCGAAACGGCATCCCGTCGGAAATGATGTGCACTTCATGCCCGCGCCGGGCGAGCTTCCGGCCGAGTTCGGTGGCGAGCACGCCGGAACCGCCGACCGAGGCGTAGCACGCGATGCCGATGCGCACGATGTCTTCACTCCCCGAGAACATTTGCGCCTGGGCGGCTCGGCGCCCATAGAGGCGATGGTGCCGCCGCTTAGCGCCAATAGACGAGACGGTGCCGTCCGTCGAGCGGAAGCGGCGCCTCGAGAAACGGCCGGATCCACGCCACGCCATGGCGGTTGACGAAATGAAAAACGTTCAGCACCCGCTCCTGCGTCTTGCCGAGCGGGGCGAACATCTGGCGGATGCGGGCAAAGCGGCGCAGGGCGCTGTCGAACTGGGTGCGTTTGGCCGCCAGCGCGCGGGATTGCAGAAAATCGACATGCCCCAAAATTTTGCGCAAGTTTTCTTCTCCCAGCGGGCCAAGCCCCTTTTCCATCGCCCCGACTTCCGCGATGAGCGGCTCGTAGAGCGCGCGAATGTCCGCTTTGACCGCTTCAAAGCGCGCCTCCAGCGACTGCACGTCGGACTGCGAGCGGAACCAGGCCGCCTGGCACGCCTCGATGTAGCCGGCATCTCCGACCGCCCTGGCGGCCTCGCAGCCGAAAGCGGCAAGCGCTTTCTCCAGCGCCGGCTCGACGACGGTCGCCTGAAAGCGCGGGACGAGCGGCGGAACGCGCATGGTCATGAAATGGAACGCCTCGCGCAGTTCCGCCCAGTAGGCGACCTCGCTCGGCCCGAGGACGGCGGCCAGCACCGGGAACAAATATTCTTGCATGAGCGGGCGGGTCGCGACGTTGGCCGAAAAGCGTTCCGGATGGGCCGCGACGAGCGCCGTCAGGGCCTCGCGGTCGAAGCGCAGGCGCGCACGCCGGTCGAAAAACGCGCCGTCCTCGCCGTACAATAAGACGCGCTCTCCGCCTTCATGCAAAAAGATATTCGCGCTTTCCGGGGCGATCTCGAGCTGCGGCGCGTAACCGAGCGCGCGGACGGCCGCCTCCCCGTCCAGAAGCGCCCTCCGGAGGCCTTCCGCCTCTTCGATCAGACGGCGGAACAGGGGCCGCTCGAGGCGGCGCACGTTCGGGTCGTCGCTGTCGATGAGGACGAGCCCCTCTGAGCCAAGCAGCCAGGCAAAGACCCGCGCGAAGACGTCGACGAGAGTCCTGGACGCGGCGACGATGGACGAAAGCCGCTCGGCGATCGCCGGTTTGAATTCGCTGTCCGGAAGGGTCTCCAGGAACACGTCGAGCGCCGCGCGGAGGGCGTCTTGCGGGATCTCCAGGCGGCTTACCGCCGTCCGGCGGTCAGGGTGGGGATGCGGGATGGCGATTTTTTGGATGTCGAGCTCCGGGGTCAGGCTGTAGACGTGGTTCACTTCGTCGAAGTCGTGATCCTCTCCGGCGATCCAGAAAACGGGAACGACGGGCCGGCCGAGCCGCTCCGCGAGCTTTCGCGCCAGCTGGATGACCGTGAGCGCCTTATAGATCACGAACAACGGTCCCGTAAAAAGCCCCGCCTGCTGTCCGCCGACGACGGCCAGCGCCTCGCCGCGCGAAAGCGCCGCGATGTTCGCCAGAGCCGCTTCGCCGTTTTCGACCTTCCGGTTATAGGCAAAAAGCGCCGCGCCGAGCGCCTCGCGATCGGCGCGCGGGTAATGCGCTTCCATGAGTTCGGCGGCGCGCTTTTCCCACGTCGCCTCCGCCCACGGATCATGGTCGTAGCGGGCGGAAAAAAGCGCCGCATCGCGCGCGACGTAAGCGGCGTACAGCGGCGGCGACAACTTCAACCGACAGTCGACGATGTCCATGACCGACTTACCGTCTCCCTCCGGCAATCGATTTTAATTCTGCATCACAAAATCCCGCTCGGCGTACTCGCCGTCTTGAAAGATGCGCAAAATCTCGTATTTTGTGTTTCGCTGCGCCGGAATGCGCCCCGCCTCGCGGATGAGCCGGAGGATCAAATTCGTGTTCACCTTATACGTGCACGCCGCCGCGGAGACGACGTTTTCCTCCATCATCGTCGAGCCGAAGTCGTTGCAGCCGTAGGAGAGCGACAATTTGCCGACTTCCGGCCCCATCGTCACCCACGACGTCTGGAAGTTCGGGATGTTGTCGATCATGAGGCGGGCGATGGCCAGATTTTTGAGATATTCTTCCGGACCGATCTTCTTCGCCGGAAGATGGGTGTTCTCCGGCTGGAACGTCCAGAGGATGAACGCGAGGTACCCGACCGCGCCGATCGCCCGGGCGCGGTCTTGCGACTCGCGGATGCGGATCATATGTAAGAGCCGCTCCTCGATCGACTCCCCGAAGCCGATGACCATCGTCGCCGTCGTGGAAAACCCGACGCGGTGCGCCGTCTCCATGATGTCGATCCATTCTTTCCACGAGCCTTTGAGGCGGCTGATCTTCATCCGCGTCCGGTCGTCGAGGATCTCCGCGCCGGCGCCGGGGAGCGAATCGAGCCCCGCCGCCTTGAGTTCACGGAGCACCTCCTCGATCGAAAGGCCGGAGACGACGCTCATCTTCTTGATCTCCGCCGTGGAGAAGGAATGCATGTGAATGTTCGGAAAGCGCGCCTTGATCTTGCGCAGCAGGTCGAGATAATACGAAAACGAAAGATGCGGATGCGTCCCGCCCTGCATGAGGATTTCCGTGCCGCCGACGTCGACCGTCTCTTGAATTTTTTGCAAGATCGCGTCGTCGTCCAGCACGTATGCTTCCGGATGGCCCGCCGGGCGGTAAAACGCGCAAAAGCGGCAATACGTGTCGCAGACGTTCGAATAGTTGATGTTCCGCCCGATGACGAACGTCGTGATCGGAAATTCCGGGTGGAACGAGCGCATCTTCTCATGCGCCGCGGCGCCGATCTTTTCGACCGCGTCCGAGGCGTACAGCTCAAATCCGTCTTCGATCGAAAGGCGCCCGCCGCGCCGGGCGCGCTCGAGAATCGCATCGATCTTGGCCAACGTATCTCCCCCGTTCCGTCCACCGCGTCTACATCCGGACCGCCGAGCCTCTTCAGGCGCCGAGCAAGCGCTCCGCCTGAGCCCATTGTAACACAAGGCGGAAGACGTTCCAAAGCATACCGCCGAAGGCCGCCTACGCTTACGGAGCCCCGCCGTCGGATCCGCGCGATCGCTCCCTACCGGACCGCGTTTCTCCGCCGATTCGGCCCCCCCAGGAAGATCACATCGCTTGACGCACGGATGCGCTCGACGATGCGGTGCGCCTTCAGTTCGTCGATGCCGCCCCGCGCCGTCTCGCTGTACAGGTCGGTGAGGTCGTCCGGCGACAGGTTCGAGGTAAACAGCGTCGGGCGGCCGTTTTGAGAACGGGCGCTGAGCAGCGGGAGCAGCACCTCATCCCGCGCCCAGGGCGTGAGCTGCTCGGCGCCGACGTCGTCCAGGATGAGCACGTCGACCGATTCCAGCTCGCGCATTTTGTCCAAAAACAGGCCGTCTTCAAAGCCCATGCGCAGCTCGCGAAAAAGTGCCGGCATGTGCACGTACAGGACGGATACGCCGAATTCGACGAGATGATTGGCGACCGCCCCCATCAAATAGCTCTTGCCGACGCCGAACGGCCCATAGACGTACAATCCCCGCACGGAGGCATTTCGGCCGTGAATGAAACGTTCGACGAACGCTTGGGCGGCCTCGATCGCCTTGGCGTTGTGCGCATCGCGCTTAAGGTCCGCAAAACGCACGCGGGAGAGCTCCACAGGGATGGCGATCGTTTTGAACAGTTTTTTTCGACGCGCTTCGGCCTGCGCCTGCCGTTCATACGCGCACGGCGCGTAATCGAAGGTGATGTGCCCGCCCGCCGCGCGCCGCGGAACCGGTACATGCCCGCGAAAGGCGTGCGTGCACGCCGAAAGCCCCGGGCAACGCTCACAGGCGGCCGTTTCCTCCAAGTAGCGAAGGACCGCGACGCGCGAACGATCGATCGCCGCTTCATCGACCTCAAGTTCGCGCATGAGCGTCTGAACGCGCGGGTCGGCATGCAGCCGCTTCGCCGTCTCCCGCCGTGACGGGTCGTCCGCGGCCAGGCCGAGCTCGAACAATGCCGATCGGAGCGGTTTAAACATCGTCCGTCACCTCCGCCCGGGATCCGGTCTCCAGGGCACGCTCCGCCTCCAGTTGGGCGAGGATGTAGCTCGGGAGCCGTCGGTGCGGTTTGGCGCGACGCGGCGCTTCAGCCGACGCGGCATCCGCCGTTTCGGCGTTCCGAGCCCCCGTGCCCTTTTGCCGCCGTGCGGCATGTCTGAGGTATTCCCGACGGGCATAGGCGAGCGCTTCTTCCGCCGTCCGAAAGCCCTTGCGTTTCCAGCTCGCGGCGATCTTTTCGGTAAAGGCGCGCGGAAATTTGTGATCTTGGACGAGGAGGACATAATCGATGAGCACGTTCACCACTTCCGACGGCAAGCCGATGTCTTCCAAAACCGTCTTGACGAGCCGTTCGTCCGCCGGACTGAGCTCCCCGCCTCCCTGGTAATTGCGCAAAAGTTCATACGGCGAGACCGACTTGAGGTAAATGAGGTGCTGTTCAAAACGCTTCCGGCCGTCTTCGGCATCGGCCCTCTCCCGTCCGCGGGTGCCGCCGGGGGCGGGATCCTGCTCCGGAGGAGCGGCGGCTTGCGCCTGCGAATCGTCCGGGTCGAACGACGCCGGCCGTCCTCCGCCGATCGGTTGCCTCTCGCCGGAAAGCGATCGTCCGCGCACCTTTTGCCAGATCGCGGCAAGCGTCCGAAAACGATCCGCGTCGATCGTTCCGGTCGACGGATCATACGCATCCCGGACGAGATACAACAGTTGCTCGATGTCCAGTCCATAGCGGGATTGCCATTCTTGAAGCGTCCGGATGAACGCCTCATCGAATACCGGCGGGCGCGCGACGTCGGTGAAGCGCGCCCGAAGCCGGAGGGGGTCGAGCGGCTCGGCCCCGGCTTGAAGCGAGATCTTGACCGGATGGACGGCTTCTCCTCCCGGCGAGCGGCCGAACCGTCTCAGGCGCGCGTTCGCCGTCTCCACCGCCCGTCGCGCAAGCGGATAGGCCGGTGAAGCAGGCGTGACGATGAGCTCGGTCGGCGCCACTTCGCGAAAGGCCTCGGAAAAGGCGGCCGTCACCTCTTCTCCGGTCAAAACGGCCTCGTCGTCGAGCAGGCGATAACGCCGAAGCAGCCGTTCATACGCCGTCTGACCGATCCGTCCCAGCAAGAGCGCGACGAGCACTTCGCTCTCAACAAAACGTTCCGGAACGAGCGGCGGTAGAGCTTGCAGCGCATAACGGCGCATACGGCGGTCGAAAAACGTCCGAAGCAGGCCGACGCCCTCAAGCCGTCGGCGGGCATCGAGAAACGCCGCGGACTCTCGCGCATCCCAACCGAGACGGAGGAAAAACGAGCGCTCCGACTCCGGCGCTCCGCCGAGGCGGCTGTCGATGAGCGCGATGTAGAGGGCGTAAGCGCTCCGGCCGATGATCGGCAAATACCAATCGGCGAGCGCCGCGCGCTCCGCCGCCGAAAGCTCGGGCGACGATTCCACGGTGTACTCGATCTCCGGCGTCGGCATCCTCTCTTCCCCCCTGGTCCGCGTCACGCTTCAGCATAAAGCGGTCACGGCGCCGCTTTCCACCACTGTTCGGCATTCAACCGCTCGCCCAAACGGACCATCTCAACGCCGTGCATCCCCGGCGCGACGGCGACATATGCCTCCGGACGAAGGAGCGGGATGAGCGGGGCCGCTTCGGCGACGGAGCGAAACGCTTCGCGAAGCGCCGGCGCATCGATTTCCCCCGGTATCGCCTCATAGGCAGCCTTGAGCGCCCGGTCGACGGCATCGTCCGCATAGTGCATGACGTTCAATCCCAATCGGGCGATCGTATGCGCCTTCCCCAGATAACGCCACCACTCGCCCGGTTCCGAGACATCCGCGAGCGGCCAGAGAAAAAGCGGCGCACCGTGACCGCTCATCGTCTCGGCGTAAAACGCCTCGTGCGGGAGAGGCTTTTCGCTCACCGCGTAGCCCGACGTCCCAAGCACGTCAGCAAGCGCCGGCGCCAAAAGCGCGGCGTACGGTTGATCACGATCATACGCCAGATCGCCGAGCGCCAGTCGGGAGTCGGCCCCTTTCGGCGCATTTGCCCCGTCCGACTGCTCCATGAGCGCGTGTCCGGGCGGAAAATAGCCGGTCTCCGGACGCGCCGCGAACTCCCCGGCTTCGATCGCCGCGACCAGCGGCCGCCGATCGATCGTCGCCAACTTCCGCCGAACGTCGTCCGGAATGCGCGTCACGTCGGCGGCGAGATACAGCGCGTACGGAAGCGGGACGCGCATCAACCGAAAATCGTTCGGAAGCGCCGGTTTTTTCAACGAAATGACGACATCGTAAGCCGCCACAGGCGCCTCGTGCCCGGCATGTCCGTCGTCAGGGCCGAGCGTCCCGAAGGTGAATTCCAGCGCGTCGGCGTACGCCGCATCCCCGGCTTTCGTCGATGCCCGCTCCAGCTCCAGCCGGCCTTCCGCGGCCACGACGACGCGGTAGGCGCCGCTTACGGGCACCTCGCCGGCGCGGATCCGCTCGGCCAATGCCTCGACATCGGCGCGCCGCGCGATCTTTGGGACAGCGGCGTGAGGGAACAGGGGCGCGGTCAACGCGCGGAAAAAGAGCGCCGTCGGGTGCGTCGCGCGAAGGACAATCCAGTCGCCGTCGGTCACAACGCCGAGCACGTCTTCTCCTTTTCCGCTGCGGTAGGCCGAAGCGCCGTCCAGGGCCGACAAATGATCGCGGAATACCCCGGTATAAAACGGGCTCAAATAGAGCGCCAACGTCCGCCTGACGTCCAGATCGGTGATCGGTTGCCCGTCGCTCCAACGCGCCCCATCAAGACGGAAGCGAACGGTGACCGCCCCGTCTGCACCGCGCTCGACGCGGACGTCTTGGGCGAGATCGCCGACCCACCGCCCGCGTTCATCGTATCGAAACAAACCCCGATAGGCGAGCGCCCAGTAGGGCGACGGGCGCACCGCCTTCGCGCTGAGCCCCAGCGGATCCGCCTCGATGGGCTCGGCCGTAAGCACGCGGATCACCCCGCCGCGCACCGGGACGGCCGATTCCGATGCTGGCCTCCCGTCCTGCGCGAAGCGATCCGCCTCCCCGCTCGATCGGGCCTCCGGGTTCCACAGACAGCCGCCGAGCATGACCATCGACAGCAAAAAGAGCGCGGCGGCCGCTCCCCTACGCCACCGCGAACCCGCCTGAGCGCCGCGCCTCTCTATCCGCTTCCCCTGTATCCGCATCTTCGGCATGTGCGCCTCGGCCACCTTCGTCCCGCTCGTCTTCGGCCGGCGCCGCGTCGTTTCCCGCCTCATCGTTCGCCGCATGCGCATGATCCGCATTACGTGCCGCGGTCGGCTTCAAGGCGCAACCCTTCGAGGCGCCGGAGTTCTTGCAAAAACCCGTTCACGTCGTCAAACTCACGATAAACGCTGGCAAAGCGCACATACGCCACCTGATCGACGTCGATCAAGCGCCGGAGCACCGCCTCGCCGATCTGCGTGCTCGTGATTTCCCGGAGCCCCGCGCCGCGGGCCTCGCGTTCGATGTCCTCGGCGATGGCCTGCATCGTCTCCAGGCTCACCGGACGCTTTTCACAGGCGCGCATCAGCCCTCGGACGATTTTATCCGATTGGAACGGTTCTCGTGTACCGCTCTTTTTGATCACCACGAGCGGCGCCATTTCGACCGTTTCAAACGTCGTAAACCGCTCTTGGCACCGCGTGCATTCCCGCCGGCGGCGGATCGCCCGGCCGTCTTGCGCCTGGCGGCTTTCCAAAACCCGCGTGTCGTCGTTGCCGCAATACGGGCAACGCATCGCCTTCGCTCCTTTGCCTTTTCGTCCATTATAGCACAGGCGAAAACGGTCGAAAAAAGAAAAACCGTCGGGTGTCGCCCGACGTCGAACCCCCGCCGTCGCTCACCCAAAGCGGCCGGAGATGTAGTCTTCGGTTTCTTTGCGCTTTGGCCGTTGGAACAACTCCGCCGTCGGCGCGTGCTCGATGAGCCGACCGTTCAAGAAAAACGCCGTATCGTCCGAAATACGCGCCGCTTGCTGCATGTTGTGCGTGACGATGACGACCGTGTATGCGTTCCTCAGCTCATCGATCAAATCTTCAATGCGTGTCGTTGACGACGGGTCGAGGGCGCTCGTCGGCTCGTCCATCAAAATGATCTCCGGATCGACGGCCAGCACCCGGGCGATGACGAGCCGCTGCTGCTGTCCTCCGGAAAGCGCCAGCGCCGAAGCGTTCAGGCGGTCTTTGACCTCGTCCCACAGCGCCGCCGCCTTGAGGCTCCGTTCGACGATTTCGTCCAGCCGCGCCCGATCGCGAATGCCGTGAATGCGCGGGCCGTAGGCGACGTTGTCGTAAATGCTCAAGGGAAACGGATTCGGGCGCTGGAAGACCATGCCGATCTTTTTGCGCACCTTAACGACGTCAACGTTCGGCGCGTAGATGTTCCGGCCGTGCCAAAGCACTTCGCCTTCGACACGCGCGCCGTCGACCAAGTCGTTCATGCGGTTCAACGTCCATAAAAACGTCGACTTGCCGCTTCCGGACGGGCCGATGAGGGCCAATACACCTCCGGTCGGCACGTCCAACGTGATGTCGAACAAGGCCTGCTTTTTCCCATAAAAAAAGTTCAGTCCGCGCACCGAAAGTGCAGGCGTTCCTTGCGGTACCGCTTGAGGCAACGCGATCCCTCGCCTTAACGAGCAATATCAACCGAAACGGCCGCTGACGTAGTCTTCCGTCTCTTTCCGTTCCGGGCGGGTAAAAATCGTCTTCGTGTCGGCATACTCGATGAGTTCGCCGTTCAAGAAGAACGCCGTACGGTCGGAAATGCGCGCCGCTTGCTGCATGTTGTGGGTGACGATGATCACCGTATATCGTTTTTTCAGTTCGAACAACAGCTCTTCGATCTTCGCCGTGGAGATCGGATCCAAGGCGCTTGCCGGCTCGTCGAGGAGCAAGATCTCCGGCTCGATGGCGAGCGCCCGGGCGATGCACAAGCGCTGCTGCTGACCGCCGGAGAGGGCGAAGGCGGACTCGTGCAGCCGGTCCTTGACTTCGTCCCACAGCGCCGCCGCCCGAAGGCTGCGCTCGACGATCTCGTCGAGTTCCGGCTTCTTTTTCACGCCATGAAATCGCGGAGCGAAGGCGACGTTCTCATAAATCGATTTGTTGAACGGATTCGGCCGCTGCCAGACCATCCCGACGCGCTTCCGGAGTGCCCAGACGTCGATGTCCGGACGATTCAAGTCGACGCCGCCCAAGAGAATCTGGCCGGTCGTCCGCGCCGAAGGAATCGTATCGTTCATCCGGTTGAGCGAACGCAGATACGTCGACTTGCCGCAACCGGACGGGCCGATGAGCGCCGTGATTTCGGAGCGGTAAAACTTCAGGTCGATCCCCTTGATCGCATGGACGTCGCCGTAATGGACGTTGAGATCGCGCGTTTCGATGGCCACCGCGCTTTCCGACGCTTCACGGGCGCTTTCCCGTGCGTCCGTCTCCGCCTCGTCCGTCGCCCAGCGCTCGGCGATCCAGACGGGCCTCGGCGGAGCAGGGGTCGTGAGCGACTCCCCCACGCAAAACACACCACGCTTTCCTTAGTTTCGCTCGGCTCAAGCGTCGTACACCGGCCGCCCGCGATTCGCGGCCCGGACGTCGTCTTCGACACGTTTCGCCGCCCGCATATGCTTGTCACTATATAGTTTACCATCTCGGCATCGGAGGGTGGAAGCGGCAAAACATGAAAAAAGAGCAGCGACGGTTCACGACTTCGAGGCGGTCATCTTGCGGTATACATAGCGCGACGCGAAGCGCGCCAACACGTTGAACAACAGCACGGACAAAACGAGCACGGCCGACGCCCCGGCGGCGACTTCTTTGGCGTCGGGAATAAGCCCTTCGGAGTTCACCTTCCAGATGTTGACCGCGAGCGTCTCGCCGGGGCGGAACGGGTTGAGCGGGGAAGCGGAAGAAAGCGGGTTCCAGTCGTGAAAATCCAGCGGCGGTGAACTCATTCCGGACGTGAAGATGAGCGCCGCCGCTTCGCCGAAAGCCCGGCCGGCGGTGAGGATGGCGCCGGTGACGATCCCGGGCAGGGCGGATGGAAAGAGCACGTCGGTAATCGTCCGCCAGTGGGAGATGCCGAGCGCCAAGCTCGCTTCCTTTTGTTCGTGCGGAACGGCGCGGATGGCCTCTTCGCTCGTGCGCACCATCAGCGGGAGGTTGAACAGCATGAGCGCCAGCGCCCCGCCCATCAGCGTATAGCCCCAGCCGGTGTAATAGACGAAGACGAGAAAGCCGAACAGGCCGACGACGATCGACGGCAAGGAAGAGAGCACCTCGATCGCCGCCCGAATCGCATCGGTCAGCCGCCCCGGCCGGGCGTACTCGGCGAGATAGATGCCGCCGCCGACGCCGATCGGCACCGTAAACACCATCGTGAGGAAGAGCATGTAAAGCGAATTGAACAACGGCGTTCCGATGCCGGAGCCCGCTTCAAGCGACCGAGGCGGGCCGGTGAGAAACGTGAGGGAGAGCTTCGGAACCCCTCGCGCCAGGATGTAGCCGATGAGCCCGAAAAGAATGACAATCAACAACAAGGCGATGGCGTAAAAAACGACGGTCATCACCCGATCGATGATTTTGGCGTTCATCGGGACATCATCCTCCCTCGGCGCCCGATCCAGCGCACGGCGAAGATAAAGACCGTCGACATGAGGAGAAGGAGCAGGGCCAAAGACCAGAGCACGTTGTTCTCGACCGACCCGGCGACGGTGTTGCCCATGTTCATCGTGATCACCGTCGTGATCGTCGACGCCGGCTCAAGCAGGCTCGTCGGCATGTTTTTGCCGTTCCCGATGACCATCTGCACGGCGAGCGCCTCGCCGAAGGCTCGGGCCATGCCGAAGATGACGGCCGTGACGAAGCCCGAAGCGCCGGCCCGCATGAGGATGCGCCAGATCGTCTGCCAGCGCGTCGCCCCAAGGGCGTACGAGCCCGCCTTGATCTCCGGCGCGACGGCCGAGAGCGCGTCGACGGAGATGCTGGTGATCGTCGGCAAGATCATCACCGACAGGACGATCACCCCGGCCAATAGGCCGAAGCCGAGCCCGCCGACGTGTTCGCGGATGAACGGCACGAGCAGCGTGAGCCCGGTAAAACCGTAGACGACGGACGGAATGCCGACCAAGAGTTCAATGACCGGCTGCATCGCTTTCCGCCCCCACGGCGGGGCGATCTCCGTCATGAAGATGGCCGCCCCGATGCCGATCGGACCGGCGATCGCCGCCGAGAGAAAGGTGACGATGAACGAACCGACGATAAACGGCAGAACGCCGAATTTCGGTCCGCCCTCCTCTTCGGTCAAGGTCGGTCGCCATTCGGTGCCGAACAAAAAATCCAAAACGTTCACCTGATTGACGAAAAAGGTGGCCAATCCTTTTGAAAAAACGAACAGATAGATGCCCGCCACGGCGAGTACGATGATCGTCACGGAAAAAAGCGTACCGATGAAACCCAAGCGGTCGCGCAGACCCTCGTGAGACCTTCCGCGCGCGATGAGCGGTTTCGCCTCCATCACATCCGTCCTTTCTTCCGTCGTCGTTCCCTGTGTATTATTGTCGAATGAGACGGAAGTCGTCAAGTCACACATCCGCGACGGCGGTTCGATGCGGCGTGAGACATCCATCGCGATACAAAAACGGGGTAGCGCCCGTGCCTACCCCGCTTCTTTCGCTCAACCGGACGAACCGTCCTCAAAGCCGCCGGTCGATCGGGTGACGTTACTTTTGCGTGACGTTGCCTTGGGCGTCGCGCTCGACCTTCATCTTCGATATCGGAATGTAGCCGCCCTCAACGACCGGGCCGCTTTGCACCTCATCGGACATCATGTAGTCCAAAAACGCCTTCACCGCGCCCGTCGGCTCGCCCTTCGTGTACATGTGCTGGTAAGCCCATACTTTGTAGTCGTTCGTCACGACGTTCGCTTCGGTCGGCTCGACGCCGTCGATCTTTAAGGCCTTCACCGAACCGTCGAGGTAGGAGAAGGCCAGGTAGCCGATGGCGCCGGGCGTACTCGAAATGATCTGGCGCACCGTCCCCGACGAGTCTTCCTCGATCCCGGACGCTTCTTCCGCGCCGTCCAGGGCGTATTTCTTAAACGTCGCCCGCGTGCCGGAACTCGCCGGCCGGTTGACGAGCGTGATTTTCTGGTCTTTTCCGCCGACGTCTTTCCAGTTCGTGATCTTGCCGGTGAAAATGTCGATCAGCTGCTGCTTGGTCAGATTGTCGACGCCGACGTCCGGATGCGCCACGGCGGCCATGGCCACGACGGCCACCTTGTGGTCGACGAGGTCTTTCGTCTCTTCCGGCTTCAGCTTTTCTTCGGCGAAGACATCGGAGTTGCCGACGTCGATGGCGCCTTGGGCCACCTGCGAAAGACCGGTACCGCTGCCGCCGCCTTGCACGGTGATCTGTACCTGCGGATGCTTCTCCATGAACATTTGCGCGACTTTCTCCACGAGCGGCTGCATGGCCGTCGAGCCGGCGACGGTGATCGAACCGCTGATGTTTTCTGTTGTTCCCTGTTCTGTTGTTCCCCCTGTGTTCTCCGTCCCGGGCTGTTCTTGATTCGGAGTCGGTTGCTCGGCGTTCTTTCCGCCGCCGCACGCGGCGAGAACGGTGAGGCTTACGAGAAAGACGAAGCTGAGCAGCCACACCTTCTTTGCTTTGCTCACCCGCATGACCTCCTTATGTGTGGTCCATAATGACCTGGGGGCGATCGCCTGTCCCGCGCCCGTCAACTACTATACACCATCAATATAAAGCGCGTGTTAAGGATTTGTAAAGAAACTGTAAAGTTGATCTGCACGATCCTTTACACGATGAAACGAAAGCGCCCCCGATCCCGCATCTTCCGGCGATCGGCGGCGGTCACACTTTCTTACCGCAGCGCTTCCGCTTCCTTTGGTTGTTCTCTTGCCGCTTGGCGGTCGTCCGCGCCGAAGCCTTGCGCCATTCGCGCCATGAGCGCAAGGAGATCGACGATGCGCGCCGAGTAACCCCATTCGTTATCATACCACGCGAGCACCTTGACCATCCGCCCGAGGGCGATCGTCGAGGGCGCGTCGACGATCGCCGAACGGTCGTCGCCGTTAAAATCGACCGAAACGAGCGGAGCCTCCGAGACGCCGAGGATGCCTCGAAGCGCGCCGGTTTCCGCCTGCCGAAAGGCGTCGTTCACCGCCTCCGGCGTCACTTCCGTCTCCAGTTCGGCGACCAAGTCGACGACCGACACGTTCGGCGTCGGCACGCGAAGCGCCATACCGCGGAGTCTCCCGGCGAGCTCGGGCAGCACCTTGCCGACGGCCTTCGCCGCGCCGGTCGTCGTGGGAATGATCGACATCCCCGAGGTCCGCGCCCGGCGAAGATCTTTGTGCGGATTGTCCAGCACCTTTTGATCGTTCGTCACGGCATGCACGGTGGTGATGAGGCCCGTTCGCACGCCGAACGCCTCATGCAGCACTTTGACGATCGGCGCGAGGGCATTGGTCGTGCACGATGCACCGGAGACGATGAAATGGCGGGACGGTTCATAATCGTCGGCGTTGACGCCGATGACGATCGTGACGTCTTCGTTTTTGCCCGGCGCGGTGATGAGCACGCGGCGCGCCCCTGCCTCAAGGTGCCGCGCGGCTCCTTCGCGATGCGTGAATTGGCCCGTGGCTTCGACGACGATGTCGACGCCGAGATCTCCCCACGGCAGCCGCGCCGGATCGCGCTCGGAGAGCAAACGAACGGTACGTCCGTCGACGATGAGGCGACCGTCCTCAGCCCGAACGTCGCGGCGAAAACGGCCGTGCACCGAATCGTATCGCAAAAGATGGGCCAGCGTCTCGGCCGGATAACCGGCGTTGATGGCCACGACGCCGAGCGACGCGTCGCCGACTTCGATCAGGCGGCGGAGTACCGTCCGCCCGATGCGTCCAAACCCGTTGATGGCGATGTTGATCGTCATGACCGGGCCTCCTTCGACGAATGATCCGCATGATTTCCTCTAGTCATTATATCTCGTATGGCACATTAATCAATATGATACGTCACATGCGCCGGACGACGGCCGTAAAAAAACTCCCAAACGGCTTATCGCGCGTTTAGGAGATTTCCGTACACTTGCCGATATCGATGTTGAAGGTACAGGACACGGGCGAGGTAGTGACGCGTCTCGCCGAACGGGATGTCGCCGATCGCCTGTGCCGTGCCGTTCCACGTTCCGGTCGCAAGCCAGCGGTCGACGTTGGCCGGTCCGGCGTTGTACGCGGCGAGGGCCGCGATGGCGTTTCCGTCGAAACGATCGATCAGGTGGCGGATGTACCAGCTGCCGAGGCGGATGTTCACCTCCGGCGCATCGCGCATCTCCTCCGGAAAACGCCGATCGAGTCCGGAACGGGAGAGCGCCCAGTCGCGCGTCTCGTCGAGCAGTTGCATAAGCCCCCGGGCGCCTTTTTTCGAAGACGCGTCGTGATAAAAGCCGCTCTCGGCGCGGATGACGGCGGCGACGAGCGACGGATCGAGTCCCGCTTCATCGGCGGCGGCGGCGATCACGTCAGGATAATCGAGCGGATAAAGCCAACGCCAAAAGGCCGGCTGCACGACCCCAAAAATCAGTCCGCCGAGCGCGATCAAGCGGATCATCGCCCCAAGGGCGAATCGAAACGCGTTCATGATTCGCCTTCGCCGCTTTCGTCTGAACGCTCCCGGTGCGCCGAACGCATCTCCCGCGTGAGATATTCCCACAGCGCGTCGACTTGTCGTTCAAGATCTTCAATCGTCCCGCGGTTGATGAGGACGACGTCCGCCAGGGCGCGTTTTTCGCCGAGCGGCATCTGCGCGTCAAGGCGCGCCGCGGCCTCCGCGCGCGGAAGGCGATCGCGGACCGTCAAACGTTCGATCTGCGTTCGGACATCGGTCTCGACGACGACGGTGAGATCCGCCAGGCGCTCAAGGCCGTTTTCGAACAGAAGCGGGACATCGAGGACGATGATCGCCGCCCTCTTTGCTTTCGCTTGTGCGATCTCATCCCGCATCATCCGCCGCACTTCGGGGTGGACGATCGCCTCCAACGCCTTTAGCGCCGAGACGTCGGCAAAGACGATTCGACCGAGCGCCTTCCGATCGAGCGTGCCGTCCGCTTGGAGAACGCCGGCACCGAAACGTTCGACGATCTGCTCGAGCGCGGTCGAACCCGGTTCGACCGCGGCACGGGCCAGGCGATCGGCGTCCACCACCCACGCGCCGCGGGCGGCGAGCATCTTCGAAACCGTGCTTTTCCCGCTGGCGATGCCGCCGGTGAGGCCCACGATCATGCGCCCTGTCTCCCTTCGCGCTGGCATTTCGGGCAGAGGTGGGTGCCGCGGCCAGCGACGACCGTCCGGACGATCGGCGTGCCGCAGCGCGGGCAAGGTTGATCCTTCCGACCGTACACCTGGATGTTCAGCTGAAAATAGCCGAGCGCTTCCTGCGGTCCGCGGTAAGAACGCACGCTCGCTCCGCCGCTTTCGATGCCCGCTTCGAGGACTTCCCGCACGGCGGCATGAAGCTTTTGCGCCTTCACCGGTGAAATCGCTCCGGCCGGCGTCCGCGGATGAATCCGCGCGCGGAACAAGGCCTCATCGGTGTAGATGTTGCCGAGCCCGGCGATCACCGTCTGATCGAGGAGAAGCGCCTTGATCGCCCGCCGCGGACGGCCTTTCAGGATGGCGTAAAAGGCCTCGGCGTCGAGCGCCGGATCGAGGGCATCCGGACCGAGGGTGCGAAGCAGAGGCAGACGGTCGATCCGCTCTTCGTCGACCAGATCAAACGTGCCGAACTGCCGGACGTCCCGGTATTTGAGCGCCCGACCGTCGTCGAGTTCGAAGGCGATGTGCGTGTGCGCAAGATCCGGCGTCCCCGACGGAACGACGTCGTATTTGCCTTCCATCCGCATATGCGAGACGAGGACGAACGGGGGAACGGCAAAGAGCAAGTATTTGCCGTGCCGTCCGATGCCGGCGAAGGTCCGCCCGGCGAGCCGCTCGGCGAAGGCGACGGGATCGCTCGGCGTACGGATGAGGCGCGGCAGGCGAACATGGACACGCGCGATGCGCGTCCCGACGATCATCCGCGCGAGGGCGCGGCGAACCGTTTCGACTTCCGGAAGCTCGGGCATCACGCCTCTCCTTTCGATGCCATTTCGACCTAATCGCACGACCGACCCTTCTTCAAAGCGACGATGGCGTATCCGACGACCTCCGGCTTCCGACGACGTCCGACGATCCCCTCGTGCAGCGCGACGGGGTGGTTATTTCGCGTCGTACCACGTGTCGCCGACGGCGACGTCGACCTTGAGCGGCACGCGGAGTTCGGCCGCCCCTTCCATCTTTTCGCGGACGATGTCGGAAAGCGCCGGGGCGTCCGCTTGAGCGACCTCGAAGACCAGCTCATCGTGCACCTGCAAAAGCATGCGCGCCCGAAGCCCGCTTTCCCGAAGCGCCGCGTCGACGTCGATCATCGCCTTTTTGATGATGTCCGCCGCCGTGCCTTGAATCGGCGTGTTCATCGCCGTCCGCTCGGCAAAACTGCGCCGGGCGAAGTTTTTGGCGGTGATGTCCGGAAGCGTCCGCCGGCGGCCGAAGAGCGTCTCCACATAGCCGAACTCCCTGGCTTTTTGCACCGCTTCGTCCAGATAGCGCTTGACGTCGGGATAAGCGGCAAAATACCGCTCGATGAAGTCCGCCGCCTCTTTACGGCTGATGCCGAGGTTTTGCGAGAGGCCGTAGTCGCTGATGCCGTAAATGATGCCGAAGTTGACGGCCTTCGCTTGCCGGCGATGGAGAGGCGTGACGTCTTCTTTGGCCAGGCCGAAGACGTCCATCGCCGTCTGGGTGTGGATGTCCGCGTCGTTTTGGAACGCCTCGATGAGCTTCGGGTCGGCGGCCATGTGGGCGAGCACGCGGAGCTCGATCTGGGAATAGTCGGCGGAGAGGATACGCCATCCCGGTTCGGAGGGGACGAACGCCCGGCGGATCTTCCGCCCTTCTTCGAGGCGGATGGGGATGTTCTGCAGGTTCGGGTCGCTCGACGACAGACGCCCGGTGGCGGTCAGCGCCTGGTGAAAGGTGGTGTGGATCTTGCCGTCTTCGTGGATCTCTTTGATCAACCCTTCGATATACGTCGAACGCAGTTTCGTGAGCAGCCGATAATCGAGGATGCGGAGGACGACCGGATTAAGCGGCGCGAGTTTTTCAAGCGTCTCGGCGTCCGTCGAATAGCCGGTCTTCGTCTTTTTGATCGGCGGGATGCCGAGTTTGTCGTACAGCACCTCGCCGAGCTGCTTCGTCGAGTTCAAATTGAATGAGAAGCCGACCTCGCGGTAGACGGCGGCTTCGAGCTCCCGGATACGCGCCTCGAGCTCCTTGCCGTAAGCCTCGAGCGCTTCCCGATCGACCTTGACCCCGTAAAGCTCCATCTCCGCCAGGACACCGGCGAGCGAAAGCTCCACCGTGCGATAGAGGTCCTGCATTTCCCATCTTTCGATGTCTTCCGTGACGCGCGGCCGAAGCGCCCAAACCGCTCGGGCCTTGGCGGAAAGATGCCGAAGCAAGGCGTCCGGTTCAGGCACTCGGAACTTCGCGCCCTTGCCGTAGACGAGCGCATCGTCGGGAAGATCGAGGCCGTATGTTCGAGCAAGGTCGCTTAAGGTATACGTCCCGCGCGTCGCATCCAACAAATACTGCATGAGCAAAAGATCGTCCGCCGCACCGGCGAAGCGGACGCCGACGCGGGATAAGGCGACGTACGTCTTTTTCACGTCATAGGCGACCTTCTGCGTGTTCGGATCGGCCAGCCAGGCGCGCAAGGCGTCGCTTTCCAGCGCTTCCGGCAAAAAGGCCCAAGTGCCGTCTTCCGCGGCGATCGCTCCGCCGACGAGGCGCGCGCGGTGAGGGTTGTCTCCGTCGAGTTCGATGATGAGCGCGGCGTGGGCGGGTAACGCGCGCGCCGCCGCGTCGGCTTCCTCTGCGCTTCGAATCCGGCGCAGATCGTCCGCCTTCACGGTCACCGCCGCTTTTGCCGCCTGAGGCGCATCGCCTCCTGTTCCCGTAAGCCGGCCGAGCAGCGATCGAAAGCCGAGCGCCCGAAAAAGCGGAACGAGGCGGGAGGCGTCATATCCGCCGTAGGCGAGGGCATCCGGGGTCGTCGGAAGCGAGACGTTCCGCTCGATCGTCGCCAGCCGCCGGCTCAAGTAAGCCGAATCCCGATGTTCGGCCAGCCGCTCCCTGAGCTTCCCCTTGAGCGACTCGAGGCGGTCGTAGACGGCATCCAACGAGCCGTGCTCGGCGATGAGCCTAAGCGCCGTCTTTTCCCCTACGCCCGGAACGCCGGGGATGTTGTCCGAGGCATCGCCCATGAGCGCTTTGACGTCGACGTACTGCCCGGGGGCGATACCGTACGCTTCACGAAACGACGCCTCGGTCATCCACTCGATGTCGGTCATCCCTTTTCGCGTCAGCCCCACGGCGATGCGTTCGTCGATCAGCTGCAGCAGGTCCCGATCGCTGGAGATGATGCGCACGTCGAAGCCGGCCGCTTCCGCTTGCACGGCGAGCGTGCCGATCACATCGTCGGCCTCGTAGCCTTCTTGTTCGACGAGGGCGATGTTGAACGCGGCGACGAGCTCGCGAACCAGGGGAAATTGCTCGACGAGCTCCGGCGGGCTCTTCTGCCGCGTACCCTTGTATGCGGCGTACAGCTCATGGCGAAAGACGGTTTTGCCGGCGTCGAAGACGACGGCGATGTGCGTCGGTTTGGCCTCTTCGATGAGTTTGAGGAGCATCAGGGCAAAGCCGTAGACGGCGTTCGTCGGCCGACCGCCCGGATCGGAAAGCGGCGGCAGGGCGTAAAACGCCCGGTGGGCGACGCTCGAGCCGTCGATGAGGTACAACCGTTTCGTCGTCGGTCACCTGCCGTCAATCGTTGAATTCGCGGATTTCACCGGTTTTCATGTAATAGATCCACTCGCAGATGTTCGTCACATAATCGCCGATGCGCTCGAGCGAACGCGCGACGAACAAAAATTGCGTCCCCTGGTTGACCCAACGCTCGTCGGAGGTCATGATCTTGACGGCGTCGGTGACGATCGCTTTGTACAGCGCGTCGACCTCGTCATCCTCCTGCGCGATCGCCTGCGCGCGATCGGTGTCCCCGGCGATGTACGCGTCGACCGCCTCGGAGAGCATGCGCCGCACGACGGCGCCCATCTTCGGCGTGTCGACGAGGGGCTTGACGTACGCCTCGGACAAAATACGCCCGGCCGACTTGGCGATGGACACGGCGTGGTCGCCGATGCGTTCGAGGTCGTTCGACACCTTGAGTATCGTGGCGATGCGCCTGAGGTCTGCGCCGACCGGGTTTTGCAGCGCGATGAGCGTCAAGCAGCCTTGCTCGATCTCGATTTCCAGCGCGTTGATCTCCGGATCTTCCCGGATGACCGCTTCGGCGATCGCGCCGTCCTGCTCGACGAGCGCCTTTAAGGACTTGTCGATGGCCGCCCCCACGCGGCTGGCCATCTGGATCAATTTTTGATGCAGTTCATCCAGTTGTTCGTCAAACCGAGCGCGCATCGGTTCAACTCCTTTCTGTCTCAAAGCGCTTCGTCCCGCGCCTTCGGCAGGCGGACGTAAAACGTACTGCCGACGCCCTCCGTGCTCTCGACCCGGATCTCGCCGCCGAGCAGTTCGACGAGGTGCCTGACGATCGAAAGGCCGAGCCCCGTCCCGCCGGAGTTGCGCGAACGAGCTTTGTCGACGCGATAGAAGCGCTCGAAGATGCGGTCGAGGTCGCGTTTCGGGATGCCGATGCCGTTGTCTTGGACGACGAACACGACATCCTCGCCTTCATCTTCGGCCCGAAGGGCGATACGGCCGCCTTCCGGCGTGTATTGCACGGCGTTGACGACGAGGTTCAACAAAATTTGCTTGAGCCGGTCGTAGTCGCTCTCGATGTGCAGGCGAGGGTCGACCTCGGCGGTCAAGACCATCGACTTTCGGCTGCGCTCTTTTTCGACCTGCAACAAAATGTCCTCGAAAAGCGACTGAATGTGAACGTCGCGATAGTCGAGCGGCAGACGCCGTCCTTCGATGCGGGAGAGATCGAGAATGTCCTGGATGAGGCGCTTCAGCCTTTCGCTTTCATGATAGATGATCTCCACAAACCGCCGCGCTTCTTCCGCTTCGTCGAGCGCGCCGTCGAGAAGCGTTTCGGCAAACCCTTGAATGGAGGTCACCGGGGTTTTCAGCTCGTGCGACGCATTGGCCACGAATTCGCTGCGGATACGTTCCAGCCGCCGGATGTCGGTGATGTCGTGCGCGACGAGCAGGATGGCGTCGAGCCTCGGCGCGTCGTCGAAGAGCGGGACAAGGTGGACGTCGAGTACTCTCTCTTCCGGGAAATAGACGATGAGTTCACGGCGGGCGGCCGCTTTCGACTCCCGCACGAGCTCGACGAGTTGAGACAGTTCGAACAGGCGAAACGCTTCGACGTGATGCCGCCCGGTGATCGCCCGCCCGCCGAGCGAAAAGAGCGCGAGGGCGGCGCGGTTGGCGAACAGGACGCGGCCGCGGGGGTCGAGCAGCACGACGCCGCTCGTCATGTTCGTCAAGATGTCGGACAGGCGTTTTTCGTTGTCGCGGATGCGCTTCACCTGCTGCGCGAGGGAAGCGCTCATGGCGTTGATCGCCTCGGTGAGCTCGGCGAGCTCCCCGTAACCTTGGACGTCGACGGTGACGCCGTAGTGCTGCCGGCTGATCTGACGCGCCACTTCGGCGACGCGGACGAGCGGGCGGGTGAGCTCCTTGGCCACGTGGAAGATCAGCAGGCTCAAGAGACCGAGCACGGCGAGGCCGCCGAACAATCCGCCGAGGCCCCACGCGCCGGTGATGAGATCCGTACGGCGCGAAAGCGCGGCGATGACGACGACGGTTCCGGCGGAACCGTCCGCGAACCGGACGGACCGGGAAACTTGCGCATATCGCGATCCCTCTTCGGCCGCGGTCACCGTGATCACCCCGTCCGGCGCCGGAGCGGGATCGACCCGGCGAAGCTCCGGGTCAGCGGACGAAACGACATCGGCGAGAATACGGCCGTCGCCGGAAAGGACGACATACCGCTCCCCGGTCGACCGCGCAAAGCGTACGAGCATCGCCCGGACGGCGTCCGCGCCGGAGGCCGATGCGGCGCCCGCGTACAAGGCCGTGAGCGCGTCGGCGATGAGCGCGCTTTCGCGGAACAGATGACGCCGCGCTTCCTGCTCGACGGTGCGGGCGGTGAGCACCGCCTCATACAAAAAAAAGGCGACGAACGACACCGCGACGATGCCCAGCACGCCCACGGTGAGGCGAAGACGCAAGCTTTTCATTCACCGGACCCCTCGGCGCGGTCTTCCAGCTTGTAGCCCAGCCCGCGGATGGTCTTGATGTAGCGCGGCTGTTTGGGGTCGCGTTCCAGTTTTTCGCGCAGGTGGCTGATGTGCACGTCGACGATGCGCGAATCGCCGACAAAGTCGTAGTTCCATACGTTGTTGAGCAGCTGTTCGCGGGTCAGCACTTTCCCTCGATTGCGAGCCATGAAGAAGAGGAGGTCGTACTCCTTCGGCGTGAGATCCACCGGCACGCCGTCGCGCGACACTTCATAACGGCCGAGGTCGATCATGAGTTCCCCGATCTGGATGATCCGTTCCTCCGGCATCTCGCGCTCGGCCGAAAGCCCTTCCGTTCGGCGAAAAACAGCCTTGATGCGGGCCAACACTTCGCGGATGCGGAACGGCTTGGTGATGTAGTCGTCGGCCCCGAGCTCCAGCCCGAGCACTTTGTCGAACTCCTCGTCCCGCGCGGTAACCATCATGACCGGGATGATGATGTTCCGGCTGCGCATGTGTTTTAAGATGTCCATCCCGTCCAGTCCCGGGAGCATCAGATCGAGGAGCACGAGATCCGGCGCCTCCGTCTCGATGATCCGGAGCGCCTCGCGACCGTCTTGGCTCGCGATGACGTCGTATCCCGCCTTTTCGAGGTTGAACGAAAGGAGCGTGATGATCGACGGCTCGTCGTCGACGACCAAAATCTTTTTCATCGCGCCTTCCTTCCCCTGCCCCGCCGCGTACTTTTCCAGCCGCTTCGGATCGCTTTAGACGATGATTCACAGCTACTTAGCATCATATCACGACGTGGGCAAAAAAAGAAGGCCGGAAACGGCCGGATCTTAAGCGTCCTAGGGCGCATCGCCTCTTTAATTTTCGGCGTTGACCGACATTTACCAGGCCAGCCAGCCGCCGTCGACGGCGTAGACGTAGCCCGTGCAGTACGAGGAAGCGTCGGAGGCCAGATAGGCCGCCATGCCCTTCAGGTCGTCGGGTTCGCCCAAACGGCCGAGCGGCGTCCGGCGGATGATCTCCTCACGAACCTGCTTGGTTTCCGGGCTTTCCTCCTCGTTCGCGAGCCAGCCTCCGCCGATGTTGGTCTTGATGAAGGCCGGGGCGATGGCATTGACTCGAACGTTGAAAGGCGCAAGCTGGACGGCCAACGTCCGCGTCAGGTTGACGACGCCGCCTTTGGCCGCCGTATAGCCGATGGCGCCCAGGCCGAAGTCGGCGACAAGCCCGTAGATGGAAGCGGTATTGATGATCCGCCCCTTCCGTTTTTGGATCATGTGCTTGGCGGCCGCTTTGTCCGTCAGATAAACCCCCGTCAGGTTGACGGCAAGCACCTTGTGCCACTCGTCGTCCCGATAGTCGGCAATCGGAGCGGCCGTTTCGGCGATGCCGGCGTTCGCGAAGGCGACGTCGAGATCGCCGAGTTCGCTGACCACGCGTGCGACGGCCGCTTCCACTTCGTCGGCCCGGGTGACGTCCGCCCGAAGCACGAGCGTTTTGCACGAATGGTCCTTTTCCAGTTGGCGCGCGACGTCGCGGGCTTTGTTTTCATCCACGTCGACCAGGGCGACCGCCGCCCCCAGTTCGGCCATCGCCTCGGCAAAGGCGCGCCCGATGCCGCTCGCGGCACCCGTGATCATGGCCACCTGGTGATCCAGGCGAAACCGATCCAGAACCGACACATCGCTCACCTCCATGGAACGGGTTGTGGGCTCACCCCCGTGATGGGCCGCTTTCCTATCATGAACAAAGAAGCGCCCGTGCATGCAGATTTCCTACAACTTCCTTACAATCCCACCACGGCCATCACTTTTTTCACCGACTCGACGGAACGGGCGAACGCCGCCTTCTCTTCCGCTGTCAGCTCAAGCTCGATCACCCGTTCCACGCCGCCGCCGCCCAAGATCGTCGGCACGCCGACGTACAGGTCGCGGTAACCGTACTCTCCGGAAAGGTAGGCGATCGCCGGAAGGATCCGCTTTTCGTCGAGCAGAACGGCTTCGGCCATCTCGACGAGCGCCGCCGCTGGGGCATAGTAGGCGCTCCCCGTGCCGAGAAGGCCCACGATCTCGCCGCCGCCTTTGCGCGTGCGCTCGACGATGGCGTCGATCGTCGGCTGATCCAACCACTTCGTGAGCGGGATGCCGCCGATGTACGAGTAGCGGATGAGCGGGACCATGTCGTCGCCGTGACCGCCCAGGACAAAACCGGTCACGTCGCGGACGGAGACGCCGACCGCCTCCGCCACGAACGCCCGAAAGCGGGCCGTATCGAGCACGCCGGATTGGCCGAAGACGCGCTCCCTCGGAAAGCCGGTCGTCCGATAGGCGATATACGTCATGACGTCGGCCGGATTGGAGAGGACGAGGACGAACGCCTCGGGGGCGTGCGCCTTCACCTGCTCGGAGACGCTTCTTACGATTCCGGCGTTGGTCGTGACCAAATCGTCGCGGCTCATGCCGGGCTTTCGCGCCATGCCGGCGGTAATGATGACGAGATCCGCCCCGGCCATCGCCCCGTAATCCGACGTGCCGACGACGCGGACGTCTTTCCCCAGGACCGGCGTCGCCTCGTACATGTCGAGCGCCTTGCCCTTCGTCGGATTCTCCTGCTGCGGGATGTCGATCAGGACGACGTCGCCGAGGGCGCGTTCGGCGAGCATGAAGGCGGTCGTCGAACCGGTAAACCCGGCGCCGACGACGGCGATTTTCTTGCGGCGGATCATACGCGCGCCTCCTTCGGTTGCATGTTGCGGATGAGGGCATTGCCGAATTCGCTCGTCTTCACTTCCGTCGCTCCGTCCATCAAGCGGGCAAAGTCGTAGGTGACGATCTTCTGGCCGATCGTCTTCCCCATCGCCTCGATGATCAGATCGGCCGCTTCATGCCAACCCATGTAGCGCAGCATCATCTCGCCGGAGAGGATGACCGACGACGGGTTCACCTTATCCAGTCCGGCGTACTTCGGCGCCGTGCCGTGCGTCGCCTCGAAGACGGCGTGGCCGGTGTCGTAGTTGATGTTCGCTCCCGGCGCGATGCCGATGCCGCCGACCTGCGCGGCGAGGGCGTCGGAGATGTAGTCGCCGTTTAAGTTCATCGTCGCGACGACGTCGAATTCGTCCGGGCGGGTGAGCACCTGCTGCAGGAAGATGTCGGCGATGGCGTCCTTGATGATGAGCTTCCCCTGCGCGAGCGCTTCTTGCTGGGCCGCATTCGCCGCCTCGACGCCGCGCTCCGCTTTGATCCGATCGTACATCGCCCAAGTGAACACGCGGTCGCCGAATTCTTGCTCGGCCACTTCGTATCCCCAATGTTTAAACGCGCCCTCGGTGAACTTCATGATGTTGCCCTTGTGCACGAGGGTGACGCTTCTTCGGCCGTTTTCCAGAGCGTAGCGGATCGCCGCGCGCACAAGGCGCTTCGAGCCTTCTTCGGAGATCGGCTTGATGCCGATGCCGCTCGTCTGGGGGAAACGGATTTTCTTGACGCCCATCGCTTCTTGAAGGAATCGGATGACCTTTTGCACTTCCGGTGAACCGGCGGGCCATTCGATGCCGGCGTAGATGTCTTCCGTGTTTTCGCGAAAGATGACCACGTCCGTAAGCTCCGGACGGCGGACCGGCGAAGGCACCCCCTCAAAATGGCGCACGGGGCGGACGCAGGCGTACAAATCGAGCTCCTGGCGCAGCGCCACGTTGAGCGAGCGGATGCCGCCGCCGACCGGCGTCGTCAGCGGTCCTTTGATCGCCACGAGATATTCGCGGACGGCCTGAAGCGTATCGTCCGGCAGCCACTCGCCGAAAGTGTTGTATGCCTTTTCGCCCGCGTATACTTCAAACCAGACAATTTTCCGCCGTCCGCCGTACGCTTTATCCACGGCGGCGTCGAGCACGCGGGAGGCCGCACGCCAGATATCCGGGCCGGTACCGTCCCCCTCGATGAACGGAATGATCGGCCGATCCGGGACGACAAGCCGCCCGCCTTGCAGGGTGATCTTCTCTCCGTCTTGCGGTGGCGTCAAATGCTTGTACATACGCTTTCCTCCTCGTTCACTGGCCTTCGCGCCGCCTTGCGCCATGCCTCTTTTTACCTTATCGAACGCGCCGGCGACGGTCAACCGCGCGCTTCAATCGGGACGTACGGCACGTTCGACGGACCGACGTATTCGGCCCGCGGGCGGATGAGCCGGTTGTCGCTGTATTGCTCGAGGATGTGCGCCGTCCATCCGGCCATCCGGCTGATGGCGAAGATCGGCGTGAACAGGTCGCGCGGGATGCCGAGGCTGTGGTAGACGCTGGCGGAATAAAAATCGACGTTCGGTTTGAGGCCTTTCAGCTCGCCGACGAGCCGCTCGATGGCCACCGACATCGCGTACCATTTCGACTCCCCGATGCTTTCCGTCAAGCGTCGGCTCATCTCGCGCAGGTGTTTGGCCCGCGGGTCGCCGTCTTTATACACGCGGTGGCCGAAGCCCATGATCCGCTCCTTCCGCTCCAATTTGCCGCGGATATAGGCTTCCACGCGATCCGGCGCGCCGATTTCCTCGAGCATCGCCATCACCTGCTCGTTCGCCCCGCCGTGGAGCGGACCTTTCAGCGCCCCGAGCGCGGCGACGACGCCGGAGTACATGTCCGACAGCGTCCCGACGGTGACCCGGGCGGCAAACGTCGAAGCGTTGAATTCGTGATCGGCATGTAAAATGAAGGCCTTGTCGAGCGCTTCCACGTGCGTCGGATCCGGCTCCCGCCCGTGCAGCATGGTGAGAAAGCTTTCGGCGATCGAACCGTTCGATCGCGGCGCCACCGGTTCTTCGCCGCTCCGGATACGCTGCCAGGCGGCGACGAGGGTCGGCGTCTTGGCCACGAGGCGCACCGCTTTGCGGATGTTCGCCGCCTCAGACATGTCTTCAGCCTCGGCATCATACAGCGCAAGCGCCGAGATCGCCGTGCGCAGCACGGTCATCGGATGCGTGTTTTGGGGGGCACGGCGCAGTACGGCGAGCACGTCTTCCGGGACACCCGCCGCCTCGATCAGCGCGCTTCGAAGCGCTTCCAACTCGGAAGCTTTCGGCAATCGACCGTGCCACAGCAAGTACACGACTTCTTCGAAGTTCGACCGCTCGGCGAGGACATCGATGTCGATGCCGCGGTACGTGAGCATGCCGTTTTCGATGGCGCTGATCGCCGAGGTCGCCGCGACGACACCTTCCAGCCCTTTTGCGACGGTGGTCATCGCCTTCATCCTTTCTTGTCCGTCTTGTCCCCTTGTTTTGTGAAAACGGTAACCTGCCGGTCATCTTCATCATACTTCATTTTGAACGGTTTGTGAAGGATTTTAAAATCTCGTTTCACTATGCAAAACAAACACGCCCGTCTGCAGGATGTTAGTATGTCCCAAACCGGGCGATTGCGCCGAAACGCCGTTCAGACAAAAAATGCCCGCCGAAGCGGCTTGACAGGGCCGTTCAGACGGGCGGCAAGGACCTTTTTTAGGCGCCGAGGGACAAAAGTCACGCTCGCGAGCGCCGTCGCGTCGTGTCGCCGCCTTCAGACAATGCGGAAAGACGCGCATACGCTTCCGGCCACGCCTTGGACAGCGGACGAGGGCGGAATGCCCGGTCGACCCAGGCGTGATGCGTCTCGCCTTCGGCGATGATGACGCCGTCATCCGCTCGGCGCACGGCGTAGACGAACGTCAGTCGGAGAGGGCCGAACGCGGAAAGACGCGCTCGAACGATGAGCGCGTCGTCATAGCGCGCCGCACGGACGTAGCGGACCGATGACGCCGTAAGCGGCAGAAGCAGTCCGCGCGCCTCGAATTCGCGGTACGGCGCAAAATGGACGCGGATCCACTCTGTGCGGCCGAGTTCAAACCAGGACAGATAATGGGCGTGGTAAGCGACGCCCATCGCATCGGTTTCGCTGTAGCGGACGCGGAAAGGCACTTCCACATCGTGCATCATCCGCTTCGGTCCCCTCGCCTTCGCATCGTTTCTCCTCGATGTCGCGTCGTGCCGCGCTTCGCCGCCGGCGGTCTTTGCCTTCCGCTTCATAAGACATGGGCCTGGCCGATGTAGACATGCCCGTGGCGGGCGTCGACGGTGATCTCCTCGCCGTCCGGGATGCGCCGCGTCGCGCCCTGGGCGCCGACGACGACCGGGATGCCGAGCGAAAGCCCGACGATGGCCGCGTGAGACGTCAAACCGCCGCTTTCGGTGACGATCGCCTTGGCCTGCCGAATCATCTCCATCATCGTCTCGTCGGTGGACGCGGCGATGAGAATGTCCCCCGGGACAAACGGTTTTCGAGCCGCCTCCCGCTTGCCGTCGTATACGTAGGCCCGACCGGTGGCGACGCCTTGGCCGATGCCTTGGCCTTTGGCGACGATGTCGCCGACGACATGGATTTTCATCAGGTTGGTCGTCCCCGGCTCGCGGAGCGGCACGCCGGCGGTGATGACGACGAGCTCGCCGTGGCGGATATAGCCCGCCTCCAGGGCGCGGGAGATGGCCTGCTTCATCATCTCGTCCGTGCTCGAATGGTCCGCCCCGATGAGCGGATAGACGCCCCAGACGAGTTTCAACTTGCGGGCGACGCGCGTATGCGGGGTGACGGCGATGATCGGCTGCGTCGGGCGGTACTTGGCCACCATCCGCGCCGTCGATCCGCTTTCCGTCGGGGTGATGATCGCCGCGGCACCCAGACGCCTGGCCGCCTCCCGCACCGCGCGGCTGATGACGTCGGTGATCGACGTCTCCAGCGGCAACGGCTCGCCGTTTTCGCCCGCTCGGGCGATCTGCTCGCGATCGGCCCGCTCGGCGATTTTGACCATCGTCTCCACCGCCTCGATCGGATAGCGGCCGGCCGCCGTCTCGCCGGAGAGCATGACCGCATCGGTGCCGTCCAAGATGGCGTTCGCCACGTCGCTCGCCTCGGCCCGCGTCGGCCGCGGACGCACCTGCATCGAGTCGAGCATCTGCGTCGCCGTGATGACCGGCTTGCCGGCGCGGGACGCGAGGGCGATGAGGCGCTTTTGGACATGCGGCACGTCTTCCGGCGGAATCTCCACTCCGAGATCGCCGCGGGCGACCATCAAGCCGTCGGCGACGGCCAGGATCGCCTCCGCGTTTTCCACGCCTTCGGCGTTTTCGATCTTGGCGATGATGTCGATCGCCGCCCCGTGGGCCTCGAGGACCCGCCGGACGTCGTGTACGTCCTCCGGCGAACGGACGAAAGAAGCGGCGATGAAGTCGAAGTTGTGCTCGATGGCGAAGCGGATGTCGGCGATGTCTTTCTCGTCGACCGCCGGGAGGTTCAACTTCGCGCCCGGAACGTTGACTCCTTTGCGGTTTTTGAGGATGCCGCCGTTTTGCACGCGGCAGACGATTTCATCGCCGTCGATCGCTTCGACGGTGAGCGCGATCAGGCCGTCGTCCAGGAGAATCGTCTGCCCGACGGCGATGTCCTTGGCCAGATGCGGGTAACTGATCGTAACGCCGCGCGCATCGCCCAGGCGCGGTCGCGGCGTGAGGGTAAACGTCGATCCTTCGACCAGCTCGACCGCCCCGCCTTCGACTTCCCCGGTGCGGATCTCGGGCCCCTTCGTATCCAAAAGGAGCGCCACATCCCGCCCGGCGCGCGTCGCGGCGGCGCGCACCGCCCGCACGCGGCGGGCATGCTCTTCATGCGAACCGTGCGAGAAATTAAAGCGCACCACGTCGCAGCCGGCGCGGATGATCCGCTCGAGCACTTCCGGCGACTCGCTGGCCGGGCCGACGGTGCATACGATTTTCGTCTTGCGCATCGCTTCACGCTCCTATATCGACAACATCTTGGCCAATTCGATGAGCGACGCGTCCAGATCATGCCGACCGGCAAACACGCGCTCGAGCGGCACATCGACCGGCACGCCGCGCCGGATGCCGACCATCACGCCGCTTTGGCCGGCGAGGAGGAGCTCCACCGCGCGGGCGCCGAGCCGCCCGGCGAGCAGCCGATCCCGGGCCGACGGCGACCCGCCCCGCTGCACGTGGCCGAGGACGGAGGCGCGCGTCTCGAAACCGGTGCGCGCCTCAATCGCCCGGGCCAGCTCGGGGCCGGACATCACGCCCTCGGCGACCACGATGATGCTGTGCCGCTTCCCGCGTTCTTTCGTCCTTTTCAGCCGCTCGGCGAGGTCGTCCAGGTCGTACGGCACTTCGGGCACGATGATCCCTTCGGCCCCCCCGGCCAGTCCGGCCCACAGCGCTATGTCCCCGGAATGTCGGCCCATCACTTCGATGACAAATGTCCGCTCATGGGACGTCGCCGTGTCGCGGATCTTGTCGATCGCCTGGGCGACGGTGTTGATCGCCGTATCGAACCCGATCGTCTCGTCCGTCTCCGGGACGTCGTTGTCGATCGTCGCCGGTATGCCGACCGCCGCTATCCCCAGGCGGTGCAAGGCGTACGCGCCGCGCAGCGAACCGTCGCCGCCGATGACGACCAGGCCGTCGATCCCGTGCCCGCGAAGCACCTCCACCGCGCGGCGCTGCCCGTCTTCGGTCATGAACGCTCGGCTTCTCGCCGTCTGCAGGATCGTTCCGCCGCGATGGACGATGTCGCCGACCGAGCCGAGCGTCATCTCCTTCAGACGATTTTCCAAAAGCCCTTGAAATCCGTGGTCGATCCCGTACACGGCGACGCCGTCAAAAAGCGCCCGGCGGACGACGGCGCGGATGGCCGCGTTCATCCCCGGGGCGTCTCCACCGCTGGTCAACACCGCGATGCGCTTCATGAAAAGCCTCCTCAACTTAGGATCACCATCCGGCATCAAGCGCCGCCTGTGGACGGCGTTTCATCGAACAGCGAGGCAAAACGCCCGATGCGGCGGTACTTTTCGTACCGGTCGTCGACGAGCGTTTTGGGCGACAGCGGCATGAGCTCCAGAAGCGCCGCCTTGACCGCCGCCTTGATGCGCCGTATCGCCTCCGGCTTATCGCGATGCGCCCCGCCGAGCGGTTCGGGGATCACCGCATCGATGATGCCGAGTTCCAGGAGATCTTGCGCCGTGATCTTCATCGTCTGCGCCGCGCGCTCCGCCTCTTTGGCGTCTTTCCAGAGGAGCGCCGCCGCGCCTTCCGGAGAGATCACCGAATACCAGGCGTACTCCAGCATGAGAATGCGATCGCCGACGCCGATGCCGAGCGCCCCGCCGCTCGCCCCTTCGCCGACGACGACGACGACGATCGGCACCGAAAGCGCGCTCATGACGCGCAGGTTCCGGGCGATGGCCTCGCTCTGGCCGCGCTCTTCGGCCGTTTTTCCGGGATAGGCGCCGGGCGTGTTCAAGAGGGTGATGATCGGCCGGCCGAATTTTTCCGCCTGTTCCATCAGCCGAAGCGCTTTCCGGTAGCCTTCCGGATGCGGCATACCGAAATTGCGGGCCAGGTTTTCTTTCGTGTCACGGCCTTTTTGATGTCCGATGAGCGTCACCGGGATGCCGTCCAAGAGGCCGATGCCGCCGACGATCGCCGGATCGTCGGCGAACAGGCGGTCGCCGTGCAGTTCCAGAAAATCGGTCAGCATTCCCTGGGCGATCTCGAGCGTCGTCGGGCGATTCGGATGGCGAGCGATCTGCACTTTTTGCCAAGGCGTGAGATTCCGGTATGTTTCGACTTTCAAGTGCGCCAGGCGGGCCTCCAGCCGCTCGACCTCTTCCCCCAGATCCAGATTTTGCTCGGCCATGAAGCGCTTGAGCGCGGCGATTTTCTCCTCCAGTTCGTAGAGCGGTTCTTCAAACGGAAGCCGCTTTTCCACCGCTTCGCCCCCTTCCGGCGTGCACGGCGAGCACTTTGCCGAGCACGTCGCGCATCTCCTTGCGCGGCACGACGCGGTCGAGCTGTCCATGCCGAAGCAAAAACTCGGCCGTCTGAAAATCGGGCGGCAGTTCCTGGCGAATCGTCTGTTCGATGATCCGCCTTCCGGCAAAGCCGATCAAGGCTCCCGGTTCGGCGAACAAATAGTCGCCGAGCATGGCGAAGCTCGCCGACACGCCGCCCGTCGTCGGGTGGGTAAGGACGGAGATGAACAGCCCTCCGGTACGGTGAAAGCGCTCCACGGCGGCGCTCGTCTTGGCCATCTGCATGAGGGAGAGCATCCCTTCCTGCATGCGCGCTCCGCCGGAGGCGGCGAAGATGATGAGCGGATAGCGCTTGATGCGGGCGTTTTCGATCGCCCGGGCGATCTTCTCTCCGACGACGGAGCCCATGCTGCCCATGATGAACCGCCCGTCCATCGCCGCCATGACGACCGGATGCCCTTTGATCGTCCCCTCTCCGGTCATGACCGCTTCCGTGAGGCCGGTCTTTTGCATCGCCTGCTCGAGCTTCTCGCGGTATCCGGGAAATTCGAGAGGATCGTCGCTCACCAGATCGGCATCGTATTCAAAAAAACGGCCGCCGTCGAACGTCAGGCGAAACCGCTCCGGCGCGCTCATCGGAAAATGATGGCCGCATTTCGGACAGACATACAGATGTTGCTCCAACTCTCGAGTATAAAGAAGCGCCCCGCACTGCGGGCACTTTTCGATGATTCCTTCCGGCACATCGCCGGTCTTTTGGGTCGGGGACGGAAGCGGCCGCGGGGCACGTTTGGCTTTGGTGCTCTTTCGGAAAAACTCCCGCCAATTCAACCGCCGCTCACCCCTTTGCCGCGTCCGCGCTTGGATCGCCGTCTTCGGGTGAACCGGACGGCGCTTCCATGGACGCGGCATCTTTCGGATGCACGTCTCTCGCCTGCGCCGCGCGACGTTTGCCGCCCAGAGGCGCATCTTTCAAACGCGCGCCGACGGCGTCGGAGACGCCGTTTTCTTCCTGAAGGCGCCGGACGCGCGAGAGCGTCTCTTCATAAATCGCGTCCGGATCACGGCGCAAGCGGGCCACGCCGGTTTCGATCGCCGCCCTGGCCACGGCGCGGGCGACGCTCGGCGCGACGCGCGGGTCGAACGGCGAGGGGATGATGTAATCCGGCCTAAGGTCCGCAGGATCGATCAGCTCGGCGATGGCCTGGGCCGCCGCAAACTTCATCTCTTCGTTGATCGTCGTCGCCCGCACGTCGAGCGCCCCGCGGAAAATGCCGGGGAAGGCGAGGACGTTGTTCACCTGGTTCGGGTAGTCCGAGCGCCCCGTGCCGACAACCGCGGCACCGGCGGCGAAGGCCTCTTCGGGCATGATCTCCGGCGTCGGATTGGCCATGGCGAAGATGATCGGCCGCTCGTTCATCGACGCGACCATCTCCGGCGTCACCGAACCGCCGACGGAGACGCCGATGAACACGTCCGCCCCTTTCAGCGCGTCGGCGAGTCCGCCCGACCGCCGGGCGCGGTTGGTAAGACGGGCGATCTCTTCTTTGATCGGGTTCATCCCCTCGGTACGCCCCTCGTAGATGATGCCCTTGGTGTCCACCATGATGATGTGCCGGACGCCGAAGGTGAGGAGCAGCTTGACGATGGCCACGCCGGCGGCGCCGGCGCCGCTCACCACGACGCGAATGTCGGGAAGGGTTTTGTCTACGATCTTGAGCGCGTTGATCAGCCCGGCCAAAGTGACGATCGCCGTGCCGTGCTGATCGTCGTGAAAGACGGGGATGGAGAGCGTTTTTTTCAGCCGTTCTTCGATTTCGAAACATTTCGGGGCGGCGATATCCTCCAAGTTGATGCCGCCGAACGTCGGCGCGATGCGCGAGACGACCTCGACGAAGTCGTCTACGGCGTCGCTCGCGACGACGATCGGGAAGCTGTCGATGTCGGCAAACGCCTTAAAGAGCAGCGCCTTTCCTTCCATCACCGGAAGCGCCGCCTCGGGGCCGATGTTGCCGAGTCCCAAGACCGCCGTCCCGTCGGAGATGACGGCGACGAGGTTATGTTTGATCGTATACTCGTAGACGCGCTTCTTGTCTTCATAGATTTCCTTACACGGTTCGGCCACCCACGGAGAGTAGGCAAGCGACAGATCGTAGGCCGTCGCGTGCGGCACCTTCGGCCGCACGGAAAGCTTGCCGCCGTGCTCCCGGTGCAGTCGCAGCGCGAGAAGGCGCATGTCGTTCATGTTGAAGATTCGCTCCTTTACAGACGTTTCAGCTTGTTTCATTATACCACTCGCCGTCGGGATGACAACGCCGTGGGACTAACGCCGTTCAGACTTCCGGGTGTGGACGACGACCGCCTCCGGGCCGAGCAGCGCCTGTACCGCTTTGATGAATGAAAGCGAGGGGGTGATGCGGTATTTGTCCGACAACGCACGAACGCTTCTCCCCTCGTCGACGAGGTAGACCGGAACGTCACCGGGGTGTTGAAGCAAGACATCCTTCAGCGCCTCCAGTTTCCCGGTCAGGCGGTCGGCGGCGCGGACCCGGATGAACACCTCCCGCAGCGGCGAACCGGAGGCGGCCTTGAGTTTGTGCCGCGCCTTGACGGCCGCAAGGGGCCAGGCGTGCTCGACGGCCAGGCGCGGCGCTTCGCCGCCGTCGATGACGCGGCCGCGCAACGCATACAGGCCGCCTTCGGAGAGATCAAAGCGGAGCCGCCGATAGGCGGCGGGATACACGACGGCCCAGGCCCGGGCGCTCAGATCATCCAAGTACAGCGAAGCCATCGGCTCTCCTCGGCGTGTCGTGCGCGGGCGGAGCTGAAGCAGTTCGGCGGCCACGGTGACGGTCGCGCCCGGCGGCATGTCGGCAAGGTCGATCAAACGGGTGATCGCCGGATCGCGCCACACCTCGGCGTAGTCCAAGAGCGGATGGTCGCTCAAGGCGACTCCGAGATACTCGCGCTCGTAGCGGGCGATCTCCCGCGGCGAAAACGGTTCGATCCCGTCTTTGGCGGCGCCGGAGGAAGCGTCGATCGACGGCGGATGCCGTTCGACGCCGCGGCGAGGCGGACTGTCGCCGAAGGCAGCTCCTTTGTCGTCTTGTTCGAACAGCACACCTTGATCTTTGTGCGCGCGCACCGCTTCGGCGTACCGAAGCGCATCGTCGAGATCGGCGAGCAATCTCGCGCGATGCCGATCGATGGCGTCGAAGGCACCGGCGAAGATGAGCGCCTCCACCGCCCGGCGGCTCACCTGCCGCGCGTCGGTGCGCTCGAGGAGATCGATGAGCGACTTAAACGGCCCTGCCTCGCGTGCCCGAAGGATCGCCTCGGCGGCCTGCCGCCCGACGTTTTTCACGGCGAGGAGGCCGAAGCGGATCGCCTGGCCGTCGATTCGATGGAGCGCATCGGAAGCGTTGAGGTCCGGCCCGAGCAGGCGGATGCCCATGCGCCGCGCCGCGTCAACGTAAGCCGCCGTCTTGTCCGTATCGCCGAGCGTGCTGTTTAAGAGCTCCGTCATGTAAAACAGCGGATAATGCGCCTTCAGATACGCCGTCTGATAGGCGATGAGGGCGTAGGCGACGGCGTGGCTTTTGTTGAACCCGTAATCGGCAAAACGGACGATGAGGTCATACACCGCCTCCGCGTCCGACCGCAAGACGCCCCGCGCTTCGGCGCGGGCCACGAACCGCGCCCGCTCCGCTTCCAGGGTGGCGCGGTCTTTTTTCGACACCGCCCGGCGCAAAAGATCCGCTTCGCCGAGCGAATAGCCGGAGAGCGTCTCGGCGATGCGCATGATCTGCTCCTGGTAGACGACGACGCCATACGTCGGGGAGAGGATCGGCCGAAGCGCCGGGTGCGGGTAGCGCACCGCGCTATGGCCGTGCTTGGCGCGGACGTAATCCGAGATATGTTCCATCGGGCCCGGCCGGTAGAGGGCGATGACGGCGACGATGTCGTCAAAACCGCTCGGTTTGAGCTCCATCAACACGCGGCGCATGCCGGCCGATTCCAGCTGAAAGACGCCGTCCGTCTCCCCGCGGCTGAGGAGGGCAAACGTCTTCGCGTCGTCGAGCGGAAGGCGCCGAAGATCCGGCGCCGCGCCCGTCTCCCGCTCTACGGCGCGGACGGTGCGGTCGAGGATGGTGAGGTTCCGGAGCCCCAAAAAATCGATTTTCACCAGCCCGATGCGCGCCAGATCGTCCATCGGAAACTGCGTCACCGCGCCCGCCGCCCCGGGATAGAGCGGCACCAGCCGATCCAGCGGCTCCGGCGACAGGACGAGGCCGGCGGCGTGCGTCGAGACGTGCCGAGGCAGGCCCTCGATGTGCCGGGCGATGTCAAAAAGCCGCTTCCACTCCGGATTGGCCTCGATCTCGCGGCGAAGCGCGGCGTCTTCCTCGAGGGCCCGGGCGATCGTCATCCCCGGCTGGGCGGGGATGCGCTTCGCCAGCCGGTCGATGTCGTTCGTCGCAAGTCCCAGCACCCGACCGGCATCCCGCACGCTCATCCGCGCGGCCATCGTTCCGAACGTGCCGATGTTCGCCACGCGCTCCGCGCCGTACGTCTCGCGGACATAGGCGAGCACCTCGTCGCGGCGGTCGTCGGCGAAGTCGATGTCGATGTCCGGTAAGTTTTGCCGCTCAGGATTCAAAAACCGCTCGAAGAGGAGATCATACCGGAGCGGATCGACGTCGGTGATGCCGAGGGCGTACGCCACAAGGCTCCCGGCCGCCGAACCGCGCCCCGGACCGACGGGAATCCCGCGTCGCTTGGCGGCGGCCACCACATCGGCGACGATCAAGAAATAATCGCTGAAGCCCATGTGCGTGATGACCGAAAGCTCGTGCTCGAGACGCGCGGCGACCGGCTCCGGAAGGGGCGAACCATAGCGCCTCCGGGCCCCCGCCTCGGCCTCTTGCCGGAGATAGGCCGGAGCGTCCAGGCCTTCTGCTTGCGCCGATGCCGGCAAGGGGAAGCGCGGCATTTTCGGCGTGGCGTCAGGGAGACGCGCTCGGCAGCGCCGCGCGATGCGCACGGTGTTCTCCAGCGCTTCTTTGGGCCACGGTCGGCGACGGGCGAAATCGTCCGGCGCGGCGAGATCATATCCGCGTCCTTCGAGCTTCGGGCGCAGCGGATCGGAAAGTTTCGTCCCCGCGCCGATCGCCATCAGCACCTCCTGCACCGGCGCCTCGCGTTCGTCCAAGTAGTGGACGTCGTTCGTCGCCACGAGCGGAATGCCGAGACGCCGTCCGAGCTCGACGAGATGGGCGTTCATCTTCTGCTCTTCCGGCGTTCCGTGATCGGCAAGCTCCAGGTAAAACCGCTCCGGACCGAAGATATGCCGATACCAGATGGCCGCCTCCACCGCTCGGGACACATCTCCGCTCAAAATATGGCGCGCGATTTCGCCCTCTACGCCGCCGCTTAAGGCGATGAGCCCGCGGGCGTGGGCGGAGAGCGCCTCCTTCGTGACGCTCGGCACGCGGGCGGCCGGCGAAAGCTGCGCGAGGGTGGAGAGCTTGACGAGCGACGCGTAGCCGTCGTCATCTTCGGCCAAAAGGACGACATTGGCCGTCCGATCGCCTTCACCGAACACCACGGCGAGCTCCATCCCGAGAATCGGGTGTACGCCGGCGCGCGTGCACGCTTCATAAAACGGCACCCAGCCGAAGAGCACGCCGTGATCGGTGATCGCCACGGCCTCCATGCCGCGCGCGCGGACGGCCTCGGCCAGCGCCGAAATGCGCACCGTGCTTTTGAGCAGCGTGTATTCGGTATGCACGTGCAGATGACAAAATGCCGTCACCGCGATCACCTCGGGGATCATGTTCCCTAAAGACTGCGCATACGCTGGATGTGAGCAACGCCGGCGCACCTGGGCGCTTTTCACAAGCCGAAGAAAGGATGGTCGCCTTGGCCCGGCTGGTCACCATTTTTTTCATCGCCTTCGGCACCACCTTAGGCGGCGCGCTGTTCGCCGGACTGGCGGCGGTGCTCACGCGGCAGGCGCCGTACGAGCTGATGAAAGAAGTGGCCCGCGACTTGAAGATGTGGGCCGTCATCGCCGCCGTCGGCGGCACGTTCGCCGCCCTGCGCGGCATCGAAGAAGGATTTCTCGGAGGGCAGCCGTCGTCGTTGGTCAAACAACTCTTCTATCTGGCCAGCGCCTTGCTCGGCGCGCAGGCCGCCGCCGCCGTTCTCCTCGCCGCCCTCGGCGCGCGCGACGGATGAGCCGAAGGTGTAAGATGAGCGATCGAGGAAAGAAGGGGCAGCGTGATCTGGACGAATACCCCCGGCCGACGGGCGCTTCAGTGCGCAGCCGTCTTTTTGCTCGGCGCGATCGCCGGGAGCCTCCTCATGCTCCTGGAACTCGGCGGCGAGCTCAACCGCCTCAGCCTGGAGCGGGCCAAACTCGCCACGGAGAAGGCCCATCTCGCCGAGCGCTTGGAACGCCAAGAGACTGCCGGCGCCGACTGGGCGATGCGCACGCAGGTACGCGACGTGGATGTACACATCGAACCATTGGACAACGCCATGGCCGAACAGACCCTCGTCCGTCGCGTGCTGGCCGACATGCGGATCTTGATCGGCAAAAACATCGCCGACGTCACCGCCGCCCAGGACCTCCTCTTCCGCTCCTTCGCCAATCGGGCATACGCCATCGACGGAAAAACGTACTTCGTCACCTTAAAAGCGCTCGTCATCGGCCCGACGGTGACCCTCTATGTCGTCGCCCGAAACGGTGCGCCTTAAAGCGGCTCACCCTTCCCACAAGTGCGCCCGGAAATATCCTTTGGCCACAAGCTTCCCTTCGGCGTAAACGTCGTTTTCCAGCTGCACCGTCTTGCGCCCGGCGTCGAAAATCACCGGCACGATCTCGATGCGCGCGTCGATCGGCACCGGACGAAGAAAATAGACGTGCGCGTCTTCGATTTCATAATCGCCGCGCAACGCCCCTTTGAGCGCCCGGCGCGCGGACTCGAGCAGCAAGTTGGTGAGCACGCCGTTGGAAAGCACCCCGAAGCGGTTGGACATCTGCGGGACGACGGCGGCGCTGAAGCGGGCGTCGGACTTCCCCGGGATATCTTCGCTCAAGTGAGAAAACATCAGATCGTCGAACGTATCGCCGATCTGCGGCTGCTTTTGCAGTATTTGCATGGCCTTGAGGACGTCTTTGCGCGTGAGCACGCCGATGAGCCGCCGGGCGCCGTCGACGACGGGCATGAGGTGAATCCCTTCCCAGATCATCGCGTGGGCTGAAGCGGCCAGCGTGTAGTGCGGCCGGGCGTACGTCGCGTTCGGGCGGACGATCGCTCGAAGCGGCGTGGCCGGATCGTGACCGATCACGTCGCGGGAAGAGACGACGCCGTAGACGACGCCCTCTTCGGTGACCACCGGAAAATGATGGTGGCCGGTCTCCTGGGAAAGGCGCATCACCGCCCCGGCATCGGCGGACAGGGCGACGTAGACCGTTTTGTCGAGCGGGATCATGACGTCTTCGACGCGCAAGATCTCTTTCTTGATCAAGTTGTCGAAGATGGCGCGGTTGATCATCGAAGCGACGGTGAACGTGTCGTAGGAGCAGGAGATGATCGGGAGTTTCAGCTCGTCGGCCAGCTGCTTGGTCGTCTCGCGGGCCTCGAAGCCGCCGGTGATGAGCACCGCCGCGCCTGCGAGCAGCGCCATGCGGTGCGCCTCGTCGCGGTTGCCGACAATGAGCAAGTTTCCCGGCTCGACGTATTTCATCATGTCGTCGAGCTTCATCGCCCCGATGACGAACTTGTTCAGGCGCTTGTGCAACCCTTCCCGCCCGCCGAGCACGACGCCGTCGACGATGGAGACGACTTCGGCGAAGGTGAGCATCTCCAGCGTCTCTCGCCGTTTGCGCTCGATGCGGATCGTCCCGACCCGCTCGATGGTGCTGACGAACCCCAGCGTCTCCGCCTCTTTGATCGCCCGGTACGCCGTCCCTTCGCTGACTTGAAGCGCTTTCGCCACTTGGCGCACGGAGATCTTTTCGCCGATCGGCAGATCTTCGATGTATTTGAGGATTTGTTCGTGCTTCGTCGTCACAACCCATCCTCCATCGTCGACCCTCGGTCGAATTGTAACAGCGCTCTCACTCATTATAGGACAGTGGATCTCCGCGCCGCAAACGGACGTCCGGACGTTGGCCGACGAGCCGCACGTTCCGCTGAAAGCGGCGCACAATGAAAGCCGCCGCCGCTCGTTACGTGGAGCGACGGCGGCTTTCGTGCGCGCCGAGCCCTTCTGTCAGTCGCGTGTCCGTTCCACACCGGACATCCGTCGCGCTTCCGTCGCCGCCACAGGCCGCACCCTTCCGGCGTGCGGATGCATGGATCGCCGGGCGTGTTTCAGTCGGATGCGGGCTTCCGCCTGCGCTTGTGCGTTTTCGTACGCGAGTCGACGGGCAAAAAGCGCCACGAACGCCACGCCGAGCCAGACGACGGCGAAGACCCGTCCGAGCGGAGCCGCCGACCAGCGCGGAGACAAAAATACAAAGGCGAAGATGAGAAGAAAGAGCGAAATGAAGGAGAGTCTCCATCTCAACCGCGGCATGGCCGATCCCTCCGCAATCCAGGCAACTGAACGGCGTCGCCCATCGTGAAGCGCTCGGACAACCCCGCCGTTTAAGCCTATGCGCGAAGGGACGGCGGTAGACCTCGGCGGGCGGCGCCACTTCGAGGGGGCAGCGTCAAAGGCGGCACGGCGCCCGCCCGCCGACCTCAGACGGAAAGCGACTCCCCGGGAGACAAGGCCAGGCCTTCGATGCCGCGTTCCTTGAGATTGCGAACAAAGGCGTCGACATCTTGAACGATGACCGGGAAGGTGTTGTAGTGAATCGGGATGACCCTCGGCCGACCGAGCCACTCGGCGGCGACGACCGCTTCCTCCGGACCCATGGTGAAATTGTCGCCGATGGGCAAGAAGGCGATCCGCGGCCGGTACAGCTCGCCGATCAGTTTCATATCGCCGAACAGCGCCGTATCTCCGGCGTGATAGAGGACCGTGCCTTCCGCTTCGATGATCGCGCCGGCCGGCATGCCGAGATAAACGATCCGGCCGTCTTCCTCGATCAGCGACGAGCTGTGGAAGGCCTGCACGAGGCGGACGGTGCCGAACGGAAAACGATGCGCACCGCCCAGGTTCATCGGATGGACGTTCGCTCCTTTGGCGCCGAAGTACGAGGCGAGTTCAAACGTGGCGATGATCGTCGCCTTGTGCCGCTCGGCCAGCGCCAAGGCGTCACCGGTATGGTCGCTGTGGCCGTGCGTGAGGACGATATAGTCGGCGCGGACGGCATCGGCCTTGACCTTCGCGAGCGGGTTGTCGCTCAAATACGGATCGATCCATACATGCGCATCGCCGATGACGAGTTCCACCGTCGCATGACCGTGATAGCGGATTTCCACGATGTTCAGCTCCCTTCGTCCATGAAGTGGGCCAGCCGGTTGAACGGTTCGGCCAAAATCTTTTGAATGTCCTCGTAGATCATCGCCAACTCGTGCTCGAGCAAGAGCAGCCGGTCGATCTCCGGATTGAGGCGCACGGTATCGACCAATCGGTGATAGCGCTGTTCGTCTTCGACGCTCGGCGCCTCTCCGGACAGCTGCTTAAGCTGCAGCGCGACTTCCAGTTCCCGCAAATCTCGAAGCATCGCTTTGCTCGTCTCGTCATCGGCGATCCGCTGATAGATCCCCTTGAGCTCTTGATACGGCGCGCTCGCCTCGATCAAGTGGGCCAATTCATAAGCCAGACCGTAATCCATCTTCATCCCCCTCATCGCTTGCGCCGCCCAGTGCGCGAACACCGGTTGCCGCCCTATTTCCTCCCTATTGTACCGAAATTCGGCAACCGGCGTAAACCGGCTTTCCGCGCACACGCAGAGCGGCAGCCGCATACCATGGTCATGCCGACACTTGGTCAGTGCGAATCCAAAGTAGGGATGACCGTGCTTCTCGCTCGCCGTCTTTCGATCATCGTCGACGAGACGCTGCCGGAGGCGTCGATCGCGCTTCATCCGCGCCATCGTCAGGCGCTTTCGGCGCGTCACCTACCGCGTGCGATGACGTTCGGCCTCTTGCCGCCGAAGCCGCTCTCCCGCCTTTTGTTCGACGCCCGCATCGCCCCCGGAAGGCTGGCCGTCTCACCGGAACTCGCCGCGTCTCTCCTCTTATGTTCCGAGTTGACGTTCCATGCCTTCGTTCAAAGGGAAACGCTCCGTCTCGGTCCGCTCGTCGCCCTCGCGCTTGATGCCGGTGCACTCGACGTTGAACGATCACCGGACGCAGACGGGCGCACGTTCTTCGGGCGCGAGTTGTGCCGTGCACTCCGGCGTTACGGCGGTCAATGCATTGTCGCCGCGCGAGACGCGCTTTCCCCCGAACGCCCGGACGTCATCGCTTGGGCTTTGAACGGCGAGCGGTGGACTTACGGGCGTTGGCCGGCGCCCGACGTCATCATCCCCCGATTTGCCTACCGGCGCGAGGAGCGCGAGGCCGTCCGTTCGGGATGGTACGAGGGCTGGCGGGCGCGCGGAGCGATCATCTTCAACACGCGTTATTTGAGCAAATGGGAGGTCTTTCAAACGCTCTTGAAGACGCCTCTCGCCGATCATCTGCCGCCGACTGCGCTCCTCGACCCCGTATGTTTGTCCCATGATCTTCCCCGACTTCTGAAAGCCGAATGCGGGGCGTGGTTCATCAAGCCGGCGTATGGGCGCGAAGGGCGCGGCATATGGCACCTCAAACGCGACGGTGAAGCGTTCATCGTCCGCCGTCCTAACCCTTCGGGTTCGCCGTTCGTCGAACGCCTCACCCCCGATGCCCTCCGGCACCGAATGCGCGCCCAAGCAGCCCGCCGCCGCCTGATCCTGCAACCGGATATCGAATTGGCGCGCATCGGAGACCGCCCGGTCGATTTTCGCGCCGTCGTCGCGCAAACGTCGCCCTCCGCATTCCGCGTCGCCTCGCTCGTCGGCCGTCTGGGCGAACGAGGCCATTTTCTGACCAATCTGTCTCAGCGCGGGACGCTCGTACCGGCGTATGATGCGCTCACCGTCCTGCAACAGACGGTGAACGTACCGCCGATCTCGGCGCTCAAACGGCTCAGCCTGGAAGCCGCCAGAGCGCTCGATGCCGGAAGGAAGCTCCCTGAGCCGTACTTGGAGCTCGGCATCGACCTCGGCGTCGATCGACAGGGCCGCCTATGGATCGTCGAAATCAACGGCAAACCGTCCAAACGCCACGGAACCGCCGGTACGGACGACGTCCGGCCGAGCGTCCGGGCCATGGCCAAAGCGACCGTCACATGGTGGGTGCACCGTATTCGGGACGACCCGGAATAGAACACGGCGGAGCGGTCGAAGGAGGAGAGGTGATGCGCATGGTGCTCTTATTCTGGCCGTGTCCAAAAAGCGCTCGGACACCCACAGAACCGTTTTATACCGCGGCGCTTTCCGCACGCGCCCGCGTGCTTGGAATCGATTTCAGCGCTCTTCCCCTCCCGCCCGCCGCATCATACGCTGCGGCGCTTTGGCCGAAAAGACGGCCGGACGTCTTCTACGACCGCACCTTCCCTTGTCCCGGGCCGGGTAGCCGGGCGCTCTCCGCCGCGCGCCGCTCATGGATCAGTCGCCTACGGGCCGCCGGCGACCTCCGGCTGAATGCCGGTTTGCCCGATAAATGGCGGCAGTTCACCTTGTGGATGCGTGATCCCGAACTGCGCGCGCATCTGCCGGCGCAGACGCTGTTTACCGCACCGGAAGCCCTCTGGCGCCTGGACCGTCCCGCCGTCGTCCTCAAGCCGCGGGCGGGCGCCTTTGGACGGGGCGTCATCGCCGTCGATCTCCGTCCTCCGTATGCCGTCCTCGGCCGTGACGGACACAATCGGCCGTTTGTCCGACGTTTTGAGCATCAAGAGGCGCTCTTGCAGTTCCTCCGCCCGTACCTCGGCCGAGCGATTGTCCAGGAAAAACTCAGTCTTTCATCGTCGATCGGCACGCCGTTCGACGTTCGCGTTCTCGTCCAGTGGCGCGCCGGAAAAGACGGCGAAGAAGATCAACAGGTCTATGATTATGTGCGTTTGGGCGTTCCCGGAGGACTGACCGCCAATCTCAAGGGCGGCGGTACGGCCGTGCGTCTGGAGACGGCGGCGAGACGCCTCCGCCGTCCGGATCTTCTTGGGATGCGCCAAGCCATCCACCGCCTGGCGCAGCGCGCCGCCGAGGCGCTCGCCGCCGCCTTTCCGCCGCAGATCGAGATGGGCATGGATTTCGGCGTCGACCGCGACGGCCGCCTGTGGTTGCTCGAAGCCAACGGCAAACCCGGACGGATGGGTCTTCTCGGGGCTCACGGCCGCGAAACGTTTGACGCTTCGTTGGATGCCCTGCTTTTGACCGCCAGAGCGCGGTGGCATCGCACGATGAGGAGAAAGAAGGCGAATCTTCGATGAACGGATCGCTCACCATGCATCAACCGCTTGCGCTGTGGTTCGAGGACGACGAAGAACGATGGATCGCACTTCCTCACGACCTCATGATGCTTCCCGCCGAGAGCGGCGACCGCGCCCTCGTCGCCTTCGGCCACGCCGGCGCCGCCGCGCGCGTGCGGCGCCTCCAAAGGCGGAAAAACCAGCGGCCGGCGAACGTCATCGCCCTTAGCCGAGGGCTCGCGCACGCCCTCCAACTTCCGTCGCTCCCATCCCTGCACGTCGCCTACGACCGAGGCACCATCCGTCTCGGACCGTTCATCGGCATCGTCACCTCCGGCGGTGCAGAACGGCTGCGCGGGATGCTCATGCCCTTTCGGCGAATCGGGAGAGGCATGGCCTTTGCCGCTTTCGACGCGGAGGGGATCGACTGGCAGTCGCTGACCGTGTCCGCCCTCGTCGCCCAAGAGGAAGGCGTGCGCCGGATGACCGTTCCGCTCCCGGACGTCCTCTACAACAAAATTCCCTCCCGTCGGGCCGAACGCCGGCTTGAGACCGGCGGCTTTTTTGACCGCCTCTACGCGCTTTCGAGGGCACCGATCGTCAATGAAACGTACTTTCAAAAGTGGGACGTATACCTCACCCTGCTCGCTTATCCGGAAGTTCGCCCAGGGCTCCCGGAGACCATCTACGCGCCCGATCCGGTAGACATCGCGCACTTGCTCGCGCGCTATCACCTGGTTTATCTCAAGCCGGAAGGCGGTTCCAAAGGCCGGGGCATCGTCCGCTTGGAACGGTCGCAGCGCGGTTTGGTCGCCCGCTATTACCGCGGCGTACGACCCGTCGCCAAGCGCGTGCGTTCGCTCGGCGCTTTTTTGCACCGCCATTTCCCCGGAGAACGCCTCAAGACCTACGTGGCGCAGCAAGGCATTCGCCTCATCGAAGAGGACGGTCGACCGGTCGATTTTCGCCTGCATCTTTCCAAAGGATCAACCGACCGATGGGAAACGCTCACCCTGGCCGCCAAAATCGCCGGCACCGCCGGCGTCACCACCCACCTCGCCTACGGCGGCACGACGGCAGATGCCAAACGGGTGCTGTCGGCGCACTTCGGCGACCGCGCGCCGGATATCCTCCGGACGATGATCGACTACGGCCGCACCGTCGGGGAAAAGCTGGAACACGCCTACGGTCGGCCGCTGATCGAACTCGGATTGGACCTCGGCGTCGATCCGAGCGGGCACGTGTGGCTGTTTGAAGCGAACGCCAAGCCCGGGCAGGCCGTCTTATGCCGAATCAGCGGCCTCAAAACGACCCGCCTCAAACGGCTCGTCAATGCCATGGCGCGCTTGGCCGGATTTGAAGTGACGATCCCCCGGACCGTCGAGGAGGGTTGGCCATGAAACCGGACGCGGTGCTCACGGTCGGACTGTTTACGACCGCCCGGCAACTCCAGAACGGGCACGCCTATCGCCCTGGCGGCCGGTTCGTGCGGCTTGCCAAAGCCGGGTTGAAGCACGACGTGTTCTTGTACGCCTTCGTTCCTGAATGGATCGACGAGGCGCGGCGCATGATCCGCGCCGTGCCGCTGTTTTTGTCGGATCGAACATCGCCTTCGGCGCGCCGGCCGGTCGTGTTGAGCGCCCTCGACGTGGTCTACAATCGGTTGCCGACGCGCGACGATGAAGCGCGCGCGCTGAGGGCCATCCGGACGTTGGAACGTTGGACCGGAGGCGCGCTGTTCAACCCGCGTTTTTTCGACAAATGGTCGGTCTACATCCTGTTGAAACTCTCCGGCGCAACTGTCTTCATGCCGCATACCGAGCGCTGCATCAGCAAAGGAGATCTCATCCGTTGGGCGGAGGGCGCCAAATCCGCGCCGCTTCAGGCCGATGATCCGCCAGGGTTGTTCAGTTTTTATCTCAAGCCGCTCGCAAGCCGACTCGGCGAGGGAATCTACGCCGTCCGTCGCGAGAAGGACGCCTTGTGGCTGGTCGACGCCGAAGGCCAACGCGCGCGCTTCGCGGATGCTTGGGCGTTGGCCGACGCCCTTTGGCCGCTGATCCAAAGCCGAGCGTATCTTTTGCAGCGCGCGGTACGTCGATCGACCCTATCCGGGAGAGCCGTCGATCTGCGCGCCCTGGTTCAAAAAAACGCCCGCGGACGTTTTCGGTTGAGCGGCATCGGCGCCCGCGTCGGCGCCCCCGGCGCGCCGACGACGCACATTGCGCGCGGCGGCACCGTGAGGGCGCTTCGCTCCGCGCTCGACGCGCTTTTCTTTCCGGCCGAAACCGTGCAGATCATCGAGCGCGCCAAGGCCGCCTCCCTCGCCGTCGCCGAGCGGCTCGACGCGCGGGCCGGCGGGCGCCTCGGCGAACTGTCCCTCGACTTTGCGCCGGCGGAGGACGGCGCGCTTTGGCTGCTGGAAGTGAACGCCAAGCCGATGGCCTTCGACGAAACGCGCATCGAGCGCAGATGGCGGGCGGGGTTTTTCCAAACCGTTCGTTACTTCGCCGCGCGCGCCAAAGCGCATGCCGGACTCCGGGGCGGGAAATGACCATGACGCCCGACGTCCGCATTCGTGCGGTTCAAGCCGCCGAGATCGTCCGTCTGCGCGCGGCCCTTCTCGGCTTCGTCCGCCGACACGGCGAACGCCGCATCACCGAGAGAGCCATCCGCTGGCTCCAGCACGTCGACGGAGCCAAGCTTCGATCGCCGGGCACCGTCATGTTGCTCGCGCTGGCTTTACGGCGCGATCGCGCGCCTGTTCCGGATGCACGGCCGCTCATCGGCCTGTTCGCCGCCGGCGATTACGGCCTTTCGGCCTCCTTTCTCGTCGTGCACCGCCGCGCGCGCGGGAGCGGAATCGGACGCACCCTGCTTAAGACCGCCCTCCGCCTGCTCGGCCGGTTATACGGCAGAATCGCCCTGGACAACGCGGCGAGCCTTGCCGTCGCTCAAGCCGCCGGGCTCATCCCCGTCCGGCGCACGTTCACGCCTAAGGGCGCCCCGGCCGTCGTCGTCGCCGGCGGCGATTGGACCGAAGAGGAGGTTCGCCAATGTGCACGGTCGGTTTTTTGACGTATCGTCGTCCCGGCGGCCGTTATGATTCGCTTGCCTACGCGCGTCGATTGGCCGACGTCGGACGCCGCCTCGGGATCACCGTCGTCGCCTTTTCCGTCGACGATCTGCTGCCGGAAGGCGGTGCCGTCTCCGCCCTGCGTTTCACGCCGCACGGTGCCCCAAGGCGGCAGACCCTGCCGCTGCCGGACGTCGTCTACGACTTCGTCCGCCATCATCCGACGGCCGCCTTTCGCCGTTATGCCGAGGCGCGCCGGCAAGCGCTCTGGCCTTCACCTTCCCGCCTCGGCAGCAACAAGTGGACGCATTACAAGGCCCTTCGGAAGACACCGCTTTCCCGTCACCTGCCGGAGACGGTTTTGTGGGATGCGAGCGACGCTCGGAAGACAGAAAAGCTGCTCCGCCGCCTGCTCGCCGGCGGCGACGTCGTCGTCAAGCCGGCCAACGGCACCGGCGGTCGGCGGATAGCCCTGATCCGCGCCGGAACGCCGCTCTCGGAAGCTCGCGTTTTTTTGTCCCGGCATTACCGGCGCCGAAAGACCCTCTTGCAACGGTATATCCCGCACGCCGTCGGCGACTTTGTCTACGATATCCGGCTTTTGGTCCAAAAAAACGCCGCCGGCGCATGGGCGCCGACGGGCATCGGCGTGCGACGAAACGCCCGCCATGCCCTGGTCACCAACCTCGCCCGCGGCGGGCGCGCCGTCCGCTTGCACGAATATTTGATCAACGCGCGCGGTTTCTCGACGTCCGAGGCGGAAAACATCGAGGCCGAACTTTTGACGTTCGGCCTCCAGGTCGCCGCCCATCTCGATCGTTCGCTCGAGTCTTCGCTCGTCGAACTCGGCTTGGACCTCGTCCTCGACCCCGAGGGCACGCCGTATCTCCTTGAAGCGAACACGAAGCCGGACCGCAAGACCTTCCTTCGGCTGGGCGATCGCGCCGCCTACGGGCTTGCTCACGCGAGACCGCTCCTTTATCTTTGCGCCTGGGCGGAGAACAACGCATCGACCCGATGGGCGTACAAAAAGCCGTCCTTCCAATAACCGCTGCTCAGCGAACTGATCTGCACGCCGCGTCCGCCGGCCGGCGAGGCATGAATAAAGTTGCCCCCGCCGATGTATATCCCGACGTGATTCATCTTTCGATCTTTGCGGGTCGTAAAAAAGACGAGATCGCCGATGAGCAGATTTTGCTTCGGGATCCACCGCGTTGCCGCCGATTGCTTCGCCGTCGACCGCGGCAGCGCGATGCCGACGTCGGCAAACGCCCGCTGCACAAAGGCGCTGCAGTCGAAAGCACCGCTTCCGTCGAGGTCATATGTCGCGCCAAAGCGATATGGCACGCCGAGATACTGTTTGGCCTGTTCCACGAGCGTCAAACGGAGCGAAGAGGTCGCCTGCGCCGCGCCCGCGGACGCACCGCCCCAAAGCCAAAATCCGACCCAGACCGCCCAAAGACCGACGACCAAGCGGCGCCCCATTGGACATCCCTCCCGAGGTCCAGGGTACCATACCGCCCGCACCGTGGATCTGGTAATTCCTGTGTTTGACAGATTGGACGCGTTATGTAATAATGGGCAGAAACATCACGAGATGAACAATTGAAGGACAAAGGCGATGAACAGGACCGGCCGCGCCGCCCTTCGCGTCCAGAGAGCAAAGCCCCGGCTGGAAGCTTTGCCGCGAACGGCGCTGGCCTCCCACCTGCGAGCAGCGCACCAACTCGGAGAGCGACGGGCTGATCCGCCGTCCGGATGCGATCCCGCCCGATCCGATGAAGCGCGCCGGGACGCGCCACCCCGATATCACGCGCAGAGGACCGTACGCCGGGCGCCGGATTGTGCCCGTTGTCGACGTCCAATGATGGCGACGTGGGCGACGACGCCTGCCGACGACGGTGCGGCAAGAGGCATAAGCGGCGATGGACGACGGTAAAAAAAGGTGGTACCGCGGATGCACCCTTCCGCCCTTTTGGGGTCGGAAGGGTTTTTTGCTTTTTTGGAAGATCTGACTTTGAGGTTTGCAGGAGGGCGAACGAAGATGACCGAGACCGGACGGCTCACGGCGCTCAACCTCATCGGCGCCGGGGCCTTAAGCGAAGCGTTGATCATGGGCATTTTGGAAGCCGACGTTCTGCCGCCGGAAGCCATCTATGTCACCAATCGTTCCGACGATGAACGGTTGCTCGACTTAAGCCGCCGCTTCGGCGTACAAGCGGTCCGCGACGCTTCGCGCTTCCCGTCGGCCTTGACCGTCCTCGCCGTGAAACCCAAGGACGTTTCCGAGGCGCTTTATCACCACCGCCCGCTCATCGTCCGCGCCCCCCTCCTTTTGTCCGCCGTCGCCGGAGTTCCCATGCGCGCCTTGCGTTCCGCCCTCGGCGTCAAGCCCCCTCTCGCCCGGGCCATGACCAACACCTCGGCCGTCGTCCGCGCCGCGGTCACCGTCGTGGCGTATGAAGACGGCGTGCCCGAAAACCTCCGCGCGCAGGTGGAGGCGCTCTTTTCCGCCGTCGGCAGCGTGGAGAGAATACCGGAAGAGGCGATGGACCTCGTCACGGCGCTCTCCGGAAGCGGCCCGGCATACGTCTATTACCTGTTGGAAGCGCTGACCGCGGCCGCCGCGGCGCTGGGCATGTCTTACGACCTCGCCGCCCGTTTGGCCCGGCAGACGGTCATCGGCGCCGGATGCATGCTCGCCGCCCGACCGGAAACGCCCGAGTCCCTGCGGCTTAAGATCATGTCCCCGGGCGGGACGACCGAAGCGGCCCTCGCCGCCCTGGACGCCGGAGATTTCCGCGCTCTCGTGGCGAGAGCCGTAGAGGCCGCCGAACGGCGTTCCAAGGCGCTGGCCGAGCAGTTCGACGCATCGCTTAAGCATGCCGCGCACGGAAAAAATGCTTCGAACCCCTAAAACCCCTAAAATGGAAGGCAAAGGAGGCGGAAACATGACCGAAGGCACATCCCATCCGCATGCCCATCCTTCTCCGGGGAACGCGTCGGAAAACGCCGCGGCGGAGCGGGCCCTCGAGTACCTCGCCGCCCATCGGGAGGCGCACCTCCAAGGGCTCCTTGACTTTCTCCGTTTAAAGAGCATCAGCGCGCTCCCCGCCCATCGGGACGACGTCCGGCGTACCGCTCGTTTCGTCGCCGAGGCGCTGAAAGAGGCCGGGCTTTCTACCGTCCGCATCGAAGAGACGAAAGGGCACCCCATCGTCTACGGCGAATGGCTCGGCGCACCCGGCCGACCGACGGTGCTCCTCTACGGCCACTACGACGTTCAGCCGGTGGACCCGGAAGCGCTCTGGACGACGCCGCCCTTTGAACCCGACATCCGCGACGGCAAGATCTACGCCCGCGGGGCGAGCGACGACAAAGGGCCAGTGTGGATGCACATCAAAGCGCTCGAAGCGATGATGAACACCGCCGGGAGTCTTCCGGTGAACGTCAAGGTGCTCATCGAAGGGGAAGAAGAGATCGGAAGCCCCCATCTCGAGCCGTACGTCGCCCGCCATCGGGAAGCCTTGCGCGCCGACGTCGTGCTCATCTCCGACACCACCCTGCTCGGCCCGGGACAGCCGGCCATCACCGTCGGGCTCAGGGGTCTCGCCGCCCTCGAAGTGCGGCTCAAGGGCGCGCGGGGCGATCTCCACTCCGGGCTCTACGGCGGCATCGTCATGAATCCCATCCAGGCGCTCGTTCAACTGCTTTCCACCCTCCACGACGCCGACGGCCGCGTGCGCGTCCCCGGCTTTTACGACGACGTGCGCCCGCTTTCCGCCGAAGAACGCGCGGCCATGGCCGCCCTCGCTCCGACGGAGGATCAACTCCTCTCCGAACTCGACGTGCCGGCGCTCTTCGGCGAGGCCGGGTATACGCCCCTGGAACGCAACTGGGCCCGCCCGACGTTGGAACTGAACGGCATCTTCGGCGGATTTCAAGACGAAGGGATCAAGACCGTCATCCCGTCCACGGCCGGGGCGAAGATCAGTTGCCGCCTCGTCCCCGACCAAGATCCGAAGCGCATTCAGGCGCTCATCGCCGACCACCTGCGGCGGCACACCCCGCCCGGCGTGACGCTGGAGGTGACCTTCTTCGACACCGGACGCCCCTTCCTCGCCCCGGCCGACCATCCGGCCGTTCAGGCGGCGGCAGACGCTTTGTCCCAAGCCTACGGGAAAGAGACCGCCTTCATCCGCATGGGCGGCTCCATTCCCATCGTCGAAGCGTTCGACCGCCTGCTCGGCGCCCCCATCGTGCTCATGGGCTTCGGACTGCCGACGGAAAACTTCCACGCGCCGGACGAACACTTCCACCTGGAAAACTACGACCGCGGCCTGGAAGCATTGGTCCGGTCGTTCTACGCTTTCCCCGAAACGCTCCGCACGGCCCCGTCGGTTTAGGCGGGGCTTTTTTCGTCATTCACGATGCCCGCCTCCGGACTCCCCCCGATCTTCCGGCGCACCGCCGGTCCACACGATCGGCAACCGAAGCGTCACCGTCGTCCCTTCGCCTTCCCGGCTGTCGACGTCGAGCGCACCGCCGTGCGCCTCGGCGACCGCGCGGACGATGGAGAGGCCAAGACCCGTTCCCGGGCGGGAAAGCGCGTTCGAGGCGCGGTAAAAGCGCTCCGCGACATGCGCAAGATCGTCCGCCGGAATGCCGATGCCGGTATCCTGCACCTTTACGACGAGCGCCTCCCCGTCCACGCAGCCGCGCACCGTCACGTTTCCGCGATCCGTATACTTCAGCGCATTTTCCACCAAGAGTTCCACGGCCGAGGCCAGCGCCTCCGGACGGCCCCGCCCGACCAACGGCGTATGGCCTTCCTTGCATTTCAGCCGCTCCTGAGCGACGAGCGCCACCTCCGAACGCCTTCCGGCATAACGCCGGACAAGGCGCGCGACGAGCGCCTCGTACCAGGCGCCCACGTCGAACGTCACCTGCTCCTCCCCGCGGGACGCATCGGCCCGCGCCAGCGCGAGAAGCTGTTCGGTCAGCGAGACCATGCGCTCCACATCGTCCGCCAAATCGGCGAGCACTTCCTGAACGTCGTTCGACGGCACATCCGGCAGGGAGAGCATGTGCCGAAGAAACTCCAAATTGCCGCGCATGGCCGTAAGCGGCGTCCGAAGCTCGTGGGAAGCATCGGCGATGAACCGTTTTTGCGCCTTGAGCGTCTCCGCCAAACGGCGGTAGGCCGCATCCAGCCGCTCCAACATGGCGTTGATCTGAGCGACGAGTTCCTGCACCTCAGCCGTTTTCCCCCTCGACGACACCCGTCGGCTGAGATCGTCGCCGCTTTGGATGTCCGCCACCGTCTTGATGAGCACGCCCAGCGGCTGAAGCTCCCGGCCCACGACGACGTACGTCACCCCGGCGACCGCGACAACGAGAAACAGCATGGCCGAGGCGAGCGCGAGCCGCAAATTGAACAGCGTCCGCTCAAGCGGCGCCAGCGAACCGGCCACGGTAATGAGGCCGATCGGACGACCGTCGACGTTGATCGGCGCCGCATAGAGGCGTAGCGGATGACGGTCGACGATCACCGTCGTATACACGCTCCGCCCGTTCTGCACGGCGCCGATGAGTGCCGCATCGATCGGCAGCCGAAATCCTTCCAGCGATGAAGAGCGGGCCACGACGCGGCCGTCCAAACGCCGGATCTCGATCATCGTATTGGGAAACGTAAAGACGTCCACATCCGGCAAAATGACTTCCTGATACGGAAAAAAAAGCGGTTCACTTACCCGTACCGACCGCAAGACCTCGAGCGCCGTCCGCTTGAGCCCCTCGTCCATCGCCGTCTTCTCCCGCGTTTCAAATTGCAAGTACAAGCCGCCGCCCACCGCCGTAAGCATGAGCGTCAAAGCCAGCGACAAAAAGAGCACCAGCCGCAGGCGGAGACTCATCGGTCTGCCTCCTTCAGCACATAACCGGCGCCGCGGACGGTATGGATCAACCGCGCTCGTCCGCCTTCTTCAAGCTTTTGCCGCAGTTGGGCGACATACACTTCGACGACGTTCGCATCGACCGTCGCCTCCGGCCCCCACAGCCGGGCGAGGAGCATTTCTTTGGACAGCACCTGCTCCGGGTGCTCCAGAAAATAAGCCAAAAGATCAAACGCTTTGCCGGAAAGCGCCACCGGCATCCCGGCCCGCTCCACGCGCCGGGCGCCGAGATCGAGCACGACGTCGGCGTAGCGAAGAACGCCGCGCTGGGAAAGTACCGCCTGTCGCCTCAGCTGGGCGCGCATCCGGGCAATGAGCTCCGACAGATGAAAGGGCTTGGTCACGTAATCGTCCGCCCCCCGCTCCAGACCGAACACCCGCGCCTCCACCTCGTCTCGGGCGGTCAGCATGATCACCGGAAGCGCGCGGTTTTCTTCCCGGATGTCGCGGAGCAATTGAAAACCGTCCCCATCCGGCAAACGGACGTCGAGCAAAACCAGATCGAACGCCTCTTTGGCCAGCGCTTCCCGGGCACTCTCGGCATTTTCCGACAAGCGCACGGCAAACCCTTCATACTCGAGCGCGCGTTTCAACATGCTCCGGATTTTCGGATCATCGTCGACCACGAGCACCGTCGCCACCCGTTTCACCTCCGCACCGCACCGTGAATCGGTTGCCATATGTACTCGAGCGCCCGAACCGTATCGTATCCATCCGCATCGTATCAAAAAAACGGCGGCCTTTCTCGGCCGCCGTTTTGCTTTATCGGTCACCGACACCGCCTGCGCCAAGCGGCGTCAATTGTAACTTTTCTCCCCGATGCGCACATCCAGCGGGGTAAGCTTGCCGTCCCGCATGACGAGCACCTTTTTGACCTGGCCGACCTTGGACTTCTGGATCAAATCGACGAGCGACTGCGCGTCGGTCACGTTTTGCCCGTCGAACTGAACGATGACGTCGTACGGCTGAATACCGGCCTTGGCCGCCGGGCTCCCGTCAAAGACTTGCGTCACGATCGCGCCCTTGGTCGTGGAGATGCCGAGATAGTTGGCGATGTCCTGCGTCATGTCCTGGACGCCGATCCCCACCCACGGCCGCGACACCTTGCCGTTGGTAAGGAGATCGTTCAACACTTCCTTCACCGAATCGCTGGGGACGGCAAAACCGATGCCCTGCCCTTGGGCACTCACCGCCGTGTTGATGCCGATCACCTGCCCGTTGAGGTTCAAAAGCGGCCCGCCGCTGTTGCCGGGGTTGATCGAAGCATCCGTTTGCAGGAGATTCTTAAACTGCTTCCCTTCGACCGTGAGCGGACGCCCCTTGGCGGAAAGCACGCCGACCGTCACGGTGTGATCGAGCCCGAAGGGGTTGCCGATGGCCACAACCCAGTCCCCGACTTCCATCTTCTCCGAGTCGCCGAGGGCGAGATACGGAAACGGCCCTTTCCCCTCGACCTTGAGCACCGCCAGATCGAGCTCCGGATCGCGTCCGACGACTTTGGCCGAAAGCGGATCTTTGCGTTCGGACATATAGACCTTGATATCACTCGCCCCGTCGATCACGTGGTTGTTCGTCAGAATCGTCCCGTCATCGGAGATGAAAAACCCCGAACCGATCGAGCCGCTCGGCTGGTTCGGCACCGGAACGCTGAACGGAAACGGACCGAAGAAAAAGTCCTGCGCATTCGGTGCGCCGCGCGCCGGAATCTTCGTCTCGATGCGCACCACGGCCGGCCCGGCCTTCTTCACCATCTCGGCGATGATGCTGCTCCCTGAGCCCGCCTGCGGAATGATCGGCGCCACCGCCGCCTTGCCGTCGCCGACGGTGCCGCTCGCCGGCGCCGCCGTACCGCCCGCCGTAGGCGGCTCACCGCCCGGTTCGGCATACGACGGCCCGAAGGGCCCGCCGGCGCGGCCGAACCAAAACCCGCCGGCAAACAACAACCCCGCCAAAAAGGCCAACAACACCGCTTTTCCGCTGAACCGTTTCATCGGCCTCACCTCTTCCAAAACTTGGATTTCCCGTTTCCTTCGCCTCTTGGATGTCTTCGCCTATGATTCAACCAAAGGAAACTGAAACCAAGCTGAAGAAAATGTGACAAATCGGTGAACGCCGTCCTTCAGCGTGACAGCACGGCCCACAGCACCGCCACCAGGATCAACCGGTAGACGGCAAAGGGAATGAGGCCGAAGCGCTTCAACAGGTTCAAAAACGTGACCACCGCCGTCATGGCGAAAACGAACGCCGCAAAAAAGCCCGTAAGCAAAAGGCCCCAATCCCCGGGGTGGATGATGTCCCAACTTTTCACCAGGTCGAGTCCGACGGCCCCGAACATCACCGGCACGGCGACGAGAAAAGAGAACTCCGCCGCCGCCCGGCGCCCGGTGCCGACGAGGAGCCCTCCGCTGATCGTCGCCCCGGAGCGGGAAAAGCCCGGGTACAGGGCGAGCGACTGAAACATCCCGATCCAAAACGCCTGCGCATAGGTGATGTCATCCAGCGTCTTACGATCGTCCTGTCGCCGTCGGCTTTGCCATTCCGCCCCGATCATGAGCAGTGCACCGACGAGTAAGCCGTAGACGACCGTCTGCGGCGAAAACAGACGGTTCTTAATGAAATCGTGCAGCAAAAAACCGAACGCCGCCGCCGGCAACACGCCCAACGCCAGATGCACGATGTTCAGTTTTTTGTCCGTGAGGTTCGGTATGGTCAAAAAGCTTAAAAAACGGCGGAAATACAGCACGATGATCGCCAAAATCGCCCCAAGTTGGATGAAAATGTCGAACGTATTCGCCAGATCGCCGGTAAACCCGAGCCAATGCCCGACCAAAATCAAGTGTCCCGTCGACGAAACGGGCAAAAATTCCGTCAACCCCTCCAGCGCGCCCAACAACACCGCAATCCAGAACAACGACAACGTTCAACGCACTCCCTTCGTCTCTCCGGAGGGCATTACCGCCGGCTTATCCGCCTTTCGACGCCTTTTCGATCGCCTGCCGGATGGCCCGGGCCGCCTTTTTCGGCTCATCAGCCCGGCTCACGGCCGTGATATAGGCCACGCCGTCGGCACCTTCCCGCATGACGATCCCGGCATTGTCCGCCTTCAGGCCGCCGATGGCCACGATCGGGAGGCGCACCCCCGCCTCCCGAAGGCGACCGACGTGCTCCGGACCGACGGCAGGCTTCCCGGGCTTCGTCTGTGTCGGGTAGATCGGCCCGACGCCGATGTAGTCCGCCCCGGCCGCCTGCGCCGAAAGCGCCTGTTCCAACGTCGTCGTCGACACGCCGATGATGAGCTTCGTGCCGACTTTTTGCCGCACCCTTTCGATCGGCTCGTCTTCCTGCCCGATATGCACCGGCCTCGGATGCAAAATGACTGTATTGACAAAACAAAGGCGCGCGGTAGACTTTTGTTAGGAGTGCTAATCAAGTTGGAGGTGGGAGCTGGGAAATGCCGACGGACGATGAACTCGACATCGCCAAGCGGATCGTCATCGGCCTCAACAAAATCGGCCTCGCGCTTCGGCATCATGCCTGGCAGAAAGCGGACAAAGCGCGTCTTACTCCGACACAGGGCCAGATTTTGAGCTTCCTCGACGCCCATGCGGACGAATGCGTCGGGACGAGCGCCGTCGCCGAGGCGCTGGCCCTGACCCGCCCGACGGCAAGCGAGGCCATCCACGCCCTCGTTCAAAAAGGATGGGTGAAAAGAGAACCTTCTCCGGCCGACGGGCGGGCGGCGTGCTGGACGCTGACCGAGGCGGGCCGGCGTCAGGCCGAAGCCGCTAAGACGTGGGCCGACTTCCTCCTGCCGGCCGTCGCCGCGCTCGATCCGAACGAACAGGTGATTTTTCTCCGCAGCTTGACGAAGATGATCCGCGTGCTCCAAGTTCAACAGAAGATCCCGATCGCGGCGATGTGCGTAACCTGCCGATTTTTCCGCCCCTGCGTGCACGACGATCCGCATAAGCCGCACCACTGCGCCTTCGTAGACGCTCCGCTCGGCGACCGCGATCTCCAGCTGATGTGCTCCGATCACGAGACGGCCGATGAGGCGCATGCCGCGCACGTCTGGAACATCTTGACGCAAAGGAGGAGACGCCATGACGATCCCCGGGTACACGATGGGGTCCCCGATGCTGCCGCCGGCGCCGCTGAAACCCGAAGAGATTGAAGAGATCAAAAAAACGCTCACGCTGACCGACGACGACCTCCGCTTCTTGCGAATGTCGCTGCCGATCGCCGAGGCGCATGCCGATGAAATTCTCGACGTCTGGTACGGATTTGTCGGCTCGCATCCGCATCTTTTGTATTATTTCAGCCGCCGGGACGGCACGCCGAACGAAACCTACCTTGCCCGCGTCCGCCAGAGGTTCAAACAATGGATCATCGACACGGCACGGGCGGAATACGATGACGCCTGGCTCCGCTACCAGTTCGAAATCGGGCGCCGCCACCACCGGACGGGCAAGAACAAGGCCGACGGCGTGGACAGCGTTCCCCATATCCATTTCCGGCACCTTCTTGGCCTTGCCATCCCGGTCCTGCACACGCTGAAGCCTTTCCTCGCCCGCGGAAGCCACGACGCCGAAACGGTCGAACGGATATTTCGAGCATGGCAAAAAGCAGTCCTGTTCCAGCTCATTCTTTGGTCTTACCCGTACGTCAAAGAGGGCGATTACTGAACGTCTTCCTTCTCGAGCTCTGGGGCCGTCTCTGCCGAAAGCGTCGCCGCCGGCCGGAGGGCGCCGTACGCCCAGTGGTTTTTCGGGCCGTGCCCCGACCCGAGCGGAAGCGCCGAGCGGATGGCCGCGTCGATGAACCGATCGGCGGTGAAGACCGCCTGAAACACGTCCGCCCCCTTCGCCAGCTCGGCCGCGCTCGCCGCCCTTGGCGACCATCACCGGATCGACGACGAGCCGTTCGATCCGGTGTTTTTGGATCCGATCGGCGACGGCCTCGATGATGAGGGACAAAAACGCCTTCAAATCCGCCTGGATGCCGGCGCCGATTGAGGAAGAGTCCCCGCACCGGGTTTCCCGCCCCGGCGCTGCAGCTCGAAGTCGGCTGGAAACGGCCGAACGACGACGATCCGCCTTGTTCCGACTACGACGCCGTCCGCCGAATTGCGCCCGCCAGACCGGCACGTTTTGCCGGGGGCGCTTTCCCGGCGCCGGCATGTTTTTTTCCTCATTTAGAGTGAGGGGAACGGTTAGGGAAGACGGCTTCGGGAGAGACGATCACGCCTTCAGGTCAAAGTCG
>JADBKT010000030.1 GCA_014896255.1 Hydrogenibacillus sp.
CCACATCTGCGGCGGAAGCCGCGCCCGGGCCTACGCCGTAAGCGGCGACATGCTTGCCGCCGAGCCGACGTGCGCGTACATCCCGCCGGCGTGGGCCAAACGGACCTCCGGCGCCTAGTAAAACGGCCGCCTCTCCGCCTGCATCCGACGCCAGGGAAGAATCCGAAAGTCCGGTGACCGACAATGTTTCAAGCATTCCGAGATCTGCGCGGTCAACGCGGCCGCGTGGTTTTTCGGCAGCGGGCGATGGTAACGTGATGCGGGAAACGGCCACCGTCACGACGGAATATGGCTTACAAAACCCGTGCGGGAAAGCCCACTCCTTCTGCAAGGCGGGAGTACTCCCAAGAATCCCACGGCACAAGCCGTGCGGAGTGCCCATTCGCCGCGATCGTCTGAGCGGTCAGTGAACCTCTTCCCATTCCACTTGCGGTACCGCCGCATCCGAAATTGTCTGAAGCGGACGTTCCACGCCATATGCCCAGTGGTTGGTCGGTCCGTGTCCACCGCCTAAGGGAAGCGCCGCGCGGATCGCCGCATCGATGAACCGCTCGGCGGTGAGCACCGCCTGAAAGACATCCGCGCCCTTCGCCAGTTGCGCAGCGATGGCCGCCGAAAACGTGCAGCCCGTTCCGTGGGTGTTTTTCGTCTCCGTCCGTGTCTTTCGAAAAACGACCACGCGCGCGCCGTCGAAAAACACATCTTCGACGTCCGCGCTTGTTTCGTGCCCGCCTTTGATGATCACGTGCTTGGCCCCGCGTTCGGACAAGGCCTTCGCCGCCCGAATCTTGTCGGTCCGCGTGCGAATGGTAAGACCGGTGAGTCGCTCCGCCTCCGGAAGATTCGGCGTGACGACGAAGGCCAGCGGCATGAGCACGTCAAGGTACGCTTGAACAGCATCGTCTTGAAGGAGCGGGGAACCGCCTTTGGCGATCATCACCGGATCGACGACGAACCGTTCGATCCGGTGCGCCTGCACGCGATCGGCGACGACCTCGATGATCTCCGTCGAAAAAAGCATGCCGGATTTCGCCGCATCGACGCCGATGTCCGTCGCCACGTCGTCGATCTGCTTGGCCACCGCCTCCGGGAAAAGCGGATAGACACCGCTGACGCCGAGCGTGTTTTGCGCCGTGACCGCGGTTATGGCGCTCATGCCGAACGTCCCGAGGGCGAAAAACGTCTTGAGATCGGCTTGAATGCCCGCGCCGCCGCCGGAATCCGACCCCGCGATGGTGAGCGCCCGCGCCGCCGTCGCCGTACGCGCCTCTGTCATGATGGACCCCTCCGTTGTTCAGATGTTGAATGACGTCATTTCTCCCGGTACCGTCCACCGGGCGCGGCGATCGATCGCTCCGTCATGGAGCGCATCGAGCGCATCCAGAAAGGCGATGCCGTACGCCCCGGAGAGGACCGCTGCGCCGCTTTCAGGACGCTGGGAAAGCGTTTCACGCGCCATTTCCCCGGCAATACCATAGGCGATGAGCGCCCCGGCGGCGGCCCGAAAGGGATCACCCTCGACGGAAAGAAACGCGGCGACGACCGCGCCGAGCAGGCATCCGACGCCGGTGACGCGGCTCATGAGCGGATCGCCGTTTTGGACGATGATCGTCCGCTCGCCGTCCGTGACGACGTCTTCCGGCCCCGTCGCGGCGACGACCGCCCCAAGCGCCCGGGCCGCCTGACGGGCGACATCGACCGCTATGTCGCGCGACACCGTCCCGCCGTCGACGCCTTTGATCGGCAGCGACCGTCCGATGGTATTGGCCACTTCGGCGACATTCCCGCGAATGACGGTGAAACGGCCGAGCGTAAGCAGGCGCTGTACCGCCTTCGTTCGGAAAGTCGTCGATCCGACGCCGACCGGATCGAGTACCGCCGGGACTCCGGCTTCGTTCGCCGAACGAAGCGCCGCCTCCATTGCGCGGATCGTCTCGTCGTGCAGCGTGCCGATGTTGATGAGGAGGCCCTTCGCCAGCCGGGCCATCTCTCCCGCTTCCTCCGGTGCATCGCTCATCACCGGCGACGCCCCCAGGGACAGCAGGCCGTTGGCCGTGAAGTTCTGGACGACCGTGTTCGTAATGCAGTGAATGAGCGGACTTTCCGCCCGGATGCGCTTGATCATGCGATCGATCGATTCGATGTCGATCATCGGGATCGCCCCTTAAACAGTATGGCTCATGAAAAAAGCGACCCGACGCAGGCGGTCAAGGTCGCAGGGTTGCTGGCAAGGCTTTGAGTATCCATTTGCCATTCCTTACTGCTTTCCTCCGCTGGTCCTAACCAGATCAGGTTCAAGGGTTGGACAAAGGCGTCCTCTCAGCCAGACCTGCATATGCACGACCGGCACCCCTTAGCAGTTGGTATGCATTTGATATTGAGCTACGAAATGATTAAACCTTGTATAAAATTTATCCCGAATTTCAAATCGTGTCAAGTGTCAAGCGGCATGCAACCGCTCAAAACCATCGAACGCCATCAACCAAACTATGCCTCTACTGTTTTCCCTTCCAACGGGCGATTTCGCGCCGAACGACCGGGGCCACCTTCGTGCCCAACAGCTCGATCGCGCGCAACACTTTTGGATGCGGCAAGGTGCCGACGCTAAGCTGCATGAGAAAACGGTCGTGCCGGAAAATCTCGTATTGGAAGAGGATTTTTTCGATCACCTCATCCGGGCTGCCGACAAAATCGGCGCCCCTCAGCGTGCGGGAGGCTTCGAACTGCTCGCGCGTCATCGGCGGCCAGCCGCGCTCCCTGCCGATGCGGTCCATCATCGCTTTGAAGGCCGGAAATGCCGTCTCAGCCGCTTCTTGCGACGTATCGGCGATGAAGCCGTGCGAATTGATGCTGAGCCGCGGCGTAGGATGCCCGGCGCTCCATGCCGCTCTCCGATGAAGCTCCACAAGCGGCTTAAAACGTTCGGGAAGACCGCCGATGATGGCCAAGGCCATCGGTAGACCGAGCATGCCGGCGCGGACCGCCGATGCGCTCGTGCCGCCGACCGCCACCCAAATCGGAAGCGGGTCTTGGAGCGGCCGGGGATACACGCCCAGATGATCGAGCGCCGGCCGGAAGCGTCCCGACCAGGTGACGCGCTCCGATTCGCGGATCCTGAGTAAAAGATCGAGTTTTTCTTCAAAAAGCGCGTCGTAGTCGTCCAGATCATACCCGAACAAGGGAAAGGACTCGATGAACGAGCCACGACCGACCATGATTTCCGCCCGCCCGCCGGAGACGAGATCCAACGTCGCGAACGACTGAAACACGCGCACCGGATCGTCGGAACTCAAAACCGTCACCGCGCTGGTCAAACGGATGCGTCGCGTACGCCCGCTGGCGGCGGCGAGCACGACGGCCGGAGCGGAGACGGTGAAATCCGGACGGTGATGCTCTCCGACGCCAAAAACGTCCAAGCCGACCTGATCGGCCAGCTCGATTTCTTCCAACAAGCGGCGCAATCGTTCGGCGGGGCTGATCAGCTGCCCCGTTTCCGGATCCGCCGTCCGCTCTCCAAACGTATAAATGCCGATCTCCATGAATCGCTCATCCCCTATCGATCCGTCCATGCAGAGTCGCAAGATCCGTTCTTAAAATCGCAAGCCGGACCGTCTGGCCAGGCGGCGAGAGGACGCCAAAGCGACGGAAGGTGTGTGATCCGCGCCCATCCTTCGCCGGCCGAAACCCGCTCGACGTCGATCCGCGTAAAGTAATGGTCCAACACCGCTTCCCGTTCTTCGTCAAGGGGCAAACGACAATAGCATTCTTCCTCCCACAGCGCCTCGCCGGTCTCAGGATCGAGGCGGGCACCTTCCAGGGAAGCGCTGAGCGCATGGCCGAACGGACGCATGCGTTCGATCTCGCCGGCGACCAGTCGCTCTCGAAGTTCTGCCAAGCGTGAGGTGTCAAACGTCGCGCGGACCAGGTAATGCGCCATGTTTCATCCCTCCCGGGGGATCGGATTTTCAGAAGATCTATCGGGATGACCGCTGCGCGAGGAGGTGCTCGATCCAAGCCACAAGACGCGCGTCGCTTTGCGCTCCGGTGAGCGCGTACTTTTGATCGGCGACGAGCGTCGGCACTCCGGTGATGCCGTATAACTTCGCACGGGCCAGATCCCGCTCGACGGCGTCGCGGACGACGGGCGAACGGTAATCGTCTTCCCATTGTTCCCCATCTAAGCCGACGTCCAAAGCACACCGGCGAAGCACGTTCAAATCGGTGATATCGAGGCATTCCGAGAGGTGCGCCCGCTGGATGCGATCATACATCGCCCAGTGCGCCTCTTGACCGCCTTGACGTTCCGCGGCTTTGCAGGCCAAAAGCCCCGGCATGGAGTACGGATAATCAAAGGGCCGCGCCGCCATCAGATCGGCGTTGATGCGATGTTCATCGTCGTTTTGGTTGGCCGCTCTCCAATGTGAAAGGATCTCCCGCTTGGCCCGCTCCTTTGAGCCGAACATGGCCACCAGGGATTCCGGCGTCGGCGCCAGGGCAAAAGCGCGGTGGACGATCCGAACTTCGGGGTACTCGGAGATGAGTCGGTGCACCCGCGGAGAGAACGCGTAGCACCACGCGCACAACACATCGTGGAAAAACTCCACTTCCAGCGCCGGGCGATGACATTTTCCCCCAGTCGCCTTTGAGGGCCCGGCGAGCCGCCTGCACCGCCCGGTCGACGTCCGCCTTCGTCGCTTCTTCCACCCAGCCGAGTTCTTCTTCCGTCGCCGGGTTGATGTTCATGAAGCGCTTTCCTTCGGAGGATTCGACGAACTGGCCATCGATGAACAACCGAGCGTGGAATTGAAAAGACATCCACAATACACCCCCTCGTACATTTGATCAGATTATATATCAAAAAATGTGTTCACGCAACAGCAGCCACTGCTGCGTGCGGCGATTAATCCTCTGTTCCCCCAACCTGCGATTCCTTAAGGGTGCGTTTTAGAGATGAATCGACGAAATTAGGGCGCTCAATGATCTTAGAGCGATCAATGATCCATGTCAAACGCGGATCACCCATGGATGACGAGCACACCCAACGAACCGAAGTTGCCCTCGATTCGGTTCCCTGGGGATAACGTCATGGGTGCCGTCATTCCTCCCGTGAGGATGACGGAACCGGCCGGCAGAAATCGTCCCCGGCGAGCCAGCTCCCCGACAAGCCAAGATACCGCCGCCACTGGACTGCCCATCACCGCTGCACTAAAACCCGTATATTCTTGCGTACCGTCGCTCAATGTCACGCCCAAGCACTCCCAATCGACGCCCGATGCGTCCTGCCAATCACCCAAAACGAAACCGGCCGCCGAGGAATTGTCGGCCGTGTTGTCGAGAAAGGTAAAACGGAAATGCTCGTAACGAGAATCCACGATCTCCAGCGCCGGCGCCACAGCCGCGATGGCGGCCGCCACCTGAGCTCGATTCAGGCTGGACCCGGACAATTCGCGCCCTACGCGCACCGCAATCTCCGGCTCCACTCGAGGGTGAATCCACTCCTTCCTTGCCTGAGCAGGTGAAGGTTGAATCATACTCGCCAGCAGGATCCCGTAATTGGGGTCCTGCACGCCCATCGCACGCCGCATCTCGGTGCTGGTGAATCCCAGTTTAAATCCAATCGGGCGGTCTCCAGCAACGCGGTAAAATTCGATGAGTTGATCCTGGATCGCATACGCATCGTCCACCGTCATGTCCGGCCACTCGATCGTCAGACGTCGAATCGGATGCCTCCGCAGACGCGCTTCCCACAATCGCCGCGCCAGCTCCTGATGTCGTATCTCCGCCGGCCTGCCCTTCGTCTCTTCCCTGCGCATCCCTTTCGTCCGTCTCCTTCATCATCTCATCCGCATGACGGTTCCCATCATCCCCCATCATTCGGTTGAACACATACACCCACAATTGGCCTTTGTAGTGTGCTCTGTGGTAGATCATCCGATGGCGGACAAGATGTCAAGATCCCTATGAAATTATTGATCACCCCGACGTTGAAATATCCGATGATCATCAGCCCGGTGATCATCGGATCATCTTCAACATCGCCCATCGCATGCGCCGCTCAATTCGCCGAGGTCTCGGCCTGCGTCACTTCAAGCGTACGCTTTAGATAGGCCATAAAATTCTCGAAGGAGCGCTGTTTTTGGCGGCGCATCAGCTCTTCCATGCGGGCGCCGTCTTTGGTTTTCAGCGCCTCGAGCATCCCCCAGTGCTCTTTTTGGGATTCGCCCATCGTCTCCGGGGTCTGCACGAAAATCCACCGAGAACGTGCCGATTTTTCCCATACCGCCGTGACGATACGGTTGAGCTCGCGCCATGGGGAAAGATCATACAACGTCCGATGGAACGTATAGTTCAGGCGGCTAAAAGTTCCCGCATCCCCGCTTTCAACGGCGTGGTCCATCTGTTGGAGCAGCGCTTCCAGCTCTTCGATCACACCGGGCGTTGCCTTCGGCACGGCCGTGCGGGCCAAAATCGGCTCCAGAGCGAGTCGTATGGTGTAAAGCTCTTCAAGTTCTTCTAGGCGGATCGGAGCGACGCGGGCGCCGATGTACGGCTTGCTTTCCACCCATCCTTCCGCTTCCAGGCGCCGGATCGCTTCCCGCACGGGCATCGGGCTGATGCCGAGGTCGCGAGCGATCTGATCGACGACGAGCCGCTCACCCGGAGAGATCTCATTGGATAAAATTTTTTCCTTCAGTTGTTCGTACGCCCACTCAGCGCGCGTGGCCGGCATTTGCGTCATGGAAGATCCTCCCGAAGTGCATTGAGTGTCTCATGGTGATTATATCATATTTTTTAACAAGACGGGGGCCCTGAAAATCGATTGGGCCCCCGATGCTCATCGAACACACTGAATTGGTGCACTTCGAGAGTTGTTCCGGTTCTCAGGTCGTGACACCGGTGAACCCGTCGATCCACTCTTGGCGATGGTTGAAGTAGAAGATGCCGCGGGCGAGCTGGTCGACCGTCCACTTCACGACCGGCATGTCCGGATACGCGATATAACCTCCCGTAAACACTTCATTACGGTTGCCCGCCGGATCGAAATAGTAGATCGTCTGGCCGCGGGTGATGCCGTGGCGCTCGATGCCGACGTCGATCGGCACGTCATGCTTGGAGAAGACATCTCCGGCCTTGCGGAGCTCGTTAAATTCATCCAGCCAGAAAGCGAAGTGGTGCAAACCCTCGTCCTTGCCCGGGATGATGGCGATATCGTGCGGCGTATTGCTGCGGAACAGCCATGCCGCAACAGGGACATCAGAATCAGGCTTCTCTACGACCATTTCGCTCATGTAGAAATTAAGCGCCTTCATCAGGAATTCGACGTTCTCATGCGGCCGTTCGGCGGTGATCAAGAGATGGTCGATGCGCGGCGCTCCTACGCCGATGAGCCCTTCCGGCCACGGCGCAGGGTTGACCTGGGGAAGCGCTTTGCCTTTGTACTCAATGTCGACGAACAGCTCCATCACATGTCCGGAAGGCAAGCGGAAGCGAACCCCTTCCCCGACCTTGTGATTCTCTCCTTTAGAGAAACGGGTGACCGTAGCACCGTATTGCATCAATTGTTTTTCCAGCTGGGCCAAGTCATCGTACGTATGGACCTTGAAGGCCATCTTCTCAAGGCCGGCACGGTTGGACTGCTTAAGAACGATCGAGTGGTGGTCGTATTCATCCCATCCCTTGAGGTAGATCTCCGTTTCCGTCCGGTCAGTCACTTCCAACCCCATCACTTCAACGTAATGCTTGCGGGCGGCTTCGATGTCCGTCACGCGGGTGACGACGTAGCCAAGACGCATAATCCCTTCACCCATCGGAATTAAACCTCCCTTGGTTGTGAGTTTGCGCTTTCAACTTTTGGAGCAGGCGCGCAAGCGGATCGTCCTTCGGCAACAAACGGATGACGACGTCTCCGAGGAGGTGGACCTGGCACATGAGGATGCGACCCTTTAGGCGCTCCTCGTCGGGAAGGGCCCCCCTGGAATACGCGTCGCCGTGCATCACCTCCCCTTCAAGCAATTCCACCTTGCAATACCCACAACCGCCATTCCGGCACCCCGGAAATGCCGGCCGCCCTGAGCGACCATAATACAGCTCACGGAGCCGCGTGAGCAGCTGATCACCGACCTGTCCATCAAAGTGGAGCCCGTCCGGTTCAATGCGGATCGTCACTTTATCCGCCGCCGGCCCATCTCTCATGCACGTCACCTGCTTTACCGATCGGCCAACAACCGCCGTCTACGTTCACCCGGCCGGTCGCCTCCGAAATCGACGCGTTAAGCAAACCGCTCCACCCGATCCAGGGCAGCCCGGGCGATGGCCTCGTCTTCTTCTTCCGTTCCGCCGCTCACGCCGATGGCGCCAATGATGTCGCCCTCGACGACGATCGGGAAGCCGCCGCCGAAGATGGTCAAGTCCGGCGTGTGCGGAAGGCCGTGCAGCAGGCGAGGGTTATTTTTGATCATGTCGTACCATTTGCCTGTCTCCATTCCGAATGCCGCCGCCGAATAAGCCTTGCGCTGGGCGATGCCGATCGACAAGAGCGGCGCGCCGTCCATGCGATAAAACGCTTTCAACTGCGCCGTGCCATCGACGATGGCGATATTCACCCGAGCCCCGATCGACGTCGCTTTGTTCACTGCGGCGTCAAGCATCGATTGGGCCAAAGCTAAAGAAATATGCTTGGCCGAGACGAACCGTTCCGCCATGCAATCTCTCCTCCTTCTGATCTCGGCCGCATGACCATGAACACCGCCCAGTGACACACATTATTGTTCTTGTATCTGATATTGTATCTAATCATAGCTTGAATGTCAAGTTCCTTTGAAAATTTTTGTTAAACCGTCATCAAGACAATGCTTCGTGCACCTTGCCGACGATATCCATCCCCGGTTTTAGCGTTTTCTTTCCCCGCGTCCAACCGGCCGGACAGGCCATGCCCGGATGTTCACGCACATATTGAAAAGCCTCCAGCAGCCTGAGCGTCTCGCTCGCGTTGCGCCCGACATCGTACCAAGTCACTTCTTGCGCGCGCAAGATGCCTTCCGGATCGACGATGAATGTACCGCGCATCGCCGTCCCATCCGCTTCGTTGTAGATGTTCAGCAGGCGCGCCAGGTGGCCGTTGTGGTCGGCGGCCATCGGGAAACGCACGTTGCTGAGCAGCTTTTCTGCCTCCAACCACGCTTTGTGCGTGTAAACGGTGTCCGTGCTCACCCCGATGACTTCCGCCCCGACGGACTTAAAGGCTTCGTAGTGTTCGGCAAAATCCGCCAGCTCCGTCGGACAGACGAACGTAAAATCGGCAGGATAGAAGACGAGCACCGCCCATCGTTTGTCCGTCGCCGAAGGGCCAATCCGGATCGTTCCTTCCGTTTTCGTCTCCGGAAAATAAGCGGCGAGCGTCACATCCGGAAGAACGTCCCCGAGTTTCAGAACGGGCGACTCCTCTCCCATCAAGCGCCCCTCCTTCTCACGTTTTCTTCCATGGCACAGCTTTTTAACGGCGCTTGCGGACGAGACTCACATCGTCGGGATTCACAAGGTCCGGCACCGTCCAGCCGTTCAGATCATATTCCGCCATGCACCGTTCGGCGAACTCCCTAAACCGATCGGCATCACCGGTGTTGAGCGCCGTAAGAAGCACCTCAAGTCGAATGTTTTCATGATTGCCGGCGTAATTGCGCTCATACAGTTCGTGGCGCCCGCCGAATTCGGTGCCGATGGCGTCCCAGAGCAGCTTCAGCAATTTCACGCGATTTTCCGCGTCGTACCCATTTGTCCCTCTGACGTACTTCTCCAGATACGGCCGAATCTCCGGATCGAGAAAATCGGCGGCGTGCGAGGGCAGATAGATAAGCGCGCTGGCCAAGTCTTTTTCGATGAGATCCTTGATTTTCGGATACGCTTCGGTGGCAAATACGCGGTACGCCAGGCCGGGAGCGAGGTTGGGCAGCACATATTCGCCTACCCAGGGCTCCGGATTGCGCACCATCGCCTCGGAGAGGGCCCAGAACAAGTGACGCCACGCCAAGATCTCTCCGACGCGGGCCTGCACACCGCGGAAGTCTTTGACACCCGTCGCTTCCGTCGCCTTGAGCACCAGACCGGCGATGAAGTCCAGCTTAACCGCAAGCCGCGTCAGGCCGTGCAAGGTAAAGCGATGGATGAACCCGGAAAGCGGAAAGAACGTATTGACCTTGTCGATGTCCCCGTAGACGAAGATGTTTTCCCACGGGACGAATACGTTGTCAAAAATCAAGATCGCATCGTTTTCGTCCAACCGGCTGGACAAAGGATAGTCGTACGGGCTTCCCGTCGTCGCCGCGATAAATTCATAGGACACCCGGCTGATCAACTTGACACCCGGAGCATTCATCGGAACGGTAAAGATCAAAGCAAATTTTTTGTCCTTGATGGGAATCGGACCGTAATGCGCGATGAAGTTCATGTGGGTGAGGGAGCTGCCGGTGGCCACCACCTTGGCACCGGAGACGACGACGCCGCCATCGGTTTCCTTTTCAACGTGCATATAGACGTCGCCCACTTCTTCCACCGGCTTGTTGCGATCGATGGGGGGGTTCACGATGGCGTGGTTCCAAAACCACAATCGCTCTTGCGTTTCCTTATACCATCTCTTGGCGTTCTCCTGATAGGGTGCATAGAAATCACTGTTTGCGCCCAACGTTCCGACGAACGCCGACTTATAGTCCGGCGATCGACCGAGCCAGCCGTAAACGACGCGCTGCAGCTCGGCGATCGTGTCCCGTGCCTTGACCAAATCTTCAGCACTCTTGGCGCCGACAAAATACGGGTGCGTCCAACTCCCGCTCCCGGTATCGGTCGGCATCGTCCATTTCCAATGTTCCGGTCCGCCCCGTTTTTCATCTTCGGCGTGCAGCTGGTGAAGGCGGTCGTACCACCGAGCGAACATCCGAGCCGAATTGCGGTAAGCCGGATGCTGCGTGATGTCTTTGATGCGCTCGCCGTAAATGTACACCTCGCGCCCGTCCCGCAGGCTCTCCAGGTACTCTTCGCCGGTAAACGGGCGAACCGCGCTCTTTTGTTCGATGGTCATGGTAATCCTCTCCCTCATTATTGCCGAATGTTGAGTTTTTCGTCTTTTACGTACGTGATTCATGCAGCTCTCGCGTCCCGTAGTCGTCTCCCACCTCCTCTACCGATCCCGGGACTGCCCCTTTCATCACACTTTAAACTGAGTTTATGCAAGGTAAGCGTTCTCACCTCCATCTTCGCCACTCTCCCGTCAAGATGAATTTTATCTGATATCAAATACTATGTCAACATTTAATAAATGCATCTATTTTATCTTTTTGAACGACCGCGGCGGAAATTCATCTGCGGGTAAGCCCGTGTCAGCAGATTGTAATTCAAGCGATGCTGAAGCATCTCGCGGCGCGTGCGATGAAAATCGTGTTCGAGCCAGAGATCGGAACGCGCCTTCGCCGAGCAGAGAAGCACGAAGCCGGCTTCACGGTCTTGGGGATAGTAAAGATAGGCGTCACCCATATCGAGCTCCCCGGCGACGAGCTTCGCAGCGCACGCCAGGCACCACCCCTGCTCGCACGCATGGGGGATCTCGACGCCGGCATCAAGAGCCCCGTAAAGCAAATACTCTTCTTCATCGATGTCGAACTCGATCGTTCGCCGGGCGGATTCTTTGCTCATCGTCAGGCGCACGCGGTGCCGCTTCATGGCCGGATGAGCACCTTGAGGGCGCCGTTTTTCTTCTCGGCAAACGTCTCATACGCCTCTCCCACCTGATCAAGGGAAAAACGGTGGGTAAAAAGAGGCGCAGGATCGAGCACCCCTCGCGCCAGGAGGCGCTGCGCCTCCCACATGAAGGGCTGCACGTTGGCAAACCCGTTCATGTGCAGCGTAATGTCCCGCAAGAAAACGTCGGCCAGATTGAGGTTGAACGTATCGCTGGTAAATACGCCGATCGCGGCGACCGTCCCGCCGGGGCGGACGAGTTCCAGCGACAAAGACAGGCTTTCCGGCGTCCCGACGATCTCCATGACTTTATCCACGCCGAGGCCCCGGGTGGCTTCCTTTACCCTTTCGATCTGCGGACGATCAGAGGGGTCGAATGCTTCTACGCCGTACCGTTTCTGAACAAATGATCGGCGCGCATCCACCGGATCAAAGGCGAACACGCGCCCCGGGCCCCGTTTGAGAGCGAGTTCCAGCGTCAGAATTCCTGTCGGGCCGAGGCCGACGACCGCCACCGTTTCTCCGGGTTGGATGTCGGCCAAACGATTGGCAATGAGCGCTGAGGGGAGGTTGCAGGAAAGAAGCAGAGTCGCCTCATCGGAAAGCGATTCGTCAACCTTCATGGCATGCGCATCGGCGTAGGGAATGACCATATACTCCGCCTGCGTCCCGTTGAGATCGCCAAAGGCGGTCCCAAAGCCATAGACGGCTTTATTGGTCGTGGTACAGTGCGCCGTCTGCCCGACCCGACACATGTAACATTCGCCGCACGAAGCGGAATAAGCCATCGTAACGCGGTCCCCCGGTTTGAAGTTGCCGACCGCTTTGCCCACTTCCACCACTTCACCGGACAGTTCATGACCGAGCTGCGAACGCCCGCGCGCCATGATGCCGTCGAGCGTTCCGCGATAAATGTGGAGATCCGAGCCGCAGATCGACGTCGCCCTGACTTTCACCAAAATTTCATGCTCGGCGCGAATTTGCGGCGCCTCGATTTCGACCGCCCGCACGTCGCGGGGACCGAAGTAAACGGCCGCTTTCATCCTCATCCCTCCCGGATCCGCAGTTCGCGGCGCACCGTTCCATGCGGATGCCCCGTTCCATGCGGATGATTTTTATGACGACGCTAAGGGCACGATCCAACCGCGGGCGTAAAAATAGCCGGCCTGAACGATCCGCCAGATGACGTCCAGCTCCTTGTCATCCCGAGGCGCGTAAACGATCAAATTCTGCGGCGGCAAAGCGCCGGCGAGATAGCGGGCCACCGGGTGGATGGTCGCCCAGCCCTGTCGTAGGACGTGTTCGCCCCACTCCGGAAGCAGGGGAAGGTGCACACTTCCGTCCGAGCGGACGATGGCAAATTCCCGCCGGAAGATGTACGCCTCCGGCTGTCCTTCCGCCAGCTCCTCCTCCATCACCAGCGCCGTGCCCCCCGGCACCCTCATCTCCGTCGGCCGACAGGTCACGCCGGGAAGCCGGCAGGCGCGGGCAAGCAACGTTTGCCGGATCATCTCCGGCGACGGGTCTTCCGTCTGGGGGCACGGATATCGGATGTCGATCTGCGGCCGCTTCCCTTTGCGCTTAGGCAGGTTCTGCAGCACGTCGGGAAGATCGATGTCGACCCGTTTCATGACGTTCTCCATCGCTTTCATCCCCGGTTCGCCAACCCGTCATCCAAAGGCGTCATAGTAAACTTGGGTCAGGGGAACGCCCCGGTCCCGAAGTCGCCGGACCACGGCATTCACCATGACCGGCGGGCCGGCCACATAAAAGGTGTAAGCCGACCATGGTTCGGACAGCCGGCGCTCCAGCACGTCGGTCACCAGGCCCGTCTCGCCGCGCCACTCGGCGTCGGGCACGTCGACCACCGGAACGACCGCAAGTTGAGGAAAGCGAGCGGACAACGCGTAAAGCGCCTCCAGCCCTGCCAGATCGACCGGCGACCGGGCCCCATAGAAAAGATAATGCGGGAATTCACCGATGCCGGGATCCGCCCGTCGGGCGACCAGCGCCCGGGCGATGGCCAGCATCGGCGCGATGCCCGTCCCTCCGGCAACGAGGACGTTCGGCCGCCCCGTCATCCGGAAGTAAGCGCCTCCGTAAGGAAACTCCAGCATGACCCTGGAGCCGGGCCGGAGGCGGAATACCGCCTCACTGCCCGGCTTTCCCGGGTAACGCCGGATGATAAATTCCAGTCCCGCCTCATCCCCCGGAAGATTGGCCATCGAGTAAGCGCGACGAAGCTCAGGCCCCAGCCGGAAGATGGCATACTGTCCCGGTTCGTAGGAGACCGCTTCTTCAGGACGGAGGTAAAAATGCGTCAGATCCGGGGTCACCTCAACGATCGACTCCACGACGGCGCAGACGTCTCGCGTTTGCAGATGTTCCGGAAGCCGCTCCAGCACCGAGGCGCGAAGGATGACGTCCGATACCGGTGTCGCCTGACAGATTGCGATCCGCCCCCGCTTCCGATCGCGTTCGCTGATCGCCGGCGGGTTTTCAAGCAGGTAGCGAATTTCCCCGGAAATCAGGGTCGCTTTGCACGTCCCGCAGCTCCCCCAGCCGCATTCGAAGGGAAGGTAAATGCCGTTACGCCGAGCCGCGCCGAGAATGGTCTCCCCGTCTTCGACCGTAAAGGAGAGGTCGGCCGTTTCGATGGTCACGGTGTACGCCCTCATGTTCAGGCCAGACCCATCCTCTCCAAGAATGTCCGGTGCGACGCGCGAACGAGGTCCATGACCGCTTCTTTGGCCATCCCGTGCGGCGCCTTCTCAAACAGGGCCGCCAGCCCTTCCGCGGCCCGGTACGCCGGCTCGCGCCATTTCTCGATCCATTCTCCGAGAAGTCGGCGATGGTCCGACACGCGTTCCGTGGCGTAGCGGACGAGGGCGACGGTGAAGTTGGCCGCGCGCTCGCTGTCCAGCTGAAAATCGCGATGCATCAGATGAAGCAGGTCGTCGCCGTTCTGCTCGGCCAGCCCGGAAAAGGCGACGTTCATCAGCGCGTCGTAAACCGGCTTGACCACAAGATTGGTCGCGACAAACGATTCGCCCCAGTCGTAGGCGATGAGGAGTTTTTCCATAACTTCCCGCATCGGCTGCCAGTGGGGATCGTCTTCCCAGATCGCCCTGGTCCGCTCCGAATCGGCGAGATGCTCTCCGTGATCCAGCGACAGCGCTTTGGCGATGTAGGCACTCCGCTGCAGGCGGCGAAGCTCATCTGCGCCTTGAAAGTATCCGGCGTTCGTGATGTAGGCGGAAGGAGCCATCTGCGCCCAGTACATCGCCGACATCTGCAACACATGCCCGGAAAAACGGCTTGGGATGTACAGCACCTCCAGCAGATCGACCCACGCTTTCGGCAATCGGCGATAGTGATCCTCGCGCTCGAAATCGTCGATCAGCTGGTCGACGTACAGCTCCCGATCTTTTTGCAAGGTGACGTAGTCTTTGTACGTCAGACGCGCCGGATCCCGGAACTGCTCCCAGTCGTCCACTTGAAACGGAGAGCCCTCCCGATGCTTCAAGTACCAGCGGTTGATCGGATGATTCGGATCCAGATCGAATGGGGCCGGCTCCCGGCGGAAATGATAATGAAAACGATGCGAGACCACTTCGTAATCGCTCGGCACCCGGCGTTCTTCCCACAGCGACCAGGCTTTCCGTTTGCGGCGCAAGCCGCCGACCTGCCGATCGCCCCGCGCCCGCGCTCCGCTCTCTTTAGACATCGCGCCTCGCCTCCTGAATGGCTTTCAGTTCTTCTTCGGTCACTTCTCCTTCGAGGTAGAAGTACAGCGCCTCATCGTCGACGTACCACATCCGCCCGGCAAAAGCACACATTTTCGGCTCGAGGGCCGAAAGATGCATATCATACCCCAGAGCCTCTCGGAGGCTCTTTCGCGTGATCCGGCAGATCCGCGGCGTGTGGATACGGATGTATCCGCCCCGGTCGTCGACGTAAACCTCGGCGTCCGGGTTGTCCGTTTCGATCGCCTGCGCCAGGGCCTCGGCCAGGATGGGGTCGGTGACCACCGGACCGACCAGCTTTTGTCGCTTTTCCACCGCATGATCCTTCGCCATCGATCCTTCTCCTTTGTCCGGAATGGGATTTGCCGTCATGCGCTCGACCTCGCGCGCGGTGCCCCTTCAATCCGCCACGCATCGGTTGTACCGCCGCGCTGTCCCTTCCGGGACACCGACGTAGATCGTCCCGTCTTCGACCTTCACCTCATAGCGGAACAGCCGACATCCTTTCGGGTTGATCCCTTCGCCCGTTTCTGCCTCAAATTGCCAGAGGTGGGCGTGGCAGGTGATCACGCCGCCTTCGAACGTGCCGTCCGCCAGGTACTGTTCCTGGTGCGGACAGATGCCCTGATAGGCGACGATCTTCCCGCCCTCGAGATGGACCAGGAGGACGACCTCCCTCTCCACCTCGACGTCCGTCATCTCGCCTTCCCACAGATCGTCGATTGAAATCGTCGGGTACCAGACGATCGTTTTCGTCTCACTCAACGTACGACACCTCGACATAATCCATCGGTCGAATGCCCGCCTCCGCGACGGTCAGATGGTCGGGCACCATTCGCCCGTTGTGCATGACCTGAAGCGGCTTGTTCCGGGGCTTGACCCGGATGCCGACCGTATGGGCGGCGATCTTTTGGGCGACCTGGGCGATCGTGTCCGTGTCCTCCACCGGTACCAAGAGGACGACAAAATCTTCTTTATGCGCCGCAGTAAGAGGTACCGTTGCCATCGGCCATCCTCCCAGCATGATGTTTCAAAATTTTATTTCGGGGCCGGGGCAGAAGCGCTCCGGCCCCGAAAGCGGTTTTTGTTCCCGTGGCCGTTCAGTTGCCGACCGCAGCCTGATCGACCTTTTTCTGGAAGGCCCAAGCATAGTTGTCGGCATCTCGACCCCAGATGTCCGGCGTGAGGCCCATATAGGCCAATACATTTTCCAGCGTCGGCGGCTGGATGTGGCCGGCGAGGAAGCGATCGACGATGCTGAGGTAACCCGCGTATTTCTCGGGCTCAACATCGAAGATCCATTTGCAGGGCTCGGAGCAGAAGAGGTAACGACGGCCGTTGTACTCGCTGACGTAAGGCGCGTTGTGTTTCTGCTTGGGATCGCTGAGCGTGACAATCGGGATGTGACACATGTTGCAGACGAGCGGGAGCGTCTGAGGCAGCGTCTTTTCCGTCTGGCCGTTTCGGATGTTTTCGGTGATGACATCCCAGTAGCGACCGAACGTATCGTTCCAGCCGGGGTACTTTTCTTCCAGCCATTCGCGTTCGGCCTCAGACACGCCGCCGTCCGGGTTCCACCAGACCGTCGGTCGCCAGAACCAGACGCCAAGATGAAGGCCGTGCTGATACCAATTCATCTCATCTCGCATGATGTCCCAGTACCACGGCGGATCCATGCCCAGGTCGCGGAACATATCGAGAAACTGCCGCAACACCCACTCTTCCATAAACTCTTTAAACGACATGCTGCGGTGTTCGAGAGGCGTATAGTAGTCCATGGAAAGTCCGGTCAGGAGGGCGAAGATATGCCACGCCCGCCACCACATCGTCTCCACCAGCCGCTGTGCTTCTTTTTTCTTGCCGTTTTTGAGGAGAATGCGGAGCGTCGGTTCCCCGATCTGGGCGTGGCGGGATTCGTCCGTCTGGATGCTGGAGATGAGCGCCCCGAACTCCACATCCCCGACATCCATCGCGTCCGCCGCCATACCGAGGAACTGGAGGTTGGTAAAGCCGGTTTCGAAGGTGAAGGTGAGCTGAATGGCGGTGGACAGGGCGTCGTTCGCCGTAAACATGCGGTCGAACATGCTGCGGGCGGCGATGGCCCCCCACTCGTTGGTGTGGAACGCCTTGTGCGCCCAGTCGAACTGCGGATGCTTGTCGAGCAGCCCGTAAGGGAAGTACACCTGAATCTGCCCGTGGCGGGTCTCATCGAGACAGCCGTAGGTCGCCATGTTGCGCCACGAGGCTCCCAACCCGAAGCGCGCCATACGGGATTCCCCGATGGAAGCAAGATATTCCGGTAAAGCGATGGCGCCGTAATGGGCCGTGAGCGCCGCCTTCCAGCCGTTGTCCAGCGCATCGAACAATTTCGAGCGGGCGATTGCCGCTTTCACCGAATAGACGCCGTGATCCTTTTCCGACTGGTTGTAGACGTACTCTCGGTACGTCACCTTGTAGGGCTCATCCCATTTCCACCATTCTTCGTACGGCACCTCCGGGTTGTGCACCATTTCCTGCGGAAACACTTCCTCCGCCCTGACATACTTAAAACGCCAGTTCATGTCGCGCGTAAGATCGTAATACGCGCTTCGCTCAAGCTTGGGCATCGCTGACCCTCCTTTTTTGACTTTTGACGCGTTCGGATGCATTGGATGGGACGGGCGGACCGACGGCTCTAGCGGGGGCAGCCCCCTGGAAGGAATACCCAGATCTGAATCCGGCGAAAACGCTTCCACAGAATTTTGATGCTCTGCTCGACCGCTCCTGTGTCAGATTTCACCGGTTGGAGCGTTCCCGCTCGGTAGTTATTTTATCAAATATAGGATCATTGGTCAATAATCAAATAATGTAATCTTTCATCGATTCTACTTATATCATTTTCTTCATCAGTAGTATTAATCCGTAAATTTAGAGTCGAATTTGCCGGATCTTAAACTGTCGTCCGACAACTACGTTCCTGATCATGCAGCCTGTCGCAGGTAGATCCGGGAATGCGGATATTGAAAATGCTTTGGCCGGCGCATCGAAAAACAATAAAACGGAAGGCGCGCCGATCTCGCCCTTCCGGCCGATCGGCGGCCGGATCCGGCTCGG
>JADBKT010000031.1 GCA_014896255.1 Hydrogenibacillus sp.
ACGATGCAGCCGCGCCCCTGCACGCCGACCGCAAGCACCTGGCCGTCTTCGACGAGCACCGGCACCGTTCGCCCGCCGGTCAAGTCGACCATCCGCCGGAGCGCGTCCATATCCTCCTCCACGTCGTATTCCACGTATGCTTCGCCGTCCAGATCGAGCGCTTCGCGCAGCTCGCGCGTATACGGGCAGCCCTTCGTCCCGTAGAGTTCAAGCATCGCGCTTAAAACACCTCCAGGCCTTCGCGGATGACGTGATAGACGCTCGCCTGCACTTCCTGGATGCGGGGAATGTAGTCCGAACGCACGACGATCGGGATGTCGGCGAGCCCCCGGCGCACGACTTCGCCGCCGCCCTGGCCGACGAGCGCGATCGTCACAAGCCCCCGCCGCCGCGCCTCCTCAAGCGCCAGCAAGATGTTTTGGGAACCCCCGCTCGTCGAAATCGCGATGGCCACATCGCCCCGGCGGGCGTGGGCGATCACCTGGCGCATGAACAGCACTTCCGCGCCGACGTCGTTGGCCAGTGCCGAGAGCACCGCCGGCTCGGCGGAGAGCGAGACCGCCGGATACGGGCGCATGCCGCCGGGCGGCACGTTCATGTCGTACGCCCAGTCGTTGGCGTCCGTCGCCGAGCCGCCGTTGCCGAAGATCAGCGCCTGCCCGCCGCGGTCCCGCGCCATGGCCAGCGCCTCGATGGCCGCGATGATCGACGCCGCTTCTTCATCGGCCGTCTTCAGGCGCAGCGCCTCGTCGTCCTGGGCTTTCATCACGATGGAGCGCGCCACCTCTTCGACCACCTCCGCGCGCCGCCCTCCGCCCGGATTCCCCGATTCCGCCGGGCCCCCTTCTCCCTCGCCGAGAAACGGATATAAGAACGAAGCTTCTCCGGCGCCGATCTCCGGTCCTTCAAGCGCATGGTGTTCAAAGAAGACGTGCACCGTCTCCCACAGCGTATGGTAGAGCACCTCGACCATTTCCTGCGCCACGAACGGGTCGACGCCCTCGAGGCGCACCGCATAGTCTCCTGCCGAACCCTGCAGCGCGAAGGTGAGCGCCCCGCTTCGCCGGGCCGCGAGAAGCAGGCGTTCGACCTGCGGATCGCCTTCAGCGGGCGCAAAGCCCATGACCATATCATCCGAGCGGATGATCGTCTCGACCCCGCCGGGGAGAAGAGGCGAGGCGTCCAGCGCCGGGAGCGCCCGCTTGCCGACGATGACCGGGTGGATGAACTCGACCGAGACGTGCTGCGCATCGGTCGCATAGGCGCCGCGTCCGAAGGCGATCAGGCGCCCCCCGCGCAAAAACCGGTCCGCCATCTCCGCGCACATCTCCGCCAGGGGGCGAGCCTGCTTTGGAAAAACGCGGCCGACACCGCATTTCGCGCGAGGAGCCGTTCGCGCACCCATTCGTCCCTCAATCACCTCACCGCCTCTCCCGCCCCGCCTTGTGTATCCTGCCCTGAGTCAAACGGACGCCCAGCCCGAGCCGGTCGGCGAATCTCTGCCGAAGCCCCGGGAGGAGGCCATCCGCCCGCCACGGCAGGCAAAACCCGCGGCCGGCACGATGAACGGTTCGTGCGACCGTTCTCACTCGGTGAACGTAACGTTTTGTTGCTTTTGTTTGTTGACGATCAACGTAAACAGATCGGGGCGCGCATAATGACCGTTCACGTCGAAATCAAACCGGCTTTTGGGGATCAGACTCAGGTCCAGATCCGCCGTCAAGATCTCCTCTCTTCCGTAAACCGGTTCGACGATGTACTGCCCCAACGGCCCGACGATGGCACTGCCGCCATGGCTCATCATTTCCGGTTCCGATGCCAGTTCTTCATAACAGGCCAGGTCTTTCGGATACATATCCTTGGTGACGAATTGGTTGCAGGATAAGACGAAACACCGTCCTTCCAGCGCGATGTGACGGATCGTCGATTGCCACACATCCCGCGCGTCCGCCGTGGGGGCGAGATAGATCCGTACCCCTTGGCTGTACATGGCCATTCTGGCCAGCGGCATATAGTTTTCCCAGCAGATCAAGGCGCCGATTTTCCCGAACGGCGTGTCGATGACGGGCAGCGTGCTGCCGTCCCCTTCCCCCCAGATCACCCGTTCCAGCGCGGTCGGTTTGATCTTTCGGTGCGTGCCCAGCAGGCTGCCGTCAGGGCCGAAGTACAAGACCGTGCAATACAACGTATCCGATTCGAGATCCCTCTCGGTAACGCCCATCACGAGATACACCTGGTGTTCGCGGGCCGCCTGACCGAGCATGTCGGTGGCCTTGCCCGGGACGGTGACGGCATTGCTCCAATAGCGGTACCAATCCTGCCGTCCCCGATCCGAACGGCTCCCCACTTTCACCCCGAACGTCAACCCCCGGGGATAGGCGGGGATGAAAGATTCGGGAAACAAGATCAGCTGCGCGCCCTGTTCTGCCGCTTGGGCGATCAAGGAAACCGCTTTTTCAACGGTTGCCGCTTGATCCATCAGCACCGGGGCCGCCTGAACGACCGCAACCCGAACGGAATGTTGGATCTCCGCCACGCTGTTCCCTCCATGATGTCGACGATTTCGGCCGCTTCAGCCGAACGATCGCCTTTCTCCCGTCGGAGACGACAGGCGGGGCGTCCGTCGCCGGGCGCGCCCGCCGCTCAACAGATGCGCGGCAGCGGATCGCCGACGAGCATGTCGATGACGCGCG
>JADBKT010000032.1 GCA_014896255.1 Hydrogenibacillus sp.
CGGAGCTTGATCCGGACCTAAAGAACGTCCTCGCTTTTGCCGATGAAAAGCTTGCTGAACTTGCCCTTCTGGCCAAAGCGGATGCCCCGGATGCCGAGACCGAGGCCGCCTATCGAGCGGCGAGTGAGGCGCGGCGCCGCTTCCTTAAACTTCATCCGTTCCCGGCACCGGAGGCGTTGACGCCGGATGAGACGACGCGAACCAAGCCGTTCGAGGTGCGGCGCACCGTCCAGGGGAAACGCTTCAAGCTCCCGCTGCTTCCGACGACGACCATCGGCAGTTTTCCACAGACGAAAGACGTTCGCGAAGCTCGGGCGCGCTGGCGGAAGGGCGAACTCGACGACGAAGCCTATCAGGCATTCATCAAGGAGAAGATTGCGGAGTGGGTCCGCATCCAGGAAGAGCTCGGGCTGGACGTCTTCGTCCACGGGGAATTCGAACGGACGGACATGGTCGAATACTTCGGGGAAAAGCTCGGCGGGTTCGCCTTCACTGAATACGGTTGGGTGCAGTCGTACGGTTCGCGGGCGGTGAAGCCCCCGATCATCTACGGCGAGATCGTCTACCGCGCACCGCTTACCGTCGCTGAGACGGCGTTCGCCCAGTCGCTCACGTCCAAGCCGGTGAAGGGGATGCTCACCGGTCCGGTAACGATCCTGCAGTGGTCGTTCGCTCGGGAAGACGTCGTGCCGGAGGCGATCGCCTTCTCCATCGCCCGCGCGTTGCGGCAAGAAGTTCAAGCGCTGGAAGCGGCAGGCATCGAAATGGTGCAGGTCGATGAACCGGCTTTTCGCGAAGGACTTCCGCAAAAGCGCGCCAAGTGGGATCATTATCTCGATTGGGCGGTGAGGGCTTTTCGCCTGGCGACGGCCGTCGCCAAGCCGGAGACGCAGGTGCATACGCATATGTGTTACAGCGAGTTTTCCGACATCATCGAGGCGATCAAGGCGCTGGACGCCGATGTCATCTCCATCGAGACGTCCCGCAGCCACGGTGAACTGATCGGGGCCTTTGAAGCCCATACGTATGACAAAGGGATCGGGCTCGGCGTCTATGACATCCACTCTCCGCGCGTACCTGACGCCTGGGAGATGAAGTCCCTAGCTCTCCGCGCATTGCGCGTTCTTCCGAAGGAGCACTTCTGGATCAATCCCGACTGCGGGCTCAAAACGCGGGACGTGCCGGAGACGATCGCGGCGCTTCGGAACATGGTCGAAGCGGCCAGAGCGCTGAGAAGAGAGCTCGGCGCGGAAGTCGGGGACGGGGCTTCGCGCCCTTGAGGATGTGATCCCTCGTGTGGGCGGACGCGTGTTCAATTGCAACCCAGCGGGTCCTTATCACTGGTGTGATCCCCCGTGAGGGCGGACGCGTGTATGTCGAGGCGGACGAAGGAGTATGACGGTGGAGGCGGAGGAGATGAATACATGTTGCTCGAAGGAAAGGGGTGGTGAACGTCGTGCGGTATGACACGCGGGCGGTGCTTTCCGGTCACCCGGACGATCCGTACGGCGCGGTCGGCCTGCCGATCTATGCGACGGCCGCTTTCGCCTTTTCGTCTCTTGAAGAGGGGGCGCGGCGTTTCGCCACGGGTGAGGGCTATACGTACAGCCGGGCGCAAAACCCGACCAACCGAGCGTTGGAAGAGCGGCTTGCAGGGCTCGGAAGGCGCCGACCGCGTGCTCGATAAATGCCGCCTTCTCCAAGCGCCGAATGTCGGTGATGTGCGCACGCTCGTCGTCCATCCGTGGACGACGACACACGGCCGGCTATCGGATCCGGCACGCCTTAAGGCCGGTGTCACGCCGGGACTCATCCGTATTTCGGTGGGATTGGAGGATCCGGAGGATCTGAAAACGTGGCTGGGCGAATGTCTGGTATAAGGTCGGCGGACTTGAAGCCGATCGTTTAAAGGTCATCGAAAAGTCTAGACAGATGATCATCCGCTTTGTAAAATGAGTTCAAGCTTTTACATTTCAAGCCTTGAATCTT